>JAPOWB010000002.1 GCA_026707815.1 Candidatus Saccharimonadota bacterium
ATTTCAAGCTGTCTTCAAGCAAAAACTAACAGATGAAATGGCTCAATATATTTAAAAAGAAAGCCCCCTCGGTTACCAGCTTTAGCCAAGACAATTTATTTACATCACTTAATACTCCCTCGATACAAGAGAATGCTGGCTGGGTTTACATGTGTGTTAAACTTTTAGCCACCAATACGGCAACGCTCAGATATGATTTAGTCAACTCAAAAGATGAAATCGTCAATAATTCGACGATTCTCAATCTGTTGGACATGCCTAATGAATCTTTCAGCTTTTATGATTTCGCCTACATTGTTGCCTCTCAGCTGAATTTATCGGGCAATTCCTATTGGCTAAAGATTAAAGATAATTCATCTGTAACCAGACAATTAGTTTTATTGAATCCTCATTCGATTGTTATTAAGACTAAAAACAGCTATGAGATTGATCATTACCTCTATTACGGCTTGCAAGGGCAGAGGCAGTATTTGAAAGAGGATATCTTGCATTTCAAATTAATTGATCCAGCTGATCCCGTCAGAGGTAAATCTCCTGTTTCTGCTTTCGCTGGCATCTTACAGCTTGATGATCTAGCCGAAAAACGACATATGGCTTCCTTTAGGAATCAGGGCATACCAAGTGGGATTTTAACTTTGCCCCCAGATCATAGCAAAATCCCCGACATAAGTGATGCCCAAAAGACATTAAGGGAATCTTTTCAAGGGGTAGATAATTACAATAAGGTTATGGTTGTTTCTTCCAACTATACTCCCACTTTAACAACGGCAAAAACCGAATTCACTCCCCTATCCATCTCTCCCAACGATCTAAAACTACTGGAATCCAGATTCTTTTCCAAGCAATCAATCCAAGAGCTGTTTGGCATCTCAGGAGCATTGCTGGGTAAGGAAGAATCATCTAATCGAGCCACAGCCGAAGCTCAGAAAGTTATCTTTATCGACAATCATGTCAAACCTCTGATGGAGCTGATAGTCAGAACTCTGAATCGACATCTAATTCATGAAATCGATGCGAGCTTAAAGCTAGATTTAGTTGATCCTGTACCCGAAAATAGAGCTGAGTTACTAGATGAAGTCAGAGCTGGAGTTGACAGATTTATAACCCCTAACGAAGGTCGAATTAAGTTAGGTTATCCGCCCTCTAGTCTGCCGACTATGAATGAGATTTCTCGAGGTTTTGGAGGGATTTAATGAGTCATTTAACCAAAGAACAGATTAGAAATCTTAAGATGCTCTATGCCCTCTTCGAAGATAAGTCTGTCGTAGCCCTCGCTTTAGGAATCTCTAGAAGAACAGTTGCTAATCATGTCCAAGACTTTGATAATCAAGCAATTGACGTAGATTTCACTGTCATAGCCAAAGACTATGAGAGAGCATTTACATATATGCTCCATAAGAAAGGAGTCAAAGACAGAGGGGCAAGCACTCTTATAACCGCCAAAAACCAAGTTTATGGCAGAGGATCAACTCAAGCTATAGACATTGATGAAGTCAACAAAATTAAAAAGATTAAAGATGAAATTAAAGACTATCAATGATTATCGGCTTGAAGCTGTTGCTGAGGCTAGCAGTTTGATTAAATTCATACCAATTTGGCAACAATCTTTTGCTAAAGGCGAATTCATAGTCGGAGATTTCCTGATCAATCGCCTAAGAGATCTAGATTGCCATGACTGGCTTTTAAGCCTATCATCAAGAGGTTTCTCCAAAAGTTTCTCTTGCCAGATGATGTTAGCCTATTCAGTCCTAACCACTCCAAAAGATTTAAGGATTGGCTATTTTTCATCTACTCCCCAGCAGGCTAACAGCCATCTGCGTAAACTCAAGCAACTAATGGAAGTCAATCCATTTTTTAACCAGTTAACCAAAGATTTAAAACCTACAGCTGAGAATATAATCAGATATAAGAATCATCACAATGCTATTACCGAGATTCGCCCCTACGGATTAACCACTTCGATCAGAGGTGAACATTATCGTAGTGGGATCGTAGTCCTTGATGATGTCTTAAGAGATGCAGCTGGCAACAATATCTTGACTGCCGCCAATGTTGATTTGATTAATCGGACAATCAAAAAGGTTATTACCCCAATGTTGCATCAAAATACCAAGATTGTCTTTATTGGTACTCCCCTAACCTCTCGAGATATTTTCTCTGATACTGAATACTTCAAAGACTTTCACTGCGTTAAAACCCCCGCCCTTGATGAACATGATGAATCAGTTTTCCCCGAGCTTTATCCGACCGCCTTTTTGCATGCTAGACGCAATCAGATTGGTAGAGCTGAATTTCAAGCTGAGTACATGTGTGAACCAATGGCAGAGTCTGATGCTTTCTTTAATTATGATGATCTAAAGGCTTGTATTAACCCCAAGCTGTCCAATTTAGAGTACTATAGAGGCAAATGTGAGGTCATAGCTGGAGTTGACATTGCTGTATCCAAAAAATCCCAACATGCGACTCATATGGCTATCTTTAAGAAATACAAAGATAGGCTCATTCAGCTTCTATCCGTTTGGTTTGAGGGCATGCCAATCACCTCTCAGCTGGTTGCTTATAAAAGATTGATTAAAGATTTTAATATTAGTCAACTCTTTGCAGATAATACTAATAAATGGCTAGACTTTGCCTTTGAAAACGGCTCTGCCCCACCAGAATTGATCCCTCTTCACATCACTAGAGCCACCAAAAACAGCATGGCTTCAACTCTAGATACCCTCATTACCCACAAACAGATTCAGCTGATCAACGATGAAAGGCAAATAAATCAATTAATGCTAGTCCAATCCGACTTATCTATTTCTGTTAACCGCCAAGGACATGGAGATTCATTCACTTCGCTAGGTTTTGTTGCTATGCATGGCACAACTTCGCAGTCATTTTTTGAGGTTTTTGAATTCTAATTGTTGAGCTATGAGTCACCATAGAGTAAAATGTCCTGTTAAAGATTATGAAGAGAACATGAGTAGTCGAATTCGAATAGGCGGATTTTTTAATTCCATTTCGTTAAAAACAAAAACAATCTATGATGCTCTCGCAGAAGCATTAATCAATGCCATTGAGGCTATTGAAGAATCAAAAATCTCAAATGGCAAGATTTCAATAGAACTGGAAAGACAAGGAACAAAACCCGAGCTTGATTTTGGGAAGATATTGACCCCCACGATAAAATCTGTAACTATAACAGATAATGGCATAGGATTTGACAAAGATAATCTCGAATCTTTTGAGACAGTTTATAGCAATCATAAAAAAGGCGGTCGGGGATTTGGTAGATTCTATTTTCCTGTATTTTTTCAAGACATTTCAGTAAAAAGCATTTATCAACAAGATGGCAAATTTAAGGAATGTAAATTTCAATTTGGCAGAGACTACGAGATAGTTGATCAACTATCTGAATCAGTTATAACGCCTAGTAATAAACAAAATTGCACAAAACTAACACTGGCAAATCCAAAGTTGTCGGGTAAAGAGGAATTTAATCCTTCTCTAAAATATTTTGCCCATCGCATTTTAGAAAAAATGCCTCATTTTTTTATATCAGACAATAATTGCCCCGAAGTTACATTAAAAGAAGAGGGCGAAAAACATCTCACTCTAAATAAATTGATAGGCAAAAAATCTGATTTAGATATTCAAATTGAATCCGAAGATTCTTTTAGAATCAGAAAAGCACAATTTCACTATATATTTTTCAAAATATTTGAATGCAGAAACCAAGCCAGCTACATTCATTTAGTAGCACACCGCAGAGTGTTTCGCACTAAAGCTTTACATGAATATATTCCTGAATATCGTTCTGATTTTACTGAAAATGACAGAAAGTATGTTGTGCATATCTATATAACAGGAAAATATTTAGATGATAATGTAGACCCCAGCAGGAACAAACTTTTCCATTCTCCAAATCAAATCAAATTACAAGATTCAACAATTTCTATCTCGGAATCTGAGATAGAAGAAAAAGTTGCTGCAATAGTTAAAGATTCACAAGCAAGCTGGAGTTCAGAAGTCCGTCTCAGACAGACAGAGAAGTTCAAGAAGTTCAAGAAGTATGCGGCAGAAAATTTTCCAGATGTAAATCCAGATGAAATCAATATTGAACGCTTGAATTTAAATTTATCAGAGGAAGATATGTATCATGTCATTGTTGCAAATCACTTATCAAAGCATCAGAAATTCAGACGAGATTTTCAGATTTTTCAAAATAACAATAAAGATGCGAGAATAGCAGAAGCGAAAAGATTAACTGAAGATTTACAACCACTACAACGCTTCAACCTCACGCAGTACATGCAATATCGAAGATTAACACTCCAAACAATGGAGAGACTCTCGGAAAACAATGACTCTAAAGAAAAGGATCTCCACGATATTATTTTCCCCAAAGGCAATGACTCAAAAACGAAAGGTTTTTTTGATCACAGTTTATGGATTTTAGATGATACTCTCATCCATGAAAAATATATAGGTGATTCTTATCATATTATCTCTGATAAAGCAGTGATACAAAGCCAGCAAGAACGCCCTGATTTAGCTATATTGGCATATGGCAACAATTCCACAGACAACAGTTCATCCCTTAATATTTTTGAATTTAAAACTGCCGATGATCAAGCTAAAAAACCAAGCGACAAAGATGAATACCAGCAATTGCTCACCTATCTTGAATTAATTTTTGAGAAAAAAGCAAGGACATTCCGTGGGAAAACCTTTAATATAAAAGAGGGACATACCCCTATCTTTGGATATATAATCGGGGGTTACCCAAATTATTTGGAGAGAATGCTTGCACGTTATGGGTTCAACAAAATCCCCAACAGACAGGAGTGGATAAAATATCACTCCGATTATGCATGTTTTTTTAGATATATAACATGGGAACAAGTAATCAAAAATGCTAAAGATAGACATGATACATTTTTTAGATTGCTAAATGCTAACGGAATGATAGATTGGAAATAATATGCATTCCCACATTACCTCGATATCACAAGCTCAAGCCCATGCTCATAAGCTACGCTCGCCCTTCCGTTACCCTGGGGGCAAATTTTATGCGAGGAAACAAATATTGCAAGAAATTCCTAGACATGAGTATTATTGCGAACCCTTTGCTGGGGGAGCAAGTATTTATTTCGCCAAACCATTAGCATTAAAATCGATCTTGAATGATCTTGATTCAGAGGTAATTAACACTTTCGCTATTATTAGAGATTATGTAGAGCCTCTGATTAGCTTGTTGATGAGTATACCGATCAGCAAGAAAACTCACTCTTATCTAAAAAAGAATTATAAGCCCCAAAATAATTTACAGAGAGCGTTTAGGTGGTATTTTTTGAATCGTATTTCTTATAGTGGAATTATGAAATATGAAAATTGTTACTGGGGATATGGGACAAAATACTCAATGAAGCATGAAAATTGGGGAGAACATTTGCGCAAAACATCTCACAAACTTCAGAACACTAAATTAATAAGTGATGATTTTGAAAGTGTCATAGATTCTGCTCCAGATAATTGTTTTCTATTCATAGATCCGCCTTATTATGCTACAGATCAACATAAATTTTATATTCCTCAGTTTAAACAAGCCGACCATGAACGATTAGCTGATTGCTTGAGGCGTAATGCAAAACGAATTTCATTTTTGTTAACTTATGATGATCATTCTGCTGTCCAAGAAATGTACGACGGTTGGACAAACCAATGCCGACATCAGTGGAATTATACAATATCTAGATCTGATGATCAGCGTAATAAATTAAATCTCAAAAATGGCTATAAAGGAAGCCGCAATTTAGGCGAAGAATTATTTATTAAAAATTATGAATTACGATCATTCTAGATTCTATAACAGTATCGCTGAGTATTGCCAGATGTACAATGTGCCTTTGGAAAACTTTTTGGAGATACTGGAGGATCAAAAGGTATTGCCCATGATAAGGGGTAAAGCAATGGAGTTCATTGGCTGTGCTATTATCCAAAGATACTTGGATAAATCAGAATGGTCTGTAGTGAAATTAAATTTAAATCCTCAGCCAGGTACGCAATATGATGAAGACGTAAGTATTACCCACAAACGTACGGGGAAACGCCTCAAGGCGGAGATTAAATCATCTGTTCGAGGCTCATTTAAATTAAAAGGTAGAGATATTGCTGTCCCCTTTTTTAATGTTAAATCTCACAAATCTCGGAGCAATAAGCAACATGCTCATAATGATCGTTATTTAGCTACAGATTTTGATGTCTTGCTATCTAATGTTTCTAATGCAATTTTTCAGGGAAATACAAATAAAAAAGGGTTGGATTTAATAGATTCAAAGGAGAAAATAGAATGTCTGAAAAAACATTACAATGTCAATGCTGATAAAGACTTAGTCAGATCCTGTTATGATGATTGGCGGATTTGCTTACCCCAAGATATAGCTCTGATGGACAATACTATACCTCGTACCCCGCCAGTTAGATTAGATGGTGGAGATGTGTGGTTTACCCCAGATCAATTAGAGAATAAGCTGTTCTCTCTTATCATGCCTTAAGCATGACTATGAGCTTCTGCAACTGACTTGATTTTAGGTGGATTCTCACCGAATGTAATCAAAAATCCTAAAAAGAGATATGATATTCTAGAAAAAACATTAGAGCATGAAAAAGAGCATTCTCACCAAAGATATGTATAAGGCTTGCATTTTAGTACTTCGTAGATTAGGTGGCAAAGCTACGAATGCTATGCTGGAAGAAGCAGTAGCTGAAGAGATGCAATTAACAAAAGAGCAATTAGCCAAACCTCACTCTAATCCTCGTTATTCTCAATATGGCTATAATCTGAAGTGGACTCAGACTAATCTGAAGAAATTGGGCATATTGGATAATCCCGTCCGAGGTACTTGGATTCTAACCCCAAAGGGGGTCGAATTATCCCGACAGCCAGAAAGCATAGATAATGATCAGCTTTACAAAGAAATGCGGGTAATCCAAGCTAAATCCCCGCCAAAACAGAAGAAAGATGTCCAACAAGACGAAGAAGCTGATCTAGAGGATTCATGGAAGACTGTCTTACTCAATGAATTGTTATCATTAGAGCCACCTGCTTTTGAGAGATTATGCCAAAGATTATTGCGAGAATTTCAGTTTGAAGAAGTTGAAGTAACGGGCGGAACGGGTGATGGCGGAATCGATGGCAAGGGGTTGCTAAGAATGAATGGCTTGCTCAGTTTTGATGTTTACTTCCAGTGCAAAAGATATAGAGGATCAGTCGGAGCAGATGCTGTGAGAGATTTTCGAGGAGCGACTGAGGGTAATAAAGATAGTAAAAATCTAATCATCACCACTGGATCTTTCACTAAAAAAGCCAAGGAAGAAGCAATAAAACCTGGAGCAAGAAAAATCGATTTGATCGATGGGGATTTATTGGCTAACAAAATGAGAGAATGCCAGCTGGGTATACAGGAAAGTGTTTCTGTTGATTATGACTGGTTTGATCAATTCAAATAGATTCAAGCATGACTATGAGCTTCTACAGCTGCCTTGATCTTAAGTAAATTCTCGCTAATAACCTGACAGACTGGTAAGATCTCTTCAGTTTCAATCCTTAAAGCCAACATCATGACGATGTCATTCTTGGTTTTATTGGCTGGCTTAGTCAGACCATCAATATCTGTCATGGCGGCATTCATTGCTCCGACCATAGTTGTGTATTCAGCTGCCATAACTTGCTTATAGCCTGTAGTTTTAATGGAATGTTCTAGGTTGTGAGCATGACTGGCTAGAATGTTTAATTCTGCTAGTTTGATATACAAATTAAAGATATAATCCATGCCTTATATTATATCATGTTTGACAGAGGTGGAACGGATATGCAATTCTTTGTACGTAATTATTTTGTCTGATGTAGATTCCAAAAATATATAGTTGTATGCAAAATATACTCAGCTTGCTCCTGAGTTGGGTTGTTCCCCCTACTAGGTCTTGCGGTGTGTACTCCCCGATAATTAGGAAATTGTACTATCAAATCTAGTAATGTTTCAGATTTCTGCTGTAAGACTGCAGACCCTTTAATATTCGCAAGAAATTTCTTTTTATAATCTGGATTCTCTCTTAAAGTCTTTACCTGATCCCCAAATTTTGGCTCATGAGAATTGGGAAAATATTGATCCCGTATAAACCCCTCAAGAAAATTGCAACATTGCTGTGATGCCTCCTTAGGATTAGGATTTTTGGCATAGCAGAAATGCCATGCCTTATTAAGTGATGGGTTTTGAGTCAATGCCTCCTTAGAGGCTCTCTCAACGACTTCTGGTACTCTCCTATGGAATCCATAAAAATCCCCAATTTTTTTCACCTCATAAGCCAAACCACCCTTTTTCAAAAAGACGTTTAATATAGCAATTTCTTGATCTCGCCCTTGACCATATACTTTAATCGCCCAAGCAATAATCTGAAAAGTCAAATCGGGGTAAAGAGTGGATATAGCTTGGAAGCAAAACTGATCCAAGCGATCAGGAAGCCTGTGATCCAATCTAAGTTCTACCTGTAGTAAATTTAATGAAAAATGTTTGATGTAATGGTGTTCTCCAGCTATCCCCTTAATACAACTTGATCGTGATAAAAAATGCTCTAACCAGTCCCGCAAGGCATTAACCATATGTTCGGGAATATCTTCCCTTAAGGGATCTTGACTATAGTCTGGCAGAAACAATGGCTCATTACTCATGACAGTGATTGTAATAAAATCTCATGCTGAATTAAATAAAAAAACCAGCCGTTTAAAGCTGGCTAAGAGGTTCATAAAATAAACAAATAGGAGAGTTATATTTAATGAACTGCCTTTAGTTTATCATTAAAGCTCTTGGTTGGATATAGTTTGATTAAATTACAAAACCCGACTTCTAAAGAAAGTGTTAAGATGTCTGAAATATCATAAATACAAAAAGGAGAACTTATGATAAAGAGTTTTAAGAGCTTGCTTTTGGCTGATCGCAAGCAAAAAAGTAATCAGCGAGGTTTTACTATCGTTGAAGTAATGATTGTCTTGGCGATTGCTGGGTTGATTTTAGCAGTGGTCTTCATTGCTGTCCCTGCACTGCAAAGGAATCAGAGGAATGGTGCTAGGCAGAATGATGTGGCATATATTAAGGCTCAGCTGAATCAGTTGGTAGCTAATAATGGCAATAGATTACCCCAAGCATCAGGAATTAAAGGAATTTTAAAGTCTGAGGAATTAAACTATTTGGGGGGAGGAGTAGCGATTGATGTGAAAGACATTGAAGCAGCTGCCGTCAATATAGTGAACACAAACGGCTATTTTCATTATACTCCAGATGGAACATTTCACGGCACTCGGACAGATGAAACACTTGTACCAACAACGGATTTAGACATAGTAGTACTACTAGCCAAAAAAACTTGTGGAGTAAGCAATATAGTTAGTTCAGCTGCAACTGGATATAATGTTCGCAACCCAGGATTAAACGATGCTACAGGTTCTAGAAATAATATCGCTATTCTGTATACATTGGAGGGTGATACCAATGTGTACTGTGATGACACAACTCTCTAGAAAAGGAGAGAAAGGTTAATTTTGTTGAAGAATATTGATATGAAAAAATTAAACAGGCAAGGTTTTACTATCGTTGAAGTAATGATTGTCTTGGCGATTGCTGGGTTAATCTTGGCGGTGGTCTTCATTGCTGTCCCTGCACTGCAAAGGAATCAGAGGAATGGTGCTAGACGAAATGATGTGGCATATATTAAGGCTCAGCTTGTTAATGCTATTGCTATCCAAAATAACAAGTTGCCACCAGCAAGTAACATAAATTTGAATGGGGGTGAGTTGAACTATATTGGGCATGACGATCAATTTAATGGAGTTAATCCCGAATATAGCTCATCAGCCTTTCAGTCTGGTCGAGCTACAACAGACGCACATGTAACTGGTGGTTTATCTGCTGGGGGAGGCATCTATTATCTGCAAGATGGTAAGGAAATTGCCGCTGGTGAAGCAGTGGCTACCCACACTTTGGGAGTTTGCAACGGGGCAGCTGGAACAGTTGGTCCTAATACATATACCCCTGGAGGTACTCAACCACCTACACAGCCAATTTGTAGCCATTCATCTCTCACCACGCAGGGAAATTGGACGCCCGGCTATGCATACGATGCTGTGGATATTGGAGTAAATAGCGTTTTGATTCTGGGTGGCAGACAATGTCCATCTAGTGTTATCGGAGTGGTTACAGCTAGAACTCTGGGTAATGTCGCTGGTAATAGATTTCCAAAGAGCCTCAATCATAATCAAGCGGCTATCGTATATGTATTAGAGGGAGATGATAATCTATATTGTGAAAACATCTAACCCCATTCAACTAAATAACCCCCTTTAATTAGGGGGTTTTGGTTAAAAGTTGTATAAACTAAGTTAAATATGTCGGCATTTAATGATTTGAAATATTACCAACAAACCAAGAGAGATTTTATTACTGGTTTGGCTATTTATGGGTTTAGACTATTAAGATACGATTTCAAGCATCCTGAAGTACAAAGAATGCTCAAGGCATATGTTGAGTATGCTAATAGACAATTCAGTAAGCAAGAAATTAACAGTATTCATGATGCTTGGCGTAGGGCTGATTTTTTTATAAGTAGTACGGGTTGGATTCTGACGGCATTAATGTGGGTTGGTATCGTGGCTTTAATCGGAGGATTTTGGCATGACAATTGGTTGATGTTTTGGTTGATTGCAGGTATTTCACTACCTGCTTGGATAATGCTTAGTGTGATGGGGACAATATTGGTGAGGCGATTTGAAATGTTGCTCGCCCAACTGTTTGCAAAGTTGGAGAATGAAACGGATTCCAAAGTTTATTTTAAATTTTACAATCAACTTGACGAATTAAACCAGTTGAATAGATGAAATTATTCAAAAAGATACTAGATCGCTTGACTTGGATAGGGCTACTTGTAATTGTGGCTTTCTTGGTTGCGGTGGCATCAGCAATTTTGAGTATCGCAGATCCATCTCTTAGCACTGCTCTTAGCATATTTACAGCTGGTTTCATGGCTATATTTACATGGCAGATGGGGCGAATTCAGAGAGATCAGCATAAAACTAATGTTTATAAGCTCTATTGGGAAACTATACTCCATTCTAAGGATCAAGAATTAAAATGGCTTGAAAGATACAAGGAAATTACAAAGAGCAATATCCCGGGAGTTAGCCGAAGCAAAGAAATTTTAGAAGCTCTAATGAAGCAAATCAATATTGATAAAGAACTTGATAGAAAATCAACTGAGATTAAAAAGCTGATACAAAACCAATATGATGATTTAGTGAAAAAAACTAAATAACTCCTATTGATTTAAGGGGTTTTGTTTTAAAAGTGCAATTTTGCACTTTTTTGATGGAGAGAATAGAAACACATATTACTATATTTATTCTCTTTCTTGTCAAAGGGTCACGTGGCACTTTGACAATCAACGAATAGATGGAATGATATGCATTTCTATCCTTTTTCAATTTAAAGAGGTCAACTAACTTCTTTATAAAAGAAAAAGTGCCACGTGGCACTTTCTTGACAATTAGTGAGGTTAGTGTTGTGATATGCACAAACATACAGGAATCATAGATAAAACCAGACAATAATCATTAGAATCACTGTTTAACTAGTCGTTAAACTTGACAGGATCACGTAATCACTGTAACTTATTCATTATGATGAAAATAGCCACAAAAAGCCAGTGGATTAAGGCTTCTCGACAGCTAATCAATCACACTAAAGATTTGGTGAATACTGGTCAGCTGCAAGACGAAGAAATGCATGTCAATTATGAATTGTTATCAGTATCTAAACTTTTATTGAAAGATACTCAGCTGGGTAAATATGTAAATGTTAATAGATGGTATTTATCTTATAAATCCACCTATCAGGACTTTTATAAGACTGGGCTTGGCTCGAATATCAATAATCAAACCGCCCCAGCCCACTTAGGAATCAAATTATCGTTAGAGGAATTACAAAATTGCATAGATCTTTTCTATGCACATAGATATAACACTAAACAAAAAACCTCTTTAAGATGGCAAAATAGACTGAATGAGGTAAAAAAAAATGACGATGATTAATCACCGCCATAAATTTGGATCATAAAGAGAATAAAAATGAATGGCAATCAAAAATATTCCCAAAATATTTATCTTAGTATACCTTTGAGGGGGAATTTAATCAAACTTTTAAAAACTAGACAGCACCTATTGGTTTACGGCTATATTCATTCATTCAAAGATAAAGTTTGCTACAAAGCCAATGATGAGATTGCTGAGGATTTATGTATGCCCTACAAACATAGGGTAAGCGACGCTTTAAAGTACTTAGAGAGTGCAGGTTTAATCAAAAAGAAATATAACCCCCATTATAAACGCCCCAGAAACAGGTTGATAGCAATCAATACTCCAGAGGGTATTGAGTCATTAAATTTGGCGGTAACTAAATACCCCACAGGGTATCAGAAACAAGCTGTGAATACCCCAGAGGGTAATGAGCAAATACCCCACAGGGTATCAGAAACAGATGATAAGAGTAGAAAAGAAAGAATGGGTTTTTTAAAGAAGAACAGTACTCAAAACAGCAAAAAATTTGCAGATTTTGAGGTTTGGTTTGAAGACTTACAAAATCAGGACTTAGTAGATCTATCCAAATCAGAAAACATCACTAGCACTTATAGGCACTGGTATAACATCTTCAAATCAGAAAATACCAGAGAAAAACTCATATTTCTTGCTGAATTTTTTAAATATTTAAGAGCTGATATGATAAGCACTGAATCTTACAATCCTCGGTTTTTGAAGTACATCTTTGGCAGGATTTTTAATAAAGACCTGCTTGATGGCATTAGATTAACAACTTTAGAGGGATTGAGTGAATTTATCAGTCAAGCATACGACTGGTTAGGCAAAACGCCCAATCATGAGTCGGGTGCGATGATTAGCATACCAGATCAAATCCCGCTTGATGAATTACTTAAGGAGTTTGAATATTTTCTGATTGAGTATCGAAGTCAAATCATTTCTGATAAAAATGCACGACAAAACCCATAAAACGCCCATTCAGTCGCCAAACCAACCCACACAGATAAGGGAGTGGAATCTGCAACCCCCATTTTGCACATAATTACAATTAAGTGAAACAGATTTCAAGCCATGATTCACATCTGTTAGCTGTTTTGGATTGTCTGAGAGGTCAATTTGGCTACGCAAACTAGCCAAAATCCCACGCAAACAGGTGAATTTGAGCTATTTAATATGATCTACCAGAGCTTTCTCAATCTTCTTATGAGATTTTTCTGTTTCAATGACATGAATATAAGAAGCCAAAGATTGAATTGATCGATGTCTTGAGAAATACTTCAGATCATCCAAAGTCGCCCCTTTGGTTTTTGCCAATTCCAAGATGGCGGAATGCCGAAAGATGTGGGCAGATTTGCCTTGAATTCCTAAATTTTCCAGAAATCGCTGAACAAGCGTTTGCAATGTCCTTTTTGAAGTGGCTTTGTCTTTGGTGGTGAAGAGGGCAGTGCGAAGCTTGTGAGATTTGGAGTACTCTTTGAAACATTTCATCAGTTGGCTGTGCATTTCTCGATTATCCAAGTAGCCCCCTTTGCCTCTGATGGCAATTGTCTTGGCTGGTACATCAAATGAATTGAAATCAAGTTTGGCAATTTCACCAATCCTCAGAGCGTGAAAATACAATAGACAGATTAGAAGCTTTAATCTAGGATCATTTAGTTCCCGATAAGCATTCAAAATTGCTCTCAATTCATGCCGAGTGAAAGCCCTTTTACCATTGCTCTGAGATTTGGGGGCTTTGATAGGCTTTCCATTGAGGTGACAGGTGATATCTTCCTTAAGAACGCCTTTCTTTTGCAAAATCTTAATGAAATCCTTGCCAACCAGAAAATACTTTCTTTGAGTGGCTGGTTTCAGCTTCTTGCCCCATCTGTCAGTAGCCTCATCTTCTAGATGTTTTTTGTAATCAGCCAATGTATTTCGATTTATAAAAGCCACATCTTTTTTGGGACAAATGTAATCAATGAATCTACGGATAGTTAAATTGTAATCTGAATAGTCTATCTCATCGTAAATTTGAAAGACTAAAGTCGAACTGTTTTCTTTAGTGATTTTGGTGCTATCAAATTTAGATTTCTTGGCGTTCTTCAAACGTTTTTTTAATTCCAGATCGTTGCCAATCAGCTGGTCATAGGGGATTGAAATCAAGTCTTCTTTTTTAATAACTTTGTCCAACAAGGAGGGTGGGGGAGTGGTCTGATTCATGTCGTCCATATTGCCTAATTTTTGTTTTCTAAATAATGTCTATTATAAAAAATTAAGCGAGAAAAGTCAATCCTTTTGTTTTATATATCTCCAAACTCCAATCTTGTGAGTAGTTTAATCTAATACAAATATGTGTTCAAAAATTTCCCCTCGATCTATTCCCTTGCAGTTTACACATAACCAATGTATCTTGTTGGTAAAAAGTGTGTTATACTATTTAATATGAATAAGAAATTTAATATAATTATCTTTCGAGATAGAATAACAAAATTGAAAAAGGAGAAACAATGAATTTAGACCTAAAGAAATTAGCTGAACAAACAGCCAAAGAAATTTCTGAAAACAAAATCCAAGTTGAAAAGGAAGTGGCTGAGAATAAAGCCAAAGCCCTACAAGGCGTTGATGATCCGCACTTAAAAAAGTCAAAGGATTACGATGATCAATTGAATTTGGTTGCTAAAGAATTAACGGATTGCTTGCAGGGCAAAACTCAAGTTGTTGGTACAGCCGCTGATGGTGGCAATCGCACGACTACCGCCACCGAGCAAAATCTCATTCAAAAGCAGAAGCTGATCCCGTCTATTCGTAACAGATTGAGGGTGATCACCTCAGACCAAGATAAAGTTGACATTGTAGTTGAAAATGTTGGAGATTTTACTCCTGTAAAAATAGCAGAGAATGCCAGTTTCACAGAGCAGAAACTCACCTATGATAAGCCTAGATTGACTATGGCAAAGTACGGTTTAACAGATTCCATATCATTCGAGTTGATTAATCAGGATATTATTTCTCCATCGATGGCGGATCAGATTACCACAGCCATGGCTCGAAGCCAAG
>JAPOWB010000005.1 GCA_026707815.1 Candidatus Saccharimonadota bacterium
CTTGGCTTCGAGCCATGGCTGTGGTAATCTGATCCGCCATCGATGGAGAAATAATGTCTTGGTTGATTAGCTCAAAACTAACAGAATCTGTGAAACCGTACTTTGCCATAGTCAATCTAGGCTTATCATAGGTCAGTTTCTGCTCTGTGAAGCTGGCATTCTCCGCTATTTTTACGGGGGTAAAATCACCGACATTTTCAACTACAATGTCAACCTTATCTTGGTCTGATGTGATCACCCTCAATCTGTTACGAATTGATGGGATCAGCTTCTGCTTTTGGATGAGATTTTGCTCGGTGGCTGTAGTCGTGCGATTACCACCATCGGCGGCTGTTCCAACAACCTGGGTTTTGCCCTGAAGACAATCGGTTAATTCTTTAGCAACCAAATTCAATTGATCATCATAATCCTTTGACTTTTTTAAGTACGGATCATCAACGCCTTGTAGGGCTTTGGCTTTATTTTCAGCCACTTCCTTTTCGACTTGGATTTTGTTTTCAGAAATCTCTTTGGCTGTTTCTTCAGCTAATTTCTTTAAGTCTAAATTCATTGTTGGACGCCCTCCAGCGAATTTCTTGAATACATTATTTGTATTTCTAAATTATTTGTACGCATACTCCAAGTATAGCATAGATTTTTTTGCTGTCATAGTATTGTTATTTGCAAATAATAAAGAACTAACGAGGTTGAATGAAGTGAATACTTAATTATGCTTATTAAAACGTGTTCTCTGGATTTATAAATTTGACTTTTCTCACTTAATTTTTTATAATAGGCATTATTAAATGATAAAAATTAAAACAATATGAATGACTTGAATCTGCCTACTCCCCTCCCCGACTTGGTTGGCGAGATCGACAAAAAAGACTATTTATTTTCGTTAGATTATCAACTGCTTCTTGGCAAAGATTTGGAAACAAAAAAGCTTTTGAAAAAAACCAAGAATTCCAAATTTGACTCCACTCAAATCAACCGACAGAATGCTTCAACGCTGGTTTTTCAAATCTACGATGAGGTAAATCAAGCGGACTATAATCTAACCATTCGGCGATTCGTGGATTTCATTTGTCCTGATAAAAAAATAGCTTTTATTCACAGGGATACTTTAATCGATTTTAAAAAGTATCTCGAAAAAGATGCCAAAGACAAATGGGGGAAGAAGCTGAAGCCAGCCACTCAAAGAAAATATTTTTTGGTAGCCAAAGATTTTGTCACGACTCTGCACAAGAATGGTTCACTTGCGGTAGACATCACAACTCTCATCAATGGAAAGACTATCAAAGCCCCTAAAGCTCCCAGCAGCGGCAAGAAACCTTTCACCCAGTATGAGTTGAAGAAAATCCTCGATGCTTATCGAGAATTGAATGATACAAAATTGAAGCTCCTGATCTGTTTACTTTACTTTCATGGACTCAGAATCGGTGAAATTGCCAAGTTGGACTTCAATTCTTTCGACGTTCCCGCCAATACTCTCACCATTCGTGGCAAGGGCGGGTATATTGATATCAGAGAGATGCATTCCCAGCTCGCACAGTGCTTTAGGGAATACTCCAAAGAATACAAGCCCCGCACTGCTCTTTTTGTAACCAAAGACAAACCGACTTCGAAAAGAACGCTCCAACATTACATCGGTAACTTTTTGGATAATCTCAAGATCCATGGCAAGTCGCCCCACATCTTTCGCCACTCCGCCATCATGGAATTGGCTAAGACTAAAGGGACAACTTTGGACGATCTGAAATACTTCTCAAGACATCAATCCATTCAATCGCTCGCAGCATATTTCCACGTCATTAAAAGCGAAAAATCGCATCAGAAAATAGAAAAAGCTCTAGTGGATCATATTAAATAGCTCAAATTCACCTGTTTGCGTGGGATTTTGGCTAGTTTGCGTAGCCAAATTAACCTCTCTGACAATCCAAAACAGCCAACAGATGTGAATCATGGCTTGAAATCTGTTTCACATAATTGTAATTATGTGCAAAATGGGGGTTGCAGATTCCACCCTCTTATCTGTGTGGGTTGGTTTGGCGACTGAATGGGCGTTTTATGGCTCAAAACAAAAAAATCCACACAACAATCATTGTGTGCAGCTCCATCTAGACTTGCCCCAAACACAGCTCAAGTCATGCATGTCACTGGTGCTATTTAGGTTATTTGGTATAGTGTGGTTTTTGTTTTGGGTTCAGTCATTGGTTATTCAGTAAGTCGGATAGTCTTACAAAAAACATGTATAATTTATTGCATGAATCAGGATTTATTACATCTAATCGGTTTATTTGCAACAAAACCTCAATCTGAAGTACTTCAGCATCTCAGCAAAAAAGACAGCAACGAGATCACAAAGATGCTCTTTTCACTCTTGGTTTTATACTTTAATGACAGTAATTCGTCAACCTTAAGAGAGGCAACAATTGTTAGGCTGTGTGGATTCAATTTGGATACCAACAAATTGGGATATAACGGCTATAGGCAATCCTCTATTGCAGAGCAAGACTGGTGTGAGGCAAAACCTGTCAACATCAAAACACAATCCTTAGCCAAAAATCCAAGAAAATTAGACGGCAATGCTAATATTTCAGATTTTACCCATAAAAGATTAGCTAAACTAGAGTCTGACAATCCAACTATCATTGTTGGGGGATTTATAGATGGCAGGTTATTTTACATCTTTAGTTTTAAATTCAAACATCAACCCCTAATTCAAGACCTCAAAACCCAGCTACTAAAACAATTACCTGACGGAGATAAGCCCAGCATATATTTGAGGTCGGCAAATATTAAATTTTCTAAATATCTGTCTGCTCCTGATTTAGATTTACAGCTTTTTGTTAATAAATCAACACTCGAAGAGCATCAGAGATTTGTATCTAAAACTGTATATTCTAAACTTTTGAGTCGTTTTGATTCTTTACGCTCCTGATAAGTCTTGCTAACAACATGCAATGCTTTTTCTCTGTCTATTATGTCTTGCTCTAAATGAGCTTGTTCAATTCTCTGTTTAGCATCTGCACAGTAATTTTTATCTATATCTATCCCCAAATAGTCATGCCCAAGCAGTTTTGCTGCTACCCCCACCGTACCACTACCAATATAAGGGTCTAATACAACCCCTCTCTGATTTAGAACAGATAGGATAATTCTAGTAGGCAACCACAAAGGAAATGGGGCGGGGTGAGGATTGTGATTTTCAGGAGCAGCTCGCCAAATCGATGTTAATTTGGCATGCTTGCTGTTCAACTCTTTGCCGATAGCCTGCTTATTTATTGGTTTATAAAGCCAATAGATTCTTTCTTCGACTTGCCAAAATCTCCAGCCTCTGATGTTGGCTGCTATTGTTCTATCCCAAATAATTTCTTGTTTGAGTAGCCAGTCAGTCTTTCTAAGCCAATCCATTGGGTGTATCATTTGACCATTTAGATATCTAAGTTTGTGGTTATAAAAAAACGAACCGCCCTCTTTGGTGGCTCTATAGATTTCATTTAATACTTGCACTTGATTTGATTGGTATTTTCTTTCAGGTACAGAATCTTTATAAGTGGAATAAATAACCTTTTTAACTAAGCCCCCATTATTTTTTTCCCTCTTATTGTATGGCGGAGATGTAATCCCTAAATCCACACAATTTGAGGGGAGAGTTTTAAGGGTTTTCAGTGTATCAGAGCAAAAGATTTGATTGAATATCATTACATAAATGATAACAAAAAATAGCCCCAAGAGGAGCGATTAAATGATGGACGAAACCAAATTGAAGCTTATTTTTAATTTCGTTTATAAAATGCTATTATTTCTGTCAAGAAATTTTGATAACAAAGACATCTGTATAACCTCTGTGGCTGAGAGGATTGTTATTGTCGTGCATTTTTATCAGAAATGATTTGACCTCGATACTCAATCAGAAAATATTCAAACTCCCCAAGTAATTCATCAAGTGGGATTTGATCTAGTATGCTAATCATCGCATCTGACTCATGATTGGGGGTTTTGCCCAACCAGTCGTATGCTTGACCGATAAATTCACCCAATCCCTCTAAAGTTGTTAATCTAATGCCATCGAGCAGGTCTTTATTAAAAATCCTGCCAAAGATGTACTTCAAAAACCGAGGGCTGTAAGATTCAGTTCTTATCATGTCAGCTCTTAAATGCTTGAAAAATTCAGCAAGGAATATGAGTTTTTCTCTAGTGTTTTCTGATTTGAAGATGTTATACCAGTGCCTATAAATGCTAGTGATGTTTTCTGATTTGGATAGATCTACTAAGTCCTGATTTTGTAAGTCTTCAAACCAAACCTCAAAATCTGCAAATTTTTTGCTGTTTTGAGTACCTTTGTTCTTTAAAAAACTTATTCTTTCTTTTCTATTCTTATCATCTGTTTCTGATACCCTGTGGGGTATTTGCTCATTACCCTGTGGGGTATTCACAGCTTCTTTTTGATACCCTGTGGGGTATTTAGTTGCCATCAAATCCAGCGCCTCGATACCCTCTGGAGTATTGATTGCTATCAACCTGTCTTTGGGGCGTTTATAGTGAGGATTATGTGCTTTTTTGATTAAACCCACGCTCTCTAAATACTTTAAAACGTCACTAACCCTATGTTTGTAAGGCATGCATAAATCTTTAGCAATCTCATCATTGGTTTTGAAGCAAACTTTACCCTTAAATGAATGAATGTAGCCGTAAACCAATAGGTGCTGTCTGGTTTTTAAAAGTTTGATTAAATTCTCCCTCAACGGTATACTAAGATAAATATTTTGGGAATATTTTTGATTGCCATTCATTTTTATTCTCTTTATGATCCAAATTTATGGCGGTGATTAATCATCGTCATTTTTTTTTACCTCATTCAGTCTATTTTGCCATCTTAAAGAGGTTTTTTGTTTAGTGTTATATCTATGTGCATAGAAAAGATCTATGCAATTTTGTAATTCCTCTAACGATAATTTGATTCCTAAGTGGGCTGGGGCGGTTTGATTATTGATATTCGAGCCAAGCCCAGTCTTATAAAAGTCCTGATAGGTGGATTTATAAGATAAATACCATCTATTAACATTTACATATTTACCCAGCTGAGTATCTTTCAATAAAAGTTTAGATACTGATAACAATTCATAATTGACATGCATTTCCTCGTCTTGTAGCTGACCAGTATTCACCAAATCTTTAGTGTGATTGATTAGCTGTTGAGAAGCCTTAATCCACTGGCTTTTTGTGGCGATTTTCATCATAATGAATACGTTACAGTGATTATGTAATCCTGTCAAGTTTAACGACTAGTTAAACAGTGATTCTAATGATTATTATTTGGTTTTATCTATGATTTCCGCATGTTTGTGCATATCACAACACTGACCTCACTAATTGTCAAGAAAGTGCAATTTTGCACTTTTTCTTTTAAAAAAGTTAGTTGACCTCTTTAAATTGAAAAGGGATAGAAATGCATATCATTCCATCTATTCGTTGATTGTCAAAGTGCCACGTGGCACTTTGCTCGCTTTCTCTCATTTTTTTTGGGGGGGGGTTATGAGGTTATATACTTTTATCAAAAAAAAGAAAAAGTATCACATGATACTTTCTTGACAATTGATCTCTCCATCAAAAAAGTGCCACGTGGCACTTTTAATATCCTCCCTCCAAAAAAAAGGAGGGGGTTACTTAGTTAGCTCAATTCGTCAAGTTGACTGTAAAATTTTTGAGCATAATCCATACTCATATTTTACCACTAATCTGTAGGTTCATCTATGCCAAGATGCTCTATGATAAGGTTTAATTTATCCAGTATTTCGGCACAAGTTGACTCCAATATTCTAACTCTGTCTTCCAGCTCACAGTCAACATATAGAGCCTGTTTGCCATCGCTAAGCGTTGTATTTCTTAATTTAATGCCCTTTCCAGCTTTTAATACAGTATTCATATTTATTTCCTCGTTGCGTTTAAATAATAACTAAATTATACATTGTATAAGAGGTTGCGTCTGTTGATTTATTTACAAATTAATCTAAATATACAGCACTGGATATAGCTCCTTTTAAATAGTCGGGTTTGACTTAACAATAAAAACCCCCTGCAATGCTGGAAATTCTAGATATTTTCTTTGATTTGCCGAATTTGTATTTCATTGAGTTTGGTTATCATGGAATGTTTCAAATCAAATAAGCTATCTGGTCGACAAAGATGATTAGGTATTTCTATTTTGAAATGTATATCAATACTTGGATTTTGAGCATCTTTATTGGTTTTAGTGGTTTTACACTCCAACAAACTAGGTATACCACCATCTTTTATGCAATTCCGAATTATCTCCAAATTCATATTTTCTATTAATCTTGCTAATTTTTGCGCTCCAATGGGAGCATTTTCAAAGTCTATATTATTCATGAGGTTTCTCCTTATTTCTTTTTAAACAAAACCCCCTAATTAAAGGGGGTTATTAGGATTAGAGGGGGTTAGAGGGTTGTATCATCACAATAAATATTATTGTCGCCCTCTAAGGCATAGTAAACCGCTATATTGTTTCTAGAGCCACCAGGGTTTTTGAAGTCTACAGTTCCACCAGTAATTTCTAATGTATAACCAGCCGATGGGCTTCTGTCTCCTACAATATTCCCAGTGCATTGTTTGCCAAGCACTATAACAATGCTGTCCACATTATCACCATTTTTTAACCAGTTAATCTTTGTAATGTCTTTAAAAGCACCATTTCTAGAGAGGATGATTTTACCGTTATTCGCAAATCCAGCACCAGTTGATCCTGCTGTACCAGTCGCATCAGCTACTACACTGTCATGCTTACCTAATTGATTCAACTCATTTCTGTTTAAAGTTCCATTAATAGCAGTTGATACATTGGTGGTTACTCCAGCTGCTCCAACGAGAGATGGTATTCTGTTGCCATTATTGGCAACCATCTGATTGAGTTGAGTTCTAATGTAGGCGGCATCATTGCGTCTAGCATTATCTCTTTGATTTCTTTGCAATGCAGGGACAGCTACAAATACCACCGCCAAGATTAACCCAGCAATCGCCAAGACAATCATTACTTCAACGATAGTAAAACCTTGCTGATTTTTATCCTTACCAGCAGATAAGCTTTTAATTATTCTTTGAATATATCTCACTATATTTCTCTTTTGATTTTAAATATATTCATTCAATATATCAGCAAATTGCCAATTGCTACATTGTCGTATATACAAAGCTATTCAACTTCAATCCAAGCAATGCTATAATTCAGAGCATAAGCTTTTGATTATAAAAGTTTTATAAAACTCTTTATCATTTTAGAATTATTGTAAATAAACTCTCCTAAATTTTATTTTAATAAACCTCTTTAATGATTCTGCCAGCTCATTTAGGGCTGGTTTTTTAATTTTTACAATATCTTGGGAATCAGACATAGCTTAAGATTGAATCTCAAAGAGAGATACAAGCAAAAAACAATGTACCCCCCGAATTATCCATGGCATTCTCGACCATCAACTGCTTATGAAGACCTCATAAGAGAGCAAAATGGATTGATGGGGAAGTTTTCAATGGCTCAAAAACTGGGCTTAATTGTCTGTTTATTAGCTCTAGTTGGCATAGGGATATTTATGGCAACTTACTTTATGGGTAAATCAGATGCTCCTTATTATTCTGTAGCTGGGCATCAAAACGCTGATGAAAGTATATTGCAACCAGTTTCCAAACATTTAAAAATTCATAGCCCTGAACTTCAATCAATTGTTAATGACTTAAAACTGACAGACAGAGGTCTAGAAATCTTAGACAATATTGACGATGTTATTCTTTATTATTCACAAAAAAGCGTTTTAGCTAGTTGTGGATATAATCCAGATACATCTGAAGTTGATGGGGTTATACTTGGTTGCTATGGCTGGCATGAAGCTGACATCTATTTCAAAGATCTCAATGGTGATGGTATTTGGAATAAAAACGAAACCATTGAAATCAGTGGAGATATATTAGTTGTATCAGATGAAGCCAATGTTTCAGATACTATGGCTCATGAATTTCTGCATGCCGTCTATATTAGACTATCTGACGAAGAAAGAGAGGATTTAGACAAACTCCTCAATCAAGCATATAAATCCAACAAGACTGCTCTAGACAGATTCTTAAAGCCTTACAATCTAACGGCTAGAGATAATGACATTAAGATGAATGAGTTGCATTCATTTATTGGTACGCAGATCGATGACTTACCGACAGCCTTAGAAAATCACTACAGCAAATACTTCAAAAATAGAGCTGTAGTTGTAGCTCTCTCAAAGGATAAGCCTATTTATCACTCTGATTATGATCATCTGCCTAAGCCAAAGGCTCAGACATCTGAAGAAGCCTTTCCAGAAATAACTGTTTCACCCCCACAATCACCTCCAGCTCAGTCTGTAGTTAATCCCCCCGCCAGTCAACCTCAACAACCTCAACCTCAACCAAGCCCCCCACAATCACCTCCAGCTCAGAACTCTGCCACGCCCCAGCCGTTATTGGCAGAAGCTAAAGATTTGCTAGCTACAATGAAGCATCACAATAAAAAATTTGAAGATGCCATGCAGGTATGTAATCTGACAACGTTCGAAGATAGATTAATCAGGAATAATGATTTATGGGATGATTACAATGCTTTAAAAAAGAGATTGCCTTATTTAATAGCTGGTGAATTGAAACAAATTGTCGACAATCTAGATGATGAACAGGAAAGGGGTATTGATATTTATGATGCCTATATGGAAGTTTGTGTTGTACAACCACTCATCAGAGAATGGAATAATTTAGCCAATGATTTGCAAGCTTCTTATAAAAGAATTTGGAAGCATCTCGAAACATGCAATCTATCTGCCTCTGCGATTGAAGTGGATTCTGCCCAAGAAAGACTTGAAGAAGCTAAAGGATTGGACGAAGTCTTGGATATGCTGGAAAATGAGGGGTATGACGTATATTCTAAAATATTAAGTTTATCTTCAGATGAATCCGACAAAATTACTGCCTATGTCGAAAATAACTGTGCATCAAATTCCCCTCCAGCCAATTCTGATAATACATCGTCTAACAATTCTTCTAACAATCACTATTCTGCATTTGTTAAAATGCTGGATGAAAAAGAATCAATAGTTGACAAAATGAAAATTGCTTACAATAAATGTCAACTTAATAGAGTTAATAATTTAATCAATGACTATAATATAAATTATGATAAATGGCTGAAACGCAAAAACAATAACTGGCATCGATTAACTAATCGTCAAAAGAAACAATTAAATGCCAGAATTAGCAATATAGGTAATCAGGCAGCTAAAGAGCAGACAAAGGGGCGGGCAAAATGCAACTGGGAATCATCACCTCAGTATGATGAGCTTTACAATAATCGAAAAGCTCAAGAAAGTCTGTTGGGTGAATTTTCAAGACATGCTGCGAGCTGTGATTTGGACGCTTGGAATAATGCTATTAAAAAAAGTAATCGACTGACTAGGGAATATAATGCATACCCCAAGAATGATTTAAGTCAAGCTGACATACTATTCTTTAATAATTGGCTAGATGATGATGAGAATAAGTTTGATGATATTGAACAAGAAGCTGTGAAGTCTTGCAATTGGGAATAACCAAGTCTTTTATCTCTGACTCACCTCTGTCAAACATGATATAATTAAGGCATGGATTATGTCTTTAATTTGTATATCAAACTAGCAGAACTAAACATTCTAGCCAGTCATGCTCACAACCTAGAACATTCCATTAGAACTACGGGTTATAAGCAAAACATGTCAGCTGAATACACAACCATGGTCGGAGCAATGAATGCCGCCATGACAGATATTGATGGACTGACTAAGCCAGCCAATAAAACAAAGAATGACATTGTCATGATGTTGGCTTTAAGAATTGAAACTGAAGAGATCTTACCAGTCTGTCAGGCTATTAGTGAGAATCTGCTCAAGATCAAGGCAGCTGTAGAAGCTCATAGTCATGCTTAATCAATGATTATTCGGATAAGACCAAATTTGGTTGATTTTTTCGCACCACCACTTTGCTCTTTGATCCATAACCTCTTTATTCCATACAGTTTGATCGGCAACAAATTTATTAAGATTAAGACTGCTCTGTTTAAATCCATTTTCCATATTAAGTTTTTCATTAAAACTCTTATTGCCATACTTTGAATTTTCGCCAGTCAACGTTAGATTGCATAATCTATGACAATATTCTTCATGAATTTTTCGCCAGTCTTGACCTAAATCCTCTTGCCATTCTTTTGAAGCAGATATTTCTTGAGGCATTATATGTTCTATAGATGGAGTCCTCTCATTTAAATCGCTCAGGAATTGTGACTCTTTGGGTTGAATAGAATCATTGCAAACCAATAAAATAAATCTTTGGGTTTTTGTTGCAATTCTGTCATAAAATCCTTGATTTAATATGGCTTCTTCAACCTTGTGGTTATTTGGAAACCATTTTTGATCATTTTCATCTGCCTCGAGAAGTATACTCTTGTATCGATCGACATAGCTATTTTTTTCATCTCTGTTTTCTATCTTTTGATGCATGATATAAAAGAATCTATCCAAAGATGCAGTCGACTTGCCAAGAATGATCCGTCTAACCAAATATGATTCAGTGATCCCAAAGATGTCTAAAACATTCCTTGCAGAGAGCTTTTTATCTTGGAAACATTCTAAGACTTTCATTAAGAAGGGTTTGAGTAATTGTACGTTCAAAGCGTTTAATTTCACTGCTGATTTCTCAAAATCCTTGAAAACCCCAGTTTCATCTTTATTATATTTTAGGAAAACATATCGATTTAATTCCCTCATAATTTGACTATAAAATTTACCCACCTTTTGTTGATCTAATGGTTTTGGTAGGTTGTTGTTGTAAATGTCTTTGAATTTACTATATATTTGCTGGTTTGAGATAGCTGACTTGCTAAAGTTGATACAGAAAAACTTGAAAAATTCAGTTGTATCATCACGTTCATTATAGATATCAACTAGTTCACCATCTATTTTTTTCCAGTATTTTTTCCAAATATGCTCTGATAACTTAGAATCTGAGAGCATTAAAGCACAATTCCTAATTCTATCGCCATCTCCAAGCACCATGCCTTTAGCATTAATGCTTTCAAAAATTCGTTGGGGATCATCATCTTTCTCTATTAAAATTACAGATATTATAAATTTGCTTAATGCTTTAATGTACAGATATAGATCTATATCACCATCTTGCTGAATTTTCTTTTGAAACTCTGTCTTGAAATATTTATATGACCGATACAAATTGGTATTTTTAATCTCGGTATTTAGTGCATTGTCATATATTTTTTCAAAAACCTCTGCATCAGCAGTGCTAACTCTCAACTTTAATCTATAGTTCTCTGTTTTATGCCGATTAGCTAAAAATTTCTCAGAAATATATGACGGATCTTCAGAGGATAGAGATTTATTCTCTTCGGCTAAATGGAAGATAGCTATAATCATCAATAAGCTGGCGGTAATTCGTTGTTGTCCATCGATGATTTGGGTAGTATCAAAGCCAGCATTCAACACCAAGCACCCAAAAAAGTGTTGTTCACCTTTATCTTTACATGTTTCTAGATCAGCCAAAAATTCATCTGTGTTCTTCGTACTCCAATTGTAAGATCTCTGATAATTGGGTATTTCATAGACATGGTCTGGTTTATCCAGTACCTGATATATATTGGAATCCTGAGTTTTCATATTATCCATTATAATAGCTCATCGCCAAATACCCCCCCCCGTGAAAGCTTCGGGGATATTAATTTTACATTCTCTCTTTAATGACATACTCATTGCAGATGCATGATCTCAAAGAATGGCTTCGGAGTAAACCCATGCATAGCAACAAAGCCTAGTGAAGTGAATGAATCTCCATGTCCTTGGCGGTTAACAAAAATAGATAAGTCGGATTGGACTAGCATTAATTGATTTATTTGCCTTTCATCGTT
>JAPOWB010000006.1 GCA_026707815.1 Candidatus Saccharimonadota bacterium
CCTAGATTGATTATGAGATATACTTATATTAAATGAATAAAAAGCTAATCATTATTCTTACCAGTATCATTGTCTTACTGGTTGGAGTTGGCATAACCATCTATGCTTTAACTAGTGGTGATGAAGCTGAATGCCCTAAAGATAAAGATACAGATTATACAAAATATACTTGCGATGCTGATGGTAATGTAATTAAAAGAGAACGCTATGATGCTAATGGTGATTTTCTGGGGCGTACAAAGTATGAATATGATGCTGATGGCAATGTGATTAAAGAAGAATATGATGGTACTAAGATCTGTATTGGTCTTTGTTTCTATGGTAAGTTTGATGTCCAGCGGATAAATAAATATGATACCGATGGTAATCGGATTGAAACAGAAGTTTATGTCGCTGGTGGTAAGTTAGAGTGGTATAGTAAGCTTGAATATGATACTGATGGCAATGTGATTAAAGCAGAATACTATGATGCTGGTGGTAGGTTGAAGTGGTATTACCTAGATAAATATGATGCTGATGGTAATCGGATTAAGACAGAACACTATGATGCTGATGGTAATTGGACTAGAAGAAAACTTTATGATGTTGATGGCAATGTGATTAAAACAGAAAAATCTGATGAAATAAAAATAGTAAAGTCTGATGATACTAGTAAAGATAAACCAGAATGCCCTAAAGATACAAATACAATAAAATACTATTGCAGTAGTGATGGTAGTTTAAGGGAGTATCACATAGAAGAATATGATACCGATGGTAATGTAATTAAAAGAGAGCACTATTATGGTGATGATGATTGGATTGGACATGAAGAGTTTGAATATGATGGTGATGGTAATCTGATAAAGTCAGAATGGTATGATGCTGATGGCTTGATAATTGAACAAGAAGACTATGATGTTGATGGTAATCTGATTAAAAAAGAATACTATGATGTTGATGGTAATTTAAAGGAATATATTCAGCAAGAATATGATGCTAATGGTAGATTAATTAAAGCAGAATACTATACTGGTGATGGTATTTTGACTAGTACTGAACACTATGATGCTGATGGTAATTTAGAGATACCCAGTATTACTAATTGATTTTTAACCCATAAAAGTATATAACCTAATAATAACCCCCTATTGATTTAGGGGTTTTATTCTGATTATTTAAAAGAATTAAAAGACGATTTACTAATTAAATTATCTAAAGCTAAAAAATAATGGAGGCAGTCGTGGAGCGAAGTAAAGAAGAATCTTGGAGTATGCCTGTTGCCACATTTGAAAGAATGTTCGGGGCTAGAGAAGAGATTCGTAGACTTGAGATAGAAAATAATTTGCTCAAAAAACAGCTTCTGTCTGCCCAAGCGCAAATCAAAAAACTTCAACGCAGAGAGAGGTTAAGCTGATGGATTTTATGGATATGATTAGAGGTGATATTAAAAAGAATATGAATAGAGAAACCACCAAGATTCTCTATAAAATTATAGAATCATATAATTTAATGACTTTCTCTACTTTTATTGACAATAAAGAAACCCATAATGAGGCTTTGGCTAATGAAAGGCAAGCAGTTAAAGAAATGAATAAAAGATTAAAATTATCGGATCAACTTAGTAAGACTTTATTAAGCTATTTAACTTTTCTTGATAATTGTGCAGAGCGAGGAATCTATCTATCAGTTTGAAAATCCCAGCCTTTTCATTTATCTGGTGATACTATTGCCTAAAGACTCAAACCAAATCTAGAACACTAATACCCAGGTCAATTGATCAAGAATTGCTTTTAATTTTTAAAAATCTTCAAAAGATTCTTCCAAAATTTCACCGGCAGATTTAACCAAAGTCATAATTTGCCTGTAATTTTGTCGAGTTGAACCGATGACTCCAACGTAACTTCGATCGCTATAAGGACTTTGAAAACGACTAATAATCAGACTACATCCTGAAGTTTTGCCAATAGGATTTTCTTGTCCGATTAAAACGGTTGGGGATTGATTTGGTCGAACTTCATGAAGCCAAGCCTCTAAATTATCTAGCAGATAGGCTGCTGCCTGAATTGAGGCTTTGGACGTGAATTCTGGTTGAGAAAATAAATTACCCAGACCACTAATATGTAAAGAAGATCCCAATGTTCCAATTCCAACATTAGCAGTCAGTTCAACTAAACTATCCACGGCTGATTTGATGGCTTGTTCAGCCTCACCAGCTCCCTCAATACGAGCACTTAAAACTTTAACTTGATTACTCAAATCAGCATTTTTGGTATCTACAGTCGGTGATTGCAAATTGTTAACATACCATCGATAACCTTTATCAGTGGGAACTCGTCCAGCTGAAGTGTGGGGTTGATAAATATAATCCAAATCTTCCAAAATGCTCATCTCGCTCCTGATAGTGGAGCTGGCAGCTTGAAAAAGTTTCGCCAGAGTCACACTGCCAATTGGATAGCCAACTTCAGCATAAGCCTCAACAATGGCTGTTAAAATCTGGGCTTGTCGATTGGTCATAATACTGCTTATTATAAACAACTCAAGCTGTAGACTCAATCAATCACTTAACCCCATCCTTTTGCATCAGGATGGTAAAGGTATCAGGGGGTAGTTCAACTTTGCCGATTTGCTTCATTTTAGACTTACCCCTTTTTTGCTTTTCCAATAATTTCTTACGACGAGTTGAATCACCGCCATATAATTTAGCAGTCACGTCTTTTCGAAAACTAGGGATATCTTCCCGAGCGATAAATTTGCCACCAATAGCAGCTTGCAAAGCAACTTTAAATTGTTGACGAGGAATAATATCCTTGAGACGTTTAACGACTATTCGTGCCAACTTGTCAGCTTCTTGACGATGACAAATCAAGCTCAGAGCTTCAACTATTTGATGAGCTACATAGAAATCAACTTTAACTAGATCACCAGACCTATAGTCACTTAGATCATAATTTAAGCTACCGTAGCCACTAGTTAAGCTTTTCAATTTATCATAAAAATCTGTTAATAGATTAGCTAGGGGAGCTTGGAATTTTAAAATCACCAAACTGTCAACATAGGTCATGTTCCCTAAAATTCCTCGTATTTGGGTGACTAATTGAATAATGCCACCAAGATAAGTATGGGGACAAATGATTTCTCCTTCAACCCATGGCTCACGTAATTCAGCAACTTTAGAAATTTCCGCCAATTCACTGGCTGACTTAATGGTTTTTGTCTGATTGTCGGTGAATAAAACTTCATAGGCAGTTGAAGGATTGGAGATTATTATCTCTAAATTATATTCCCGTTTTAAACGTTCGGTGATGATATCTAAATGGAGTAAGCCTAAGAATCCACATCGAAAACCATGACCTAAAATTAGAGAGTTTTCCGGCTCATAGGATAGGGTGGCATCAGATAAAGCCAGTTTATCAAGAGCTTTTTTGAGATTATCATACATAGTTGTTTGGCTGGGAAAGATGCCAGCAAAAATATACGTTTTAGCTGGTTGATAACCGATTAAAGCTGAATCAACAGGGTTGGCAGTCAGAGTGATAGTATCTCCAACCCGAGCTTGGGTGGCAGTTTTGAGATTGGTAACAACATAACCGATTTCTCCACAATATAGATTATCGCTAGCAACAAATTCAGGTTTCAAGTAGCCCACTTCCAAAGCTATAGCCTGTATATTTTCTGCCATTAATAAAATTTGATCAGCAGTTTTCAGCTGACCATTCATAAGTCGAACATACAAAATTACACCTCTATAATCATCGTAATAACTGTCAAAAATTAAAGCTTGGACTGATCCATTCTGATTACCTTGGGGTGGTGGTATCTGCTCAATAATGGCTTGCAGAAGAGATTCAATGCCTTGCCCAGTTTTGGCACTGATTAAAAAAATGTCTTCAGACTGACATTTGAGTAAACTTTGTAGTTGTTGATTAACTCGATGAGGCTCGGCTGTTGGTAAATCTATTTTATTAATCACAGCAATAACTTTTAAATTATGTTGCTGAGCTAAATGTAGATTAGCCATAGTCTGAGCTTGAATGCCCTGAGTGGCATCGACAACTAGTAGACAGCCTTCACAAGCCATTAAGCTCCGAGAAACTTCGTAACTGAAATCAACATGACCAGGAGTATCAATTAGATTGAGATTGAAATTTTTATAGACCATTCTCACGGGAGCTAACTTAATGGTGATACCTCTTTCCCTTTCTAGATCCATCTGGTCTAAAAGCTGGTCTTTCATCTGCCTTTGGTCAATTGTCTCAGTCAAGCCTAGCAAACGATCCGCTAATGTAGATTTACCATGGTCTATGTGGGCAATGATGCAAAAATTACGAATATTCTTCAAAATCATTGTGCTTTTATTAAACTCCTCGATCATGATAAAAAATCTTCTTTATGCGAACAAATTGACGAGTTATATAACCTAGCAACTTGTAAGCTTCTGGAACTTTGAAAAGATAAGATAGTCCAAAATGCATCAAGCCAACGACACTGAAAATTAGACCAATTTTGAAAATCGAATCAAAGGCTGAATCGTGGGCTTGAACAAAGATAAATCTAGTCAAAAGAAAGGTTATTGCTACTGTGCCAAGACTAACAACAATGATATGAAGTAATCTTTTTATAAAAGTAATATTAAAGAGATTGGGATTTCTGATATGAATCAAGTAGATTAAAATGGCAATTTCCAAACCAGCCACAATACTGGTTGCCATGCCAAAGCCAATCACTCCAAACTCATAAGATAAATACCAAGACAAACAAATATTAACTCCAAAACCAACCAAAGTAACTATTAGGGGAGTTTTGGTATCTTTTTGAGCATAGTAAAAACGAGAAATGATAGCGTAGAGAGTTCTAAATAAAATACCCAAGCATAACCAGCCAAAAATTAAAGCAATTTCTTGGTTACCTCGGCTAAAAATGATTTTAGCCATCAAATCTCGGCTAACATAACTGACAACAACTACCGGTATGGTCGCCCAAAAAATGCCTCTTAAAATTTCTAAAAAATCTTTTTTAAATTTGCTAGGCTGTCCGCGGGCTAGATGATTGGCAAAACGAGGGAAAGCAGCCATGCCCAGAGCTACTCCGAGCAAACTGATGGGAGCACTGTAAAGGATGAGAGCATTTTCAAAATTAGTAATGGCATGAATGGATAAACTGGAGGCTAAACGAGTTTGGACAATGGAGTTTATATAAATAATGCCTTGGTCGAAAGATCTAAAAGGCAAAGCTTTAAAAACTTGTTTAAAAGCTTTGTCTCTGAAATCAATAATCCAACGATGTCGAAAGCCTAATCGATTCATGCCAAAGCCCAAAATCATCAGATTTAAGACGCCCCCAAAGGCGGCTCCCAAACCTAAACAGACTATACCCATTGAATCTTTGAATAAATAGATACTAGCAATAATGGCTAGATTGTAGAAAATGGGAGCAATAGCTAAATAGAGAAACCGATTAATAGCTTGCTGGACTGAACTCAAAATCGAAGCTATCGAAAAAACAAACGGACCGATAGCTGCCAATCGCATAATTTGAGCCGTAATTTCAAGCCTTGCCTCAGAAAATCCTGGAACAATAATATATTTTAAAATTGGCTCGGGAAAAATAATCATAACTAAACATAAAGCCAGCATTAAAAGTGCGACAGCATTAAGTATGGAAGATGTCAATCTCCATGCTTCCAAACGAGATTTCAATTGTAATTTTTCAGATAGCACCGGAATAAAGGAAACACTCAAAGCTCCAGCCGCTAAAGTATAAAAAATGAATTCAGGTAATTTAAAGGCTCCAAAATAAGCCCCAGTTGTCCAGTGATTAAAAGTATCATTAATTAGTTTGGTTCTAATAATGCCTAAAATAAGCCCTAAAAAGAGAGAGGCTCCAATGACCACCGTAGCTGAACCCAAAGTCATTGGTCGATTGATTTGCCGAGCAATAATATTCATAAAAAATTAAATCAACATTAATAAAACTTCAAATAACTACACGTTTTGTGTAGTCTAACTGAATTAACAATCTTTTTAAAGATATCTCTTTATATTAATGAGGTGTAGCCAGTCTCGGTAATTTTACCTCTCGAGGCAAACGAGCATCATTGAAAACTGTTTTGATTTCTTCGGCTTCTACCGTTTCTTTATCTAGCAGAGCATCTTTGAGTTTTTCTATGCAATGCAAATTAGCTTTAATAATAATTTCTGCCCGATAAGCTGCTTCTTTGATTAAACCTAAAATTTCTTGATCAATCCGATCGGCTGTTTTTTCGGAATAAAGTTTTTCATGCATCATCCGATCAAACATCAAGCCCTCCTCTGTATGAAAAACCTGATCTCTTAAATCATTGCTACCCATGCCCTGATTCATAATCATATCTCTGGCTAATTCAGTAGCCTTTTGTAAATCACTGCCAGCTCCAGTCGTTACAGCTTCAGATCCATAAATAACTTTCTCTGCCACTCTGCCTCCGAGCATGCGAGCTAAAACATCTTTGAATTCCAAAATGGAATGATAACTTTTATCATCGGGCGGTAAAAACCAAGTTACTCCGCCAGCGTGTCCTCGGCTAACAATGGTAACTTTGTGAACTTCGTCTGAGTGAGGCAAAACGAAACCAACAATAGCATGTCCAGCTTCATGATAAGCTGTTAATTCTTTTTCCTTATCAGACATAAAATTGTTTTTTCGAGCTGGACCAATAGCAACCTTTTCAAAGGCCTCCACTACATCACGATCAGCGATTTGCTTGGAGTTGCGCCGAGCGGCTCGAATAGCTGATTCATTGACAATATTGGATAAATCAGCTCCACTACTACCAGCAGTCTTGGCGGCCAAAGCTTTAATATCAATATCATCTGCCAAAGGCTTGTCTTTGAAGTAAATTTCTAAAATCGCTTGGCGATCTTTGCGATCAGGTAGACTAATGTTAACTCGTCGATCAAATCGACCCGGTCTTAAGAGGGCTGGATCCAAAACATCAGCTCGATTGGTAGCAGCTAAGACAATGACATTTTCTTCTTGTTCAAAACCATCCATTTCAACTAGGATCTGATTTAAAGTTTGTTCTCTTTCATCATGACCCCCACCCATGCCACTGCCTCGGCGTCGACCAACCGCATCAATTTCATCAATAAATAAAATGCAAGGAGCATTCTTCTTGGCCTTAGCAAAGGAATCTCGAACCCGAGAAGCTCCGACTCCGACGAACATTTCAACAAATTCCGAACCAGACATATTATAAAAGGGAACTTTAGCCTCTCCAGCCACGGCTCGGGCAATCATAGTTTTACCTGTTCCAGGTGGACCAACCAATAAGACACCTTTAGGCATTTTAGCTCCGACATTTTTAAATTTAACGGGGTGCTTCAAGAAATCCACAACTTCTTCTAAATCTTCTTTAGCATGGTCATTGCCGGCAATATCTTTAAAACTGATGCTTTTGGCATCATTGCCATAAAGTCGAGCTTTGGAGCGACCAAAACTTAAAGCTTGCGAACCTTGACCTTGAGCTGATTTAAAAAGAAAAATTAAAACAAAAATAATACCTGCTGAGATAACTAAACTAGTAATAATACCAACCCAAGCAGCAGCTCCCTCATCATCAGTTTCATTGAAACGCTCGATAGAGCTTGGAACATGGACACCCTGCTCTTCTAAAGTTATATCCTTGCTATCACGAATGGTATAGGCTATAGGATCAGCTTCTTCATCCAAATCATCGTAGATATCTATTCGTTCAGCTTTGATGATAATTTTTTTAATTTTTGTTGGGGTTTGACTGAGCTGGGTATTAAATTCAGTTAAAGAAATTTCTTCTGGATCTGAATCGTTGGGAGAAATTTGAATGAGTAGCAAAATGATGCTAACAACCAAAATAACCCAAAGGATATTCTTAATTTTGCGTCTCTGAGATTTAGGCTTATTGATGCGTTGAGGTTTCATTTATCTTGAAAAATAATTTCTGAATCTGACTACTATAGTATCACTCTTTTAAAGTTCTAATCTTAAAGAACGTTTGCTGAATTTAATGGATTGTCCATCACTGATTATAATAGTTTTACCAGACGATAGAGTCCTCAATTTAACAACAATATAGAGAATTTGTGAAGTCGTATAATTAGGAACTTTGTATTTGATTAACCAACTTGTTACAACTTCACAAGCCTGATTATGATCAAGCTGGTTAAACCATTGTCGACTAAAAACTCGACCTTGACGACGATAGCTTTTGGATTCTAAATAGTGATTTAGAAAATTATCTAAATCTAGGTTAATTTTTAATAGCTTATCGTGGAGAGCTAAAAGTTCTATTTTTTGGTTGGAGCTAATTTTGGGTAAAATTTGATGGCGGATGCGATTTCTTAAGTATTTTAAATTTTGATTGGTGGGATCTTCTGACCAAGTTAATTGGTGTTGCTGAGCATAGTTAATCAAAGCTTGTTTTGGCATACTTAAGAGTGGTCTCAATAAAAAAGGTGTAGATTTAAGGCTGGTTAGACCTCGTCGCCGGCTGCCTCTGATGAAATTTAGAATCATAGTTTCAATTAAATCATCTTGATGATGGGCAGTCACGAGAGCTTGAGCTTGGTATTTATCAACAATCTGGTGGAAAAAATTATAGCGAGCTACTCGGGCTTGATTTTGACCACTAGATTTACTGAGGTTGAGTTTGGTTGTTTCAAAATCTAATTTATATGCTTTGGCTAGATTGTGAACTCTTTGGGATTCAAGTTCTGATTGTTGCCTCAGACCATGATTAACATGGGCAACTATAAATTTAGATTTTGGTCTTTGATTAACCAACATATGCAATAAAACCACTGAATCAACCCCGCCACTAATGGCTAAAACATAACTTTTAGAATCTTGAAAATTTTCAAACATGAATTTGTAGTTTAATCATTCTTAGTTTACAAAAAAGTAATGAATAAGTCATAATAGCATCAGAGAAAATCTCTATGGATAACTTGCCTCAACAATCACCCTTAAATCAAATTCAATCTTTTGGCAAAAAAGAAGATCACGAATTAATGAAAGCTCTTTTTTTAATGCGCAATTTAGTACTTCTTTTTAGTTGCGGTTTGGTCTTTGCAATTAGTTATATGGTCAGCTCTGTTTATGACCAACAAAGATCGCAATCAGAGAATCAACCGCCTAGCATTCAAGCAGTCTTGAGCGAGGATATGGTAGCTGAAGAAAGGCCTCATCCTCAAACATCTGAAACAGAAGAAACAGAAGAGGCGATTTTACCCGAATTGATCGTTAGCCCAACTCCGTCATCACCAACCGTTCCCAGTCCGATTGATGACCCGATAGTCACTGTCAACCCTCAAGCCACAGCTCAGCCAGCCTCTAACCAAGCTGGTATTCAGATCGTCGAAGAACCGCCAGCTAATCCATTGCAGGTAATAGTGGCGACTCCAGAAGAACCGACAATTCAACCAACTCCAATATCTGAACCAAATGTGGATGATGAATACCCTAATCTACCCATTAATATTAAGACCCTAGCCCAACGATTGAGCTTTACGGATAGAGCTAAAATCATTTTTTATGACCATAATCCCAAAATCTTTACTGATACCAGTCATCCTGAATTCAAGTGTAAAAACCTTGAGAATCAAGACAATATCATTATTCATGGCTGTTGGATTTCCAGTCAAGAGATTATATTGTTAGATACTTTACTGCTTGAAACCACAGCCGCTCATGAATTGCTGCATGCTGTCTACCATAAGCTAAGCACTCAAGAACGTTCTCATATTAATGATTTAATTAATAAAGTTATTGAGCAAAATCCTGATAAAATTGCGGAAATCTTAGCGTTATATCCCCATCTGACAGAATCAAGCAAATATGATGAACTGCATGCCTTTATCGGCACCGAGTTTCGCACTATTCCCTTTGAATTCGAAAACCACTATGCTAAATACTTTAAAAATCGCCAAACTGTAGTTGATTTTTATCAGGCAGTCATTGATTCTCACCAAGCAAAAAATCAGGCTTTGACCAATCTTCAGGATATCTATAATCAACAACAAACTTTTTATTACAAATGCACTTTTGATAGCAATTCTAATGATTGTCAAGATTATTGGCCTGATAGCGATACCTACAACCTATTTAGCGAATGCCTGCAAGACCAAGCTACTTTGTGGTCTGACTGCCAAAATCTGCAACCAGCAAAACTCCCTTATCCCCCTGCAGTATCTTAAAAATTAAATGAATTATAAAAAAAGAAATTATTAATCTTGATATACAATAAAGTCATCCGTTTGGCAGTATAGCTCAGTTGGTTAGAGCGTGGGACTCATAAGCCCAAGGTCACTGGTTCGATTCCAGTTACTGCCACCACAAAACCTTCTAGAATCAGAAAGTTATCCGCAAATTAACCTGTTCTTTTTCAAAAAAATAAAAAAATACCCCAAATAATACTCATGGTTATCAGCGATAAATTTATTGTTCATCCTCTAGTTGTTAGAAAATATTGAAATTGATTATCTGAAATAAGTGGTGGGGCTGGCAGGGTTCGAACCTGCGGCCAATCGGTTATGAGCCGACTGCTCTGACCACTGAGCTACAGCCCCAAACTCTTTATCGCTTTACAATAAACAGTGTAAGCTAATTATAAACTTCAAGGCAAATCCATTATAATCAGTAACAAATGTTTTCAGGCAATCAGTCCGTTAAATCTTGGTTTGGTGATATAGTTTTAGCATTTTGCATTGGTTTAATGCCTTTTATAGCTTGGCAAATTATTAACCAAACTGTTACTACTTCAGACATTGAACAGCAAAAACTGGAAAAAGAAGCTCAAATTCAACTCTTGGAACAGCAAAACCAACGCCAAAAGTTGGAAAATCAATTTCTAGCTTCAGACTATTATGTGGACTTAGCCATCAGAAGACAGCAAGGCTACACTTTGGAGGATGAAAATCTTTATGTCATCGGTCATGATAAAATCCAAAGATTAAAAAAAATCTACCAGCCTCCACAAACAACAGAAAAAACACAGATAGACCAAGTTGAGCAATCTAATTTAGATGCTTGGTTTGATTTTCTGTTCGGCGAATCCTAGTCTTCAAAAACATCTCTCCATTAATCTGTCTCTAGAAAATTGTAGTAATTTGTTGTAATATGCCAGCACAATGCGGGGTGGAGCAGCGGCAGCTCGCGTGACTCATAATCACGAGGTCGTAGGTTCGAGTCCTACCCCCGCAACCAAACCAACTGACCAATCTAGATTGTCTCCATGCAATCTTTTAGAATTGTTTTTGCTTCTGCAGCTGTCTGACTCTGGGCTATCTGAAGTCTTAAGTTAGAAGCTTGATTAAAATTAGTCAGATAAACTTTCATGAATTTTTTCAAGGGCTGAAAACTGCGTTCAGATTCTTTGTATGTCTGTTGAAAAAGTTCAAGATGTCGATAGTAAAGCTTTAGCCGATCGAGAGTTTTAACATCTGACCAATTTTTGGTTTTAGAAAAAGCTAAAGGATTAGCAAAAATGCCCCGACCAATCATTGCCCCATCCCAAGAATATTTAGAGCACAAAGCTAAAGCTTGATCTCGGCTGACAATATCGCCGTTACCAATAATCTTAGTCTCAACCTTTAAATTATTGGCTAATTGCTTAATTAGTCCAATACAACCATAGTCTGCTGGAGTTAGACTTTTCTGACGAGTAGTCCGACCATGGATAGTTAGCATATCTAGGTTTTGTTCTAGCAAAAACTGATGCCAAGTTAAATCAATCTCATTAAAGCCTAATCGAGTCTTAACACTGACTGGAAGTTGCCCAGCCCCCTCTTGAGTGGCCCGAATAATTTCCAAAGCTTTGGGGCGATTGGCTGGTTTAATTAAAGCTGAGCAATTATTATTCTTAATGACTGTTTTATCGGGGCAACCCATATTAATATCTATGCCTGCAAAATTTCTGGAGGCTAATTCTTTGGCGGTTTGGTAATAATTTTCAGGATTAGTCCCCCAAATTTGAGCAATCAGAGGGATTGAGCTTGGCTCTTGATATAGAAAAGGTAGTAATTTAGTCCGCCCTCGACTTTGCAAACCATCAACATTAACAAATTCTGTCATATATAAATCAGGTGGCGACAAATAGCTAATCATCTGTCGAAAAACTGAATCAGTGACGTTATACATGGGGGCTAGAATCAAAAGGGGCATAAATTTTAGTATTAGATCTTAATATTTAAAATAGTAGGGGGTTAAAAAAAATGAAAGCATTAAAAAAACTTCCCTCAATTCAGGGAAGTTTTTGCTTTTTGTGATAACAAAATTTATTTTTTCTTCAAAAAGGGAACACCATTTCGAGGATTTTCAACAACCTTGTGTGTATTAGGTAAATCACAGGCTGTTTCTGATTTTGGCTTGCCACTGAAATAATAAATAGGTGCACTATATCCACCTGTCAATTTGGATTGACCTTTATTTAGATAGTACGTTATACCCTTTGAATTTTTGTGTGAATATCCCATAACTTAAAACACTCCTTTATTAATATTTCTATAATATATCTTATCTGTTAGTCATTAGTCAAGTATTTCAAGGGATCAGATATGGCTATGCAAATTACTCAAGATTCTTTTCAGCTAATAGCTGGAAAACTGAATTTTCAAATCATTGGCCTTAAAAGAGTAGCCTTAAAACAAAGATTGACAGAGTCATAAAAAAGAGAACCAAACTAACTCCAGCCAAGTCCGTTGAAAACCTCGGACTAGTAAAATTATACGTATAATCTGCCTTAGCGATTAAAGGGGGATCAGGCATAAAATCAATATTGCGAGTTTTCTCTTTTAAACAGAGTAATCTTTCAGAAGTTAAAGAATCTTCTGTTTGGCATTGTTTTTTGATGTCCTTGAACTGATCAACTAATTTGGCATCAATATTATTCATGCGTTTTTGCCATTGAACTAAAGTATCTCGGTAATGGCGATAGCTCAATTGAATTGGGTCTTCTTCGGAATCACTATCCTGTTGTAAATTAGCATTCATGTGATTTTCGACATGAGCTTTAAGTCTGAGAATTAATTGATCAACTTTATAATCTGGTTGACCTTGACGATCAGCCTCAAAAACTGCTTGCTTGTATTCCTCCATAATTAAATGATTGTGCCTTAAGCCATATAAGCTTAAGCCTCCACTGACTAATAAAATAATCATTAAAACAAGTAATAAAATATAGCCACCCCTAGAAGTTCCCCGACTAATCATAAGCCTTATTATACTTTATGAGTGGGACTATATAATATATGTTATGCATCTTTATATTGCCGGAATAAACGGAGCTGGAATGAGTGCTTTGGCTGAAATTACCCATCAGCTTGGCCATCAAGTCTCTGGATCAGATTTGAAGCATTCTGAATTCATGTCAAAAATTCAAAACTGGCATCCCAAACCCATGATCAACATTGGACAAACTGAAAATCAGATTAGTAAGATTCACAAGCAAAGCCCCATTGATTGGTATATTTATTCTTCAGCCCTATCTTGGGTTAAGCCTCCGAATGAAGAGTTAGCTTGGGCAAAGCAATATTTACCTAAAGTCAGCAAAAGAGATGAATTTTTTAATTTTCTTATTAAAAAGCAAAATTTAAAACTTTTAGCTATTAGCGGAAGCCATGGCAAAACAACTACAACTGCCATGTTAATTTGGGCTTCTCAGCAGTTAAATCTGAATATTAGTTATGCTGTAGGAGGTCGGTTAGCCGACCAGTCTTCAGCCCATTTATCATCAGACAGTCGCTGGTTTATCTATGAAGCTGATGAATTTGATCGCAATTTTTTAGCCTTTAAGCCTGATTTAAGCGTCATTACGGGAGTTGAACATGATCATCAAGAAGTCTATCCGACTAAAGCTTCGTATTATCAGGCTATGATTGATTTTATCAAACAAAGTCATCAAGTCATCATGCATTATGGTGACTGGCAAACTTTGAATCAATTTCAAAATCTTGAAGAATTAAATCACATAACTTTTATACCAAAAATCATTCATTCTTCTTTTCGGCTTTTAGGTGAGGTTAATCGGTTGAATGCTGAAGTTGTCAGACAGACTATCAAAATCTGGCAAAATCAAACTAACGACCAGGAAATTATGAATATCTTGAATAAATTCCCCAGTTTATGGAGGAGATTTGAACAAATTGCCCCCAGCGTCTATACAGATTATGCTCACAATATTGCTAAAATTCAGGGTTGTTTACAAATAGCCTCGGAATTAAAGAAACCTCTAGCAATTATCTATGAACCCCACTCTAATGTCAGACAACATCATATTCAAAATCAATATATTAATCTATTTAAATCTATTGATAAGCTTTACTGGTTGCCAACATATCTAGCCCGTGAAGATGATGACTTGCCAATCTTATCACCCGATGATTTAACAAAAAACATCAAGTATCCTCCGAAGATTATCATCTCCAAAATGAACGAGCAATTAGTACAGCAACTTAAAAAAGATATTGAGAATAGATTAGTCATTGTGGGAATGACTGCAGGTAATTTAGATACTTGGTTGAGGCAGAATTTTAGACAAGATTAATATTTAAAATTCTAAAAACTGTTGGATTAACTGATCTTCTGGTAATTGCCAATGTTGTTGATTCTCAATATTAGCAGTCATTTGAGTGATTTGATCATAAATATGGTGCAGCTCACCTGTTGTCAGTATGTGATCCTCAAAATCTACTTCGCTATTCTCTGTGGGTAGAAAAAATGGACTATCTAAGCTATTTTCGGTTGCCCGTTGAATGCTAATAGCAGTTTCGTGGGCGGGAGAATTCCAGAATAATCGCAAAGAGATAAAACTTAAACCAATTGAAATCAATATAACAATGAATAAATACATCCTCAAGCTACAGTTTAATTCCAGTCTTGACTTCTTGGCGGGATGGATTCTAGATGGCATGTTGCTGATTCTCTGCGGTTAATAAATCGGCCTGAATTTCGGCTAAGACTTCTTCTATTTCTTTGTTTATATAATCAAGCATTGCTTCAGCTGATGCCTCAATTAATTGCCGACGACTATCGGCTTCTTGTAGCCCAGCAACAAAAGCTTGAGGATGATAATGACAATTAACATTCAAGCTTAATAATTCATTTAAACTCAATTTATATGCCCTTAAATCAGTCTGAAAATTAGCTTCCAGCTGACTGAAATCGACTAAAACTAGATCAATATTGGAGCTGTCTACAGTCATATGTCTTAAATCGTCGCTAATGAAATTTAAGCTGGATTGAATTATCTCAATTAGAGATTGATAAACTTGAGCTGTTTGGTTAGTATCGTCTAAAAGTTGAGGGATAGAAGTTTTCAAGATATCTTGACAGTTATCAGTAACCAAATTAATTTCTGCAGTATTCAAAGAAATATTGTAAGTTTTAATTAAACGAGTTAAATGCTTTAAAGCTGTCTGCCTAAAACTTGCTGACGGCACTGAAATATCGGCTTGAGCTTGAGCTGAAAAAGGAGATTGGAGATGAAAGCCTAAAATGACAACACTTAAGATTAGTAAACGACTAAAATTAATAAATATCATGATTTATGTATACCAAGCTCTTTGGCTTGGGTCTTATTAATATTTGATGGCGAGTCCATCATCAAATCCACGCCTGAACCACTCTTCGGAAAAGCTACTAGTTGCCTAATATTTGACTCCCTCAATAGAATCATAAGCAGTCGATCAAGACCAAAAGCACAACCAGCATGGGGTGGAGCTCCATACTGAAAAGCTTCCAGCAATGCACCAAATTTTTGTTCGACTTCATCTTGGCTATAACCAATATTCTGAAAAGCTAAAATTAATTGTTTGGGATCATGATTTCTAACTGCTCCCGAACAAACTTCATAGCCATTAAGCACTAAATCATACTGGTCAGCTAAAATTTGTAATTTATCCTTGTTGTCTAAAGAATTCTTGGGCTTGGAAAAAGGATTGTGACCAAAAACTAACTGCCCCGATTGTTCATCCTGCTCATAAAAAGGAAAATCAACAATCCAGACAGCTGACACAATTGCCTCATTCTTAAGATTAAGCCAGTCTGCCAATTGCTCTCTGACAGCCCCCAAAACTGTTAGAGCCAATTTGGAGCTTTGATCAGCTAATAAAAAAACTGTTTGATGATTTTGGAGTTTAAAGGTTGTTCGAATTTGTTTCAATTCTTCAATAGATAAAAATTTGGCTAGTGGACCTTGCCAGTGTTGATCGGTATAGGTTAACCAGGCTAATCCTTTCGCTCCCCGTGATTGAGCCAATACAATTAAATCACTAAACTGCTTATTGGATAAAGTTGAATCGATGGCCAAAGACTTAATGCTACCCCCAGCTTCCAAAGCCTTCTTTAAAACTTCAGCCTCGGTTGATTTGAAGATAGTCGACAAATCTTGAATCTTTAAATCATACCTTAAATCAGGTTTATCAGTACCATAAGCTTCAAAGGCTTGACGATAAGTCATTTCAAAAAACTTATCACCCAATAAGGACATCTGACCAAAATCTACAATCAATTTTTTAACCAAAGGCTCAACTGTTTGACGAACTACCCGACCTTCAGAAACAAAAGACATTTCTAAATCTAGTTGGTAAAAATCTCCATATAGGCGATCGGCTCGAGGATCTTCATCTCTAAAACAACTAGCAATTTGGTAATAGCGAGATAATCCGCCCACCATCAGCAATTGCTTAAATTGCTGCGGGGCTTGAGGCAGAGCGTAGAATTTACCCTGATGTAATCGGGAGGGAACCAGAAAATCCCGAGCTCCTTCGGGTGATGAATTGGCTAAAATTGGCGTTGGTACTTCAGTAAATTCTGCCTCTTCCATGAAATCACGAATAACCTTATAAAAACTTGCCCGATATTTCAGATTTTTTTGCATTGTCGGTCGCCTTAAATCTAAATAACGATACTTCAGCCTCTTGTCTTCGTTGGGTAATATCGCCTGGTCGGTAGTAGTAATTGGGGGTGTTTTAGCTTGGTTTAGAATAATCAGATTGTCAACGGCTATCTCTAACTGTCCAGTTGCAACCAAGGGGTTTTCCATGCCAGCAGTTCGTTTTTGCAAACGACCACCAACTTCAATAACCCATTCTTTTCTCAAAGTCTGAGCTTGATCAAACAAAGCTTTGTTTTCTGGTCTAAAAACAATCTGAATAATTCCGTGACAGTCTCTTAAATCAATAAAAATCAAGCCCCCATGGTCTCGACGAGCTTGAACCCAGCCTGCTACAGTCGGGGATTGGTCTGATGATTGAAATACTTTATTAAGATCTCTAGTTGGAGTCAGGGGCATCATTAGTTTTAACATTAGAGGTTTTGGCTTGGTTTTCCAAGCTGTTAACAATGTCTTGAGCATCATTGTAGTTTGGTAAATTCTCAAGTTTTTGTTGACCTAAATATTGCTTTAAAACATCAAAGACAGTGATTGAGCCGACAACTTTTTGCCTATCATTAATGACTAAAAATAAATATTCTTCAGTGACAAAAAAGGCATTTAAAACCTGGTCTAAAGCTGATTGCTCGTGAACATAATAAATAGATGATCTCATAACTTGAGCAATTTTATGATTCTCTTTGTCAGAAGCTTCTATATCCTTATAATGCAAAACTCCAACAAAATCTTCTGTTGATTGATTTTGAACCGGGAAAATAGATAATCCTGTTTGATGTAAATCCTTCAAAAAAGATAAACTCAAACTCTGGTCGGGGGCAACTACCCTCATATCTGCTAAAGGAATCATATAATTTATAATCTTTTTAGAATAGAAAGTCAGAGTAGCAATTGTTAAATCTAAGTCTGTCTGGGCTTGAGGGTTATTAATCCGATCTCTTAGCTCTTTGATAATGTCTATAAGATCCTCTTTGGAATGAATGTGCAGTGGTTTGTCGGCACTAATTCTTTGACTTAATCCTAAAGGTTTAAATATTCTGAAAAAGAGCTCCATCCTATCTAAAAATTTACCCAAAAATCCACTTACTCGGGCAGCTGAAACCAGACTGGGAACTGGCCATTTAGCCCAAGGCAGAGCAAAAACCAAACTTGTCAGAAGAACAATGCTAATCAAAATAACTAAATAAGTTGATTCTATGAGATTGCCTAAAACTTGAATCATAATCACAATAACTAAAGCCAGCAGAATCCATAAGACAAACCACAGCCTCAAGCCATGTTCTCGAGCTTTGAGAACTTGTCGGGCTTGACGACTGCCCTTCAAAGCTCTTCTTCTGAGTTCATTGAGATTCATATAGCTGAAACTTTTAATCAATTGCATTAAATGAATAGCGAGACTGAAGCTAATAATAAAAATGGCTAAATCTAAAAGATTCGACGAAGTTTCTGTATCCATAAGAACAAAATTTTAATTTTCTCTATTTTACTCTATAATGAACTAATATTGATTTTTTTAATGGAATTTTCATCAAAATTTAATGAATAATAAAATTTTTATCTTTCTGATTGCCCTTATTGTAATCCTTTTCTTGGGATTTGTGATCTTAGGCGATAATCAAGATGCTCCGACTGTCAGTCAGCGTAGCAACAATACTTACGGAGTTAGTCCACAAAATATTGTTTTAGAAGAAGCTTATTCCTTGGGTTGTCCTGCCTGTGCTCAACATCATCCAGTTTTAAAGCCTCTTAGACAAGAATTCCAAGATAAAATTATTTTTCAACCAGTTCACTTTCCTTTAACTGCTAGTTTTAGAAATGCTTTGGCTGCTCATCGGGCTGTTGAGGCCGCCCGTCAGCAGAGTTTAGATTTATTCTGGGCGTTGCATGACAAATTATTCGAAGAGCGAGAAGCTTGGGTTAATCTTGACGATCCCATTAATCAAATCCGAGTTTTTGCTGAAGAAGCTGGAGTTGATTTAGAGCAATTTGATGTTGATTTCAAAAGTAGCAAAATTAACGATATCATCAATAATGATATTAAATATGTTGAGAGCTTAGGTATTACGGGTACTCCGACTTTCATTCTTGATGGTCAGGTTTTAGAGGAAGCTGACGATGAAGCCTTCAGTCGAATTGAAACAGCCAGAGAATTTATCAATCAATATTTGGAGAATCTAGAAACTGCCTCTGCGGCCGAAGATAATGAAGCTGATATTGAGACTTCTTCCCCATCAAGCGAAGAAGTTGAGTCAGACAATGCAGAAACTCAATAGTTTGTTACATTCAACTCAGATAGCTCTTAAAATTGAAGGTTAAGGCTGGTGGATAATATTTTCATTGAACTAAGTTTCGTTATTGGAGTGGTTTTAGTTATCTCTTTAATAATGAGACTTCTGAAACAGCCCCTCATGATTGGCTATATCATTGCCGGGGTTTTGGTTGGACCTCTAGTTTTGAATATTGTTCACACCGCTGATCAACTGGATATTTTTGCTCATTTAGGTATTGCCTTACTCCTCTTTATTGTTGGCTTGGGTTTAAGCCCAAAAATTATTAAAGATGTCGGTAAGCCAGCCGTTTTAACAGGAGTTAGTCAGGTTATCTTTACCACTGCCGTGGGTTGGATTATTGTTCATAGCCTAGGTTATGATCCCCTGATTGCCTTGTATATCGCTGTAGCTTTAGCCTTTTCCTCAACCATTATTGTTTTAAAACTTTTATCAGACAAACGAGAACATCATCGATTATATGCCAAAATTTCAGTGGGATTTTTGTTAGTCCAAGATATTTGTGCTGCTGCTATTTTGATTGTTGTTCCAGCTTTAAATAATGATGCCTTATCAAGCAGTTTTATCTATGAACTGATTGCTAAAAGTTTGCTGTTGTTTGCTAGCTTAGCCTTTATTTCAATTTGGCTTCTGCCAAAATTAAAAAATCTGATAAGTGCCAATCAAGAATTTTTGTTTATTTTTGCTATTGCTTGGGGTTTGGGGGTGGGAGCTATTTTTTATGAAACTGGCTTATCTTTAGAGGTTGGAGCTTTAGCGGCCGGAGTGGCTTTAGCTAGCCAGCCCTATGCTGCAGAAATAGCTTCACGCTTGAGACCTCTCAGGGATTTCTTCATTGTTTTGTTCTTTGTGGCTCTGGGAACTTCAATAGAGCTGACAATCTTGGGTGAAATTATTCCTCAGGCTGTGTTGCTATCTCTATTTGTTCTGATTGGCAACCCAATTATTGTCATGATTATTATGAAAATTTTGGGCTTTACTAAAAAAACTGGCTTCAAAGCCGGTTTAGCAGTAGCCCAGATTTCCGAATTCTCTTTAATCTTCATCGCTTTAATTGGAGCGAATTTAGAGCTTGAATTAAGTCAAAAAATTATTGGTCTGACAACAGTTATTGCTTTGATTACCATTACTTTATCTTCATATATGATTATTTATTCTGACAAGTTATATGCTTTTCTGGAACGCTTTCTGAAAATTTTTGAGAGCCAAAACACTCAAGAAGAAAACCGGTTAGCTCAACAACCTGAACTGGTTTTAATCGGCTATGTTAGGGGCGGTGAACAATTCATTAAAACTTTTAAAACCCTCAAAAAACCATATTTAATTATTGATTACAATCCAAGGATTGTAGAACATTTGGAACAAAATAATTTACCTCATGCTTATGGGGATATATCTGATTTAGAACTAATAGAAGAAATTGGCTTAGATAAAGTTAAACTTCTTATATCAACCATTTCTGAATTTCAAATCAACAAGTTTTTAGCCGATTACATTACCAAAAAGAATTTGCCAACTATTTTTATTTGCTCTGCCGAAACTCCGCTTCAAGCTCAAGAATTGTATCAATGTGGAGCAAATTATGTGATGCTTCCTCATTATATTGGGGGTGAGCAAATCTTAAGCTTCATCAAAAAAACAGGCTTAGATAAAAAAGCCTTTATTGAATTCAGGGATCATCACTTGTTGCAATTAACGCAGTTGACTGATCCAGCTCATCCCTCAAAATCTCAACCGTCTTTGTTGAAAAAAATTAGAAAAATCAAGTCTTCTAACAGAAAAGAAAATTCAGCTTAGTATAATGTTTAGGTAAGATATTTAGAATTATAGTATTATGAGTGAATCTTTGTTCTGGGGTAGCTCAGCGGTAGAGCAGGCGGCTGTTAACCGCCAGGTCGCTGGTTCGAATCCAGTCCCCAGAGCCAGTCATATTGGTGAGCCAAAGATTGCTGAGCAGGATAACTGCTGATTACAACATAGACACGCCAGCCACCGATACAATGCTATATTGAAGCAACATGAAAATCAGACCCTCCACATCAGTCCGGGAGCCTATAATATGTCTAATTGTGACATGGTTGTAACATGCTCTAAAAGTATGGTGTATTGGATTCCAGTGTGATGGATAGTGAAGACCTGCTGAAGGAATGTAATTACAGTGAATCTGAATTACTTGAATTCAAGGTTGACAACAAAGACCCTGAAAGGACTGGTAAAAGCATCTCCGCCCTTGAGGTATTGCCAACTCTGGACTTCATAGTGCTTTTTAGTCTATCAGAATTATTGTTGACGCAATCAGCTAGCTCTCAGCTCCATAACGCAAGCGGACTTAATCACGCACTAAATGATATAGTACTTCCTAATCAGGATTCTTACTTCCTTTACCACAGAGAGCCATGCTGTAAATTGATTCTCAAACACTGTTTTTACAAAGAGCATCTAGATTTTATTATTTTAGCGCAAGCTACGATTCAGTTACTGGCTCCAAAACCACGTGGCGTTGATCACCCTGTCCAAAACTTTTAGTTTGTAGCCCCTGAGCATTAGCCAATTGATGAACAAGCCGTCGTTCGGCTGCTCCCATTGGGTTTAATTGCTTAGAAGAGCCTTTTTCTTTAACTTCCTTGATCCAAAAACCAATTTGTCGAGTTAAACGCTCAGCTTTATGTCTCTTGTAGCCGGCAACATCAATATTTAACTTATATGGTTGCTTCTTATATTGTTGGACAGCTGATGAAGTTAGAATGTGAAGAGCCTTTAAGGTTTGAGAAGACTTGCCAATCAAAAAACCATTTAAATGTGTGGATGGTATATCTAGCTGGATATACTCGTCCTCTATGACAAAAGAAACGTCAACTCTAAGACCAAAAAAACTTAGGATATCCTCTAGATATTGTTTAGCAAATAAAGCTGCGTCATTCATGACTTCCTCCTTGGGTTATTTTTAGATTTTTTAACGGTTTTAGCGGTGGCAGAGACTCTTTTTCTGCCAGTCTTAGAATTTTTAGTTTGATTAAACTGTCTCTGTTTTTTCTCTTTAGCATTCAAGGTTTTGCTGACAAAGCCGTCCACTGTTTGACCATTGACTTGGGCAGTGGTCTTATTTTGTTCTTGTTTTTGATTGAATTGATTGAATTGCCAATATTGCATTAGGGAACTTGTTAGCCAAAAGAAAGATAAGGCTGTATAGAATCTCAAGCCCACAATCAAAAATAAGCCGGGTAAAACAAATCTCATAGAGCGACTGACGCTAGCATTGATTTCTGTTTGATCTAATTTTTGTCCTGCGGCTGATGCTTTGAAGATTTGCCTTAAGGTTTTTTGAGGCTTACTGGTATCAGCTGTTTGAGCCGACATTTGTTTAGAGATAAAATATTGAGAGATTGCTCCCAATAACAACACAATAAACCCAGCTATATATAATCCGCCCGTCTCTAGTGGTTGGCGAGTCAAGTCAACTAAACTCAGAAAAGTTGGATCAAAGATTTCCGGATTAATAGCTAAATCCTGCATCCAGCTTAAATCCTTAACAAAGGTATAGGCATGTTCCAGAAGATTCTGGCTAGAAATTTGTCTGGCAATTTGATAGATACAAATAAAGATGGGAATCTGAAGCAATAAATAGCCTAAAACAGCAAAAGGATTGAAACTGTGTTCCCGATAAAGAGCTAGAGTTTCAAAAGCTTCTTTTTGCCTATTACCTTTATTAGCCTGTTTGATTTTAGCTATTTCAGGCTGCAAATCTCTTTGCTTTTTTAACTGTATTAACTGCTTTTTAATTATTGGATATATCGCTAATCTGATTAAGATAATCAAGATTAGCAAGGCGACTCCAAGATTATGACCCGGAATAATAGCCATAAGAACGGCTAAAAGATTGAAAATTGGTTCAAAGATTAATGTATTCCACAGATTAACTATCAAATCCCACATGTATCTATATCTTAATTACTTAATACATATTAGCAGAAGTTAATAAAACTTAGTATTTAATTTGCTTATAAAGTGTGCTAATTTTGTATGCAAAATAAATTTATTTTATGAAAGTTTAACGATTGTTCTTAAAATTGCTAATAATATATCTGTATATTTTTAGATCTTTTTTGAGTAATTTTTTTGCAAGGCTTGAAAAACTGGTTGAAGCTGTTTGCTCAGATCAGGTGCTGGCAAGAAGGCTAATTGATTATCGTGAATGACAAAAATCAAATCCACATGAATAGCATGTTGCTGGAAATATAGTCGAAAAGTTTCATATAGTCGACGGCGAATTCTATTGCGTACAACAGCTTTTTTATCCACTTTTTTACTAACAACAATAGCAATGCGATAATTCTGGCGATAATTCTGGCGATAATATAATTTACCGAAGCTGTATCGTTGAACTTTACCCCTCCTCAATATCGGAAACAGACTCCGCCGACCTCTAAAACGGTTGACTCGGTTAATCATGATAAATACTGATTCTAAGAAAATAACAGCTTAATTCTAAGCACTTAGCTTTTTACGTTCTTTGTTGCGACGACGTTTCAGAACAGCTCGACCGACTCGATTTTTCATGCGCTTCATAAAGCCGTGCTTCTTAGCACGCTTTCTTTTGTTTGGTTGATAAGTTCGTTTTGACATTTATTAGTCTTTACAAGCTCCCTAATTATACAGTTTCAGCCAGTGACAGACAAATGCCCCACAATGATTTTAGACATCAGGAAAACTTAATCTAGAAAAATTTCCACACTTCGCCTAGGATTTATCCACCGATTCTAATCTGTAAAATAGTAAGTGTGGATAATTTAACTTATATAGCTGATTGGATTGCTGAAGTTTTTTTTGCAAATTTTATCCACACAATTTTGAAAAAATTTGGCATAATTGAAACAACGGATTTGTTGTTACAAAATTCAAGTAAATAGAGTTTAAAAAGGAAGGAAATTGTTGGAAACAAGTTTAATTTGGAAATCAGTTTTAGGCGAAATCGAATTAAATGTTGATCCCTCTATTTATGCTACTTGGTTTAAAAAAACTCGGCTTTTGAGTTTTGATAATCAGAAGCTTATTGTCGGTGTCCCCAACGCTTTTGCTCAAAGACAGCTGGAAACTCAATTTCAGCCCCTAGTTAAAAAAGCTTTGGTGAAAAACAAAATTTCTGATCAAGACTTAGTGTATCGCATCATCTCGCATGCCAGCTCTAAAACAGAAGAGGGTGATTCTACCCAAATAAACAATGGTGTGAATTTTGGTAAAAGCAATCAAATTGGTCGCAATCGATGGGCTCAAGCTTACCAACAAGGCTTAAATCCTAAATACACTTTCGAAACCTTTATTACTGGATCAGGTAATGACTTGGCTCACGCTGCTTGTCAAGCAGTTGTGAATAATTTAGGCTCAAAATATAATCCTTTGTTTGTTTATGGTGGGGTTGGCATTGGTAAAACTCACCTAATTCAAGCCGCAGGCAATGCCATTTTAGCTCATAAACCCCAACTGCAAGTTGTTTATGTCACCATTGAACAGTTTGTCCAAGAATTCACCAATGCTATTCGCTATAAGCAGGTGGGTGATTTCACTCGGTGTTATCGAAATGCCGATATTTTAATTATTGATGATATTCAATTCATTGCTAATAAGGAAAAAACTCAGGAAGAGTTTTTTCACACATTCAATGTTTTGCATGAAGCCGGCAAACAAATTATTATCAGTAGCGATAAACCCCCTCATGCTATTCCCACCTTGGAAGCTCGGCTTCAAAGCAGATTTGAGATGGGTATGACTATAGATATGCAGGTTCCCGATCTAGAGACAAGGTGTGCTATTTTGAAAGCCAAGGCAGATAAAATTAATCTTAAAATCGAATCTGAGTGCGTGGAATTTTTAGCCTCTCATATTTCTACCAATATTCGAGTTTTGGAGGGGGCTTTGAATCAATTAAATGCTTTCTGTGAAGCTCACCAAATTGTCTTAGCCACCCCTCAACTGGCTCAACAAATTTTTGAAAAACATTTTATTAAATCAAAAAATCCAAGAATTACCCCTAAACAAGTAATTGAGAAAGTTGCTCAACACTATCATTTAAAAACTTCTGAATTATTAAGTCCTAAGAGGGATAAAGATATTGTTTTGCCTCGTCAAATTGCTATGTATTTACTCAGACAACACCTGCACTTAAGCTACCCCCGAGTAGCCAAATCCTTAAATCGCAAAGACCACACAACTGCTATTCATTCTGTAGACAAAATTAAAAAGCAGATTTTATACAATCACGAATTAAAAGAGGCTTTGATAGAGCTAAAACAAGCTTTGAATTTTTAATTTTTTTGGAAAACTTGAGAATTTAATGTGTAATAAATGTGTAAGTCTTGGGATTAAATTTGCAAACAAAGATGACGATACTAAATTTTATAAACCTTCACTCATTAAATACCCTGCTTATTATTAGTTAATTCACACAGACAAAACACCTTCTATCTATCTGATGATCTTTTATTTATCCCCAAAACAAGTTTTGACCTATAACAAGTTTTGAAAGAAATTTGTTAAAATAGTTTTAGTTATGAAGTTTCAAGTCACTCAAAAAAATCTCAGCAATTGTCTAAGGGATGTTACTCCTTTCTCAGACAAGAATCATCAACTAGAAATAATTAAAAATATTTTTCTTAAAACCAATAAAAATTTATTAGAAATTTCGGCCACAGACTTGGAGGTTTCTATTATTGAAAGAATTCCTGGATCTTGTCAAAAAGATGGCTCTATCACCATCCCAGCAGGACTTTTGAGAGAGTATATTCAAGGATTGCCTTCCGAAACCTCTAAAACCAAGCCTGCAACCATAGATTTAGGGGTCGAAAAAACAAAGCTAAAAATAAGCTGTCAAAATATTAATGGAGTTATTAATGGTTTAACTCCAGAAAATTACCCCTCCTTTCCCGTAAATCAAAAAACCAAACCTCTACTAGAGATCAAGGCTTCAGTTTTAAAAAGTGTTTTGGATCAAACTATTTTTGTTGCCAACAAAGACCTAAGTAACCCAATTCTGACCGGAGTTTTACTTCATATCTTTAACAAGGAATTATATTTAGTTTCTATTGATCGCCACCGATTGGCTGAAAAAAAGATTACCAACCTTGTCACCAAGCCTAGTGCTAAGGCAGATTTTCAAATTTTAATTCCAGCCACCACCTTTTTGAAACTTGATCGGATTTTAGTAGCCCATCCCCAAGCTAAAATCTCAATTTTCAAACAAGAAGATAAGAAGCAGCACATTCTATTTACCGTCAACGATCAGGAAATAGAGATCACCTCATCTTTAATAGAGGGGACTTATCCAGATCATCGCAAATTAATTCCAGATAAATTTATAACAAAATTAATTGTTGATAAACAACTTCTCCAAGAGTCAGTTAAGCGAAGTCGATTATTCTCACAAGAACTGACTCCAGCTATTGTTTTAAACTGGCAACCAAAAGCCACTAAACTCCAGATTAAATCTGTGACCTCCCAAATGGGTGAAAACATTGAAGAAATTAAAGCTAAGATTACCACGCCCCCAGACGGGGATCACGCTATAACTTTAAATGCCAAGTATCTTCAAGAAGCCCTCCAAGCCCTAGAAGGTGATCAGGTTGAAATTAATCTTAATTCCAAATTAGATCTTTGCCTCTTAAAGGGCTATGATAAGCAATCTCTAGATGATTATCGCCACGCAGTTATGCCCCTGCGACTTTAAACACCTCTTTTTGAGAGATTAATTTTAAGGAACGGGGACATTTTCTCTGTCTAGACGATTATATCTTCGAGAAGAATGATCACAAGCCAAACCATCTTCAGTTTCTTGGCGGACTTGTTGAAGGATTCTCTGAGTTCTTTGGCTAACAGGAAACTCCCAATGATGTTTTTCTGTTAGCCAACCTGAACTAGAAGTGAAAGGATTGATTAACCCATATTGATGGGCATTACATTTGATCCAATCAAGAGCTAAATTTCCGTCCTCACTGCATCTCCCTCCTTGATTTACAGACCACCACGTTCTGTTTTCGTCTAGACAAAATAAATCAAATCCCAGTCCAAGCTGATGTTTTGAGTAGCCGGGGGTAGTTAAGGGGGTAGGACAAGTTATATCAATAATGCCATGCTCTCTATCGGCTTGATCGTAATAGGCGTGCCGAGGCTGAAACTTATCACCAATTCTGACCTGTTCTAGACTATACGAGCCAAAACCAAGGGGATTGTTGTCAGTTTCGTTGAGCTGGCTGAGGTAGTATTGGACGCCTTGATATCGAAAAGAACATCTTCTATTCTCCATGGCTCGGAGCTCAACTTGTCGTTCTTGACTTCTCCAACCATCGGCATGAATACTGTATCGAGGTTGAACAATCTGATTTAAATCAGTAAGAAACTGTTGAATATTTTCCTCGACACAACGATGAGATCGACGAACTTCAACAGTTTTTCCATTTACAGAAAGATTGCTTGTTCGAATGAATTCACCATAAAAGTTTCTTTGATTAGAGTTATTATGAGCTTGAGGATTTGGAATATAGGAGAAGCCATTGACTCTCAAGTCTTCAATAGAATCAGCCACACAATCACCAAAGGGTTCAGCTCGGCTAACAATGATGGGCTTTGAGGGGCTTGGTTGATAGATGCCATCTTCCCCACCTTCACTATCAGGTACATAGTAGGGAAAAACATATTGAATGGCTTTATTGTAGCTACTCTCTGCCCTAACCAAAGGGATGGTTATAGTAATCAGTATTAAACTAACGGCTAAACTGTGAATTAAGTTAATTTTCATATATCAACAAGACCCTCATGCCACGAGTTGCTCTGATTTTAGTTTAGGTAGTCTCAACCAATTCAAGCCCCAAGCTATCCGTTGATTCAGCATTTCAATTGGATTTAAGCAAGACTGAGCATCTTCACTAGCGACAGTTAAAATTTTATCAGTTTGATCTATGACTTCTGAAACTTGAGAGATGGGTTCTGTTGATGGCTGGACGGGTTCAGAAAAGGTGCCTAACTCTAATTCAGTATCAGCCTCTATCAATGTCTCCCGCTGTTGCTCAACCAATAAAGAATCACAAGCATTAGAAAACATTGGCGAAGTATCGGTGTTTGCTAATTGAATATAGTTAATAGCTAGACAATCTTGATAATACAAATTATATCTTAATATTTTAATGCGTTCAGCAGCGTCGTCATTTTTAAAGCAGAAATCATAGCGATCGCTTTCTTCTAATTCAGCCCCCTGCACGTAAAGATACCAATCAGCCATATCTAAATTAATGCATTGAGCGTACCGATTAGTATCTAGTCCTCCCGACTCTACCTCAATGCCAGCCACCCCCTCAATTCCCTCGACATAGACGGCATTATCAAAGATATCGGTGCTTATGTTATCCCTTAGAATTCCACTGCCGTCCATCATTTCAGGCCAAAAACCTATCACCCTTTGTTGACCTGGATAAAGCAGACTTGCTAGAGCTTCAGCCTCCTGAGGAGTTGAGTGATTGTCTGCATAGGCTTGATCAAAAAGATTTATCCCCGGCTGAAAATTTTTAGTTAAACCAGCGATATATGTTTTGGCTTTTTCTTCAAAACTGTCTTGATAATGGTGAGAAGCTAACAGAGATGAGGCGGTTGAATAAGGATTATTCAAGGCAAAGATATTGCTCCAAATACCCTGTTCAGCATAATAATTCCTTTGAAGAGCTAGAGATATTTGGGTCTGTCGCAAGGCTTCATCAACTCCAATTGCCACTCCGCCGTGTCCACTAGCTTCAGCCTGAGCCAAGTGATGCTTGCCATAATCTACCAAGGCGTAATTTCGGGCACCATTAGCTGAATTATTGATATCATTCAAAAGAGAAGTGTTGATGCCAGTAGCTTCCTCAACGACGCTACCCATGACTTTATTAAAAATAAAATGATCGAAAACAAAACCCGACCCCACAGTTCCGCCTGCAATGAGAATATTTTTAACAACCTGCCCTATAAGTAATTGGCCACCAGTCTTAGCAAGTACCCCAATTCCCAGACTGAAAAGCATGGCTCCCAGCTCTACTATGGCAATAACTATCTGAGCGACTGGATTTAAAAGCATATTGCAAAGCTGTTCAAATACATCTCCTAAATAGTTAAACACAGGCTTTAAAGCCCATTCTGCTACTGCTCCAAAAACTTTTAAAAAAGGAAAAAGAACAACACTAAAAAAACTCTTAAAAACTCCTCGCCATGAACTAGTATCAAAATGCGGAATAGCAGCACCCGCTAAACTGCTTCTATAAGTGTAATTATCCAGACCGCTATTTTTGAGTTCATTGGTTAAGTCTGTATCACTGATTTGTTTGACATTGCTTTTGAAGCTATCTTGATCGCTGTTTTGAAAGAGATTTGCATCATCAATGCTGATCTCTCCCTCATATTGATTGGGATTATCAAAAATCCCTTGGAGTTTTTGAAAGCCATGAGCAGGGTTGAAGTATTGACCATATTGGAGAATCTTTTTTAGGCTTAAGCCACCAGGTCCAGCTTCGACTGAGTATTCATTTGAATAATCTACGCCTTCAACATCTTTGTAGACTGAAGCTGAACGACCCAAAATCCCAACCTGATAATTAGCTGAGGTTGCAAAACCATTGAATCGAGAAGATAAATCTGCCACGACATGGCTTTCAGCTTCTCCAGCTTTAATCTGGCTTGTGACGGTATCCATGGTAACGGCTGTATCAATCATTCCATTTATTTTAGTTTTAAAAGTTTTTTGAATAACCTGACTTAATTCATACAGAACACAAACCACCGTGCTGATGCCAATAGCCAAAGATACCTGACTAGCCCCCCGAAGAACATGAGTATTAAAGTTATTCAACTGAGCTTGCCTGCCCTCAGAAATCCCAGATCTGATTTGCTCACCAGTCGCTCCAGTTTTATAGTCTTGGCGAGCCGCTTCCAATTCGGCATCAGTAATTCCCATCTTCTTCAAAGCACTATCTGCTCCAACCAATCGCCTTAATCTAGATTTTCCCTCTGAAATATTATGATTAATTTCTTGATTAACTGCAGTTTTCAAAGCTCCAGGCGAACCCCTAATTCTATTTTTCAAAGTGCCATTTTTTAAATCATGGATCAAAAGCCTAAATCTAACAAAAGGCATTCCAGTTATTTTGGCTATATAAACTGCCGAGCGATGAGCCCTATACGAGTCAAATCGTCCACCATTATAAAGATTGCGATTGATGTCATCTCTAAAATTGTTGAGGTCTTTAATATCGTTTAAGGGAATGGGTCTCCCATCCGGAGAGCGAACTCCCGATAAAGTTTTCCGACCCCAAGTCCACCACGGAGAATGTCTAAAACGATTAAACTCCCCCATATCATAGTCTGCACCTGTTAGATGATTAAAAATCTGATTGGGGGTTGTACCAAACAGTCTATCTGTTAGGACAATTCTTTTGTTTGGCGGGATATCCTTGCCAGACAGACTCTTCCCATTGAAGTGAGCTCGATTATAGGCATGATACAAATGATTAAATCTTCGACTTAAAGAAAAATGAAAATGCCCAAATCTTAGTCCAGTGGAGATACGATTAACATGTTCTAAAATTCCTCCAACATGAGAAAACAGCAACAGCAATAAAACCCCAATCAGGGTCGGCATCAGAAAACTTCCAATACCCAGCAAAATCTTCCTCCGATTTCTGTTCGAAGATTGATTAGGTTGTTGCTGTCTTTGTCTGAGGCGTCGTATTAATGATGTTTCTTTTTGATCTTCAGACTCTTCATTAATAAAAGCTGGAGCATCATCGCTTGGAGGCTGATCTGGAAATTCTAAGTCTTGGAGATCTTGGCTTTCTTGATCTGATTCATTTTCAGTGGCTGAATATGTAAGAGGCTGATCTTGGAATCTAGATCGCTGGAGATTGAGTTGCTGAAGTTCATCTGAATAAAGAATCTCTTCTTCAATTTCCTCTTCTATTTCTGGTTCATCTTCTGAGCGAAAAACAGCCATTTTTAAGATATTATAACACTGCCGTTAGAGAAGATTGTTCTCTAATAAGGGGATTGGAATCAAGATTTTTGCGAGGATTGTTGAGGGGATTTTTGTTCTTGTAAAGCTAAAAGTTCATCAGGGGAAGTGGTGATTAAGTCTTGTTCCGATGGTGAAGCTAAAACCTGCATCTCGACATGTCTGCGTCCGGCAAAAAACAATCCTTGACCAACGGGGAATTGATTAAGAAGCTTCTTTTCATTTTGAGTTAATTTAAAAACCTCGCTCAGCAGATCAATAGCTGTTGAAGATTGCTTTAAAAGTAATTGCATGCTGGAATTAGCGATGATTGACCGACCCAATCTAGAAGATGTGAAATCTTCTACATCTTGAGTAATATTTGTAATCCCTAAATTATATTTTCTAGCCCTCTTAGTTAAGCCGAACATAAAATTTGCTGAATCCTCATATTTCATAATTTGCCAAGCTTCGTCAACAATTAAAATACGTTTTCGCTTATCACTTCGAGTTTTGTTCCAGATATAATTTAAAACCATGTACATTCCGATAGGTCTAATTTCATCCTCTAAATCTCGAATATTAAAAACCACCAATTGATTATCTATTTTGACATTACTTTGCTGACTAAATAGTCCAGCAAAAGTGCCAGACATATATTTACGCAACCTTTGAGCCAGTTTTGGTCCACTACCGCCCATATGAGACAAAGTGTCATGGAGATCTGCCAATATTGGTGGCGGACTGCTATGAGTTAAGGGATCTCTGGTAATACCAGCTTTGGCATAGGTGTCAATCAGAGCAACATCTAAATCAGCTTCTTCTGTTGGATTTAAAATAACCTGTATGCCAGCTGAGGTCTGCATACCTCCAAGCATTAGCCTCAACAAGCCATGCAGATCAATCAAATTATTCCTTAAAACATCTTCATCATCGTCATCATGCTCGACTTTTGGCAAATCAAAAGGATTAATCCGACTTGGACTGGATAAACTGAGATTAATATATGTCCCGCCGACAGCCTCAGCCATTCTCTGGTATTCGTTTTCTGGATCAATAATAATAACCTCAACCCCCAGCATCATTAATCTCAAAGCCTCCAGTTTGACAGCAAAACTTTTACCAGCTCCAGACTCGGATAGAACCACAGAATTACTATTTTCTAGACTAAATCTGTCAAAAATAACTAAACCTGAATTATGCAAATTAATGCCATATAAAATACCTCGATCCTGAGTTAAATTAGCGCTAGTGAAGGGAAAGGTGGTTCCTAAAGCCCCAGTATTCATATTGCGTCGAATCATTAATTGGTCTAAACCCAGAGGAGCAACAGAATTGAAAGCTTCTTCCTGTTGAGCCGAAGCCGGTTTGGAATAAATTAATTGACGATTCAGCAAGGCTTCAATTCTTTTGTGGTCTATTTCTAAGCCCTCCAAATCCTGAGCGTAGACTGTGTAGTAAAAACCAAATCTAAAGAATCTCTCTTCCCCCATTTGGAGTCGATCCCTCATATCTTCAGTGTCTAAAAGTTGAGCTTCTTTACCTGGGTCTCGGACTCGACCCTTTTCTCTATCTAGGGTGATACTAGCTTCAAGCTGAGTAGTTTTACGCCTTAAATTTTTTAAAATTGTGGCTGTCTGAACTGGGTAAATATGCAGAGTAATATCCATAATTTGAGGCAGTGAAATCACCTGTCCCAACCAACCGCTATAAACCTCCCGGGGATAGCCGAAAACATAGGCGCTTCTAACATAACTAACCCCCATTCTGAAATAGGTGCTAAAAAATTCTAAACTTGGCGGGGCAATAAAATCCAGTAAACTAGTTATTCCCTGTTGATAAGCGGCTTGGACAGCCTGTTGTTCTTGAAGTCGCTTTTCTTCTATTAAGGCTTGGGGATCTTTAGGCTTAGATTTAAACATTATTAGGCTCTTTTTGACTTTGACTTAAATCTTCAGAAGATTGAGTAACTTTAGCTAAATCTTCAGCCTGATTCCAGGTTTTTTGGAAGTCAGTTATATTTGCTGGAGCAGCTTTTTGAGTCTGTTGTTGAACAACAGGTTCTAACATATCTTCAACTTCAGGCAGGGGTTCAACTAGGTTTTGTAAGGGGTTATAAAAATCATGGTACAAAACAATTAACTCTTTAGTTTTAAGGGGTCGATTTCGAATTCCACACAAACCTAAACCACTGCTAATAGAGTTAATCCGGTAATTCAACTCAGTCTTAGCTTTTTTTAAATTTCGTTCATCGACGATTAGGGGGGCTGATTTATTGCTGAATATGGCAGTGAATTTATTGAGAAAGTTTTTGCCAGTTGTAGTGAAAGTTTCAGGACTAAATTCAGAATTGAAAAATGGTAAAACTATGTAGAATTTTTTCTCCATTACATGAGTGTTATCGACCAAATTAGCAATGAAATCCAAATAATCCGAAGTTATAACTTGAAGCAACATATTATTTTGTTTTTGCAGAGAATTCTCCAAAGTTTTAATGTAATTTTCAACATCAACTGGTCTTGATTGAATATTTATTTGAATTGGAAAGGATAAAGAATTTAAGAAGTTCTGATAGGCATATTCAACAGATTCTTGTTCTGATTGACTCATCAAATCGAAGTTAATAGCCTCAGCCTCAATCACTGCTCGGAAAGAACCATCTTTTAAAATGACAATTCCGTCTTTAATCTCGGCAATCTGCAGGGTATTTTGAGTTGAATGAGAGCTAATTTTAGCTTTTTGTTCTAAAATCTTTTTATCTTGAGGATTTTGAACAATTGCCTGAGATACTTGTGGTTGTTGATTAGATTGTGAATCCACCCCTCTGAAGTCCTTTATTTCTGTATTTTATTAATGATACTTTCTAAAACAGCGATTTTCAAATCTTTGGCTTCAGCTAATTTGGGAATCATGCCAAAAACTGGAGATGATTTTTGGCTGCTTTGGGCTTGTGGATCAAGGGTTGGTTGATCTGTCTGACTCAACTGTTGCTGTTTGACATTTGTCTTAATGCGAGATTTGTGGTTTTGATGATGATGATTTAAGAGACTATAAAAATGTTGATTAAGAGATAACTGTTGACGTTCATGTTCTTGGTCTACTGTGATGGTTTCAGAAGTTGCTAGGTTGCTTTGATGATTTAAAATGGATTGACCTCGACTATCTAAAACTTCCGTAATATTCTGAATTTCTTGATTAGCTTGTTGAGCATCCAATTCTTTGCGGGGATCAGTAACAATCTTTTCAGAAGGGGTCTTTTTTTGAATGATAATTTCAGGCTGTCCCCCCTGAATCCACAGCCGAGTTTTAGATTTGAATAAGAAATTTAATTTAGCCAATAACCAAACTTCATTTGGTTGATCTTGCCCCAAGGGTAAAGCCAGAAAAATAAGAGGTGCAGCAAATAAACTGAATAAGAACAAAAAGAAAAGATGCCCAAAGGTTGAGACTGATAAATAACCAACGAAGAGCAACCCACAGCCAATAAAGGCAAAGATAAATTGTTTCAGGCTTAACCGCCAAATTATCTTGTCTTCAGCTTCAATGTCTTGGAGGATTTTATATGAGGCCATGTATCAAGCTGTTATTGATTAGATTGTGGATTCTTGGAGTCAATCCCCCGACTTTCAAATAATTCCGTAACTTCTGGTTTGAGGTTGACTCTAGCGACTGGCAAATCGACTATACTTTGGGCTCTATCTCTCATGCGGGTAGAGGGGTCATTGTCTAGGGCATTTTCCCAAGCACCTCTTGACCATTTTTGAGAATGGATTTCTGGTAACTGGAATAGAATATCAGTACCTAATCGCACTGATCCATCTTGTTGCCTGCTGGCGGTAGCTAAATCTGGGTCACTTTCAAGGAGAGATTCCCGCCATTTTTCAGAAGTCATAGCATCCGCCAATGTTTGTCTAGCAGCCGTGTTTTCGGGATGTGCAGTAGATTGAACCATGTTGCGAATTATTGAAGTCTCTCCTCGCCTCATTAGTTCATTAACAGCCGCCAAGGATTGAGCTCTGGTTGCTTTAGTGCTGGTTGCAATATTTTCAAGCTGGCTGGCATCCACATTGTAAGTACTTGCAGCAAGCTGTTGAGCTTCTTCTTGAAGGTGAATCTGATCGACCATATTTCTTGCTTGGGATCTTCCGTCGGCTCTATTATGGCGCTTCTCTCTGCGACTTCCGGGAGAAGCTTCTTGTCTTCTTTGTCTTCTTCTAGTTCGCCAATCATGTATATTTTTCTGATCTCTAAATCGTCCTCCCTGCTCTAATCTTTTCAACTCCCCCCCTGCCTTATGGACGAGTTTTTGTAAAGGACCAGCTGTTCCTGCCATTAGTTGATGTTGACGCCTGATTCCACGAGCTATACCTTTATTCTTCATCCGATTTTTGCCAAATTCTCTCAACCTATTTCTTGGTCTATCTATTAAGCCCTTACTTCTATCATTAATAGTCCCCGTCAGTTGACCCAATAAACCACCAAATCGCTTAGCCATAAAGGGAATAGCCAAGAAAGCTCCAATATAGACAATTAAAGCCAACAATCGTTTAATGGGATCAATTTCCATAATCTGTAACCTATTATATCATTGACATAAATTCCACCACCTACCAATCAGTCTGAATAATTAACCAAGAAAAGAATTTACCAAAGGCAATAATAGTGACAATTACTGGATATAAAAGTAATAAGTAGAAGAAGGTTTTAAAATAAAACCGCCAAGCCCGGTCATTGCCTGGCAAAATCCAAAGAGCTAAACCAATAGGCCCAAAAACTAAAAGAGCAATTATAAGAATTTTTCTAAAGACCAAAAATAAATAAGCAATAAATAAGCCAATAGCCAAAGTAAACATCACGGGCAACAAAAGAACCCACCCCCAGACTGCTCCACCTACTGCTATGATGGATAAGCCATCAGTCTCAATTCCACCACCACCCAGTATTTTATCCAGACCCCACCCCCTTAATTCAGTTGGGGCAATACCATAGATGATGCTTGCCATCAAATCGCCTAATTGAGTAAAACCTTGAATCATTAAATCTCCTAAAATCCATGAAAATTGGATAAAGATAGTTCCAGCCACTAATTTTGGCAGATATTTTTTAACGGTATAATTTTTAAAAACACCAATATCAAAGGCAGTTGAAATAATCATAAACAGAGCCGTGCCAATAATGGCATAGGTGACAAAATCTCGCATAGTTGACCACAGCTCGTACAGATAATGTGGATCGTTGTCACCAGCTAGTTGATTATGATCGTCGTCAACAGCTGGTTGATTATATTTGCTGCTATCAATTCTTAAACTGTCTGTAGCCTGAGTTTCAGCCCAGTTTAAAATCCCAGTTGCCGCTTCCAGTAATGGACATATCACCCAGCTCAACCATCCAGCCAAAACTTCGCAATTTTGGGGGGCTGGATTTGAAGATGAAGAATTGCCTTGGACTACATTCTGACCAGAAACAGCAGTATCCCCTGTTGGGGATTCCAATACTATTACCACTAAAGTGCTTTTCTTGTTACCATTAGCTGGACCCTCGTCACACTTATCTTTCCAGTCTTGCCATATACCAAAACCAAAACCTTTATCAACAGCACTGCTGAAGGAGTTTTTTTCAATGAGAATACGACTGCCACATTTACGAACATTTTCCTCTGTAAGTTCTGTTAGATATTCCGTAAAAACATAAAAATCATCTGTGTCCATCTCACTATGCCTGTGATTGTGATTGGGGGATTTATAGGATTCTGTTTTCCTGCGATCCGACTCTGCATTGCATTCCCATTTATTTTCTGTACCATCTCTTCGCTCTAAATTATCGCCCCAAATCCCAGACATCGCCGTACCATCACATTTCCCCTCATCTTTAATTTGTTCTATAACGTCAGATTCCATGACATAATCCACTCTATCCAATCCTTGCTCGATGGGATCTATATCAATAATCGCTAAGCCATCGTTTTTATACGAGTACCTCTTGCAGGGGTCAGTATTGTGCGCATCATTATCTTGAACTATTCCACGTATTGGGTAAGTGGAATCATTTTCAAAATTTGTAAACTCATCCTTATGAATAAGGATGCGATTACCACATTTATTAGTTCTCTGCTCTATGAAGACATAATAATTGTTGCTAGCGTCTTGTAGCTCATCAGATTTCGATGAATCATAGCCTTCAAAATGATCATACTCATCTGATATTCCCGGTAAGTATAATGCTTGATTGGCTTTGAAAAAATCATCATAACAAAACCATTGTCTGCTACCTGATTTCAACTCATCTCCGCCCTTACCCCATAAGATGACATTTCTGCAACTATTGCCCTCGGGTAGTTCATTCAAAGAATATTTATTCAATAAATGACTTGGCGGAGGCTGATTACCTTCTTCTGCGCCTATCCTGATAGTCTTTACTCGCAGTCCAATCTCGTTCTGTGTCACCACCCATTGGTATTCAGAGGGTGGATCAGTCCCACCATCACTAGTCTGAGTGTGGTTAGGTCCATCTTTGCAACTTGCTGACCAGTATATTAACTCTGCTTCGCGAGCGGAATTATTATTGTTGTTAAAGACGTCTTGATTAACAGCTATGACATGCCCACAACCAAACTCGCCAAAAGCGTGAAAACCCAATTTGCCGGGAGTTCTTTCCAAAAAGATATAGCTTTCTTGGGCAATGGCTTGAAAATCCCCATCTTCGTCATCTAAGGATATATATTTTTTAATATCATCATAGCAATCCCAGAGAGTATCGCCCTCAGTATTCGCAGTTGAAGATGTTGTTGAAGTCGGTGCTGAAGGCGGTCCAAAAAGCACAACTCCCATACATGAATCCCCATCGGGCGCTCTATTAAACCCATATACTGGTATATCGTAAGCTGATACTGGGGTCGAGAAACAAAGACAGACTAAAATAAATATTAGAAGCCAACTTCCTAAAATTAACTGATTATTGACCCCCTGAATGCTTTTCAGAATATGATGCATCGTCTGTTTTCTATTTTTTATTTAACATAAACTGCTAAGTTTATTATAACTACTTTAAGATATTTAATAAATTAGATTCTTAATTGATAAATAGAGTCTTGAGTATTATAATTTGACTTAAATAGCAAGATATTGTCTTATCATAAAATAAATAGCTATGTTGCAAGTTTTCAAAAAGGTTATTTCTTTAATTTACCCAGAGTACCATGCTAAAGGGGAGATTTACATAGGCAAGTAGATGATTACGAAATTAAGTTTTCATTCTCGGATTGTATTTTGGGGATCGCTAATCATCCTTGTAATTATTAGTCAGCTATCTTTTGGTATAGTCATGGCTGATTCTTTCAATTCTTTAATTTCAGGCACAGAAGATGATTCCCCAACAATTACTATAACCAGTGCATCTACTGGGTTGGTAGACACGATAAAAAAGTGGGAATATAAAGTTCTACATGGCAATCAACCACGAGCAGTTTGTAAAGAACCCGAAACAAGGCATGTTATCGGTGGAGGCCGCATCGCAACTCTTTGGCAACTCGGCTGGCGAGAGGGTAGACAATACGCAAAGACTTTAGGGGATGCTGGAAAAGTACTTTGTTTTAGGGGCGAATTTTCTGACAGTCGACTTGGCAGACGAAGCTATCATTATAAAGGAGTGTATCTCGATCCTCTAAAAACTAGTGAATTAAGTTCTGAGTCTCAAGAAGGGGATTCTGCGATTTCGGTAGACCAAGATACGATCACAATCGAAACCAAATTTCAAGGGGGAGGGCTTGGTAGGTCTCCGACTCCAATTATCAATTCTGATACTTGGGTGCGACGGATAATCCCCCGAACCACCACTTGTGATGGCTTTGTTTTTTTAAAATACACGCGACCAAGCCCCCTTCATCCCATCCCAGCTACTTGGCGACATGCCTGGACTGATTACTCCGGTTCAAGCTATACAATTCCCAAATCGGAATATAATAAAAACATCAGAATATGTTTTGCTGGTCAATATCTTAATAAAGAGGACAAATGGCATTTTAAACATCACGATGAATTTTATCGTGATCCTGCTTCGAATTTCCGGTCTTATGAATTTGATCGTGCTAATTCGAATTCCCAGCCTTCTAGTAGTGGGGGTTCCAGCAATCGCAATGTTGATCCGACAGTTGATAGCACTTGCGAAGACATTAATAATAATTGCCAAGCCTTAGAAACGCTAAATAGTATTCTTAACTATATGGCTATCATTATTTTTCCGATTACCATCATCATGATTATTGTTGGAGGTATCCAATATTCAATTGCTCGGGATAATCCCGAGGCTGTGGCTTCAGCTAGATCTCGAATTTACAAGGCAGTTTTAGCTTTAATTCTTCTAATTAGTTTGTGGACATTTTTGCAGTGGTTAATTCCGGGTGGAATTTTGGGAGGTTAATAAGAATGAAGCGACATTTTTTTCAAATTTTTTGCTTAATTATCAGCTTACTGAGTTTGTCAGCAGTTTTTAGTCCCTCCGTCGAAGCTAATAGGCACATACCCGATAATTGCCAAGGTCGATCGTTATTGGGTATTCCTTCATGGGATCGAGGCATATGTTTGGATGAACAGGAGGAATTGTCAGAGTTTTTAGCAGCTAATCGGACTGAAATTTTAGCCACCAATATTATAGTTATTTTAGTCTCTATCGCTGGCTTAGTGGCGGTGGCTTTTATAATAGTTGGCGGCTTTCTATATGTCTTGGCTTCAGGCAATTCTGAAAAAGCTAAAAATGCTCGGCAAACAATCATCCATGCTTTGGTTGGTTTGGTGATTGCCATTATGGCTAGAGTGGTAGCTGAAGTTGTTTGGAGAAACTTAACTGCTGATAATCCACCCAGCCTAGAAACAGCTTATTTATTAATGAGGTTATAATGTTTGCTCCATTATTTTCGGTTTTAAGGGCGAATATTGAAATTAATAATTCAGATATTCCCGCCATTCCCAAGCCTGCTGATCAAACCATTTTGGAAGGTACTCTAAATTTAGTTTTTATAGTTTTGGGAAGCATCAGTTTATTAATTCTGGTGATTCAGGGCATGAAATATGCCCTATCTTTAGGTAACTCCGAGCAAGTCAATAGAGCCCGCAATGGCATTATCTATTCCTTGGTTGGGTTAACTGTTGCTACGACAGCTTGGTCTTTAGTGACCTTTACCTTAGACAGTGTTACTGGACCAGAGACTGTAAATGGTCAGACGTCATCAATAGTTAATTTGCTGGCTAATATTTCTGGTTATTTAATTTTTATCACTGCCATTATTTCAATCATTGTCGTTATTATTGGCGGTTTTCAGCTGGTTTTCTCGGAAGGTAATTCCGAGCAAGCTAAAAAAGCTCGGAGTACCATCATCTATGCTGTAATTGGTTTACTAATAGCAATCATTGCTGGACCAGTTTTAAAATTTTTCTTTGGTTTTTTTGAATAACTTTTGATTTTTTAACTGCTACTAGATTAATTATGAGCTACCCTTTAAAAGTCAAAGTTTTAAAATTAAATTTGAGATGGACTTGTAATTGTTAATTGCTATTTTTTATGGTAAAATATATTTGACTAATTTAAACAAACAAAAGATGTCAAAGCTTACAATTTTGTCCTTTATTTCTGCTGTGATTTGCTTATTGGTGATTTCTTTAGCTAATCCTGTTTTGGCAGCTGTCGATTGTGATAACTTACCCCCTCTTAGCGAACTCGCCCCAGCTGAACAAGCCGAGGCGGCTCTCTGCCCTGTAATTGGTAATGATACTGAGACCACAACAGTGCCTGAAATTATTCAAATTATTATTGGGATATTATCTTGGGTGATAGGAATCGCATCTGTGATTGTCATCTTAGTCCAAGGTTTAAGGCTAATTTTATCCGGAGGTAATTCTCAAACTGCCACCGAAGCTAGAAATGGCATCATTTACGCTCTGGTTGGTCTGGCAGTGGCTATTTCAGCGGCTATTCTTGTTAGGTATATAGTTGATCAACTTTAAGGCTTATCTGTCTTTAAGAGGGTTCTCTGGCTTGGGATTTTACTCACTCACCTTAAAGTGTTATAATTTGCAATTATGAGTCCAATAAAAATCTTGTCTTTGAATTTAATTTATTTATATAAATCAACCAGTAGATTATTGATAATAGGTTCGGTGAGTTTGTTATTTCTTGTTGGCATTCAAATAGCTATTTTTAATCAATCTGCTCATGCATCATGCAGCATAATTACTCATACGACTGAATCTGCTTGTGAAGCTGCCGATGGTACATGGACAGAACCAGCTTCCACGACCAATTCTATTCAGGGAGGGGTTCAGGAAGGGATAGTGACTGCTGGGGGCGACAACAATGTCAATGCCGAAGAATCTTTGAAGGAGACAGTTAATGATATTATTAGTATTCTCGGCTGGATTGTTGGGATTGTTTCAGTTTTAATGTTGATTTATGCAGGTCTGCGTTACATTGTTTCTGGTGGTTCGGAAAAAGGAGTGACCGCTGCCAAAAAGACCATTATCTATGCTGTTATTGGTTTAGTGGTTGTCTTGCTTTCTCAAACTCTGGTTAGATATATTTTTGATCAATTTCTCGACTAAGTTCAACTTAAATTCTAGTTGATTTAAATACCGAAAGGGGTCTCTGGGGGATCTTTTATACCCCACCCCTTGCGGTCTGTCTCAGTTTGAGTATTCTGAATACTTAAATTTTGCACTAAGATGAGATCCAAGCTCCATAAACATAAGAGGAATCATATCTGATACCTCTTTCCTTGTTTTTTGAGGGTGACTGGCTCTCTCTATAGATTAGTTTGAATTCTAATTTTTTTAATGGCTTCTTGCTTGAGTTTAGTGAAAGCAATCTTTAAAATTCCATTTTCTAGGGTTGCTTTAATATCTTCTTTCTTCACATCAACAGGCAGTTCAATACTCCGAGAAAATTGCCCCCAATAACATTCTTGGACATAGTGATTTTCAACAGTCTCAGTAATTGGCATTCCCAAAGTTCCTCGTATACTTAAGACATTATTGGAAATACTAACATCCATTTCTTTTTCATCAACTCCAGCTACTCGGCATAAAACAATTAAATAATCCTTAGTTTCATAAACATCTAAAGCTAATTGACCGGGTAGATCAATTTTTTCGGATTCAACCCAATCTTGAGGATCACTCTCTTGGACTTCCTTAGCCATTTCTTCATTTTGCTGAGGTTGATGATTTGATGCATCAGAATCAGTGGCTGTGGTTGGGTTTACCTGATTAATGGCATTATCAACCTCTTCGAGGAAACCAATCAAATCATCTCCACTGTTGGGATTATAATCTTTACTCTTATCGATAGCCATTTCTCTTTGTTATTTCCACCCTTTATCCATCTAATGTAACGAGCTTATCCGTCACTATTTTATATAGTAAATATAACATAACTCAGATTGATAAGTAAGTTGATTCTTAATCCTCTGTTGAGAGGCTTAAGAATGATATACTAAATATAGTTTGCTAATTGGATACTGGCTGATTATTGAGAGATAATTTATGGAGCATTATAGAGTTGATACCACTAATCAAACAGACGAATCTTCCATCAACTGGGAAATGGATGAGTATCTTCATCGTAAAAGAGGTTTATTTTGGTATGTTGGGCTTGTTGGTCTGGCAATTAGTTTAAGTTGGCTGGGGTTTTGGTTAACTGATGGTGAAGTGATTGTTCCTATTTCTATTGTCAGCATGATAGCTATCCTATTAATTTTTTCCCTAAAACAACCCTCGCGTCAAATATATAGCCTCAATCAAGAAGGCGTGCATATTGGTTCAGAATTTTATGATTATAATCATTTTAAAAACTTCTCTCTTTTTGAAGAGGATAATTTAATCATCGTTCAGCTTTTCATCAATCAGAGATTTAAACCAGTCATAAATCTAAATCTACCCTCCAATCAAAAGGGTGACGAAATTCTAGATATTCTTGCAGAACACATAATTTACACTCCTCGAAATACTTCCGTTTTAGATCGTTTATTGCACATTTTAAAATTTTAGATGTACCCGTAGCTCAGCTGGATAGAGCGTTGGTTTGCGGTACCAGAGGTCACAGGTTCAAATCCTGTCGGGTACGCCAGAACGAATGCTATGGAACTTACTCTTACTTTTTAACTGTTTCACCTCTGTTAATTCTGAATTTAAACTGGTTCCACCTACATTTTTTAAAACATCTTCCGCTTTGATCAAAAACAGTGAATTTACCCCCGTTAAACTAGTGGTTCCACCAACTAATTCTCTATAAGTTGGTAATCTATGGAAAAGTAATCCAAAAAGCTTAGCCTTCATGAAATTATCTAGCTTATTGTTGGCAAAATCTCCCAAATGACTCATCAAATGTTGAATCTTTATCTTCAATTTACTTAGGTCTGGCATCCTTTCAGAAGACAAAGCTTGCTTCTCATTTTTAAGTTTTGCAATCGCTACTTCTAGACTAGATATGTCTTGTTCCAGAGATTTAATAGTTGATTCGTTGCTTAAAAGTTTAATTTTAGCAATATAAGACTGCAATTCTAGCTCTAAATTAGTGATTTGCTTTTCAAAACTAACCACTTTATTTTGATGCCCAGCTTGAACCGCATTAAAAGATTCCTCTAAAACTTCAAAGATCTGCTCCATTTTTTGGGGAGATAGTCGCAATTTAGATACAAAACTATCTACAGTAGCTTCTAAATCTTTTTTACTCACTCTAAAACTGTGATTTTTACCCCTGCTACAATGATAAGCAGGATAATATTTACCACTTCTGCCCCTAGAAGCACTGCCTAATAATGGCTTATGACAATCTGGACATAAAAAAATTTCTTATAAGGATATTCGTGGCTACGCTTACCTTTATCTGTGTGGCGAACATCTTTAAAATCTTTAACTTCAATCGCTCCATCTTCTTTTTCAAGAATAACTCTACTGCCTCTATTGACCTTATTAAACAAATGTATCAACTGCAATGAATAAATTCCACTTCTTTCATTATGTCGAGAGGATATCTTTTGCAGTCAATGTTTAATTTTAAACAAACATCAGGAATTTTCATTTGAGGTTGGTCCTTTCTGCGTCTACTTTCATAACTTAAAATAGATAGGGAATATTCTTGAGCATAAGCAATCATATGAGTATCAGCTATAGATCTGCTGTTACCAACATTATCTTTAGTAATCATTTTGAATCTTTTATTGATTTCTTGAGCTTGATCAATAATATTCTCATTAACTGCTTTAATCAGTTTTTGCTTTCTTAAATCAGTAATCCACTCCTTTAATCGTGATGGATATTTGCATTCATTCGCTATAGAATCAATTAATACAATTTGACCTTTTTCAATCTTATCTCTTAAATCTTGCCAAAAATTCTTGTGATAATCATGGGGACAAAAATTAGCAAAATAAATCAAAATATTAGCATCTATTAGATAAGATCTCATGGCTTAAAAACTCCCCAGTGGTAAACGTAATAATTTCTGAGTCTCTGAAGCACTTAATCTATTATCTAAATGTAGTGAAAAAATATATTCATTAAACAAAGATCCATTGCCAGATTTAATAGATGCATGGGGCGAAAACCCCCGTCTATCACTGCCTCGAAATGATTTTTTATTTTCCAAATTCTGCTGTATCTCAGATTTAAAGAAATTCTCCAATCCATTTAAATCACTATAATTAATTTTCTTGAGATCTTTTAGTCTATAAAAGCAAGCAAGACTGCTAACTTGAAATTTTTTAGCTAAATCCTTGATGCCTTCAACATTTTCATACACCAATTGAGGTATTTCTGATTTGGGCATTAAGAAGTGAGCAGCTACTTGATTACAAAAAATCTCCTCTTTATCTTTAATTTGATCAAATTGCCTAAAATCGATACTGTCCAAACTATCTTCTGCTCTAAACAGGTGGACTAGTTCGTGGGCTAGAGTAAATAATTGACCTGTTGAAGAATCTTCTCTATTCAATGCTATCAAAGGAGCATATTGATCATTAATATATATACCCCTCATTTCTGCTAAATCTATCTTCTCATTTCTTAAAACCGTGTTTTTGAAAACAAAAATATATTGTTTTTCTAGCAGTTCTCTTAAGTGAGCTGGAGCTTTTTTATTATTTAAATCTTTAATACGATAACCAATTTTACTTGTTATAAATTTAGCTAGAGATTCTGCATCCTTATAATTGCAACCAGAACCTACTAAGTTATTACTAGATGTTTTATCAAATAGCATATTGTAACGAATAATACTCTGTCTAGTCTTTAATAAACTAATAAATCGCTTTAGGTAATAGCTTTCTTCAATCTTTGTACTACGATATGCTGGAATAGTCTTAGAAATTTCTAGATTTTCTTTCATTAGAAGGTGAAAAGGTGAAATATTATAAATATCAGCTAATTTTTCTAACTGTTTATAACTCGGAGATTTATCTGTAATATTACCCGCTTCCCATAAAGCAACTTTGTCTTTCTTGGTTTTTGGATTAATTTTATGAGTAGCTTCTTGAGTAGATAAATCCATATTTTCCCTAGCAATTTTTAAGTTACTAAAATTAATATCTTGACGCCAACTCATATTCTTCAGTCCTTAATTAAGTTTAATTCTAACATTGGATTAAATCTCTTACACAAAAAAGAGGTCTGAACACAGCATTTTCAATATGCGAACCTTTTCCTCTTTATTGGCTTGCTCATACAGATAAGATGACTGGTTTACCATCTCAATTAAATCAATGGTTTGATTATGGTAATTATTCGATGATTTATTTATGTTATCTAACCGTTGCTCAAGTTGATTAATCCTCGACATCTCACTATTCGGACTTTTCGAATATTTAATTTTAGCCCAGTTTTTATTTTTTAATCTAATGTCAAAAAACTTTTTGTGAAATTCATGCAATATATCTTCTCGAGTCCATATTGCCCCAAAAATTGCATGAGATTCTGTAAACTTTCTTGGGCTGAATGGATATGATATATCGTGGATGCTCAGAATGTGTTTATTCAATTGATTAATTGATAAATGCTTTTTTGAACTTTGAAAATTGCTTCGGAGTTTTGTTGATTATCTTGGTAGTTAGCAGGATTTTCTATGTAAATCTGGTTGAGGCATATTTCTCTCAATATTGAAAATTCGTTTTCGGTTAACTCTAATTTTATCTTTGAGGATTGTTTATTTCTCTGTCCATCCTCCAAATCTCTAATTTTTGAGATAAGATTTTCTGTTATTAGCCTCCAATTTGTCTCGGCATATTTTTTGTTGCCTGATTTTTGATGATATTTAAATCCCATAACATCAACCTGATTTTTAACATAGGCAATGATAATCTTAGCAGTTGCATCGTCCAATTCTAACAATTTTGTTTTACCTGATGACTTATATTTTTTCTTAAACAATTGAATCATCTTCTTTCTTTATTTGTCATCTTATCATTTAATCTCCAAACAATCTATATGCAGACTTCCATTGGATCATTCATACAATATTGAAAATTAGATAGCTTCTGGTTGAGAATTATTTACTGTATTAGTTGGTCTTGTAGAACCACCGCTTAGACATCGACCATTGTCTGCTCTAATCTTGGTTGTGTCATGACAGCCATAAGGATTAAGTCGAATCTTTTCTATAACACTTAAATTTGCCCAATTAGCTGGCAAGACAACATCCGTCTCAGTGGTTGGCGTTGGATCCACTTCAGGGGGTTGTTGTGAATCTTCAGCTTCTGGTTGAGAATTATTTACTGTATTAGTTGGTCTTGTAGAACCACCGCTTAGACATCGACCATTGTCTGCTCTAATCTTGGTTGTGTCATGACAGCCATAAGGATTAAGTCGAATCTTTTCTATAACACTTAAATTTGCCCAATTAGCTGGCAAGACAACATCCGTCTCAGTGGTTGGCGTTGGATCCACTTCAGGGGGTTGTTGTGAATCTTCAGCTTCTGGTTGAGAATTATTTACTGTATTTTCAGCCTCATCATTTTCATCATCAATCTCTGCTGATTCACTTATGTTGGACTCATCTTCTAAAACATTAGTCAAACCTTTAACTTTAAAAGTTAATTTTATGGGTTGACCTCTTAAATATCGAGCATCCCCCTCAAGGAGCATAAAAGACTGGGTAATAGAAGCCGCTAATTCGGGGATAGTTAAAAAGAATTCGAAATTAGCCTCGGCTTGAGGGGCTACTGAATTTTCTTTCAAAACAATGCTCTTAGGGCATGCAGATTGCGTTGTTGGGGCAGTTTGGCAAATATGATTTTGATAACCATCAGCTTTGTAAGGGACTAAAGATACTTGTTGCTGATCTGAGACTTGATGCCAAGCCTGATTAGAAGTATTCGTGAATGCCACAGAAATATAGACCTGCTTTTGGGGGTCTACTGGAGTAGTTTCTAAATCAATCTCAGTTGTTTTGGTGAAATCAGTATAAACTGCCAGAGTTTTTAATTTAAATTCATCACCAGTCTCTTCTTCAACCTCAGTAGTAGAAGTTCGGCTTGAGCCAAACCAATGATTGAAGTATGTCCAGAAATTCCGATTACCATAACTGCTACAAGCATCTCCTTCACCATAAAAATTATCTAAAGCAGCTTGATTGGGTAAATAGGGAGTGTATAGGTATAAAGCTACTGTGGCTTCATTTTTTAAATTTAAAACTGTAGAACCACAATTTCTATTGGGATGATAGTAAATAGTGTTATCACCTAGGCTATACCACCAATCATCCAAATTATCTAAATAATGTCGCAACTGCCAAGCCAGTCCATTAATTTGATTAATAAAACCCAAAGTTTTGCTATTGCAATCCGCATGATCAGGGCAACCATAACCGGTTGCTTTAGAGAATTGCCTTGGCCAAGGCCAGGTATCCGTTAATAAGCTTTGTTCCTTTTGTAAAACAGCTAATAAGACCTGAGGATTTATTTTATAAGTTTGAGCTGCTTGATAGATGATTTGAGCGGATGATTGTCCACCCTCAATATTAGTTGGGTCACCATTTTCATCAAATAAACCATAGTTATCTGCCCCAGTCTCGGGATTTTGCTGATATTCCGCTAAACAAGTATAGGGAGGTATGGGTAGAGCTGCGTAGATGTTTTCATGATGATGTTCACAACCTCCGACTGAAGCTAAAGTTTCATTCAAGAAAGCTTGAATGTCTTCAGTTGTCATAGTTTCATAATCGGTAAAAACCTCATTATCAATAATATGTCCAGCATTAAACTGAGAAGTATCCAAATTAGCAGACAAAGCACTCACTGAGCTCGAATTCAAGCTAATGAAACTAATCAACAAGAGGCTAATCAAACTTAGCCAAGATAAAGAAATAGTTCTATGATACATATTTAATCTTCTATTTTAATTAGTGATTCTAAAGATGTAATTCTTTTTGTTAATTTTAACAACTCTTGGTTATTTAATGTCTGCACTGTTGAGGTAACCAACCAAAAATTATTATTGGATATTTCTAAGTCTGCTAGGGAGCTTAAATCTAATTGCTTAAATTTGCAACCAGTTCTACCTTGTTGAGTGACAACTGTAGCAGTAGCAGTAGCAATTTGCATCTTTGAATCTTCTATTGTTAGACGGCAATTGTGAGCTACGAGATCACGCTGATCTAAAGTAAAAATGATGCCTATATCAGCAGTTTGATCATTTAGATTATGATTTACCGTAGTAAAGGCGATAAATTGCTCCGTTGATGATTCTATTGTTGATGTATTAGTTTTAAGATTTTCGGCAGTCAATCTAGGTAAGTCCTCAATAGTTGAATATCGCTCGTTGGCTTCAACTAAAGAGGTTGAGTCAGCCTCAAGAGATTCTGTCGTAGGAGTCGATTCTTGGATTTCTTTCGAAGTATTTTCTAAGGTATGATCTTGAACATAAACATAAATACCATAGGCAATAAAACCCAATAAAACTATGATTACCAGATTAAATAATTTCGAAGACTTAGAGTTAGAGACAGACATTTTATGAGTTTTATGACATAAAAATTACTTTTGAAATCTCAAAAATGTGACAAGAAACCAAATTGTCTAATTTTGTTTATCGTAAATTTTATTTCTCAATGATTTTTAAAATCAGAATAATATTTTGTCATAATATCATTCTTTCATTGTTGAGTAAATAATTGGCTGACAAATATCTAATAAATTGAATTTGATTAAGGGGATTGAATTTTAACGAATAAATTTTTTAAGAGTCTTTTTGCAGATATACGTTGGATCAAAGAGTTGATTTTTATATTTTTGAATACATTTTTAATCTGGTTTATCGTTTTCATAATTTTGGCGGAGAGGGTGGGATTCGAACCCACGGTATCGCATAAACGACACGCCTGTTTTCAAGACAGGTACCTTCAACCACTCGGCCACCTCTCCTCTAATTACTGTATATTTTAATTCAAAACTCTGAAAAATCTATATAGATTAAAACATATTCTAACTAAGAGATTCTACCATTAAATTTAATTTTTCATCAAATCAGTGTTAATATCTCGCTATCTTATGATGCTTTAATTTATAAATATTGTTAATATAAGCTTATTGTCAATAAGTCATTCATCGTTGGAGAGGTACCCAAGTGGCTTAAGGGGACGGTTTGCTAAATCGTTAGATCGTGGAAACGCGGTGCGTGGGTTCGAATCCCACCCTCTCCGCCAGATCTGGATTTTATTAACTCATATTGTGATGTTTAAAAGAATTTTGCGGTGGTTATTCTCTTTTAAGTACGGCTTGTTGATTTTCATTATTATCTCAGTAATTATTGCTTTCCTTTTGGGAGTATGGTCGGCAAAACAAGATATTTCAACTCCATATCGCACTCCCCCTGAAACCGAGCAGGAGAAACAATGGCGTCAATCTGGTCTATTATTAGTTGATGGCATCTATTCTGTTCCATCCGAAGTTAAACCAGGCATTTATCGCACTACTGGCAGAGAGACTAGTATCTACGGTTGCCGTTGGCAAAGATTATCTGGTTTTGGAGCAGAGCAAAACAATATTATTGTTGATTACAATGAACCAAGAGGTCGACCGACTATAGTTGAAATTGCTTTGACTGATAAGGGTTTTAAAACTCAAGGTTGTGGTCAATGGTATGCATCCTCTGTACCGATTACTGATAGTCAGACTCAATTTGGGGATGGAGCTTATATCGTTGGTTTAGATATAGAGCCCGGCACCTATAGAAGTTCTGCCCCATGGGGATGTTATTGGGAGAGACTTAGTGGCTTTAATCGTTTGAGCTACAATGGGCGACTTTTCGGGCAAGATCAGGAGTTAATTGCTCACAGCTCAAATACCATTGCCACCATCCAGCCCAGTGACAAGGGTTTTATTTCTGATGGTTGCCAAATGTGGGTTAAACAGAAATTATCATCAACAGATTGAATGAGATTAAACTTCGTCCGTTGTTTACTTGCATTGATATAATCTAAATGTCATGAAGTATAAATCAGAAAATTTAGAAGTTTATTTAAAAACAATTTCTAATCGTCATAAAAATTATCTGCCGACAGATATGATGCCGTACAAAGTTTTAAATGAACAACACCTAAGTCGCCCCCTTTTTGACATGTGGGAGACTTCAATCGCTAATGGAGAGGGTTGGGTCGGCATAGTGATTCAAGATCAAATAGACAGCGATATAACCATTAAAGGTCAATATACTACTTATATTCACCAAGGCGAATATTCAAAGCTTGGGCAAACCTATCAACAAATTATGATTGATTATCCCCAAGCTTCAGAATTTTATAATGTTTATTTGAATGATCCTCAAATTACGGAGTCCCAAGATTGTCTAACTAAGATAGTATTTAGATAATTTGATCTTAAGAGTCTAAATTTAGCCCTCTAATTGAACATCTATGTACAAAATTAGGCTTTATTATGTATAATAAAGTTAAATTATCATGATTCAAAGGTTTATTACATCGCAAATTGCTGATCGTTTAGGTAGGGGTAAAGTTATTATCGTAACGGGTGCCAGACAGGTTGGTAAAACTACCTTGACTCAAGAATTGCTGAAACAATATTCTCCAGATAAAATTTTAGTTTTTAATGGGGATAATTTAGAAGCTCAAAAGTTATCCAAAATGTCCAGCAATCAAATTAAAGCTATGATTACTGGCTATGACTGTTTACTGATAGATGAAGCTCATAAGATTAATCGTATTGGAGATATTGTTAAATCTTTGGTTGACGAGCTGGGGAGTAGTTTGCAGATTATCTTAACTGGAAGTAGTACTATTAACTTGATAGATAACACCAAAGAACCCCTAACAGGTAGAAAAAGAGTTTTTGAGCTTTTCCCAATCAGTATTGGAGAAATGAACCTAAAGCCGCCTGAATTGCAACAAGAATTGGATACCATTTTACGATTTGGATTATATCCAGAGATCGTCAATGAAATTAGTTTTCAAGATAAACAAGAAGCTTTACTAGAACTAGCTCAAAGCAGTATTTATCGAGATGTCTTGGATATTACCGGAACCCGAGCTTTTGGTGATTTGGTGGCTTTGTTGCGATATTTAGCCCAAAATATCGGTCAAACTCTAAGCATTAATGAGGCCAGCAGTAAATTAAGTATTGATCGGCGAACGATTGATCGTTATATTAATCTTTTGATTAAAAGTTACGTTGTTTTCTCTCTTTACCCATATTCCAAGCGAGGTAGCATTAGTCGAGCTTATAAGGTTTATTTTTGGGATATTGGTATTAGGAACGCCCTAGCAGAGGATTTGACTGAAGTTAATCTACGACAAGATCGTCATGTGATTTGGCAAAATTTTTGTATCGCCGAAAGATTAAAGCAAATTAAATATCAACGCATCTTAAGTCATCACTATTTTTGGAAAAGCTATGATGGAGCAGAGGTAGATCTGGTGGAGCTAATTGGTCAAGATTTATATGGCTTTAGATTTAGTTATGAGACTAAAAATTTGCGACCTAGTACTGTTTTTCAAACCTTAAATCCCAAGTCCCAAGAGATTATTAATACCCAAAACTTTATTTCGAGTAGTTTTTGTCAGTTTTCTTGATAATCAAGAACTTTAGTGGACACAATTTTGTTTTGATCAAAGTTTTCAAATTCTTGCAACATGACAAGATTCATCAAAAAACTAATATCTGCTTCTTCGTCTAAATCTTCAAAAGAATCCCTCGGATTTTCTTGATGAGGCAGTTGAGACTGATGATCAAACTTAAATTTTTCCATTATTATTCTTTACATTCAGCTCTCAATCTTGGTTAGTTCGCCCCAAAAAAGCTTGGAAGCTTTCTAAAAAGTCATGTTTATTATGTTGAGGCAAGATATGATATCCATGCCAACCTTGATTTTGAGCCATCAGAATATTAATCGATCTATCATCAACCAGCAAGATTTCTTCAGGCTCAACTGAAGCTTTATTTTGAGCGTAGGCATAAATTTCTGGTTGGGGTTTAATTAATCCAACTTGGCTGCTATCAACGATAACATCATAATTTTTGGGGATAATATTATTATTAATCAACAGGGGTATATTGCCCGGAAAAGCGTTACTTAAAAGACCGACCTTATATTCTTTCATTGCCCATCGGCAAGCTTTTTGTATAGCTGTATTTGGCAGGGTTGTTTCTATGTATAATTTACTCCAGTCAGTGCCTCTTGTCTGAAAGGCTTGATCGATTACATGATTAAATTCCTGAATACTTATCTGTCCTCGACATAAAGGTTCATTATATCTCAACCAAAGTTTTTCCATTTTCACTAATGGAATACCCAATTTAGCAGTGATACTAGCTATCATGCTAGTTGAGGAATTAATTAAAACTTGATGGACATCAAAATAAATAAATTTAATTCGTTTATTTTGTACCTTATTATAATCATCTGTTCGAATATTTTTTAATGCTGTATCAACGGATAAATTTCTGTGATTAGTTAATAAATCTTCAATTTGCAAGTTGGTTGCTTGAGCAATCTTAAAGACTGTGAAAATATTAGGTTTTTTAATGGCTCCTCTTTCTATTTTGGTTAAAGTTGAATAAGCAATGCCAGTCTTAGAACATAATTCTAATTGTGTTAAATTGCTAGATTTTCGAGCTTTAGCTAGAGCTTGACCGAGAGCTATGAAATTATTCATGTATTACTTTTACCACCATTAAATTTGTAATACCAACATCTTAATCTATATTCTATGTAGCTATTTTAACATAAGCTGTTTTAATTCAATCTATAGTTTTAAGAGCTTGTCTCAGTTGCTGAAGCTGTCTGTTGATTAATTGGCAACGTTCAGTGGTTTCTTTCAGATGTAGGCTGGATTCCTTAATTAAAGATTTTGGGGCTTTAGTTAAATATAAGGGATTATCTAGTCTTTGCTGGAGTTGTTGCATAAGTCTTTGTTGCTTGTTTAATTCTTGATTTAATTCTCGATGTTTGTGTTTTAGGAGATTGAGAGGTAATTGAAGCCAACCTTGCAGTTTGGATTGCTGGAGATTTAATCCTTGCGCATCTGTTTCAGCTAGTTTTACAATTCTTATTTGAGTTAATTGTTGAATTGAATCCATTGTTGATTGATGGATTTCAAAATCATCTGATTTCAAATAAAGACTGGTTTGCTTACGAAGATTTAGCTCTAAAAGTTGCCTAACATCAATAATGAATTTTTGGACATCAATAAAAATTTCAGCATCAACAGGATCATAAGTCAATCTAGGCATTTCTTCAGTATAAGTAATTAATAAAGGTTGTTTTTTATTGGCATATAACTCTTGATATAAGACTTCACTGACAAAGGGTGTCCAAGGATGAACTAATTTTAAAGTTGCTAGGAAAATATAGTGGAGTAAATTATTATTGGGTTGGTTTTTAGAAATTTCTAAAAACCAATCAGCTAAGTCATGCCAGATAAATTTATAAATACTGTCCCATGCTAAATTTAATCTGTAAGCTTGAAGTTGCTTATCAGTTTCTTGACAAGTATCATAGAGGCGTTTAAGAATCCACGCTTCAGCAGGAGTTTTTATGTCCGCAGATAAAGAAGTAGTCTGAGCTATTGTTTGAATATATCTGCCTATATTCCAAAGTTTATTACAAAAGTTACGTCCCATAGTCATTTTACTTAGACCAAATGGTTGGGGTTGTCCAGGAGTGACCCCGCTTATTAGAGCTAATCTCAGGGCATCTGAGCCATATTGTCCAACCATATCTATAGGATTGATGACATTACCCATTGATTTACTCATTTTTACCCCTCGTTCATCAACAACCATCCCATGCAGATAAACATCCTTGAAAGGTATCTCCTGTGTGACGAATAGACTAAGCAGGATCATTCGACTAACCCAAGCTCGTAGCAAATCCACTCCTGTTTCCATTAAACTAGTTGGATAATATTGAGGATTCTTTTGATAATCTAAACTGGCATATGGCCATTGGCTAGAACTCCACCAAGTATCAAAGACATCAGGATCTCTGCGGTAAGTCTGATTTTTAATTTGAATTATTTTCTGATCAACTCGCTCATCATAAACCCATTGACCGGGTTGTTCTACATTTTCAAACACTGGTATGGGAATACCCCAAGCAATTTGTCTAGAAATATTCCAATCTTGAAGATTATTCCAATAGGTAATCAATTCTTGTTTCTTCCCTTTAGGGTAAAAGGTAATTTTATTCTCTTTCAAAGCTTTAAGTCCAACTTGAATTAAAGGCCCCATTTTAACAAACCACTGATCCTTTAAAAGGGGTTCGAGTATTTGACCACATTTATAGCAGTGAGCGACAACATTTTGATATGCTTCCTCCTTATTCAAAAGACCCAGTTCTTCCAAATCAGCTAGCACTAATTGGCGAGTTTCTAGCACTTTATGGTTACTATACTTCTCAGGAACTGCTGAGGTGAATTTACCTTCAGTATCAATAATTTCTAGAATCTTTAAATTATGGCGTTGCCCAATTTCAAAATCTAAGAAATCACTTCCAGGAGTAATCTTAACAGCTCCCGTCCCAAAATCTTTTTTAACAGCTTCATCAGCAATTATGGGGATTACACGATCTGTTAAGGGTAAAATCACTTTCTGACCAATTAAATTCTGATAACGTTGATCTTTCGGATTAACAGCGACTGCCATATCACCGAGCATAGTTTCAGGTCTAGTAGTTGCGACTGTTATCATTGTATTTTTGTTTTCTAAGGGATAATTAATATGCCAAAGATGAGTTTCAGTGGTTTGATATTCAACTTCTCGATCAGCAAAGGCAGTACCATGATTTACACAATAATTGACCAGTCTCTTAGCTCTGTAGATTAAATCTTTCTGCCACATTTTATGAAAAATTTTATAAGAGGATTTAACGATTTTGTCATCTAGAGTGAAGGTAAATTTTTGCCAATCACAACTAATCCCCAACTGACGAATCTGATTTTCCATATTAAAGCGATTTTCTTCGACAAATTGATATACCTGTTTATATAGTTCATCTCGATTGAAATCAAATCGGCTTTGACCTTTAGCATTTAGATGTTTTTCATACAAAGCCCAAGTTTCAAATCCTGCGTGATCAGCTCCTGGCAAAAGTAAGACCTCATAACCCTGCAATCTTTTATGTCGACCAATGATATCCTTGATTTGAAAATCTAAGGCATGTCCAACATGTAGATTAGCATTAGCGTTAGGTGGGGGCAGGGTGATAACGAAGGGTATTTTTTTATTTTTTGTTTTGATGGGTTGAAAACCTTGAGCTTGCTCCCATTTCTTATAGATAATGGACTCCCAATGGTTGGGCTGATATATTTTATTTAAACTCATTTACTTTTCTTGTTATTGGTGGTTTCTTGAAATTTTAAAGCCAAGCTATTGATACAATATCTAGTCTTGGTCGGAGTATCATAAGCATCTTTAAAAACATGTCCTAGATGGCTTTGACAACTCCGACACAGCACTTCAGTCCGTTTAAGATTATGGGAATGATCTACTCGCTTTAAAATAGCTTGTTGATTAATAACCTTAAAAAAACTTGGCCAGCCAGATTTTGCATCAAATTTATGTTGGCTACTGAAAAGCTGTTGCTGACAAGCTCCACAGAGATAAAGCCCCGCCTTTTTGTTGTAGAGCAGTTTTCCGCTACCCGGTACCTCAGTTTGACTTTGCCTTAAAACTGCATATGCTTGAGAGCTTAGCTTGTTACTCCAATTATCTTGCATAATATCTACATTTTAGCAGGCAGTTGAATACCTAAAATATTGAGAGCAAAAACTAAATGCCGATAAAGGATATTGATAAACCATAAACGAGATGATTGTACCATTATAACTTCATCTAAAATTCTATTTTCTTCGTAATATCTGTTTAATTCTTGGGTAATTTCTAGAATATGGGTGGTAATTTTGTTGATTTCCAAGGTTTGGCAGGCATCCTCTAAGATATCTTCGAAATGAAGCAATTTCAGAAGCAGGGCATGTTCTGGTTGCCAGTCATATTCCGTAATATAGGGTTGAAAATTATTTAATTGAGTTTTATCTAAAATTGCCTTCAATCTTAGAGTTGCATACTGCACATAGGGACCAGAAATTTCTGAGGGATTAAAAATTCTATCCCAATCAAACAAAAAATTCCGTTGGCTACTTTGAGAGAATTCTTGAAATGCCAAAGCTCCGTAAGCAATTTTTTTAATGTCACTGGCGGAAAGCTCCGATTTTTGATTTAATTGCTCAGCTTTTTCGCAAGCAATTTGTAAAACATCCTGCAAATGAATTGCTTGTTTCCTTGACGACATTTTTTGTCGTTTGCCATCTCTTACCTCCTCTACTAAACCGTAGGAGTGATGTATAAGTTCTGATTGACAGATGTTTGCCATCTTATTAAAGACAAATAACTGTTTTAAGTAAAACTTTTGTTCAATACCAACGACATAAATAATTTTGCTTAGATCCCAAGTTTTTTGGCGGTAATGCAGTGTAGCAATATCACGAGTTGAGTAGAGTGTTCCGCCATTACTTTTTTGGATTAATAAAGGAATTTTAATTCCCTGTGATTTTAAATCAGCCACCAAAGAACCATCAGCTTGTTCTTCAATCAGCCTTCTTTTTTTTAAATCCTCCAAAAGATTTGGAATAAATTGGTAATAGAATGATTCGGCTAAATTTTCATCAAATTTAACATTTAATTCATCCAAAAGAGGTTCTAATTCTCTATATGAAATTTTAGTAAATAATTTATGGTATTGCCAAGCTTCTTGATCATTTTGCTCTAGCTTTAAAAACCATGCTTGGATTTGATTTTGTAAATCTGTCTTATTTTCTTGTTCTTCTTTTTTGAGGTCTTTATTGATAGCCACATAGATTTTCCCCAGCTCGTTTAAGCCATTTTGCTTCAAGGCTTTTTTATTGCCATATTTGAGAAATCCCACTACCCATAGTCCAAAAATAGTTCCCCAATCACCAATGTGATTGTCTGTAATAACTCTCCATCCTCGAATTTTATAAAGGTTAGTTAAAGCTCTACCTTGAAATAAATTTCTAAGATGTCCAACAGAAGGTGGTTTAGCTATATTGGGGGAGAAATACTCAATTAAAATTGTTTTTGTTCCAATTTCTTTTTCTCCCAAGTTGAGAGAATTTGAACTAATCCGCCAGAGCAATCTAGCCAAATATTCAGATGAAATCCAGAGATTAACATAACCATTAATTGCCTCAGCTTTCAAAATCTCGGGATGCTTAATTTTCTTGGCAATATTGTGAGCAATAACTTGAGGAGATTCAGATTGCTCTTTAGCTAATTGAAAGCAGGGCATAGCCAAATCCGATTTAATTTGAGGTAATCCAGGCTGTATCAAACTTGATTTCAAGCCATAGCCTTCCAAATCATTGATTAAGTCTTGCAATAATTTCATCTGTTTGCATTATAACAAAATTCATCTGATGGCATTTAACCAAAGAAACTCAACTATTTCAGAGTTTTTGGTTACAATAGACTAGATAAAACCAATACTTGTTATTGAAGGAGAGATGCAGGAGTGGTTGAACTGGCACGCTTGGAAAGCGTGTAGGGCTTTTCTCAAGCTCTCGTGGGTTCGAATCCCACTCTCTCCGCCAATAAAAGCAATTTACATCACATCTATAGAGCTAAATAGTTATATAATTTAAGTCAGAGTATATTTTAATCTATGTCCTATATTAAGTTAGATAATATTAGCCAAGTTTTTGGTTTCGGCAATACCACCCGAGTAGCTTTGCAACAGATTAATTTGAATATTGAAGCTAAGAGTTTTGTGATTATTATGGGTCAGAGTGGATCTGGTAAAACCAGTTTACTTAATGTTTTAGGTCTAATTCGCCAGCCTATTCAAGGAGTTTACAATTTGTCGGGTCAAGCTGTAACCGAATTATCTAATTCAGCCCGAGCTAAGTTGCGACGGCAAAAGATAGGCTTCCTTTTTGAAAATTTCAATCTCTCACCTAATCTTAATGTTTTCGATAACGTTTCCTTGCCCATTATTTACAATAGACCCCTTAATTTTACCTCTAGGTCTAATTTAGTTAAAGAAGCTCTAAATCGCTTAGGTCTTCATAATAAGGAATTTCTATACCCCAAACAGTTGAGCCTAGCTCAAGCTCAAAGAGTGGCTATTGCCCGAGCTATTATCCATAAACCAGATTTAATAATTGCTGATGAGCCGACAGGGAGGCTTGATTCTAAAGCTACTGACATGATTATGAAGATTTTAAAAACTTTGAATCAGCAGGGGATAACCATTATTATGGCAACTCATAATCCCTTTTTAAGCCAATATGCTAATAGATTTGTTTATCTTCATGATGGTTTTTTAAAAGTTAACCAAACTCTTCAGCCAAACCAACAAATAGATATAACTAAAATTCAAGAGGCTATCCAAAAACAGGCTTGGCGCCGAAAAAACAAGTCTGCTTCCACTGATCAACTTGTTAAAACAAAAACTGGATTAAGAGATTAAAAGAATGTTTTTCAAGTATATCTACACTGCTTGGCAAGAAATTAAGCAACATCCCAGCCGAAATTTACTAGCAACTGTTGAAATTATCTTAGCTGTTGCCTGCGTAATCCTCTTTTTTGGCATTACAGCAGGAATTCAGCAACAGATAGAAAAAAATTATAATTTCAGCCAAAGAATTATCACCTTACATTCAGGTCAGTCAGTTGTTCGTGATGTCGAGGGTCAAATTACTGAATATAACATTGCTCACAGTATTGGAGCTGAGCCTAATTTAACAAAGGCTGACTGGCAAGTTTTAAGAGAACATCCAGAAATTGAGGTCACAGCTCCGATTGTTAATCTTCACGCCCCCATTAGTAATGCTGAGGGTACTTTAATGGGTAATAGTCATGTGATTGGTACTGATGAAAATCTAATTTCGGTTTTAGGGCAATCTCTTGCCTATGGCAATAATGCTTTAGATAGCCATGCTCGGACAGCAATTATTGGCAATGAGGTTGCTAGAGAATTGTTTAATAATTCACAACCTATTGCTCATGAGATTAAAATCGCTAATCAGACATTTATCGTCACGGGTGTTTTAGAATCAATTGACCAGTTGAATCTTTTTAATTTGGATGTTAATTACAATCGATCAGTTTTGATCTCTTTGGAGGCTGTCAATGGTTTGAAATCTCAACCAGCAGAAGATATTTCAATGTCTAAAATTTTAGCTTTAAGCTATCAGCTACCATCAGATCAGGCTTTGCAAGACATAGATGAAGAGATTTTAATCAACCATAATCAACGAGATTTCAGTTTATATCGTAATAGTGAACTGTTGCCTCTTTTAGATTCTATTCTTCAATTTCTGAAAACCTTAGCCATTGTTTTGGTCATTGTATTTTTAGGAGTCGGAGGTTTTAGCTTGATGATTGCTTTGCAGTCTAGTTTAAGGCAAAGACGGATAGAGATTAATGTCAGAAAAATAGTCGGAGCGACTAATTTTCAGATTTTATATCAGATTATCATCGAAGCTACCGTTTTAAGTGTGTTGGGTGGATTTCTGGGCATTATTTTGGGTATTATGATCAGCATTTTCATTAGTTATTTAAGCCCAGTAGAGATTGTTTTACATCTAGATAGTTTAGCTTATGTCATTATTTCCATGCCAGTTTTAGGACTTATCTTCGGTCTGTATCCTGCCCTACAAGCCTCATCCCAAAATCCAGATCAACGTATTTATGAGTAGTTTTTTAAGAGCATAAAACTAACGTTTAGGCAATCCAGTTTTTCTGAGACTTCATCTCAAAATCTATAAAAGACTTGTTTTTTCTCTTTGAGCTTTGCATAATATAGGGTATAAGCATAAGCAAAATATTGATAAGGGAGTGGGTGCAAAATGAATCTAAATAATCAAAAGTCAGCTGTCGATTTACCCGATGAGCTAGATGTTGCTACAGAAGATTCCAATACAGAGGATTCTATTTCACCGTTGGCAGGCATTAAGCCAGATACTGATAAGACTTTTGATCGGATTGTCAGCAATTCAGAGACTCCCAAAAATCAAGAATTATCTAATTTAAAGCAAAAGGCTTTAGAGCAATTAGTGCCTTTGGTAGATAACTTGGAACAGTCTCCGGATCAATACTTTAGAACTTTAATGATGATTATTCAGGAAACTGGCAATACAACTATGTTGGATCGAGCCTATGAGACAGTTTTGAAGTTTGATGACGACAAAGAAAGAGCTCAGGCTCTTCTAACCATTGCGAATGAGATTAGCTATTTAATGTCTAAATAGAAATACCCCCTCCTGTTTCTTTTATGGAAACAAAGAGGGGGATTTCTGTGTTTTTTATCTGTTATTCTTTCTCTTTTAAAATCTTATTTTCTGAAAGATTGTTTTGAAAGTTGACCTAAAAGAGCATGCCAGCCACTAACTCCGACAATTAGAAGAACTAAGCCTAGTGCAGTTACCCATGTTACATCATCTAACAAGCCTGTTTCAGTTAATTCTTCAGGGGTTGGGGGAGTAGCTTCTGACTTTTCAGCAGTATCACTAGTTTCAACTACGGCAACGGTTGTTTCAGTTGCAGTTTCTACTTCATCAACGACAGTTTCACTGCTTGAGACGGGCTGTTGATCATCGCCATCGTCCTGCCATATCCAGCGACCAACTAAGAAAAGAGCTAGAATAATACCAACAACAACTAGGGCTTTGCCAAGACTGACAAGAAAATCTTTAGTCGGAGTAATTTCTTTATCTTTGAGGGTTTTCTTTAATTCTTCTGGTGATACCATACCACCTTGAGCTTTGTCCTTTTCAGGATTACGTTTAAATAAACTATTCATAATTTTTTAATAAATATAATTAACAAACCCACCTCTTGATTGGCTAAATATAAACAAAGCAAATCAATGTATTAGCAATTATATTACCATCTTTTTGCATTAAATACAAATTAAACTTTGAGCCAGCCACTAATCTTGGGATGATAAAAATGATGTAATTCTTTCAGTTTTTATCTGTAGTAGAAGAATTCTGTTTCTTTTGCCCAAGACAATCATTGAAAAGGGTAGGATGCTGCTGTTGAAAAATTATTAATTCTTTTATCTTCTACATTCCCATGCCGGGCATACCGCCTCCAACTGGGGTATCAGCGGGGGCATTCTTATCAGGGATATCAACGATCAAAGCTCCCATTGTTGCACTGGTGCCAGCGATAGAAACAGCATTTTGAATAGCTTCTCGGACTACTCGCACCGGATCAATAATTCCAACTTTTTTCATGTTGACCAGTTTCATATTTTCAGACTGGCTAACATCAATGCCTTGCTCTATGTCTTTTTGTTCTAAAATTTTCGGCAACCATTCGTCGGCGTTAAGTCCGGCATTGTCTAAGATAATACGGAATGGTTGACGGAGGGTGGTTTTGAGTAAATTAAATCCAGCCTTGATAGTATCCGAATCAGATTCTACTTCTTGGATATGTTCGGCTACATCTATTAAAGTTACTCCACCACCGGGCACTATACCCTCATCTAAAGCAGCTTTGACTGCATGGACTGCATCATCAACCCTGAATTTTTTTTCTTCAATTTCTGTTTCGGTTGCTCCGCCAACTTTTATGACTGCTACCTTACCCTGCAAAGAAGCTCCTCTTTTAAGATATTCTTCTTTATCATATTCGCTGGAAGCGATGTTGGCTTGGCTTTTAATCTGAGCAATTCGATTTTTAATTTCAACCAAATCTCCGCTACCTTCGATCAAAGTGGTTTCATCTTTATTAACAATTACTCGGCGAGCTGAGCCTAAATGTTCTATTTCTACGGCTTCTAGACTGTATCCTTGTTTATCAGTAATCAGAGTTCCACCAGTTAAAATAGCGATATCTTCTAGAACTTCAATTCGTCGATCACCAAAAGCTGGAGCTTTGATAGCAACTGTATTAAAAACTCCCTTAAGTTTATTTAAAACTAAAGTCCCCAAAGCTTCACCATCAACATCTTCGCCGATAATGACTAAGTTTTTCTTACCAGCTGTAGCTAATTTTTCGATAATCGGCAAAATTTCTTTAACACTACTAATTTTTTTATCAGTGATTAAAATTGAGGGTTTATCATAGACAGCTTCCATTCGGGATGTATCGGTGACCATATATGGGCTGATAAAACCTTTGTCAAAGGTAAAGCCTTCAACAACATCGCTTTCTAGCTGTAAGCTCTGCCCCTCTTCAACAGTTACAACCCCATCTTTGCCAACCTGATCCATGACATCAGCAATCAGATTACCAATGCTTTCATCTCCAGCTGAAATTGTCGCAATTTGAGCTACTTTTTTCTTATCCGTTCCAATATCTTCTCTTAAACTTTGCAATCTCTTTAGAGCAGAGCTAGAAGCTTTTTCTAATCCTTTTCTAAGTTGCATAGGGTTGTGACCAGCGCTAATCAATTGGTTGGCCTCCTTTAAAATATGATAGGTTAAAACTGTGACAGTTGTTGTTCCATCCCCAGCGACATCATTCATCTTCGAGGCGGCTTGTTTGATTAATTCTGCTCCAGTTTTATGTCCATAGTTTTCTTCCCCATCTTCAGACAAATCAAATCCCTTAGCTACAGTTACTCCATCATGGGTAATAGTTGGAGCACCAAAGCTTTTGTTAATGATGACATTCCGTCCTTTTGGACCCATAGTTGTTTTGACTGCATTATAAAGTTGCTCCGCTCCAGCCAGTAAGCGAGACCGAGCATCATTATCATAAAAAATTTGTTTAGACATATTTAAATTCTCCTCTTTCTTAATTAATGGTTGCCAAGATTTTTTCTTCCTTAACTAAGACGTAATCTTGGTCTTGATGTTTAATATCTGTACCAGAATAACTTTCATAAATAATAGTCTCTCCGACTTTAATATTTTTAACATTAGTACCAATAGCCACTACAGTTGCTGTTTTTGGTTTTTCAGTAGCGTTCTCGGGTAAATATAGACCACTAGCAGTAGTGGTTGGGGCAACATCTATAGTCGCCAAGACTAATTTATCGAGAGGTTTAATACTGACTTTATTCATAATGTCACTCATTATACTAGAGTGCCAATTGATGTCAAATTAACAGATATAAGGGGATTATAAATCCCATGGGGATAGAATCAAATAGCGCCAAGAATTGTCAATAATAAGACAGTTGCTTAATCTGGGGAAGTATTTGAGGCATTCTATTGGGCTTCAGATATTTAAAAGTTTGGATTTAATTCTGTAATTCGGGTTATAAATTCATTGTCGGCGGTAACTCACAAGATCCAAGACATGAAATGTTATATACTGTAAATAGATATTATGGCAAATCATAATAGTGGTTATTCAGTAGGTCACATGATTTTAGATATAGTGATTGTGATTGCAGTGGGTTCCATTCTTTTTGGTGTATTTCTCGCTCCTCTTTTAATTGCCGGACATATTTTTGCTAGCAAGGGTAAAAAATCTAATAACCAGTTTTGGATAAGCAGAGGCAGAACACTATATATTGCTAGCTGGGTTATGATTGCATTAGGTATTATTGTCCGCGTTTATCTATAATCCAAAATAGAGGATTAACATTTAGCAAGAAATCTTATTTAGTTTTGCTATTATGATCTGATTGTTTTAAATATTGTCGGAGCAGTTTGCGAGTTTCAGTAATTTCATCCCAAGGATCATCTCCCCCAGCTCTTGCGAGGCTTTTTTCATGACCTTTGCCTAAAAGTAAAACCATATCTAGTTTTGAAGTAGCTAAATTAATAGCCTTACGAATGGCTTGACGACGATTTTCTATCAAGAAAACTGTTTCATTTAGGTGTTTACCCTGTGATTCAACACCTTTCAAAATATCGTCAGCGATTACTTGATAACCTTCATCTCGAGGATCATCTTCAGTAATAATAATTAAATCAGCATATTTACCAGCAATTGTTCCCATCGGCTGTCTTTTAACTTTGTCTCTTCTGCCGGCTGAACCAAAAACAGCGATTAGTTTGCCCTTGACCAAAGGTCTGAGATCTCGAAAAATCTTTAGGAAACTATCAGGAGTATGAGCAAAATCAATAATGACTGAAAAAAGTTGTTGTTCATCAAGGCTAATCATTCGACCTTCAACTTCTTTCAAATTAGCTAGCCCAAGCTCTATATTTTTTTTATTCACTCCAATAGCTCGAGCAGATAGAATTGCCGCCATGGCATTTTCAACATTAAAACTGCCTGGCAGATTACAAACAATATCGTAGTTATCATTTTGAATTTTAATTGTAAATCGGCTACCAGTTGCCATAAGTTTTAAATTGCTGGGTCGGGCGATAGTTTGATCATTGTCAGTTATTTGACTGTAGCCAACAACATTTTTAATAGCCTCGGCAAAGTGAATAGCTTGTTCGTCATCGCTATTGATTATGCCTAAACGATAGCCAGCTTTATTGCGATTAGCCATTTTAAAGAGTTTCAATTTGGCTTTTAAATAGTTAGTAAAAGTTTTGTGATAATCGAGATGATCATGAGTAATGTTGGTCATAACAGCAATGCTGATTGGAATACCCAAAATACGAAATTGTGCTAAAGCTTGAGAAGTAACCTCTAAGACTAACCAATCTAACCCTTGTTGTTTCATGGTTTTGATTCTATTTAAAATAACTTCAACTGGATCAGTAGTCATATGAGAAGTCTGAGACTTTAGGTCGTTATTTAAGCCATGTGCTACCGTCGTCATCAGACCAACATTATAGCCAGCCTGACAAAGAATGCTGTGAATCATGAAGCAAGTTGTAGTTTTGCCATTTGTACCCGTTACTCCAATAACTTTTAAGTTGCGAGCAGGAAATTTACGCTTCAAATTAGCTGTTAAGGCAACTCCATAATGCTTTGGTATGACGGCTTTATCATAAATATTGCCAAAAGTTTTCTTAGCAATTTTTTGGGCGACTTTCTTCATTATTTAGCTATTCTATACTAAAGTCATATTTGTAAATGCTACATTCCCTTAATTAAGAGCTAAATCAAGCTGACAAAACCCCTAAATTCCCAGCAGTCGCTTATATTGTTTTATTAAGGATGAAGAAGGGGAGAATTCTTGTTTAGTAGAATTAACATTAGAAAATTATATTTAGAATGAAAATTTTAGGCATTGAAACTAGTTGTGATGAAACGGGTATAGCTGTTGTCGAGAATGGTCAGAGGTTATTGGGGCATGTTGTCTTAAGTCAGATTGATATTCATCAAGCTTTCGGGGGAATTGTTCCTGAAGTTGCTGCTCGGAGTCACCTTGAAGCTATTATTCCTATTTGTCAGCAAGCTTTAGATGAAGCTCATCTGACTTGGGCGGAGATAGATGGTATAGGTGTTACTTATGGAGCAGGTTTGGCAGGTAGTCTACTAGTCGGAGTTTTGACAGCTCAAGTTCTAGCTGTCACTAAGAATAAGCCTCTTTATGCTTGCAACCATGTTGAGGGGCATGTCTATGCTAATTTTTTGACTGATTCTGAAAAATATTCAGTTTGTGAGGCTTTGCCCAAATTTCCTCTATTGGCGCTTATTATTAGTGGTAAGCATAGTCAATTAGTTTTATTCGAAAATCATTTCAAGTATCAATTATTGGGGCAGACAATCGACGATGCCGTCGGAGAGGCTTTTGATAAAGTTGCTAGATTGTTGGGTCTACCCTATCCGGGTGGACCTAGTATAGCTCAATTAGCTTTAAGGGGGGATGTCCAAGCTTTTGATTTTCCAGATGCTAAATTACAAAATCAATATGATTTTAGTTTTTCGGGCTTGAAAACTGCTGTTTTACGTCAAGCTCAATTGTTGGCTGGTGGAGATTATTCTTTATCAAGTTTGGAAGTTGCCAAGCATTTAGATTTATCAACTAGAGCCAATCTAGCAGCTAGCTTCCAAAGAGCAGCTGTTACCACCTTAGTCGACAAAACCATCAAAGCTTATCAAGAATTCAAGCCTCATTCAGTGGTAATTGCTGGCGGAGTAGCTTGCAATCAGGAATTAAGGCGAATTTTAAAGCATCAGCTACCAATCAATATTATTTATGCTCCCGCCCATCTTTGTACCGATAATGGAGCAATGATTGCCTGTTTAGCTTGTTATCAGGTGATGGAAAATCTGAAACCCATTAACCCTTTTGAAATTACTATCGATCCCAGTTTATCCATGTAATCAAACGTCGATCTTATTTTTAAACTGAGTAAGCTATTAAGATTTTTGAGGGGAATCCAAGAGCTACTTTTATCATATAATAGGGGAATAATGAATCTAGAAAACTTTAATCAATCACTAGAATCTGATGATTTAAGAATGTCAAAATCAACTCAGTTGCACGAATCTCGTGATTTAGTTGTTGCCAAAGAGTTGCCATCAATGAATTTGCTCCAGCTATTGGAATTTTTAACGGATTTTCAGTCAATAGAACGAGAAGTCTATGTCCCGAAATTACATAGGCGGGAAAATGACACAGAACATTCTTATAACTTAGCCTTAGCAGGCTGGTTAATAGTTGAAAAAGATAAATTACCCTTAAATGCTGATTTAGTTATCAAATATGCATTAGTCCATGACTTGGTGGAAGTCTATGCTGGTGACACTTCAGCTTTGGATGATGAAGGGCGAAAGACCAAGATTGCCAGAGAAAAAACTGCCCTAAAGCGCCTTGATAACGATCAATTGACAACGGAGTTAGCTGCAATGATCGAAGAATATGAAGAACAGGCTAATCCAGAAAGCCGGTTTGTTTATTCATTGGATAAATTAATGGCAACATTCATGTTAATTCATGGACAGAGTTCGGTCTGGAGAGAACATGGTATAACCTATACTGATTGGCAAGATAGGTTTTTAAGCAAATTGCAAGTATCACCCTATTTACAGCCCTATACTCAAGAACTTCTCCATCAACTTAGAATGAATCCACACTTGCTGGCAGATTGACTCCCAACTGGCCTTTCAAAATAAAAATTAAGTGAGATTAATTTTACAATAAGCTAGTTTGAGTCAATTATTGATTTTTTACTATATTTAACAGATATATTTTTCCAATTAACGAGTTGCTCATTCTTGTTGTAAAAAGCTAGTTTTAGACTCTGATTTCCAGTTAATTGGTGTTAGTCTGACATAACTAATTTTTACCCATGATGTTTGTTAAGACCAAAATTAAGGATTTTTCAGATCAGCAACATATTCTCAATGTTGATGAGCGACTGCTTAAACTCTTTAATAGTGGTCAATTTAGTAAAGTCTTTAAAGAGAGTCTCAAGGATGTCAAAAGCAGTGTCCAAAATTTGAATTTTTTAATTGATAAACAACCGTCTAATCTCAGCAACAGAATAGCTCAATACAAGCAGAGGATAAAGCATACGACTGCTTATTATTTATCATCTAGTTTTTTAAAACAATCAGTCGGGGTTAGCACTAATCATGTACTTGATTTATTTAGCAAGAAATTTAAAAAAGAAAAACAACTTTTTAGCGTCAGAAATACATTGAACCAACAATCCTTGAAAGAGACCATCCAATTGGCTGAGCTTTTGTATTCAATAGAGCAAATGAAGAAGCAGTTTACTTCAAGTAAAACAATTAAGTTTGATAAATATACAGCTTTACCAATTGAATTACGAAATAAATACCAAGCGCAATATTTGAATTATAAATTAACTCAATTGTTAGCTTCTCATAGTCTGCCAAGTGATTTTAATGAGGCTGATTTGACTTCCATTAGTCAATATAATTATCAGTTAGCCGAACTATTTAAGCAAAATAAACAGATGTATTATAAATACTATTTATATTATTTACGCTATCAGGTATATAAGATTGATCCCGATATTCCACTCTTTGAGCAATCCATAAAAAATATTAAATTATTTATTCGTCGACACTGTCCCATTTCTCAAAATCCCATCCAAGAAGCTAATAGAGTAGAAGCCAATCTTCGATTATGTATGTCTTTTAAATCGAAGACGAATTATAAAAGCTGGCTGTTATTTGAGGAAGGCTTAAATAAGCTTTGTAGCATTGGTCAATGCTCTTTAAGAGAATACAAAGAGTTTAAAAATTTATTTGCTGTTATGCATCAATTCCAAGCTTCTGTCACTCAACCAGCTTTAAATTCATTTATTAGAGACTTAGTACGTCGAATATCTCAATTGAATTTTGAAAATTTTAGTCAGATTTCTAAATCACATCAATCTGAAATGAAAAATTTTGTTGATGATATCAAGCAAGTTATTTTTCAGATGAGTCATCAATCATTTAAATCAACTCAAATATCTTCCGAGAACTTCAGATCGTTACTGAAATTACATAAGAGTGCTTGGCTTAATCGAGCTATGATTTTGCAAATTTTGCAAAAAATCTTCATCAATCAATCCAAAGATATTATGAAAAGCATGATTCGAGTTCCAGTTTCTGTCTCTCGCAATTAGGGGCGAACTTCTTTGTACATAAAATCTCATGTTATTTTTTTGGAGATAGCCCTTAGATTATCAATAATGGATTACAATTATACTTAACATGTGGCTTATTTTAATTATTATTTTAGGCTTAATTTCCGGGAGTTTTTTGACAGCTTTCATTGATCGATTCAAGGATGGTCGGAATTTTATTATAGGTCGCTCTGAATGTGATAATTGCCACAAATCTCTAACAGCTTTAGATTTAATTCCTTTAATCAGCTGGTTATTGCTAAGAGGTAAGTGTCGTCATTGCCAACAAGTAATTCGACCTTATTATCCTTTAGTTGAATTATTTACAGCCAGTCTATTCACCTTATTTTATCTTTGGTGGCCATTTTCTTTTGTAGGCTGGGATTTGGGATTATTCGCTTTATGGCTGATTATTTTGATCATACTCCTAGCTTTGATGATATATGATTGGAGATGGTTCATTTTGCCCAACCAATTAACTTATTTAGGTATTATATTGGCTTTCGTCGTCATCGGACTGAGATTTTTAGCTGGTCATGATTTGCATTGGTTAGATTTAATAATCAGTCCTCTCATTGGTGGTGGTATTTTCTATATAATTTTTCAGATTTCTGAAAAATACATTGGTGGAGGAGATGTTAAGCTCGGCTTTTTAATCGGGTTACTTTTATCTGATTGGCAATTAGCTATCCTAATGATTTTTCTTAGCAGTTTGCTTGGTGTTTTCATCTCTTTGCCTAGAATCATTATCCATATTAAGCAAAAAAGACATCTATCAGCTCAAATACCTTTTGGCCCATTTTTAATCATCAGTTGTTGGCTATGTTTTTGGTTTGGTCAGTCAATCATTGATTGGTATCTCAGTTTAAGACCTGAGATGGTATGATAATTTTAAGATGTTAAAAAATCAAAAGGGCGTTACTATTGTTGAAGTTTTGATTGTTTTTTCAGTCATTGCCATTGTTTTAGTAGTATCAATGCGACTATTTCGCAATTACCAAAATAGGGAAAGCCTGCATCAGGGAACAGTCTTATTAGCCACCAAGATCAATGATGTTTTAAATGATCCTCAAGTCGGATCTTTTTTTACTCTCAGCAATGTTGCATGCGCCCCCAATTCTCATGATTCAAATTTAGTGATTGAACTTAAAAATTCCACTGCTCAAAGCAGTGATGATGATGACTGTGTCGTTGTCGGTAAATTAATCCAACTGGGCTTAAAAGGCACAGTCGGTGAAACGACTCCACCTGAATATGGCGAACAATATCGTATTTTAACTCTTGTCTCTCTTGAGGGCAGTCAAAATGCTGAAATATATCAGATACTTCAAAATCCAGACACTAATATCAGACTTAATCCATTTCCTCAATTAGATTATACTAATTTCACTTATGACATTCCTCAAGGCTTGAGTATTTCCCAAGCTTATACTCATGATCAAAACGGCAATCAAGTTTATATTGATGGCTTAGCTATATTACAAAATCAAATAGATGATGGTCGAGCTACTTATATCAGAGGTTTTTCTATTAAATCTTTATATAACGATAATCCTCCAGCAACAGCGGGAGATAAAAATCGTAACAGACCTAACGCCGCTCAATTAGTTGAATATATTGAAAATCATAAGGAGGGGGGTTTGAAAACTTATTTATGGGATTTGCACGATGAGATTATTATTTGTTTGCTGGGTAGATCAGAACATAAAACTTTAATCAGAGTCGGCAATGCTAGTGGGACTTGGGTTGCTCGACCAGATTTAGATATTACCAATCCCGGTGGCTCACCGAATCCTTATTGCTAATCTTTAAATGACTTCAAATTTAGAGATGTTGGTGATGCATAAAATCTTCTCAACCAAATAATCTCAATATCTATTCGTCACATAATTGAGTTTAAGTTGCTTCTCTTAAGATATATAATTAAGATAAATCATGAAGATGGGCAAGTTACATCGCAATCAGATTGGAGATACTTTAGCTTCGATTAGCATCAGTCTAGTTGTTATTGGTACGGTGATTACAATCAGCTATGTTCTGATTAATCGAGTATTTCGTCAAAATCAACAGGCTAAAGAGAGAGAACAAATTATTAAGGTCGTTCAATCTCAAATTGAAGGCTTAAAGGCTAGAGCTATTGTCAATGATGTGATTTTCCAGTCTCATCCCAGCAATCCGACTCCTCACAATCATGGTGATCATCGATGGTTTTGCATTGATGATAGAACTTTGATAAAGTACCCGACTTATCAATACCCAGCTGCTTTTGATATTGGCAATATTCCCAAACATCTACCTCAAGTTGGGGATCCCAATTACAAGCCCGCTAATGCCTTAATTAATAATTCTAATTTTGGGGAAGATCTTAACAATAACAATATCCTAGATTCAGGAGCAGAAATATTAGAAGATCAAAGGAATAATGATAGTGGAACTGTAGATAATAACTATTCTTTTGCTCATTTGTGCGGCGTAGATTTAGCCAGTCTTGATTTAGATAATACCAATTTAGAAATTGGTATTCGTCGAGCTCAAACTCAAACAACTGGCGACCCTATTTTTGTCATCAAAGCAGTTTGGCAAGCTTACACTGGAGGCTTTGATCAGATTGAACATCAGATTGGTTTAATTAATATACATCAGTGGCGAGATGAACATTCTTTTTAAGGGTTGGGAGGAGCTTGATTAGTTGTGCGAAGAATATTAAGATCTAAATCTTTAAACTCCCAGTCCGATGGTTATACCTTAATAGAAATGATTATTGGAACAACTCTTTTAGGAGTTTTAATTGTTCTTTGTATTAGCGTCTTTATTCTAATCGGTCGAATTTATTATAAAGGATATTATGAGAGGCAAACTCAAGATGTGGCTAAAAATTTAGCTGATTCTATCTATGAATCCATTATTATTTTTAATGCCTTACCTCCAGCCCCGAAATCTGTTCCCGGTACAGATGGCTGGATGACTCTTTGTTTTGGCAATACTCAGTATACCTATGTCTTAGATAAACAGCTGGTTTCTTCAGATATATTAACTAATAATCCTAATAACAAAAGGATAACTGCTAATAGTTTGATTGTATCTCAAGTATCCCAATGTCCAATTTTATTAAATCCAGCTGATTCTGCCCGAGGAATTGTTATTCCCTCCATTGATGGCACTCAAGATAAGAAAATATCCGGAGGAGTTGAATTGTTAAGAGAGAATATGCGACTTTTAGAATTCAGTATTACAGAAGCTAATTCTCATGGCTGCAAAAAGACCGAGGACTTAAATGGCAATAATAATTTAGATCCCGGAGAAGATACGTATATAGCTAACGGGGAGATAGATGAATGGGATGGTTGTCCTGCCTATCCTTATACCAATAATGGTAATAGCAATATTGCCCCGACCTCATCTCCCGGATCGGTTAGAACTGCCAGCAAAGATGATCAAGAAATTTTTGTCAGTCCATCTCTTTGGGATATTAGTATTAAAATCGCCTACGGTGGTCAAGCTGAAGATTGTCCAGCCGATGATCAAACCTTTATAACTTATGTTGAATCTGATGGTAAGCGGGATCATCAAGATGATCATGTTACTTTTGTAGAAAATGCAGTTTGCAATGGGACAGGCAATTATAAGGATGAGCCGATTAAGATAGAGAGATGTGAACTGGATCAAAGCTTTTGCGCAGTCATTTCAATTTACACTCGAGCTTTGAGCTTAAGAAATCAATCAATTTAATTATTCCAATGTGTAGATAATAGACAATTTCTATATTCAAAAAGCATCAGCATTATTACTTGACCATTTTTTTGTATTTGAACATCAAACAGTTCGGTAAATAAAGATAATATTTTCATCAAAAATAATTACAACTATATCTAGTTTATTATACTATGCATGTACTGAATACTTGACATTAAATTTTGTTTACCGTAGTATTTGGAGTAAAAATATGAGTAAAACCCAACAGTTAGCACAGAAAGTTATATATATCCGAGGACGTAGTAGTTTCACGCAGGAAGAAATCGCTAATAAGCTTGGCGTCAGTCGACAAAGCTGGATTCTAGTAGAGAAAGGTCAACGTGACCTCAATACTGAGGAACTAAAAAAGTTATCCGAGATTTTCGGTGTTGACATAGTTGATTTTTTTAAGGAGACTCCCAATATAGATAAATTCAAACAGATGTACTTTGCCTGTATTCGTTTGGCAGCCGACGAACAGGGTGGCATTCCTAAAACCAAGCTAGCCAAACTTCTGTATCTGGTTGACTTCTCCAATTTTTTCTACAGCCTCGAGTCGATGAGTGGGATTAAATATCGTCGTATGCAGTATGGACCAGTCGCCGAGGCTTTTTTCTCCTTAACGGAAGACTTTTACGAAGGGGGTGAGATTAATATACAACCAGTCTCCGAAGCACTGATTATCTCCGCTACAACTCAAGAACAAGCCACTGATAAGCTCAAACCGAAAGAGTTGAAGTTAATTAAAACCATTTGTAGCCTTTGGAAAAATAAACGCACCATGGAAATTGTTAACTTCACACATCAGCAGAAGCCGTGGAAGATGTGTCGAGAGGGCGAGTATATACCATATGAGTTAATTATTCAGGAAGATCCCGAACATGTTTACCAACCATTTACCAGACAATGAAGATTATCAAGTGGTGTTCAGCGAATACGCCAAAAGACATTTTCTCAAAGATTTTGTCAAGAAATATAGGGGTAAACGATGGGAAGTCACTCAAGAATCCATCAAGCAGAATCTAAGACGCATTCGTGCATTACAAGATACTCAACAAGTGAACGAGTTACGCTGGAGTGGTAAGCTCTGGTTATTTAAGTATGATTTCGCAGTAGCACAGACCAATATATCTCCAAAAGCGTCAGGTAATCGATGCTTAGTTTTTCTAGATGCTACCCGCCATCTTCAAACAATCCTTCTGATACATCATAAAAGCCACCTACCAAAGAAAAAAGGAGAAACAGCATATTTACTACAAACAGCGAAAGAGCAGTTTTCTGGATTTTGGGAGAAGCTAAAGAATCAGAAATGAATAAAGCCGCAGAGATACTGACTTCAAAAGGCTTAACAAAGGATTGAATTAAATCCCTGTATTTTTGCGAAATAATCAACACTGGCCTAATTCTCTCGACAATTAAATGTAACATATGAATTAGCTATACTGAAACTCTATTCTTCTGTCTACTTGCAAGTTGACAGTGTTAAGGGTGTTCTGTGCTATTCTAGGTAGACAGAATTTGTGTTTTAAGTGCCGGATAAACTAATCCGTTGCAGTAAGAAAATATCGTTAATATTGGGACTTAGGTAGGAGATAACACTAAAAGCCCCACATTTTTTATCTCTATTTTTTGGGCTTCTATCCCTAAAATAGTGGCGAGATCTCTTTTTTATCTTAGTCTCTTTTTATTTTGTGAGGCTACTTATATCTTATAGCACTGCATAACCATAATGGTTGTAATTTATACACTAGTATTAACAAATACTTGACAATACTGCTCTTATCTGCTATATTGGGGGTATTATGAACAAAAGAGATATAGTTCACTTTTTCACTAAGCGATTCCCTAATGAGGAATCAGCTATAGTATACTTCACTCAAAAGCGTTGGGGTGATAAAGTCCTATGTCCTTATTGTGGTTTAGATAAAATAAACAAAGTCAGTGGTAATCAGCCGTATAAATGTAGACCATGTAACAGGAAGTTTACCTGCATTACTGGTACTTTTATGCACGGCTCTAAAGTGCAGTTAAGAATCTGGTTAACCATGATGTTCTTTATGGGTAATGCCAAAAATGGTGTATCTAGTGTTGAATTAGCTGAGATATTAGGCATTCAGCAAAAGACAGCTTGGTATATGGCTCAAAGAATTAGAACTGCTTTTGAGCAAGATAGAGGAAGTCTATCTAATGTTGTTGAAGTAGATGAAACTAAGGTTGGTGGTAAAGAGAAAAATAAGCATTTAAATAAGAAAGGTAAGTTAGCTAAATCTACTATTATAGGGGCTATCCAAAGAGGCGGTGAATTGAGAGCTAAAGTTATTGATCCTACCAAGACAGAAGCTTTAAACTTTATTAACCGCAATATCTCTAAGGGATCAACTGTTTATACTGATGAGAGTAAATTATACTTTGGCTTAAATACTCGTGGTTATAATCATGATGCTGTTAATCATTCTAAATATGAGTATGTTAGGGGTGATGTCTACACTAATACTATAGAGAGCTTTTGGAGTGCTTTTAAGCGTTCTATTTATGGAACTTATAGGCATGTTAAGTCCTATAATCTGCAAAAATATGTCAATGAGTTTGCCTTTAGATATAACTCTAAAGATTTTATTGGTGAAGCTTGTGCTTATGCTGAAAAGGGGGTAAAGTATGAGTAAAGTGAAGAGGCAAATAATAAAGCCGATTAAGGGGGCGACATACAAATTATTAGTAAAGATAGCGGGTAGACCGCCACTGATTAATGATGTCAGACCATCTAAAAAGAGGGGAAAGAAATAATGTATAGAGTAGACCGTAACGACTTCTATACCGTCCAGAAAAACGCCACTGTCTATACTCCTATGCCAGTGAGTGATTTTATATTTAAAACCATAAGTATGCATATAGATAAAGATAAGCCGATACTAGACCCTTGCGTAGGGGGGGGGAATCTGCTAAAACCATTTGACGATAATGGTTTTCAAACGATTGGCATAGATATAGAGGATCAAGGATATCCTAGAACCCTTGTAAAGAATTATCTGGCTGTTAAATGCGGGGAGCTTCCCAGTCCTTCATTGGTCATTATGAATCCCCCATTTAATATAGATGATAAAACTAAGACTTATATTAAGAAACATTATCATGGTAGACCACTCCTGCCAGAGATATGGCTTCAAAAAGCTATAGAGTTATTCGGTATAGATATTCCAATAATTCTATTCACTCCTTACGGTCTTAGACTTAATCAAACAGTGAACAGTAAAAGGTGGCAGAAGTTTATTAGCAATGAATACCCTGCAATTAGTTCTATTATTGCGTTGCCTAAAGATATTTTTGAGGGGATTTTATTCCATAGTGAAATATTGATATTTAACATTGATGGGCTAAGAGGACATTATTTTTATGGCTAATTCTCAACAATTAAGACAGAATCTGAATCAACATCAACCAAAAAACACTCAATCAAAAATAGATGATAAGTTGCTACTAGCATCTATGCATGAGTGCATTGATTATCTAAATAATGGCGGGGATACCCTTAAAATAGACACATAGATAGTAAGTTTATTAAACATTCCAA
>JAPOWB010000003.1 GCA_026707815.1 Candidatus Saccharimonadota bacterium
TCAGTAGCAGGTTCGGGAGTGACCTCCATCTCCGGCTCATCGGCTTCCTCCGTCGACTCGTTGTCGGAGTCAGGGTGTCCCAAGAAGTCTTCGACCTCCTGGATGTCTTCGGTGGAGACCTCGTCGCCCATCACGTCATCGCTGCCGGTGTTCGACAGTGACGACGTGGACTCAGAGGCATCCTCTGGTTTGATGTCCACTTTTCCTCACCTTACCTTTCTTTTTTTGGAGTGGTTGAACACCAGCAGTTTTTCCCTCTCGCATGGATTACACCATATGAAAGAGATAACTGCTAACAATATACCTTTAAATTAAAATACAAATACATGTATCAAATATACTAATAGCAATTATCTCCTAAAGATGTAATTTATTGAGCTTATGTTAAACCGCAAGGTTTTCTATAGTTCACTATCTATCAGTGTCGAAAAGAACTGAAAAGCAAACTATTAAGACTTAAAAATGTTAATCTACTCATCATGTCCTGAATACTATTTTATAAGCATTCGAATGACGATGCCATTATAATAACATTTATTACCTCTTATGTCAAATAGATGACTTCCCTTGCAAAAGCAAGGTACTATCTAGATTATTTGGAATACAAAAATAAGCATAACAGATATTAAAAACTAAATTCCGATTATTCATAACATGGTCGTCTAAAGAATCGAGAAGATTATCTAATAGTAATATTGATAATTTTGCCCGATTAAAGCAAAAAGATAGATTTGATGATCATATAATTGTAATAAATATCAAATTATGTTATGATAATAGCAGAAAGCTCTCATGTTTATCATAGAGCTTTTGTTATTTGACAAGATGTTGAATTTGAATACTTCTTGACGCTGACTCAGAAATATTAATACTTAATTCTTCTAATATTGTGTGCAAAGAGGTTGCAGACTTGAGATAGAGATACTTAAATCAAACAGATATTAAGACTATCTGAAGTCTGCAACTCAAGAAAAAGACAGTGGCAAGATCCCGACCACATCTCCTGACAGATGATGGTGGTTCAGCCCATACACACGGAAGGACAATTCCAAATGGCTCAAGTAGTAACCGACAAATTCACTGACCGCAATGCTTCCGATATTGCTCGGAAGCTGGTCAATCTGCTGAGGCGCAGATTCAAGCGTTTCGGCAATCAGGGTCAAGCCCTGAGCATCTTCCCAATCGTCGGACGTGGTGATGACAGTCTCGACAGCAGTTATCGCCTGGCAAGTCCATATGATAACTTCAAGGATTATCACCATGGCCTCAACGCTCGTCAAGACGAGGATGGTCTGCTCTACGTCCGTACCCGTCCTAACCGGTTCGAACGCAAGGGTATCATCCTGCCAGACTTGATTGGCAGAGAAAAGCCTGGTAGCCCCCAAGCCATTTATGGCAAGGAGGAATTGACTAGGCTGACAGCAGAGGTTCTGGTGAGACTGGCTTTAATCTTGGATCATCGCCCAGGACTAATCCTCCCAGGCGAGCGACCCAGCATTATCAAGCCCGATTCGGCGGGAAGCTTGCTTCTTAGCCGACTTCAAGGAGTCCGACAGAGCGAGGATTCGGACAACAGTGATTTGCAGACTTCCTTAAAGGTGCTGGATAAAACCAGTCGCCGGCTGGAGTTCGCTATCATTGTTTCCGACTTTCTGTCCATTGGCTGGGAAGAATGGCTGACGAAAATCAGCCGCCAAATTGAGGTGATCGCTTTTCAGATCACTGATCCGTGGGATATTGAGCTACCCGAATTCGGGCAACGCTTCAACCATCAGGATCAGATTATTCGGATCAACACTCGCAATCCGAAGGTTAGGCAAGCATATCGCAACCTGACCGCGAAGCAACAAGATCACATCAAGACAGTGCTGGAGCAAAACCAGATTCGGCACTATCGACTCGCAACCACCAACCCCCTCTTTAAGCAATTGGAAAGGAGTTTATAAGTCCAAAGCTGGCAGAGAGAGAACCCGAAAAGAAAAATGGAGGTAGGCAAAATGTGAGTCAAAGCCCCTTCCAAGTGTCGTCACAGATAGCTTGGAGGGGGCTTCTCTCATTCTAAAGCCAGTTGTATCTGTTAAACTGCTTGTGTTATTAAAAGAAAAATGGTATTATAATAGTCAATTAAACATTATTGTTTAATAATCATAATTGAAGTAATTGTAGCTTCAACGTTCCCTTAACAATTAAAAGAATCATGTCATTTCGAGCGAATTGAAGCTCAATCGTAGATTTCTTTGAGAATCTTTATAGTAGAAAGAAAAATTTTCAAAGAAATCTATGATCTTTCAAGCAAAACTCTTCGCAAATGTCGAGAAATACTCTCAAACCCCAAGAAAGGAGGAGCTAGAAAATGGCTCAAATCGACATGAACACGGGTATTTGGAGACAACTCCCCTTCGATGGCGTGGTCATCAATGAGCCATGGTGGTTGCTTCTGGCAATTATCCCTCTGGTTCTGATGATCTTGCATCTTCGGCAAAAACCGAAGGTGGCAGATATCAACTACGACAATCAAGTCGTCATGACAGCTAGTCTGAGAAGCAATCCCCGGTGGCCAAGTCACTTCGTGACCTCAAGCCTCTGTCTGATGATGCTTCTGTTGGTACTGCCCGCCATTCGACCGAGCTTCCAGATCGAGATCGAAGAGCGTAAAGCTCTGCTGATCTGGGTCTACGACAAGTCTCAATCCATGGAGACAGTTGATGTCGAAAAAAACGGCAACAACATCAGTCGATTGGAAGCTTCCGTCCAAGCTCTAGAAGATAGCTTGGAATCACTCCCCGCCGGCGTTCACAAGCTGTTAATCAGCTTCGCTGGAGAGGATGATATTGAGGTTGGTCTACCGACTCTCAATGATTCCGAGCTCATCTCTCAAGCCCGCCGTATCAACTACGGTGAGCAAACGGCTACGGACTTTGGTCTAGAACGCGCCACGGCTGTCTGTCAGCAATTCTTCAATGATCAACAGGATTATCCCTGCCACATCATTTTGCTGTCGGATGGTCAATGCACGCCCCGACCACAGTGCCGACTGCGTTCTGAAGAACTCGCAGAGCATGGAGCAGATAAGGGCATTGTAATCCATGCCATTTCTTGGGGACGGGCTGATAGCGAATATCGCCCCAACCCCAGAGACATGGAGCGCATTGCTCAAATCGGTCAAGGACGACATCTGGCCACGGCTTCGACTGAGGAGTTGGTTGAGCTATACAACGATGTTGGCTCAGAGGTGGAAATTCAAACCATCAACCAAACCTTGGCGACTGGCTACGTTTGGATCTCTCGAGGGCTGATTGTCTTACTGACGTTAGTCCTCAGAATCCGACGACTGGAATAAATACCCCGTCAGTGACGAGGCCTCCCCCTGAGTATGAAAAATTTCTCAGGGGGAGAGCTTCGTTACTTAACAAAACCTCTTATTGGCATTGGCAGAAAATGGTTTATGTTTGCTAAACTTTTATAAGATTGATAAACATAAGCTTTATTCTTGTAATAATGGAATAAATATTGTATAATATTAATTAGCTAAGCCCTCTCTTCACGGAGACGGGCGAAGAGTCTCTAGGTGAGATGAACCGACAATTCTCTCTCCTAGCAAGTTAACAGTCTATCGTTCCCAACCCCCCCCTCCACCAACAACCCACCGATCCCAAAAAAAGACAGGAAGGACAAAATGACCACTGCAACCCAAATCAGAACCCGAAAAACACAACCCACCCCTCCCCCTCGAGCTCTCTCCTACGACAAAGTGCGGAATCTGTTCGGCATGATGGTCGCTGAATTGGAGCGACACGTGTTCGGACAGGCCAAACTGGTCAGGGAGGTTGTCCAGGCAATCCTCAGCGGTCAGATCCTCTTGATCGTTGGACCCTCGGGCGTGGGCAAAACCCATGTCGTCGAGGTCGCCATCAAGATCTTTGGCTTGAAGGGAGAAGTTGTTCCCCTGAATCCAGAGGTCACCGCCGAGGAAATTACCGGATTCCCGATTTTCGATCGGGCGTCAGGTAAGATGGTTCATCATGAAGGACCATTTGGCAGGGGCAATCAACTGGTTGTGCTGGACGAAGAAAATCGTACCAGCGACAAGAACCAAAACGGTCAACTGTACGTCCTCAACAACAAAGAGGTCGTCATTGACGGACAGCGATACCCCCTCGCTCAGCCCTTCACGGTCATCATGACCATGAACCCACCGGAAGTTGATGGTACCAGAGATCTGATTTCGGCTCTAGTCGATCGGATTGATGTTGCCGTCTGGGTCGGTCAACCGAACATCAACGGTAGCCAACTCGAAGCATTCTTTGAGTGCCTCAAGTACTGGCGCAATCCTCCAGAAATCAACATTCTGCGGGGAGACTCTGCTTCAGCTGCTAGTGGCAACGGTCACCAACCGATGTCCCAGCCTGTGGCAGAGATCAGCGATGCTCGTCAAACCATCAATCAGCTCAGGAGCTACATGCCTGATCAGATTCTCCGGTTGGTGTGTGTCATTGTCAGGCACTTCATCGTCAGCGGGATCTTTGCTCACGAGCCGTCAATTCGCACCCTCAATGCGATGGCTCAAAAAGCCTTGATCCAAGCCATCACCCAGGATGGACGACAGCCCCAGGCCAAGCATGTCTGGGATGTGGCCAGCCAGTGTCTGCTCCTCTACGAGACCGAGGAATACATGACTACCGCCGACAAGATCCAGGTGATCGACCGAGAGCTAAAAAAGCTCAAGGATCAGGCGACCAGTCTCGGACGTGGAGGTCTGGACAGGCTCTGGGCACAGTACCGTTAGAGAAAGGAGGACAAATTGGGAAAACCCTGCGACAAGCCTTTGGTGAGAATATTCTCAGAAATCATCTTATCCAAAGTTAAGTGTGGGGTTTTCTTTAAAATAATCATGAAAGGAACGCCTCACTGTAACGCCCACAAACACCCCACACTTGGTGACGAAGCTTCGGCAAAGTCAAGCAAGTTGTGGGGTTTTCCCATTTAAAGCCAATTTCAGAGTCTTGAAGAAAGATTCAAACTAAGTTGGAGGTTGTCGATTATTATTAATGTTTGGTTTTTGAACCTTATCTATGGCGTTGGCGGTAATCATGGCTTCTCTGAGCTGATCGGAAACTTGATTCATGCCTCCGGGGCTGTGAGGGATTAGAATAGTATTGGTATCTGAGCTTAAGCCAATATCTTTTAAAGTATCAAAATATTGAGTCATTAATACTAAATTCATAACATCTTGAGGACTGGTTCCGGGAACATTATCTTGAAAATCAGTTACGCTTTCTCTTAAGCCATTGACAATTGCCAAGCGTTGATCGGCAATTCCCCTACCCTGCAGAGCCTTTGATTCCGCTTCAGCTTCAGCGGCTTTGACTACTCTAATTTTTTCAGCTTCAGCCTCTTCGACAGCAGCCAACTTTAATCTTTGGGCAGTCTGAATCTGATTCATGCTAGCTTTAACTTTAGCGGCTGGATCAATATCAGTTACCAAAGCCTTTAAAATACTATAGCCGAAATCATCCATGATTTCAGATAATTCATTTTTTACAGCTAGGGCAATTTCATCTTTAGTTTCAAAAACAGTATCCAATTTAATGACTGGTACCCGAGCCCTGACTACATCATAAACATAGCTTCTGATTTGAAATTCTGGTTGTTGCAACCTATAAAAAGCATCTATGACTTTTTGGTGATGAACATGATATTGAACACTGACTACAACATTAACAAAGACATTATCTTTGGTCTTAGTCTCAATTTTGACATCCAGTTGCTGAATTCTTAAAGATAAAGTCCCAGCGATTCGATCCACAAAAGGAATGCGCCAATGTAAGCCGGCTTGAGAAACCTTTTTGAATCTACCAAACCTCTCAATAATCTTAGCGGTTTGTTGAGTAACTACATAAAAGCCGACCAGAAAAAGTAATAAAATTCCTAATCCCAAGACGACAACTAAACCTGACATCTGATAACCCCTATAAAGTTGAATTCTTATTTAGATATTAATTTTATAATAGTATACTGATACAAATTAAGCTAATTAAATTATCTAGATAAAAGATCTATCCAGTAAAACGAACTTTTAAAACATGCTTATGCATCGGTAGCTCAGCGGATTAGAGCGTCGGTCTTCGGAACCGAAAGTCGGGGGTTCGAATCCCTCCCGATGCGCCAGTCATTCAAGTTATGATTTGAAATATAATTGTTTTAAATTTATTCGGGGCGTAGCGCAGTTGGTAGCGCGTACGGTTTGGGACCGTGAGGTCGGAGGTTCAAGTCCTCTCGCCCCGACCAAAAAATCTTATTTTTAATCCTACAGAGAGCTCATACTCTCACGTGGGTCATTAGCTCAGTTGGTTAGAGCAACGGACTCTTAATCCGTGTGTCCTGGGTTCGAATCCCAGATGACCCTCCAGTTTGATACATAACTAACAATATTGCCATATAACGTCTGTTCCGGTGAAGATTTTTGCATGAAACAACTGATTGAAATATTGCTTTTGCAATCACCATGTCATTGTAGTACAATGGTAATTGAAAATGGATAATAACGAGTTAACCCCTCAGCAACAACTACTGGTTGAAAAATTAGAGAACGCAGACCAAGAAATTGATCAGTTGCTACCCCAGTACTCATTGGGTCGGAAATTCCAGCGTCCCATATACAGCCGTCTCTCCAAGACGGCAACGAATTTTCTAACGACCGGGCAGGGATCAGAGTGGATAATCATGGCTGGTTTGCGTGGGGTTGGCAAAACAACTTTACTAGCCCAACTCTATCTCCACCCCAAACTTAAATCCGCAACAAGGTTCTATTTGTCGTTAGATCAAGCTCAGTTGCTTGGAGCAGAAATGAATGATGTTATAACAGCACTGGAACACAAATTAGGTCAGCCTTTAACCCAAACCGAAGAACCCATATTCGTCTTTTTGGATGAAGTCCATTCCTTGCCTAAATGGTCTTTGGCCGCCAAGATACTGCACGATCGCTGCCCAAAATTGTTTCTGGTTTGCACCAGCTCATCAGCTTTAGCTTTATGGACAACTCCTGATATTGCCCGCCGAGCGAGATTTATGCGTGTTAGTCCACTCAGCTTACCAGAAGCCATCTTCATCAATACCGCCAACGAAAACGACCGATGGCACAACGAAAATATAGAAGAATTCATACCCAACATAACATTAGGTAGCAAAATTCAGTCAGCCCTGTTTGACTCAGAAAACGCATACCAAGTCTACAGTCGCATCGAAATGCTTAAATCCGAGATTGATCATTATTGGAAAAATCGAGACGCCAACAAGGATATTAGCAATTACATCACGAGTTACGAAACCCTACCCTATGCTTTGAATATCAAGCATTCCAGTAATGACAGACATAATCCCGACCCCGAAACAATCAATGAAATTCGGGCTCGCATACGTCAAACCTTGGACAAAGTATACAATCATGATTTATCCATAGTCGGTCAATTTGATCAATCCACCCGACACCATTTTCCTAGTCTTCTGCTGTGGCTAGCTAATTCGGGGCAGCAGAGCCTGACCAAGATGGCCAAACGTATGAGCTTAAACGTCAGAACATTACAAAATATGCTTGAAATACTGGTTAACAGCGAAGTTCTGATAGCCGTACCGCCGTTCGGTTCAACCTCGGGCAAAATCGCCAAACCCTACAAGTATCTGTTTACGGCTCCGGCTATCCGTCACGCTCTTAACAATCCGCCTAGAGATCAATTGCAGGAAGCTCAACTCGATCAACTTAGGGGATTCCTACTAGAAGACACAGTAGGTTTCTATATGAAACAGACTTTTGACAATCAACCTTTGGGTGGATTAGTCGAGTATGATTCAAGTCGAGAAGGTGCTGATTTTATTGTTATGCCAAGCCATATTAAAAAAGAAGCCATCGCCGTTGAGGTTGGTTGGCGAAAACGAACCAGCCAACAGGTACAGGCTACCTTGAAGCGTATTCAGAGTAATCGTTATGGCATAGTAATCACCGATTGTAATCTCAAACTTGATGATTCTGACCAAATTGTGTTTGTACCCATGAAGATTTTCCTGCTTATGCAACCACAAGAATTTTCGGGAGCTAGTTCTTTAAATCTGAATCCCCCCGATAACTAGTAGTATTGACCATGAATTTATTTTTCATAGATGACAGTGGCAGCAAGCAATGGGACACCCCTCATGCTGAGTCATTTATTGTAAAACCTCCAGCAAGAACAGAGCAAAATAGGAAGTACTGGGAATCCAATTATTTTGTTCTTGCCGGGATTCATGTAGACAGCCGCTTAGTAGCCAAATTAAATCAAGAAATCAGGCAAAAGAAAAAGGAGGTTTTCGGTAACGGACAGGTCGAGATAAAATCGTACTACCTGCGAAACCCTGAAGCACGAAAGAGGCAATACCTGCGGAAGTATGATTTAACCCCAAAAGATTTGAAAAGTTTCGTTGATACCTTCTGGTACAAGTTGCTCGAGGATAACAAGGAAAACATTCAAATCCAAGCAGTCGTTTTAGATAAAAGATATTACAGCGAGCAAAGGCATCGTCATTCCCCACTAGATATAGCCACGGTGGCTCTTCTGGATAGAATAGAAAAACATCCTAAAAAACAATGCCGGATAATATTTGATCAAATGGAATCAAGTATAAGATCAACCAAAGGTGATCAGGGTAGAATATTACAGATAGCTGACAAGTCAATTAATCTAGATTCACGGCGAGATGGCTCGTACAGCCATATAGACGTAAAGTTTGGAAAATCATCTTCTTCAAATTTCCTGCAATTAGCCGACATTGTCGCCTATAATATAAGAAGGCAGTTTGTAGATTTTGGCGATCAACAGACAACCAAGCCACTCAGATTTTTGAAATATTACCCCTATTTTGAGAGAATGATGGACAACTTTTACTGCAATTCCAAAAATTCAGGGATACAGGGAGACGGTCTAGTAAAACTACCGAACCCACCAAAGTTTATTAAATCTAACTAAGAAAAAATAAAAGCACCTGCTAAAACAGATGCCCTTATGACGTCAGTCCTCGTCTGAGTACTGCTATCAAAGAGTGAGCAGCTAGGCCTCTCAGCCGACCGACGATACTATTATTCTAATATTATTAGACCTATTTATCAATATGTTGTTTAATATGTCTCTTTTGACAGTAGCACATCGAGTCTGGCTATCTTCTTCAGTTATCTGGAGAACCTCAAAACATTCTTCAATTATGAATGAGCGATTCCACTTATTTACATCTGTAAAAATACTTTGCGCAGAGCTTCTCAGCAAGTAAGGCAGATGAGAGGAGATTATTGCACACTTCTTGACGAAATAGCTAAAAATAAATTTATTAATTAGTTGTTATCTTCTAGGGCAATTTCCCAATAGATGTGTTAGTATTTGTAGGATATTTCTATGTCTAAGATTCAATTAAAAACATTCAAGCCTTATCAAATAGGTAGCGATCAACCTCAACAAACAGTTATTTTTGTTCAAGGATTCGGTGTTAAGTCTGATAGCAAGGGACTCTTCACTGATCTAGCTGACTATTTTCATGCCTCTCAAATTACTAGCTTCATTTTTCATTTAAGTGATTATGATCAATTTGGTAATTCCTACTTTCTCCCCCTCAATAAACAACAGGAACGTCTAATCAATATTTATAACTATGTTCTGCAAAGATTTCCAGACCAGCCTCTAACAATTATTGGACACAGTTTAGGTAGTGGAGTTTTGAGCAGCTTAATGCTTAATGTAAAAGCTAATAAATATATTATATTAGCTCCAACTATGGATAGTCCTGGTCCTAAAATTAAGTCTGCTTTAATAAAGCATCGCCAAGCCCAAGTTGATGGTCAAAAAATTAGCTTTAAAAGAAAAAACGGTGTAACCAGCACTTTTTCACAAGAATATGTCGATCAATTCGATATCAAATTTAGCCAAATCTATCAACAAGTTTGGCCAAAAATTAAAGATTTACAAATTATTATTCCTGATCAAGACTTGCCTCGCTATGACGAGAATTTATTGAATTTTTTTCAAACATTTCAGCCTGTAATAATGCCAGATTGTGACCACAATTTCAGTGATCAGAATCGCCAAAAATTAGCTGCCACCATTCTGCAATTTCTTAGAGCCAATCAGGAGACTTAAAATGGCGTCTAAGATTCTGATTATCACTGGAAGCTCCCAAGCTAATTCCCAGTCTTTAAGAATCGGTCAATATATTAAATCTGCAGGAGAAAAATTAGACCTGAATCTTGATTTGGTTGATTTATATGAAGTAAATTTACCTATTTTCCTTAATCAGACAGCTAATCAATGGCCTCAACTCGCTAAACAATTGTCAACGGCTGAAGGGTATATTTGGATTATCCCCGAATGGAATGGTGGAGCTAATCCAAGCATCAAAAACATGCTTCTCTATACTGATGTAACTTTGCTGGGGCATAAACCTGTTCTGCTGATAGGTATTAGTGCTGGAAAGGGTGGCTTCTACCCTATTATGGATACTAAATCTGTCGGTCAAAAAGATCCTAGATATGTCATCATACCTGATTGCCTAGTGATTAACCGTTGCCAAGAAGTTCTATTGACCAATAATTTAGATGAGCAGGCTGAAGATTATCAATTAAAACTTCGAATTAACTATATTTTAAAAATTTTAAATCTCTACATTAAAAACTTGAATAATTTAAGACAATCTAAAATCATTGATTACAAAACCTACCCCTTTGGAATGTAGGGATTTATGCATAACGCCAATCACAAATTAAATGATTTGAAATACTTCTCTCGACATCGATCAATTCAATCTTTGACTTCTTACCTTAATGTGATTGAAGCAGAAAAAATCTCATCAGAAGATTGCAAAAGCTCTCACAGACTATATTGAATAACTCAATAATCAATTAAAGCTTTAATGAATCATAATCAATGTCTGATAGTTCACTAACAGACTACGGTTATAATTTCATCTCAAAAAATAATAAGGGGTAAAAATCAATCAATAGAAGTAGCCACTACCCACCCCAAAATCCGACAAGAAGGAGTAGAAACCCGACAAAGATAATGGGGGTTGCTATTAAAGACAGTGCCACTATAGACATAGCCCTGCCTTTACCATTTAATTGTTTAGACTTTATTAATCCTATGATTGCAAGCACAATGCCAGCAATCAGACTCATGACACTGCCTAAACCACCTAGTACCAAAAGAGTATCAGCAACCTCCTCCAAAAAGGGATTCCTTTGTTTGAATCCCAATGCGAATGCATACGGTATTATTATCAAAAGAACTATGCAGAGTATGCTACACACCAAACTCCACGTAGCACACAGATTGCTAGTTTTTTTTTGGGGGGGGGGTTATTATCCATAAGCCTAGTTTAGCATTTTGCGTAAGATTTTGGCTAGTTTGGGTAGCAAAATTGACCTTTTTGAAATCCAAAACTACTAACAGATGTGAATTGTAGCCTTCAATCTGTTTCACATAATTGTTGCTAATAAGACATATTAAAATATTGAATTGTGTAATTCGCTAGGTTTTAAAACACTTAACACAACATTTTTTACTCAGTTGAGTTGTATTCAAGAATTAGTTACAAATCGCCTCTTTTTTAGTCATTTGAATACACTTCATAATCCCTATGCTTTTATAGGGTAATCGGTTTGATATTTAAATCACAATAATCGATAAGAGAGAAATATGGCAGACCGCAATCAGCCATCTTTTCAGCAGTTCTTTGTCCTCTATTGACGACAGCCACCACTCCAATAATTGTCGCTTTGGTTTTTAAAATGGAATCAACAGCTCGCAAAACAGAATTACCAGTCGTTATTACATCTTCGACTACTAGCACCCGACTATCTTCGTCAAGAGAAGTTCCTTTAATTGTCTTGTTAAAATTTTTGTTCTTGAGAGAATCAGAATGAATACTAAACCAATTTTTATTAGTCAAGGATGCCATGGCTATGGCAATTGGATCTGCCCCGAAAGCAGGACCACCAACAGCCGACCATTGATTGCCAAATTGTTCAGTCACTTGATTGAGAAGCAAGTTGCTGGCTAATTCTAAATTTTGCCATTTAGAGAAAGCTAAGCCCAAATCAACAAAATCTCTGGACAAAATACCACTAGATAATTCCCGACCAGGAGCTGGCAGACGTTTAAGCCCATAAGCTGTTATTAACCGTATCAGTTGCCTTTTCTTAATTTGTGCTTGATCTTCAGAGTGTTCAAGTCTAGATTCTACGCTGTTCATTACTTCTTTTTTAACACTTGGCTTCTGCTCAGTGATTGATAATCAATCATTCATAAAAAAATTAGCATATCATAAGAATTCTCAAGAATGTCTATATTTCATTCTAAGCCAAAAAGCCATACATTGCCAAAAAACAAATCTTTCAAGTTGAGATATTCTCAATCTGTCAGTTCGGTCTGCATTCTAATGCAAATGTTTTTTAGAAACTTAGACCACCCCCAAATATGAATCAGTTGCCACTGTCTCCATTTTCTCGGCTTCATAAAACAAATATTCCGCATCCTCGGGATAATTCTTAGCATACCGACCTCCTAAATCTGTCTCCATGAGTCCCGAGGCAACTTCATCAAACGGGTTACCCACACTCCCCAAGCCAAGAAAACCATTCGGATTCAGCTTGTAACCGACAGCTCTCAGTAATTGCAGGTCGCCATTGTCACGGGCAGCCAAGCAAACAGCAAAAATCGGTTCAAAAATTTGCGACTTGAAAAACTCCACTGCTTCTTCCGTTGATGCATGTTGTCTATAAGCTCCAACTAACCTGAAAATAGCTGTCCTCGGTTCACTAAGATAGGCTTTTTCGGTGGTCACGGCTTCTCGGATACGCTTATTATAAACTTCGGGGTGATGTCTGTTGATTTTCACAGGTAAATTTTCCAGATAATCCTGTTCCAAAGAAGCTTGCTTCAATGACCAAAAATCAATCTCTATATTTCCCTCAATGCCCTCAACAGAAGTGAAACGTTTATTCGAAATTTTAATACTTGTTTGCGGTAGTAACGACCGCTGATCTTCCTCGGACAATCGCTCAAAAACTTCCACTAAGGTTTGGCGGGTTTGCAGTACCGTCGGTGCCAATTCGGAATGAATGAGATTCATGCCCGATGCATCAACCTTAAACCCAAGACTAGCCAGACCTTCATAGTATAAGAGGGAAGATTGACATTCTAGATGTAACATAGGACTGCGTTTTTGACAGGAATCTTGCTGATAAGCTTCGACAGCACGCATATAGCGCAATAGATGTTGATAATGCAAGGAACGCAAGGAGCCACAACCAGCTTCTTGCAATTTATGATTTAAGGCATCAAGAAGGTTTGCCTTGGCTTCGATAAAATTTAATCTGGCGCAATCATGCTCCTCAAGGCTTGCCACTTCAAAACCTAACATAGCCTCCGCACCCAATACTTCAGACATAGTCTGACCACCATTTATCTCGCCCGATTTTTTGTGATTCATTACAGCGCGTCTCCTTCTTTCAATTTTTTTATACTGCAAAGTCTACTCTATGTGAAAAGGATAGACAAGGATAAGCTCTATAGTGAATATGTCGCAGCTGCAAAAAATTTAAATTGTTTCAATAACAAAGGTCGATAATAATACAAACCAACCACAGGAATTTCTTCAAGCTACGATTTTAACGACAATAACCCATAAGTAGAACAGCCTGTCTATCTGAAATTAGAATAAACCTCAAATATGATGTATATATTCATAAAATTCAAGAACTTGGGTGATTATGTTAAACTACCAGTGTTAGTTTGCTACCAAGCCACGGTGGCGAAATTGGTATACGCGCACGACTCAAAATCGTGTTCTTATTGTGAGAGTGAGGGTTCGAATCCCTCCCGTGGCACCATGATTGAAGTCTTTAAAATATAATTTATACTTATATCGATTAAATTCAGCTAGTCATTCTTTTAAATTTGTCATAATCTCTATTCTGCGCCAATCTAATGTTGCCTCAAAACTGCCTATAATTCTTCAGAGACTAAATTTTCTTTTGTTTGCAATTTAAAAAGGAAAGGTATTTAAATGGAATGAAGAAACTGTCCGTCGACAAGTTGCCAAGTAATCACTTCTCCACTAGCAGTAATGCCATAAACTAAATCTTCAATAATAATAGTTCTGATTGGACTTAATTTCTCTTTATCTTTTGCGATGGCTATTAAATTTTGTTCCAAGGATAAAGTTTTATCAATGACCCGAACAGCAAGGATACCATTTTGTCGAGTGGAATCCCAGCTTCGGAAAGAAGATAGGGGATACCAACCAGCCCTATAGGGAATAAAGGATAGATCATTATAAAACAGAAAAGCTCGATGATCATCTTCGACGCTTGAATATCCCCAGAAGTTTGATTCTTGGATATCTAATATATCTTCTAATAGCAATTGATTAACTCGTTGAGGATTAGTCGCATTAGAAATATCAAACAAAGAAATTTGTAAGCCTTCAATCCGCCCTTCTTCATTAGCCTCTTGGCCAATTCCCAGCAGAAGATTGTCTGCCACTGGATGTAAATAAGAGGAAAAGCCAGTAATCTTTAATTCACCTAAAGCTCGGGGGTTGCTTGGATTAGATAAATCCAAAGCATAGAGAGGATCAATTTGACGAAAAGTCACAACGTAAGCTTGTGAATCCATAAACCTTACAGCAAAAATTCTTTCATCTATGCCTAAACCTGCAATAGTGCCAATTTCTTCTAAAAGTCCTCGGTGAGGACGCAAAATTTTAACATGATTTTCTTGTTTATTGTCTTCAGCATCATCGATAGTCACAGCAACTCTTAAATCTCCCCGATATTCATCCATAGAAAACTGATTTAAAAGACTGCCGGCGACTTCCCCGCTAGCTAGATAGATTGGTCGAGCTAACAGAGAATATTCTTCGGATTGCCAGATACCAAATTTGTGAATAATAGTTTTTAGATTTGTCGATTCAATATGTAATGCAACCTCGTCACCTGTGATTTCCACTTCATCTGTAGCTTCAGTCGTAGCAACATAGACATGATCAGAGGTGGCATATATAGTACGTCCATCAGCTGCTAAACCAAGAGCTGACCAATTTGAAGGTCGCAATTCTTCTGAGGCATCAAAAATCATCATCGATAAAGTATTCAGCCCAGAAAAAACTTTAGGTGTTAATAACTGAGAACAATTCATAAGAGGTTGAGTCGGGGTCTCTGGATTCAAATTATCTTTATAGGCTGGCATCCAATTGTGCAATTCGGATTCACGAATTATATTCTTATTATTGATCAGGGCACGCTGTTCAGCAAAGAGACCTGATCCAGATGGATAATCCCATTCCAAGCCTAAAGGTTGAGAGGCAGTAATTAATCTGACAACATGATTGACTAAACGCATGCCAACATATTCTCCGTCAAAAGTGAAATCAGCTATGATATTCGGAGATTGCCGATCTTCGATATCCACTTGAATTAACCTTGATGTACCAAAGCCAATTCTACCGATAATAATTAAAGTATCCCTTGAAACCTGATTGCTTGAAGTTTTGGAGGATAACAACATATCAAATGCTCGAACATCAAGGTCAACTACAGCAATAATTTCTGGTGAATTATTCTCATCAACTTGCTTGATGTCTATAATTTTCAATATTTCTCCATCTAAAAGATAAATATAATCCCCGTCATGCGTGACAAAGTCAGCTTCAGAAACTCCTTCTACCTGCACATTAGCTAGGCTATGACCAGATTTAGTGGCACTGATGGATTCTGTGGAAGATTCGGCGGTGATACCGTCGGCGAGGCCTTCAGCGACATCCAAAACATCAGGCTCCCCACTAATAACAAAGCCTCCAGTTAATCCCCAAGGAGTAACTTGTTCAAGAGCGTGTTCTTTGTAATAGTTTAGAACTTGTTCACAATCATCTGGAACAGTTAAACCGAGCCGGGCTAAGATTTTATTTTCTTGATCTATATCTTTTGAAATTGGCGAATAAGGTAGCTGAGGCTCATCTATGGGAATAGCATCATCAGTTGATCGAAAAACCAAGGAGACTAAAATGACTAGAATCACTAAAATTAAAAGACTGACAATAGCCAATAGCAACTTAGAATTTATTGGGGATTTAAGTGGTTTTTGATTTATTTCTTGAGGCATAGTTTTTTCCGACTCTCCCATTTTGCCTTAAAATAGACCTAACTTGTTGGTTGATCCTTAGAATCTAATTCAGCCAAAGTCCTTTGGAGAATATCTCTGAGTCTATAGGCATGCTTCAAGCTCATCCCCACCTTAGCAACACTCCGACTAACAGTTTTATTGTTTAATCGAGCATTTTGTAAAAATTCAATAATCACTCCCCTCTCAGAAATATTCAAGCTTGTTTCATCAGTATAAACAGCCATCCGATCATTTTTCATTTCTTCTGAAATGGCTAAAATAACCCCTTGCCCACCGTTAGCCATCTTAGAGCCGAGCATTTGTTCCAAAAACATCTGAAAATCAGAAATAGGAGCATTCTTAGATTTTTTCTTCAAAGAACCATAGCCAGCTAAAGCTAATAACTGTTGGGTTTTTCGCTTAGACAATTCAAAGTAGTTAGCCAATATAGCCACTATATCTTCTTCGGGGCGAACCTGTCCTAACTCCAATTGTTTAAGTTTCTCGGCTGAGATTTCAACTGCTCCACTGACATCATTTACAGATTTTTTAGCATCTTGTCTGATTTTTTTTAATTGAGTTCCAAAATCTCGATATTTTTTGTCCTTATCCATGATTTTTATTATAACTTAGTTTTGACAAAACTGACAAACCTTAAAGTTAAAAGTTTTTTAAAGATTTAAAAATATGATATCTTAGAATCAGCCAAAAATCTAAACATCCAAAATTGTGAAAATCAGATTTCTTATCAAGTATTTGTCGTAAAGACTGTTAAAATAAGCCTGAATACAAATTGAAAAATATATAAAGTTTTGTCGGAAATTTTTCAGACTTTCAATCCCAACAGTGAAATCAGCCTTAAAAAATTTAAAGAGATTTTAAAAAACTCGGAACGTTTTACTGAAGCTGATTTAGCTTTAATCAACCAAGCTTTAGAATTTGGTAAAAAATATCATCAAGGACAGAAAAGATTATCTGGGAAGGATTACTTTAAATGTCACTGTTTACATGTAGGTTTGTATCTGCATGTTCTTCAATTAGATGCCGCTATCATTGTAGCTGGGATTTTGCACGATAGTCTTGAAGATACTGAAGCAACTTTAAAAATTATTGAAGACCAATTTGGTTCTGAAATAGCTTTTTTAATTGACGGAGTCAGCAATTTATCAGATATCAAATACCGTTACTATAAACAAAAAATTAGTTCTTTGAGAAAATTTTTTGTAGCTGTTTCCAAAGATGTTCGAGTCATTATTATTAAGCTTTGTGACCGATTGCATAATTTACAAACTTTGGAATATTTAGAAGCTGACAAGCAAAAACGTATTGCCGAAGAAAGTATGTTGATTCATGCCCAACTAGCTGAAAGACTAAATATTTCTCAGCTGCATAAACAAATTAATGATTTGGCTTTTCCTTATGTTTTCAAAAAAGATTATCAACGAGTCAAAGCTTTGCAAAAACAAACTTTAAAAAATGTAGACAAAGTCATTGAGAAAGTCTATCGCAAATGTCTAATTATCTTAGATAAGAACTTAGACTATAAGCCCTCCATTGATCGACGACTCAAAAGTACTTACAGCTTATATAAAAAACTCCTAAAGGAGGACTGGAATATTAAGGCAATTTATGACGTGATTGCTTTGAGAATTATTCTGAAAGATCCAGCGGATTGTTATAAAGTTTTAGGCTTGATTCACAATCAATGGCAACCGATTAATCAACGTTTCAAAGATTATATTGCTTCACCAAAAAGCAATGGCTATGCCAGTTTACACACAACCATTTTTACTGGAGATGGCTCAGTGGCTGAGATTCAAATTAAGACTGCTGAAATGCACCAATTAGCTGAATATGGCTTAGCCAGACATTTGCAATATAAAAAAGATACTAGCCGGGATCCTTTGGAAATGAGAAAGAAAACCACCTTCGATTGGTTAGACCAACTTAAATTAATGCATGCCCAAGAAAAATTTGATGTCAAAGACTACATAAATGATTTAAGGTCAGATTTTTTTAACGATCGAATCTTTGTTAAAACCCCTAAAGGTGATGTCATTGATCTCATTCAAGGAGCAACTATTTTAGATTTTGCCTTTGCTATCCATACTGATATTGGTTTAATTGCTAAGGGAGGCTATATCAATGGTTCTTACAAAGCCTTAAAAACACCCCTCAATAATTTGGATATAGTAGAAATTGTCACGGATAAGAAAATTAAGCCTCAAAATAAATGGTTAACTTGGGTTAAAACGCCTCTAGCCATTCGCTCTTTAAAGTCATGTCTTGGCAAAAACCAAAAACCCAATCCGACTAAAAGCAGATAAATTGACAAAAATATATCATATAAGATATATTCAATCTAGATAAATGAAAACTAACTCTATGACTGCTAATGAAAAACTGGGCAGACTAATCCAAGAAATTCGCCAACACAGAGATTTAACTCAAACTGAATTAGCCCAATTAATGGATACTTCCCAAAGTGCTATTAATCGCATAGAAAAAGGTAAGCAAAATCTAAGCTTAGAAATGATTAAAAGATTTGGTCTAGTTTTAAAACATCCCTTTATCAATATTAATGATCATAAAGTTTCGCTTAGAATCTATGGTGGTCGGAAATTAAGTGGACAAAGCACTGTTAATCCAGCTAAGAATACTTGTCTAGCTCTAATCTTTGCCAGCTTACTCAACCACGGCAAAACTATACTTAAGAAAGTTCCTCGGATTGAAGAAATCTTCCGAATCATTGAGGTTCTTGAAAGCTTGGAAGTCAATGTCCGCTGGATAGATAATGATTTAGAAATTAAGCGACCAACTAAATTAAATTTTGACAATCTGAATAAAGATTTAGTTTCCAAGACTAGATCAATTATTATGCTAATTGGTCTAGCTGCCGATGAAAAGAGAAAATTTATTTTGCCTTTCAGTGGCGGTTGTCGATTAGGTCAACGATCTATTATTGCTCACGCTGTTGGCTTGGAAAATTTAGGTATTCAGATTAAAACTACTAATGATCATTATCAAATAACTAATCAGCTTCAAGCTAGTCGAAGACCAATTATTATGTATGAAAGCAGTGATACAGCGACCATCAATATCTTATTGGCTGCCGCCAAACTTGGTGAACGGACAATTATTAAAATGGCTAGCTCCAATTACCAAATTGAAGATACCTGCTTATTTTTGCAAAAATTGGGTTGCAAAATTACTGGTCTAGGTAGCACCACTCTAACTATAGAAGGCTGTCCGACATTAATTAAAAAGGATGTCGTTTATCATCCCCTAGAGGATCCTATAGAGGCTATGACATTAGTCTCAGCTGCTCTGACCACTAATTCGGAATTAACCTTAAAGCGAGTGCCTTTGGATTTTTTGGAATTAGAAATGCTTAGAATTTCCCAAATGGGCGGTCAAATTGAAATTCTTAAAGAATATATAGCTCATAATCAGTATTCCAGATTGGGAGATATTCAGATTTTACCCCACAATCATCAATTAATAGCTCCCTTAGACAAGATTAGCTGTCGACCTTATCCTGGTCTGAATATAGATAATCTGCCCTACTTTGTGCCAATCGTCGCCTCAGCCAAAGGCACCAGCTTGATACATGACTGGGTTTACGAAAACCGAGCCATTTATTACACAGAGCTCAGTCGCATGGGAGCTAATATTCGCCTAGCTGACCCCCATCGCATTTATGTGACTGGTCCAACTCAATGGCAAGCCACAGATTTATCTTGTCCACCGGCTATTCGTCCAGCGGTTATTAATTTGATTGGTATGCTGGCTGCCAATGGCATCAGCACCTTAAGGAATATTTATAGCATCAGTCGAGGCTACGAAAATCTTGCTCAGACTTTCAATGACTTAGGGGCAAAAATAGAAATCATGAAAGAAATTTAGCTTCGGTTTTTGGGAACCTATTACATAAATAAGGGCATTTTTCATGCCTTCAATGAAATAAAAAAACTCAAGCTCAAACTTCGACTGAAGTCAAAACTTGGCTATTGGCAGCTGACATATATACCATAAAAGATACAAAAAACTAATTAAAGAGGGTTAATACGAAATTAGTCCAGATTTTGTTAGATAGGGGCTTAATATTCTGCAAAATCACCATATGGAAGAAGTCAATGATCGCAATAAAATCACTGAAAATTAGCAACGACCCTTAAAATCTGCCCAAAATCAGTTAGATAAGCTAGACGAATTGGTTACTGCAGGGATAATGACTGCAGAGCGTTATATAAGGTAGATAGCTAAAGTAGAAGATAAGATGAAACAATTAGAATCCGAATTTTACATGGTCAGAACCAATGATTTACAGATAGAAAGTGATACTTTGAACACCAAAATTTTCATTTGGGGTGAATGATGGGAATTGAACCCACGACCTCCGGAACCACAACCCGGCGCTCTAACCAACTGAGCTACACTCACCACAGACAGACCAAACAGCCTATATATTATATATCACACTTAAAACTGATTTTTAAAAATCTTTTACGCTATTGACCGGCTTGACAATTGATGGATCAATTTATGTTTTATAATTATTTATCAGATGCTACTTTTTATTAAAGACAACAGTAAAATCTTACTACCCAGCCTTTATCTGCTCTTGGGAGGTTTGATGACTTTGATCGCCTTTCTCATCCATGATATCTTTTTAGCTGATGAAGTTTCTCAAGAAACAACTCATCAGGTAGTTGTGAATCAGGTTGGAGCTGAAGTATTGCAACCAAGTAAAATTACTGGGCGTTATTTAATGACGGGGACAGTAGTCTGGGATAGAAATGTAGAACGAGCCAGTCGTCAAACTGATGGTTCACTAGATTATGAATATCCATTCAGAGGTTTGGATACCTATCAACCTCATAATTATGATGCTTGGGTGGCTGACTTAGAATGTCCTATTCATAGCGATGACTTAGCCTATGAACTTGGTCATACCCTGCTAGAATTTAATTGCTTACCCGAATTTTTGCCTTACGCTCAAAAATATTTCCAGTTCTTCAATCTGGCTAATAATCATTCTGACAATTCTGGTTCAGCCAAACTAGAAGCAACTAGAAGACTTCTAAAAGCTGTTAATATTCAACCATTTGGTGATCCTGATCCCGGTCAAAACCAACATGCCTGCCAAGTTGTCAGTTTGCCAATTAAACTTTGGCAAACCGAAGATCAATTTGAAGAGGCTAAAATGCCTGTAGCCTTCTGTGCTTGGCATTATTTTTATCGCTTACCTTTAGCTGGTGAAATTGAAATCCTAAAGCAATATGCTGAATTAATGCCAGTCTTTGCTTTTCTGCATATGGGGGCTGAATATTCAGCCACGGCTGATGGTGTTCAAACAGCCATCGCTCATCAAGTCATTGATGCTGGAGCAGATTTCGTCATTGCCAATAATCCTCATTGGGTACAAAATGCTGAACTATACAAAGAGAAGCTCATAGTTTACTCGACTGGCAATTTTATTTTTGATCAAGCCTTCAATGAAGAAGTTAAAAGAAGTGCCAATATTATTGTTGAAATTGAAGCTGACTGGAATCAAAATTTAGCTGATTGGATCGATTTGGCTTCAGATTGTTCGGGTAGTCCTAATAAATGTTTAGAGTTAGCTCAATCTAAAAAATTGCAAAAATCACCAATTAAAATGAATTTTGATGTCATAGCCGGTTATTTAACTAATCATCAACAGGCCGTTGGCAATGCCTCAATTCAAACTGCAGTCAAAAAACGTCTGGACTGGGACGCTTTATTCAAGCAAAATGAAAATCATTGAAAATCTTTTATTCCAAAGATTGATCAAAAATAGCTTGAGCTAAATTATCTAGCAAAATATTTAAATCTTCTAATAAAACATCTTCCTGAAAAACACTAATCGCTAAAACTTGATTTCTATCATTCAATTCAATAATACCCACATCAATCCAATTATAATTATCACCAGCTTGATTAAGATAAGTCCCTGTTTTATTGTAAACTTTGGCATAATTATCGAAAGCCGGTTGCAACAGCCTTCTATAGCTTTGATTATGCATAGCAGTCAGTAGTCGCTTGCGACTATCTTCTGATAAATTATCGCCATAAATAAGACTTAATAGCTTAATCATCTCTTCAGCAGAAGTTCGAAATCCAGCCGCATGAATTTGCTTTAAGTCCAATTTCTCTAAACGAGTTTGAATGACTGGATAACCATAATGTCTCAGAAGAGCTTCACCGCAAGGTGAATCCGAAACTTCAATCATTAGATTGAGGCAAGTCCTCAAATCTAAATCTCTATATAAGTTATGCCTGAAAAAAGGCTGGGTTAATGTCAATAAATTATTATCTATATCTTCATAGACTAAATAAGCTAAATATAGTTTGTAAAGACTAGCTGTTGGATAGATATCCTCAGCATTATGAGACAGTAGACGATCTTGATTGGTTAAATCTTCAATAACAATACTCAGTCGAGCATCAGAGGCATGGGCAAAATCAGCTACTATCTTTTCTAAGATAGCTTTATCAAAGCTTGGATTAGGATTATCTAATAAGGTATCAGTTTTGTTTGATACCTCTGAATTTGATTGTTGAACAGAATCAGTTGGTGTCAATATTTCTAGTTGATTTGACGATTGTTGCGGTCTATTTGCTAAATTCCAGCCCACCATGAAGCTAGTAGCCAGCATGACTAGTCCGAAGATTAGAAAGTAGATTAATCGCTTATACTTCTCTTTCATGACTTTCAAACTATTTTACAGCATCTATATATCCCTAATAGAGAAATGTTATAATGACACTGCAATGTCAAAAGTTATCTCATTCATTAAACAACACTGGCGATGGTTCATTATCTTGGGTGGGATCATTCTCATCATCCTAGTCATTTTTTTATTAATTAGTCAATCTCAAGAATCAGACAACGAAATTCCCCCTGAAAGTAATTCCTCCAATCAGTCAGATGATTCCTCTGATAATAAAAAAATAGATGATTGGCAATTAGATATTAAATCATCTACTCCATCTGCTGAGGCTTCAGATAGCTTAACATCAACAACTGCAGAGAGCTTGGGCTTCTCAACTGGCGGGGCGAAAGATATTAATAATTTTCGCCAGAATATAGAAAATGGCTATCTACCCATTCCAACTGATATTAGTCATGAAGGTTTATTCTATGAATATTTCTTTGAGACTGACTTTGAGGAATCAGACACTTGTGAACAACTATTCTGTCCAACTTACGAAACTGCTGTTTCAACAGATCCATTTTCTAATAAGAATGAACATTTTTTAGCAGTCGGCTTGAATTCTGATTTGGAAATAGATAGTTTTCAGCGTAAAAAACTCAATTTGGTTTTGGCTCTAGATATTTCAGGTTCAATGTCATCACCTTTTGATAAATACTATTATAATGGCAGATTATTAGCTGATCAGGAAACTCGCCCTGATACTCGATCCAAGCTTGAAATAGCTAGTCACGCCTTGATTAATTTACTTAATCATCTTGACGATGATGATCGCTTAGGAATCATTCTCTTTGATCATAATGTCTATCAAGCCAAGCCCATAAGATTGGTCGAAGAAACAGATATTAATGCTCTCAAAGGGCACTTACGAGAACTCCAAGCTGGAGGCGGAACCAATATGGAGGCTGGCTACAGACAAGCCAGTCAACTATTGACAGAATTTTCCGATGCTGAACAAGATGAATACGAAAATCGCATCATATTCTTAACTGACGCCATGCCCAATATTGGAGCTTTGAACAACAATGATTTAGCTAATCTTATTGCGGATAATGCTCGACAAAATATTTATACTAGCTTCATTGGGTTAGGCATTGATGCCAATAGTCAACTGATTGAAACTTTGAGTCGAACTAAGGGGGCTAACCATTATTTCATTCATGATTCTAATGAATTTATACGAAGACTCAATGAAGGCTTCGATTATATGGTTACACCTTTAGTTTTCGATTTGCAACTGAACTTAAAATCCCCAGGCTATAAGATTAAAGCTGTCTATGGTTCACCTGAAGCTGATCTATCAACTGGACAATTAATGAAAGTTAATACTCTCTTCCCTTCGCTGAGGATTAATGACCAAACTCGAGGGGGACTGGTTTTACTACATTTAGAAAAAATCTCAGATTCAACTCTGATAGATTTAGATATTAGCTATAAAGATCGCTTAGGTAAACACTTTAAGCATTCAACAAAAATTGATTTTCCAGATTCCAAAACTCCCTATTATAGCAATTTAGGCATTAGGAAAGGGATTGCCCTAGCTCGATATGTCAATGTTTTAAGAGATTGGTTAGCCTATCAAAATAATGCTCAAAAGTACAATATTGAGCTTCATAAACATTGCAAAAAGCCAATTGATTATCGTCAATGTGGTATCCCAGTTGTATCAAATGCTGATTTAGGAATTTGGGAAAGAACTTCCAAAACCCTAATTTTAGATAAAAAATATCAAACAATAATGCTCCAACTTCAAAATTACCTCAATACTGAACTGAGTTTAATCGGTGATGATCAGCTTCAAATAGAGATTGATCTTCTGGGTAAAATTATCAAAGCCACACAACATTAGATTAGGTTTTTTCTTTCAAGCTTCTTAAGTGGTCTCTAATTTCAGCAGCTTGTTCAAATTCTAAATTAGCAGCATGTTCATGCATAGCTTGAGTTAATTGGTATTCTAGTTGAGGTAATTCATCTTTAGGAATAGTTTTTAAACTCTTTTGAAATTCATGACGACGTTGCTTAGTCTTGGTGCTTTCAGTCGGTTCTGTCAAACGCAAGCTACTATTAATTTCTTTAACAATTGTTCGGGGAGTAATATTGTGCTTTTTATTAAAGGCAATTTGTATATCTCGGCGACGATTGGTCTCATCAATAGCCCTTTGCATACTTTGAGTTATCTGATCAGCGTACATAATGACTCGACCCTCTTGATGTCGAGCCGCCCGTCCGATAGTTTGAATTAAAGCTCGATCTGATCTCAGAAAACCTTCTTTATCAGCATCCAAAATAATTACTAGGCTTACTTCTGGTAAATCTAAGCCTTCTCTCAATAAATTGATGCCAACTATGACATCATAAACACCAGCCCTTAAATCCCTTAAAATATCAACTCTCTCCAAAGTATCAACATCGCTATGAAGCCATTGAACCTTAATTTGTAAATCAGCTAAGTGATCATTAAGATTTTCTGCTAAACGTTTAGTCAAAACTGTAATCAGTACTCTTTGTTTTTTGGCGACAGTTTTTTGGATCAAATCAATCAAATCATCAATTTGACCCTTAATGGGGCGAACCTCCACTAAAGGATCTAGCAAACCAGTTGGTCTAATAATTTGTTCAATAGGTTTGGGGCATCGGGTTAATTCCCAATCACCGGGGGTGGCGGAAATATAAATAACTTGGTTGAAATGTTGCTCAAATTCTTCAAAATTTAAAGGTCGATTGTCTAAAGCTGAGGGTAAGCGAAAACCATAATCCACTAAAGTCTGTTTGCGTGATCTGTCACCAGTATACATGCCTCTAACCTGGGGAATTGTTAAATGACTTTCATCGATTAAAAGCAAAAAGTCGTCAGGAAAATAATCTAGTAAAGTAACTGGTTCTTGACCTATTCGCCGATTGGTTAAATACCGACTATAGTTCTCTATGCCTTTGACAAAACCCGTCTCAGCCATCATTTCTAAATCATAAGACACTCTTTGATTTAATCTTTGGGCTTCTAGGTCTAAGTTTTGGGATTTAAACCAAGCTAGTCTATCTGCTAATTCTTGTTTAATGTCTACCAAAGCTTGTTTTAATCTTTCTTCAGTTGTTACATAGTGGCTACTGGGGAAAACAGTCAAAGTCGGTTGATTGGCTTCAAATTGCCCCGTTAGAGGATCAAATTGACGAATTCTTTCAATTTGATTACCCCAGAAATCAACTCGATAAGCGACATCAATGTCAGCGGGCTGAATATCTAAAACATCCCCTTTAATCCTAAAAGTACCTCTTTTCAGTTCCATATCATTGCGTTGATATTGAATGTCGGACAAATGACGGATTAACTTAGCTCGATCTCTGATCGTGCCAGCTTTTAAAGTTACTGACAAATCCTTGTACGAAGCCACATCACCCAAACCATAGATACAGCTCACCGAAGCGACAATCAAGACATCAGATCGGCTCAGCAAAGCAGTTGTAGCGGCATGTCGCAATCGATCAATCTCTTCATTGATATCGCTATCTTTCTCAATATAAGTATCAGTCTGAGGTTTATAAGCTTCAGGCTGGTAATAATCAAAATAACTAACAAAATAATGAACGGCGTTATTAGGAAAAAAAGCTTTGAATTCACCGTAAAGTTGAGCTGCTAAAGTCTTATTGTGGACTAAAACTAAAGTTGGTTTTTGATGCTGGGCGATAATATTGGCGACTGTAAAAGTTTTACCCGTTCCAGTCGCTCCTAACAACACTTGTTCATTATGCCCTTTTTTCAAATTTTGACTTAACTTATTAATGGCTTGGGGTTGATCGCCTTGGGGTTGAAAAGGGCTGACTAATTTAAATTTTTTATTATTCACAAGTAAAAGAGCAAATTAATAATTGCTGATTTAAAAAGACTTTAAGTATCTAATATATTACAGAATAATTAACGTTATTGACAATAAAAAATGTCAAGATTGGAGACAATTATTCAACGAACCAGCTTTTCAGATAGAATATTGATCTTTTATCAATCACCTATCTCAAAAGTTAGGAGGGAGAGCAGTATTACCTACTCCCCCTCAGGTGGACAGAAACAGAAGGGCAGTGACTACCAGTTACGGTTAACCACGGCTTCGAACGTGTCTGACAGTTGAGCTGTCGAGGTCACGTCGTGGCATTTGCTGCAGATAGCAGTGAGGAACTGGATGTGATCTTGAACGAATTTGGGTTGGGTATAGTCTCGCCTGAATTTAGTCTGATTGGTGTCAACCACGGCAATGGTATGAAACCTCCAATCAATCAAATCCTGGCTAGAAGACATAGTTGCAGCCATCCAGACAGCTGATTCCATGATGTCCCAGTGACACTGTGGAGCCCATTGACAGACGGGAAATCCCGCATCAACGATGGATGAAATCAGTACCACATGGCAAGTAGTCCGCTGTGGCTTCGGCGAAGTCGTATTAAGGCAGGCATACCCCGCTTCACGCAAAGCTGTCGAATACAGATTGTCGACTGATCCTTCTGCCCCACCCCCAGCTTGGAGGATGGGATGGAAGCTCTCAACACCGTTCGGCTGAACGCTGATGACTCGATCAACGACAAATGGGATTTCCCCCGAGAAGAATCGTCTCGGCTCATCATTGAGCAAAAGATTCTCGAGGAGTTGCCATGAACCCGGCTGACCATCGTTAACATGAACGACGATCAACTGCCTCTCCCACGGTGCTCTGATTCGCCCGTCATCGTAGGCAGACTCATAGTCGCTGGAGGGACCGCCGGCAGCGGCAATCGGGGTGGCAGCAGTCAGGATGCTGATCAAACAGACAGCCATCATGCCCATCAAACCACGCGCCAACGTGGTTTTGCTCGACCAGAATGACTGATCTGACGTCAGACATTTCTGATTCTTCTTCATGTTTTTTCCTTTCAAAGTGGTTGCTCCTCCTCCTTATGAGGGAAGCACTGATATATATTATACAATACTCTTATGATTTTTTCAAGGTACCTGTGCTTTTATACTTATTAGTTTTGACAGATATCAAAATTAACTTCATAGGAGATATTGCTTTGGTTAAAATTTTTAATCAATTCACTGTTAGCCAGACTACCTTGATTGCTTGGGGGAATTTCAATAGCGAAATCCAAAGCTTTTAAATCAATGTTAAAAATTTGATTAAAATCACCAATTAAAGATTGATTAGAGCAGAGAAAACCCCAATCTAAATCAGTATTAGCTCCAGTCTGAATCACTGCCAAAACCAAATCAGCCAAAGCTTGACGATGGTATAAATTGTATGTGTGATCTTGAGTTATGCATTGATAGCTCCCCCGTCGAACCTCAGCCACTTCAGCTTCTAATTGACTTAATTCACCGCTGTCGAAAGAAAGTCTCAACTTTTCTGCATTAGCCAGAGCTTGCTTATAAATTTGATTAAAATCAGCTTCGGACATTTGAGAACAATCCAAGCCAGCATAAGCAAAGCCAGAAGGTAGATTATATGATGTCTGAAACAAGGTGAAATAGCTAACCGAAGCTGAAATTAGTAAACTGAATATTAAAAGTATGAAAATGGTTATTCGCAACCTAGATCTTGGTCGACGAGATCTTTTATAATACTTTAAATTTAACTTAGGTAGCTGTGACTGAGGAACTTCTGGAGATCTGGAAACTGTTGATTGATGAGAAATATGACTCGGTATGGTCATTAAGGGAGATTGGGGATTAGGGGTTGAAGGTTTATATATCTGATTAATCGGTGGAGCGTGATGAGGAGGAAATGGCTGATAAGGTTGTTGAGGTTGAGTATTTATTGATTGAGGAACTACTTGAGCTGGATGAGGAGACTGTGCTTGAGGAAATTGTCCACCAGTCACTGGACGTTCTGAATAAATCGGAGAACTATTCTGTTGAGATGAATCAGGTTGAGTTAAGGCTTGGGCTGGATGGACTGGGTTTTGGGTTTGATTGGCCATTGGTTGATAAATGGGTGGCTGTGGTTGAATTGGATTAGAGGCAATTTGAGCTTGAGGCGAATTTTGAGCTTGCTCCGGAGAAATCAAGTGAGTCTGAGTTTGAGATATGTCCAAACTCAAAGATTTCGAACACTGAGAGCAAAATTTATCTGTTTCTAAGACTTGAGCTTGACAATTAGTGCATCGTCTCATCTTTTAAATCCTATAAGAAATTTACATCAGAAAAAGTTATAAAAATTATCTTCAACCTCCAATTGATTGAGCTTGAGATTTAATTTTTAGAGCATCAGCCATAATCTGATCAAAAAGTTTCTTATTATCTGCCAATAGCTGAGAATCTAAATCTTGATAAGATTCCGCTATAATCTTGTTAAAAGCAGTTAATAAAATTTGAGGATCTTGATGGATAACCACGCGACGTTGTTGTTCAACTGGTAAACCTCTTAAATAATTCAAAAGAGTGTTATTATCTTGATTAGTCTCATCTAATAAAATGCCGACCGGTAAATCAATTTCTAAAGCTAAAGATAACTCAACCAAATTATCCATCACTGCGCCAACCAAAATAACCCCCTGAGCATTACTGATCATCTGGGCTAACAGAGGGAAATCTTTAGAAGCCGTATAATAAATCCAGTCATAGCCCTCAACTGGTAGCTGTAATTCAACTGTATGATAACGTAAATTCCGAGCTGGACTGAAACCAATGCTTAAGCCTGCTTTATCTGTCATACCTAAAGCAACCTGATGAGCAAGATTAAAACCAATTTCAGTTAACAAAGCATGTCCTTGGCTGGCTAATATCTGTCCCAATTCGAAGCCAGCTCGACTGAGATGCTGGCAACTATGCAGAGGTACTTTACTGCTGACTGCCAAACTATACTTAATCCCACCCATAATATACTTTATAGTAACATATTTTTGTTGTAATTATGCCTACTTAAAGATTAACAATATTAATCATTAAAGCAACATAGATAGATAAGAAGACCGCCCCTTCCCAAAGTCGTATTTCCTTGGTAATGCCATTGACTAATAAAATTAAAGCTGAAGCCAATAATCCCAGTAAAGACCAGCCCAAAACACTGGTGTTAATAATCTGGGTATGAAGTAATCCAGCCACCCCACCGACTAATAAAATATTAAAGGCGCAAGAACCAATAATATTGCCCAAAACTAAATCACCCTTGCCTTGTCTGAGAGCTTTGTATGAGACTAAAAGTTCAGGCAAACTGGTTCCCAAAGCAATGGTTAGAAAAGTAGCGATTTCGATGCCAATTTGCACCTCTTGAGCAATTTGTAACATGTTATCAATAGCTAATCTTGAGCTAATAGCCAAAATAGTTGCTGAAACTACTAAAACTATTAAGCTTAAAATTAATTGCTTATGGCTAATGCTTGCAGGCTTGCTAACTTTAGAGTTTAAGGTTGATCGTTGGTCTTTGGCTTTAAGGCTAATTTTTTTAAGCCAAGCTATCAGACCCAAATTGGGTTTATCAGATTTTTGAGTTAAATTATAGACTAGATAACCGATGAAACTAATGCTTAAAAGTAGCCCATCAAGAAAAGTTAAATTACTATCCAAGATTAAAATACCAAATAAAATGGTCATGGTTAGCAGATACGGTAAATCCAGATCAATCAGATTTTTCTTGAAAGTAATCGAGCCAAAAAGTAAAGTCATAATCCCCAAAATGACCAAGACATTAGCTACATTTGAACCAACGATATTAGCAATGGCAACATTATGAGTATCATTTAAAATCGAGCTAACACTAGTGGCCAATTCAGGCAAACTGGTACCAAAGCCAACTAAAACAACTCCCAAGACAAAAGCTGGTAGATGAAACTTTTGACCAATAACATCCACAGATTTTAAAAACCAATCAGCAGCTTTAACGACTAAAATTAAAGCTACAACTAAAATTAAAATATTAAAAAACATGCCTTGTTATTGAAGATTGCTTTTCTCATGCTCTTAAGCATAATATCTTTCAAATGTTAATTAATTGACTCTCTTTTATAGACTGCTGCTAAAAATTCAATATCCTTTTGCAAAAAAGTTTTTAGTGATCTCCCCCAGTCATCTACAATCAACCAGTCGAAGTGACCGATTGCAAGAATTAGGAGGAGACCACCAATCTTCATCAATTAACCTCTCTGAGGCTTACCTCGAACTCAGAGTTCTCTCCGTGGGAACCTTAATTCTGAAGAGATGCTTCAAGACCGCCTGGGTCTCCTTGACAAAGATCAACAGAAACATGCCAACAGTCATAATGACTGCCAAGCCGAAGAACAAGATGAAATTTTTCATCTCTTGAATGTCTTCAACTCCGCAACAGTTCAACAACCGTCGCCTAAACCTCTTCTCGTAATCTTGACGGATTATCATCAGTCATCCTCCTTTCTTTTGGCTTATTGGTTTGATGGATTGGCTGATTTTTGATGAAGAACGATTCATTGCCTGATTGAATCAAGAATGAATTAATTAACATTTAAAAGAACAAAATTGTTGTTTTGTCAAATTATAGCACATTGGATTCATATTTAAAGATATGAGCTATTTATCAGCTCGATGCTTAAGACTATCACCCCAAATGCTTTTGATGGCAATAATATTTAAATAGCCATCAGCTCCCGTTCTTAGTTCTTCTGAGACTGAAGCTTGAGAGGCTAAGATATAAACTTTTTTATTACGAGTTCTTAAATATTGGACTAGACTCAAAAAATCAGAATCCCCTGTTAGCAAAACTACTTGCTGATACTGATGTCTATGATGAACCGCATCAATAGTCATCTCAACATCCATATTGCCTTTTTCTTGAACGAAATGCTTTGAACCCACTCGAACATTGATACGTTTTAGGGGCTTTTTAATAACTTTGAACTTTAAACCTTTTTCTAAAAAAGTATAAAATTTATGACGATCCCCTAAATTATAAGATCGAGTACCCTCTTCTGGATAGGCTTCGTAATAAAAGAACTTAATCTTTTTCGAGGGAAAACGCCTAAAGATATATTTGACTAATTTTTCATAATCAATTAACCGTCGCTTATATTTTTGCATCTCCCACAAATTAGCTGAATCAATAAAAACATAAGTGTGGTGAGCGGATTTAACGGAACGTTTCATAAAATACTAGAACTGATGCTTGAAAATCTCTAAAGATGATTTCTTTTAGGAAAATAAAGCTGGTGGGTACTGAGGGACTCGAACCCCCGACCTCCTCGGTGTAAACGAGGCGCTCTAGCCAACTGAGCTAAGTACCCTTAAAAATAAAAAACCAACAATATCTAAAATAATATATCATTTTTGAGTAAATCCCGTCTTTTAAAAGAGTCGTTTCAAGAATTGACCAGTGTATGACTGCTTAGTTTGGGCAACTTTTTCCGGTGTTCCAGTAATGACAATTTCTCCACCACCATCCCCGCCTCGAGGTCCCATATCAATAATCCAATCGGCATTTTTTAGAACATCCAAATTATGCTCAATGATAATCATACTATTGCCAGCATCGACTAAAGCGTGTAGAACTTCTAATAATTTTTTAATATCATCCATATGCAAACCTGTAGTTGGCTCATCTAAAATATATAGAGTCTTACCAGTGGCTCGCTTGCTTAGCTCTTTAGCTAATTTAATTCTCTGGGCTTCACCACCACTCAAAGTTGTCGCTGATTGCCCCAAAGTAATATAACCTAAGCCTACTTGATGTAAGGTCGTCAATTTATTGTAGATACTGGGAATATTAGTAAAAAACTCTAAGGCTACATTAACCGTCATATTCAAGATATCGGCAATGTTTTTGCCTTTGTAATGGACTTCTAAAACTTCCTTGGTATAACGTTTGCCCTGACAAGCTTGACAGGTAATGAAAATATCAGGTAAAAAATGCATTTCTTTCTTTAAAGCCCCATCACCAGCACACGTTTCGCAACGACCACCACTAACATTAAAACTAAATCTGCCTGGTGTGTAACCTCGCTGACGAGCTAAGGGGGTTTTAGCAAACAGTTCCCTAATAGGCGTATAAAGTCCAACATAAGTAGCTGGATTACTTCGAGGAGTTCGCCCGATGGGGTCTTGATTAATTATGATAACTTTATCTAAATGTTCGGAACCTGTCAGAGATTGATGTGCTCCAACAGCAATATTAAAAACTTTATTTAGCCGAGCTTTAAGTTCAGAAGCTAAGATACCGTTAATTAGAGTGCTCTTACCAGAGCCTGACATTCCAGAAATTGCCACTAAAACACCTAGTGGTATTTGAATGTCAATATTTTTTAAGTTATGTTGGTTAGCTCCTTTAATCTCAATATATTTGCGATTATCAATCGGACGCCGATGATTTGGAAAGCTAATAGATTTCTCCCCTCTTAAATATTGCCCAGTCAGAGATTTGGGATGACTATAAATTTGATCAGGTGTTCCAGAAGCGACTATCTGACCACCTTGCAAACCAGCTTGAGGTCCAACATCAACCACGAAATCTGCTTGTCTGATGGTGTCTTCATCGTGTTCAACAATTAGTAAACTATTGCCAAGATCTCTAAGTTTTTTTAAAGTACTCAACAATCTCTGATGATCAAATTGATGTAAGCCAATCGATGGTTCATCCAAGATATAAAGAACCCCTTGCAAACCTGAACCAATTTGGGTGGCTAATCTAATTCTTTGAGCCTCACCACCACTCAGAGTATTAGCTGCTCTATCTAAAGTTAGATAATCTAAACCAACTTCTTCCAAAAAACCAAGTCGAGCTTTAATTTCTCTTAGAATTGATTGACCAATTTTCAGATCTTGAGAACTCAATTTTAATCCATTAAAAAATTTTTGAGCTTCAGTCACGGTTAAACCGGTAATTTGGGCAATGGATTTATCAGCAATAGTAACTGCTAGAACAGCTGGATTAAGTCTTTGACCTTTGCACTGATGACAAGGTTTTTCCACCATATAACGTTCGATCTCGGCTCTCCGATAACTGCTATCCGTTTCCTTATGCAATCTTTCCAATTGAGGAATCACACCCTCAAAAGTAGTTGTAAAAACTCGACCAGTAGTTAAGGGGATTTGATATTCTTCATGATCTGTACCATAAAAAACTTTATCTAAATTTTCTTCAGTTAGATCGCCTGTTGGAACTCTGATGCTAAAATTAAATCTATCGGCCACAGCTGCCAGTTTTTTAAAGGTCCAAGCTTCAGGACGAAAACGGTTATAAGGTCGAATTGCCCCCTCAGTGATGCTTAAATTGCCATTAGGGATAACCAGTTGAGGATCAACTTCTAATCTTCGACCTAAACCCATGCAGACCGGACAAGCTCCGAACGGACTGTTAAAACTAAAAGTCCTCGGTTCCATTTCTGGAGGTTCAAAATCAGGAAAATCAGAATTATAATACCTCTGGCTAAAACGATAAGTTTTATCTTCATCGACATCAACAACCAATATTCGACTATCAGTAACACTTAGCCCAGCCTCGATTGATTGTCCAATTCTTTCAGCAAATTCATCATTATTAATAATCCGATCAATGACGATTTCAATATTGTGTTTTTTATTCTTATCCAATTCGGGGAATTCATCTAAATCATAAGTAGTGCCGTTGACTCGAACTCGACTATAGCCTTGTTTTTGGTAGATATCGGGTATATGGGCATGTTGACCTTTCTTGGCATCAACAATTGAAGCTAAAATTAAAAAACGATGATCTTTAGGTAAATTTAAAACTCCTTTGACAATATCCTCATAAGACATGGTCTGAATGATTTGACCAGATGGATCATGGGCAACGCCAATCCGAGCATACAATAATCTTAAATAATCATAGATTTCAGTGACTGTGGCAACGGTGCTACGAGGATTCCTAGAAGCAGTTTTTTGATCAATAGAAATAACTGGACTTAAGCCAGTAATCTGCTCAACTTCAGGTTTTTCTTTCATGCCCAAAAACTGGCGGGCATAAGAACTTAAAGACTCCAAATAGCGTCTCTGTCCTTCTGCAAAGATGGTATCAAATGCCAGTGATGACTTACCTGAACCCGAGACACCAGTGATCACTACTAATTGATGACGGGGGATTTCAAGATTAATATTCTTTAAATTGTGTTCTCTGGCACCTTTAATAACAATATAATCCGACAGAGGCATAACTACTTAATTATAACTGATAATCAATTCGAATGTTGAAATTTTAATTTATTGCTAGCTTATGACGTTTCTGTTATTTTTTTTAAAAAATTCAAAAGATTATTACGCTGTATTAATAATTTATTCAAGTTTTTTGTCTTCACTCCTCTGCATATTGTGAAAATAATTTCAAAAGAAATAATCTGCTAAATATTGTCTTAGATGGGGATCAACCACATAAATATAAGTCCCTCTCATAGCCCGAGTTAAAAGAACCTTATAAATATTTTTAATATACTGCTCCAATTCTGAAGAGCTGGCTGTCCTCTTGCCATTAAAATCGTGGTAATTATCGGGGTTAATTTTTAAAATTTTAGATATAGGATCATAAATTAGATCTTGACCAATGATTACCCCAGCATAGTTGAGATCATAGCCTTGGATAGTGTGAATGCAACCAACTTCATTGATAGCATTTTCAGAATTTGGCCAATCTAAAACCGAAGAGCTATTCCACTTCAAGGGAATGTTATCAATAATAAAATCATATTCTAGATTAGGATTCTTTTTGGTTAACCATTTCCAGCTGTAGCCAGCGACTATTCTTGATAACCCAACTCTTTTATCGTGCTCTTTGATAAGCTGAATCATCTCTGCCAAGGAATTAAATAATCTAAATTCATAAGAAGTAAAAGATCTCTTAATGGGTCGCCTATTATTCAAAATGTCATCAATGTAATTGATATAATTTTTACCAGCTCTAATCCTAATCTGGTCATTCAAATAATATTCATCTATATTGAGATTGCTCAAAGCTTGAGGTCTGATATCCCCCGGCTGGATAGATTGCTGTTCATCATAGAGCAGAATTTGACTTCGCGATTGATGCAAAATCCAATCTAATTGACTGCCATCATGCCCAAAATTGAATCGCCTATTGATGGTATCAAAGTGAGAATATTGAGATAGATTAACTCGCCTCTTCAAACGATGAGCTTCGTCAACAATTAAAATATCATAGGTTTTCTTAGCGACATCATAAGGAGAGATTGCCATATCTGGTTTTAAATCAACATCTGATTTAAAAACCATCTTCAAACTATATCTTAGCTGTTGCATGGGAATAACTAGAGCGATCGTCAATCTTGGATATTTCTGCTTAAATCTTTTGACTAAATAAGTGGCTAAAATAGTTTTACCAGTACCTGGTTCCCCCGAAATAACACAAGTTTTTGACATCTCGGAATCTTGAGCAAAAGAAGCTAATAAATCATTGGCTATATTTTGTTGAGTTTCAGTTAAAGCTTTATAGGGCGAATACTTGAAAAGGATATTATTTTCAATATCTTCAATATTTTGATCAACAATTTGATTAGTCTTTAAATTCCGCCAAATAACTTTGAAACTTAATCGATAATTTTCAGCTTGATGATAATCCAAATTACTTAAACCATCGTTGCGATTCAGTAATTCATGACCACTACCTGCCAACCAGCGAATTAAATGGGATTCCAGATCTTTGCAAACAGATTGATTGTAATCAAAATCAGTAATAACATGTAAAATTTTTAAGTCTGATTTTTGTGGATCAGTTAAATGTTCGCGAGCTCGATTTAAGGCCTTATGAGTTTCTCCAACATAAGCAACTTTATTTTTAGATTGTTGGGGATTGGATAAAAGATAAACAACTGGCCAATTTAAACCATACCTTTTACCATCATCGGATACATAATCTTTTAATTCTTCCAGTTGACCTTTACCAAAATGAAATTGTTTTATTTGTGCCATTTATCAATGATTAGAATAAATCAAAATATTGAATGAAGATTCACTGGGTAAATTTAGTATATTTTTGAGCATTGCCCTTTGATGAAGAAATAGGATATTTTTTCTCGTTAATAGCAAGTTTTTGAAGACCAATCTCTTCTAAATCTAGTTTTAAATTGTGACTCAGTAACAGTAAATAAATGTAAATATCGGCAATTTCTTGTTTAATTTCTGACAGATTATCAAAGCTATCCTGCCATTGAAAATGCTCCAATAATTCAGCTGATTCTATGACCAAGGATTTAGCTAAATTGCTAGGTTTGTGAAATTGTTGCCAATCTCGAGCTTGGCAAAATTTAAGTAGTTGGTCAATAAGTTTTGTCATATACCCATAATAATATGTTAATCACTTAAAAATCATTGTATAAATATAATCAAAGCACAAATATTGACTGAATTTTTTAAATTTTAATGCTTAACTTTAAACGTATTAGATATCTTTTAGAGAATCAGAGCAAGAGAGTAAGTTGCCTTGAAGCATATTCAACACGCTTCAAAGGAAGATTCAACTCTGCCCCCGAAGGTGCAGTAAGTTGACATCACGGTCTCAGGGCTGGTTTTCGGAGGGATAGCCCACGAAACGGTGTGTCTGACTTATACTCTCTTCTCTGATTCTCTGACCCAACTAGATTGAAATTACAATCTGCCTCATCTAAGATCCACTTCTCTTCTTCTCGCTTCTCTCAAATCGAGGCAAATCGTCTCAACATAATCCCAAGCCTAGTGGACAGATTGGGGATCTACTTAGATCCACTTCACTGCTTTACAGTGAAACATTAAACTCTAAATTAACTTATAAAGGATCGTCTTTGGGTATTTAATATTCAACAAAGATAGTTGACGAGAATTGTAACTAATAGATATTTCAATTGCAAATAATTTTTGTATACTCATCAGAAATATTGTTTAATATATTTAGTTTAAATTTCACATATAAGATCCTCAATATGTCCTTGTCAGCCAAGTTGCGTCGCAAATTATCCATTTATGGTTTGAATACTTTGGGAATTTTTTTGCTGCTCTTAATTCCCTTTATTGGACCTCTGCCTGGACCAGGGGGAATCCCTCTGCTAATCGCTGGACTGAAATTATTATCTGTTCATAATAAATGGGCGCAACAACTTCAAGATTTTATTAAGAAGAAAGGTCTTGGTCTTAGTGATTTATTATTCCCTCAGTCATCTAATGCCCAAATTATTTGGGATTTAGGTATTTTATGGGGCTGGGTTTTATCGATCTCTATTTTAGTCATATACAGTCCAGGTGGAATTTGGATGTTGCTGATCAGCACTCTGATGACTACTTTAGGGGTTTGCTGGTTAAGGAATCACTATCGTTGGCAACGCTTCTTGATTTATCTAAAAATCAATAAAAAAATTCATAAATAAAAAATAGAATAATCTTTAGGACGATTGAGGTAAAATGCTATCAATGTAAAACTGTAGCTCTTCAAGCAAATTAATCTTTTCAGAATCATTGGCATATTGTCTTAAAGATTTTTGAAGCTGATTTTTAAAATGCTTGAGATTTTTTTTCAAACTCTGAGCTTTGTATTTCTCCCAAGCTAATAATTGATTCTGTTGTAAAGTTTTTGGGAAATTGCGAGCCTGATACAAAAATAGCAATTGCCTGAAACGATTATCATCAAAACTAATTTCTAAGTTAGTTAACTGATCTGCCGTAGCTTGGCGGACTTCTTGACATTTATTAATGTCTGATTGAGATAAATCAGATTCAGCCAAAGTAACTTCCACATTATCTGACTGAGGGATATCTTGATTAAGTTGAGTATAGGTTTCAGCGATCGTTTTAGCTAACTGATCTTCTTTTAAAGCTCTAAAATTAGCGAAGATGACAGATTTATCTAATTTTAACCTCTGAGCTGAATCTTTATCCAAAACTGTCAAGGGTGCTACAGCTGGCAATTGATTAATATTTAAAACAGAAAATGGAGTCGGAGGAGCTTTTCTTAGTCTAGATTTTTTAATGGCTAGCACTAAATCATAGGCTGACAATTTTTGCCATGGTTTCAAATCATAGCGTAAATCATAAACAATATAACTATCTAGATGAATTGGATGTTCACACAAAACAGCAGATAAACTAGTTGAAGTTGTTTTGTTGAATCCTAAATTAGTATAGGTACTGTAAAGAAAAGGTTGTTTATCTTGATTAATAATCTTTTTAACAAAATCGGCTTGTCTTAAGTTGAGAAAATGTTCAAATAGTTTTGGCTGTTTTTGGCGAATTAATCTAGCCAAATTGATAGAGGCTTCAACATCAGAACCAGCTGTGTGTTGATGACTATGCTTTATGTTATTAGCTTCAGATAAAACCCCAAGAGTCAAATTTAGTTTTTGGGTTTCCGAATCTCTAGACCACTGCAAGCCTTGGGGTCGGATATCAGCAGCTAGCCTTAACAGAGGATATAAATCAAAATTAGCCGAAGCCTCTAAGATGGGTGATGTAGGAGTAAAGTTCCGCCAATGCAACCATTTCATGAAAGGATTATCAAAAAAGATAGTGTTATAGCCAGCAAAAACTGTCTCTTTTAGATAAACATTCTCCTCCAACCAATTAAGAAATTGGTACTCTGTTAAACCCTCTAAATTAGCTTGCTGGGGCAAAATTTTATGAGTAGTGATGGCTTGAGGGTTGGGCAGAATATCTTCGCTAACTTTGACATAAAATTCCTCCAAATCTGAAATTGGTTCTAGATTAACATCCAATCGTTGACCAGCAAATTGTAATATACGATCCTGAATAGGATCTAAGCCTGTCGTTTCTAAATCATAAAAATAAAAAGTCATCAACTTTACAATATATCAATTTATTTAACTTTATCATGTTGATTGTGACTTTCAATAATCTCATCAAGATAAAGATCACCAACTTCCTCTATGCCAAAAACTATTCTTTCATCTTTATAATTTTGCCTCAGTAGTTGTTTGGTGATGCCTAGCTTTGTCATGATATTTCTCAATCGAGATCGAGCGTGATAATTATTAAAATCTGTTTTCAGAGCAAAATTTTCAATTTTTTGTCCAAGCACTTGAAAAGTTTGTTTATTCAATCGAGTGATTTCAAATTTATCCTTATCATCAAGTCTAAAAACTACCATATCTTCAGATGTTGATTGAATTGACTGTTGAGCTAGAATTTGTTTTTGACGATTAATTAAATTCTTTAAATCAGTCAATAAAGGTTCTAAATTTAAATGAGCTAAAGCTGAGATTCGATGCAACTGATGATTGGATCTTAAAATCGATTGCAGAGCTTTAGTTTGCTGATTGAGAAATTTTTTATCAACTAACTCAATCTTAGTTAAAGCAACTATTTGGGGTAATTCTAAAAGAGCTGGATTATATTTTTCCAGCTCACTAATAATTTGATTATACCCAAGTTTGGGATCATTATTTTGGCAATCAATTAAATGCAGTAAAACTAAATTACGCTCAACATGTTTGAGAAATTGATGACCCAAACCTTTGCCTTCGGCTGCCCCCTCGATTAAACCCGGTATATCCGCAATCAAACACTGATTAGCAGTCACGCCCAAATATGGCTCTAAAGTCGTGAAAGGATAGGCTCCGATTTTCGGTCGAGCCTTGGTGACTGATCTTAAAAAAGTGCTTTTGCCACTATTGGGCAAACCAATCAAACCAACTTCAGCCAAAAGTTTTAGTTCAACTTGAATTTGACATTTTTGCCCCTTAAGACCTTTCTCTGCCACCAAAGGTATTTGTTGATTGGAGGACTTAAAATGAGCATTACCAAAACCTCCACTACCACCGATAGCTACAATAACTTCTTGTTGATTTTCGATAAGATCAGCGATGACTCTGTCAGTCTTTAAATCAGTAATCAAGGTTCCAACTGGAACTTTAATTACCCTATCTTGTCCTGTTTTGCCCTGGCGATTATTACTTCCGCCAGCTTGACCGTTGCCGGCTTTAATTAATTTTTTGAATCTGAATTGACTTAAGTCATATTCAGTTTGATCAGCTTTAAAAATAACACTGCCTCCTTGTCCACCATTGCCACCATTAGGACCACCCTTGGCAACAAATTTTTCCCGACGGAAACTAATTAAACCGTCTCCACCTTTACCAGCTTCAATAGTTAAAGTCGCTAAATCAACAAACATTGTTTTTAATAAAAAAATACTTAAATATCAGATGTATAATCGATGGACTGTTGACCATACTGACTTCTCAGATTAATATTACAGGTTTGATATAAACTATGATTGGGAGCTTGAAGATGAATAGACAGTGAATAATAATCATGATGATCAATAATAATTCCGAAAGTTGCCCAGCGACCACTGCCCGCCCACAAACAACCCCGATAAATCACTGTTCCATCGGCAATAGCTAGAATGTCTGTCCCCTCATCATGACCAATATCTAAACCTCGATGGGCTGGATGATAAACTTGAGTTACTCGTCTAACATCTTGCTCAACTGGCCAAACTAAATGATTTTGATTAATGAATGACCAAGGATTATAAGCTCGACCTTGTTTGGACAGAATTTCAATGTGTAAATGCGGTCCTGTCGACCAGCCAGTATTACCTAATTTACCAATCACCTCACCAGCTTTAATTTCTAAATTACAGCCATGGCAATTCAATTTAGTTACATCCCCCAAAGAAGCATCTCGCCAAAATGTCGGAACATCTGTATCTGTTTGCAGATTGGCATGGGGAATAAAAATTAACTCTCCAACTGGCAGTTGATTACCGTCTTCAATATCATTAAAATGCAAAAAATCATCTATGATGAAGTTGAAGCGCCCCGCCAAAGTTAAAACTGTATCATCAGGTTTGACTTCATAAACAATGCCATCCAAACCAATTGGCGGAATAAACAATAATCGCCCGGCTTCTAAAGTGTTACTCAATAAACCATTACTTAATCGAATGCTATTGGCGCTAACCTTAAATCTATTAGCTAAAGAGATGACTGTATCTCCTTCAGACGTAATATGAGGCAGGATATCATGTCGAGTCCGAATAGTTGAATTAATAATAACTGGCTTATCAATAACTGGCGAAGCTTCTAGGCTATCTGAAGAGAGAAGCAAGCGACTATTATAGGCTTGGGTTTCAATCCAAGCGGTTTCTCGAAAATCAACTAATTCGGCTAAATTCAAGGCGACTTCTGAAGTTGTCAGCAAATCCAGTAACGGACTCACCTCTTGTGATTCTGACTTTTCAATGACTTGATTAGTGGGATTCAAAAAACTCAAACGATCAAGCTGAGACCAAATCAAAATGCTAACCAGTAAACTAACGCCCAAAACAGTTAGAATAATCTGAGATTGAGCTGATTGTTTCAAATACTGACCAAATCCAGAAGATCGGGATGAATTATCATTAGAAAATAGCTTGGTCATACATTATCCATCAAAAAATATTTCTTAGCTTTTGACAATATTAGTATTCTTATATTTTAAGAATACTCCTACTGAAGCAAATCTTAAATTTAGACTCAATTTTATTATATCTCTAAAGCTTCTAAGAGCTTCTCATTTCAATCAATGACAACCTTCAGAACAATAAATGGCGGCATCAGAGGTATGCCCTTGCAGAGTTTGATTAAAATGAAAGGTGCAACTAGTTGAAGAGGCTCGACGACAATCATCACCAGTAAAGAAGAATAAGAAATCAGTCTCCGCTGGATAAGCAACTGCCTTAATAGTATTGCAAGAAACATTGCTAATTGGACTAGGTGGCAAACCTTTATGTATTCGGGTGTTGTAAGGGCTGGGATTTCCCAGACCTAAGTCAGAGTCAGTGATTTTATCGGCGTATTCAAAAGTAACATCTGAATCTAGTCGAATATTCTGATGATAACGCTTGAGAAAAACTTGAGCTACTTTATCTCTATCCTGCTTTAATTCAGCCTGTCCTCCAATCTCCTTTTCAATGATAGAAGCTAGAATAACTGCCTTGTGTATGTAATCCTCATCACCATCAAATTGATTCATTAAAGCTTGCCTTACATCAGTCGTTAAGCATTGATCTTGGAAATAATCCAAGGCTCGACGAATAAGATGTTGAGCTGACTCAGCATTGAATTGATTAACAGCAAAGGTTTCAGGTGTAATATAACCTTCCAAGTCAGCATGGTCAGGAATAACATTTTTTATTAAATCATGATTGGCATAAGTCTGTTTTTGTAAAGCCAATTGGATATCAGATCTTTGAAAGCCCTGCCTAGTTAGAGAAGCCTCTAGGTCTTTAATAGTCACTTCAGGTGGAATTAAGACATTAACATCCGCTAAAATACCGCTGACTAGGCGATTAGCAATTTCTGAAGCATAAAAGGAGGGACTTAGTTCAAAAACCCCCTCTTTAATCTGTTCATGCTGATTGTGGATTCGTAGATGCCACTTAAAGGCAGCTGCATCTCTGATTAAGTCAGCATTTTCAAGATTGATGGCTAATTCGTCTAGGGTAATTTCTCTATCAACCAAAAACGACTGGGTTTGAGTTTGCTGGCGATCAACTGGCTTTAAATTCGAATTATACCAACGAATAATTAAAATTAACGAGGCTACAAAGGCAAAAAATGCCAGCCAAGTAATCAACATTAAGATTTTTAAATTATTCTGAATCAGATTTCGCATACTCTAAATAATCCATTAAAATGACACAAGCAGCTAAATCATCCTTGTATCGAGGATGAGTTGATTTAAGATCTAGTGTCTGAGCTTGATGAGTGCTTAAAGTTTCATCTTGATAAATAATGGGTAATTGTAAATTTAATTGAGCCTTTAGCTCTTCAACCCAAGTCTCAATAAAAGTTGTTTGTTGGGTTGGTTGACCATAGCGATTGAAGGGTAGACCAACAATTAAGCTAATTGGTTGATATGCTTGAAAAAGCTCCTCAAAACTCAACCAAACAGAATCTTTCTGAAGATCAATAATCTTCAGAGGCTCAACTAAACCAATCCGACTATGAGCTCGAGCAACTCCCACTCGTCGACTGCCAATATCTAAAGCCAAAAGCTGACCCTCGGTTTTCAAAACTTTTTTAATCATTTATTTTCAAAGAATCTTCAATTCTCATTATCTATATTGACACTAATATCGTCAATTTTCTCAGGTAAGCGGTCAATCCAAAATGCCCAAGCTGGTGACAATTTAATCTCTACCGAAGCAACTCCGTCTTGACGCCTGAGATTAGCAGCTAGTTGTTTGGCTAATTTACCAACAGATTGTTCTAAAATCTCATCCTCATATAAAATTACTCCGGCTTGAGCTTGGGAAATTTGAATGATGATATCATAATCATAATTAGCCGCTTCAATCACGGTTGGCTCGGCTGTCCCTGCCCCCAGTGGAATCACTGCTTCTAAAATAGTGCTTGACTGAGTCAAACCATCATCAATGATTTGTAGATCTTGGGCTTTATTTTCTAATTCCGGGCGAATTAATTTAGCTAGATCAGTTGAGCGAATACCACCCATATAATAGACAACAACTTGGTGAAGCTGATTATTGCTAATCTGAGGGCATAAATCAGGTTCAATCATATCATCATTGGCTTGTTGGAAGGTTTCAGGCAAAGGAATAAGATTATTGTTTTGAAGAAGATTGATTAAATCATCCCGAGCTTGATGATGAGTTCGACTTTGGATGAAATCCTCTTTAGCTCGCTCCAAATCTGAGGCTGTCACACAACTCCGAGTCGACTGACCACCAGCTAAATCTAGACCTCGAACATTATAATGATCGGGGTTATAACCAATAATGGAATAACTGCCAGTTGCTAAATTATAATCCTCTCCGGGAGAGACAGCTTCAATCTGAACACTTCGATGATTTAAATTAATGCCTGAAGCAAAGGCTCGACAATTTCTAATATCGGCTGAAGCTGGGATCGAAAACTCTAAATCTTCTGATTGCAAAACAAAATCTAAACCATTTCTTCTGAAAATAGTTTGACCATTTATAAGTAACTCATTAGATGGATGACAATTATAAATCTCAATCACGCCACTGGCTTTGGCTCCGGAAGTTTGACCACTAGTAGAAATATCGTAAGTATAGGTTTGAGCTGTGGAGAGCATCATTAAAGGTAGTTGCCTATTTTCAATATTTGGTTTTTGAATATCTAAAGATAAATCAGCTTGAACATTAATGCTCAAATCTGTTAGAGCAGTTTTAATATTAATCTCAGCTGTTTGAGGAGTTAAATAATAAAGCAGAAATACGCCAAAAATTATAACCCCAACTAAAGTTGATAGCTTAAATAATCGGGTTTTTAAAACTTTAATTAAGCGAGTTGAGAAACTCCTGCCTGAATCCGAACTAATCTCAGTTGTCGACAAGTTATTAGGGCTGATACCAGCTTCTGACTGGGATTGACTAGAATCTTCGGTCTTTAAATCATCAAGATGGTCTAAAGAATCAAAAACTGTTAAATTATAATGTTCAGCTAAACTCCGAGTTGAGGGATTATTTGTAATCAAAATCAATTCAGAATTAAGACTTTGATTAAGATTTGCTAATAAGCGAAGACTGAAAGGCTTGCTAAAGATAACTGATTGAGCTGGAATAACCAAGACTAACTTGTTTGCTTTGTGAGCATTAATTTGACTTATAACCTCGACTATATCAGCTTCAACAGATAGATGAATGACCTGAGTTGTTGATCTGGTTTTTCTTTTCATTATTTTTTAAGACTCTCTTTTTGGATTTTGAGCTCATAAAGATCGGGTAAAGTTATATAGTAATCACAATTATGAAATTTATCCCAACTCAACTGACTCAAACCAATATTGACAGCCAAAGAACCTCGATTCATAATCTCAGCTGGCAAACGACTAGATAATTGATTGAAATTAAGAGTCTGGACTGTTGGTTTATCTTTGAAAACTCCCAAATCAAACCAGTTAAGCTTGGTTAAAGTTTGAGAAGCTAAATCAAAATTACTTAAATAACCAGTTAGATAAATCTGATGAGGCAAAAATGTTAAATTTAAATCTTCTAAAACTAAAGCTAAAGCTTTTAACCAAACTTTCAAAGTTTGATTAATGCTTTTTAAGACTGCCTGACGCTGACTTTTGCTTAACTGAGATAAGTCAAAAGCATTGTTGTCATCCATTAAAGTGATATCAATGGATTGATTGCCCTCTTCAAGATCTCGATTCAGAGCAGCTTGAAAATGCCACCAGCCAATATTGAACATTTGGCTGGCAAATAAAATACCACCATGGACAATAGTGACATAAGTTGTATCAGCCTCCATGTGTAATATTAAGCCACTATCTTTGGTAGCTTGAGCTTTTTGCAATCTTAACCAGCCCTGACCAACAGCAAAAGGTTTAGAGGCTAATTTAATGATTGGCAATTTTAAAGCTACTTTCAAATCTTGGACTAATTGGCGATAGCGTTGATCAATGAAAGAATGATAAAACCCCAAGCTAACAAAGTTAGCTGATTGACCAATTAGTTTAGGGTAAAGTTGGCTATCTAAAGTAAAGCCAATTAGAGATCTATCCAAAGCCACCAAATCGACATTATGAATTTGCTGATTGAACTCCATCTTTGTCAAAGCTTTTTGTTGGGCAGCTACTTGATTATTCTGCATGAATTGTTTGAGTTCATCAACATCCAAAGCCACTTGAGGATTGGAACGACGAATTTTATCTCTTTGAGTTATTGCCTGTATAAAACCCCCACCCAAAGCTAGGCTAAAGCCACTAAGCTTAGCTGATAAGCCCTTAGTTGCCTGTGACAAAGCTTTTTGGCAAGCTTTGATTAAATCATTAGCTTTCAGAAGATACTCATCAGAAGATTGAAATTTAACTGGTCTTTGAATGCACTTAATAATTTCAAAATTCTCTTTTTTGAGAACTGTTAGACTGACTTTAATAACATCCAAATCTATATCAAAGCAAGCCACCATTTTCAAAGAAGTTTTCTGGATAACATTTGACTTAGATGAACCAGAAGATTTAGACAAAAACCGCATATGCTTAATTGTATGATACTATATTCAAATTTCTCAAAATCATCTAATCCAATAATTCTTTATCTAAAGCTATACTAGTTTCATTTTAAAACAGCCTTGATACGTCTAACTCCAGCTGACGAGGATTCTTCCTTGATAATCTTAAATCGCCGACCATCCTCAGACAATTGACTGGTTCTCTGGACATGGGGTCCACCGCAAATTTCTCGAGAATAATGCTTGCCTTGGGGGTCACCAACAGTATAGACTTTGACTTTATCACCATATTTATCTCCAAAAGCTCCCAAAACCCCTTCAGCCAAAGCTTTTTGAGTGTCAACAATCTCCCAGGTAATTTTCCAGTCAGCCTCTATTTGCTGATTAACGGTGTCTTCAATCTGAGCAATTTGCTCAGGGGTAACTTTAGTCTTGTGGCTAAAGTCAAATCTTAATCTTTCAGTTGTAATATTGCTACCTCTTTGGGTAACTTCTGAACCTAAGGTTAATTTTAAGGCCTTATACATTAAATGAGTCGCCGTATGATACTTAATAGTCATCGGTTGATGGTCTGCTAATCCTCCTTTATATGAACCTATTTCAATAGTTTGAGAACGTTGGCGCTGTTGAATCATTAACTGATTAAATTTATCTAATAAATTATCCTCTAAAGTTATATCTTGACGATGGGCTTCTTCCAAAGATAATTCTTTAGGAAAACCATAGGTATCATATAAGACAAACAGGCTCTGCCCAGTTAAGAGCTTCTTTTGGGTTAATTTTTCAAATTGTCTTAAGCCAGCTTTGAGAGTCCTTTGAAAAACTTGCTCCTCCTTTTTTAAAACTTCGATTAAGCCAGTGTGTTGTTTTTCAAATTCTGGATAAGCCTCAGTATAGACTTGACAAATGAGGGGTGTTAAAATATCACTCAAAGAAATTTTGACACCCAACTTTGAAGCCTGCAACTGAGCTCTTCTGATTAATCTTCGCATCACATAACCTTGCTCTTTATTAGAGGGGATTACCCCATCCAAAGCCAGCCAAGTAGCAGCTCGCCAATGGTCGGCAATAATCCTAAAAGAAGTTGGTTGGTTGGCGTAATCAAGCTGGCTTAAATAACTTAACTTCTCAATCATTGGTAGCAATAAATCTGTTTTGAAAATATCCGGCTGATTCAAGCTAGCAGCGACTAATCTTTCCAAACCGCCTCCGAAATCAACATTTTTACTTTTCAAGGATTGAAAGCCAGTTTCAGTTTTTTGATATTCCATAAAAACTGAGTTGCCAATTTCTAGAAATCGACCAGAATCCGAAGCTGGATGAGGCAGTCCATATTTATCTTGATTATGGTACTCGTTACCAAAATCAAAAAAGAATTCACAGTCGCCCCCAGCTGGATCACCTAGAGGAGTTTTATCAATTCCTCCCCCTCGAGACCACCAGTTTTCGTCATCGTTATAATAAAAAATCCGACCATCCTGCATACCGCTTTGACTAGCTTGATCAGCTGAAATTAGATCAACTATTTTAGCTTCTAGACCTCGAGCTTGATAAAGCCCTTGTAGAATATGAGCACTAGTGAAATCTTTCTTTAAAGAATATTTGTCATCACCACGAAAACAAGTTACATAAAGTCTGTTAACATCCAGCTTTAAATCATCAACTAAAAAATTAAAAAACCAAGTTAGTTGGTCTTTTTTAAAATAATCCCCCAAAGACCAGTTGCCCAACATCTCAAAGCAGGTGGTATGACTATTATCCCCGACTTCATCAATGTCTTGAGTTCTCAGACAAATTTGGCTATTAGCTAATCTCTGTCCTTGAGGATGAGATTCCCCCAATAAATAAGGTAATAACGGCTGCATACCTGATCCGGTAAACAAAGTAGTTGGATCATTTTGCAAAACTAAGGAAGCTCTACCAATTAATGCATGATCTCGCTTTTGCATATGCCTTAAATAGGCTTGCCGGATGAATTTAGAAGTCATAATCAATCAATTTTCTAGCAAATCAACTTCCCTTTGAAGCTCAATGGCTTGGTTTGGTGAACGATTCACATCAATTAAGCCATCAATTTCTCTGATTAGCTCATTTGAACGAACCTTGAATTGCTCAAGATGATCAAATTTAGTTTTTGCTTCTTTAAAATTTGGGATAAGTTTTTCCATAAGATTTAGTATAACAAACCAACCCGCATCGATTAAGATTAAGCCCTTAGAACTTAATGATAAACTCGACAATTTGCATCTATTTCCGCAGTATCGGGACCATAACGCAGAACTCTACCAGTCTCATGTTGGACATCATCCAAATCAGCAGTCGGATGTTCTAAGATTGTGCCATAATCTGGATCACTGATTAACAATTTACAAATACTGGTGGCTGTGTGAATGCCACTTTCTGGTAAGGGTACAGGCGGTAGAAGAGAAATGCGTTCTTCTAGTCTAACTTTAATGCCTTCAGCTCGACCAGTAGCTCGCAAAACAGCTTGAACATCCAAGAAAGGCAGACTATCTTCAGTATCTTGCCAAATTTTCTTATCTTGATTAAGATCATCTGTTATATTTAGGGGATTATTGAAGTGAATACCCCTATAACCTTTAAGAGTTATATCAGCTTTACCATAAAAGGAGGTAATGTTAATAAGATACTGGGTATTATCTCCAGGATCAATCTGTGGATCAGTATCTCTGATAGCTGCAATTACTTTGGGGAATTTTAAGATATGTTGACAATTGCCCTTAGCATTACAGCGTCCATGGATAATATCTCCAGGTTTAATATTGGCGAAATTAGATCTGGATTTAGTCGCTCGAGGATTACCCTTAGATGCCAGAGTAGCAGTATCACCTGGCTGAGAATAATTATCGCTTGGATAAAGATAGAAAATCTTAGTATTTTGAGCCAACGACTGTCGACTAAAGCCCGAAGAATCTAAAGCTGTAATTTGAACTTGCAAGATAGTTGCATCTAAATTCCAATCATTGTAACGAGGTAATTGAGGGTATTGAAAAGCAGCTGAAGGAATGTAATTATAGGGTGGATCACCCAAATCTTGTTTTCTCCATTTAATTTTTAACTTACCCATTCTGGATTGAGTTTTTAATAAAGCATTAAAAGAGTGATCATGAGAAACTCCATCATATCTAATGTCATCAGGATTTAATTCTAAATCTAAACAAGTATAACCAACATCACCATCAGCTTGAGGATCTTGCCAGAAATCCCAGCGAAACTGATTAGCTAAATTATTGAATCTAGGATCACTCTTCTTTAAGCAATCTACCCCACCGCCGCTCAGTAAAGCTCGATATGTGGATTGTCCAGTATTTGAATCTACTCGAATAGGTTTGGAATAGTAATCGTTGGCAGGAGTCTCCTGATCTTCAATGGTAAAACAAACATAAATAGTGTTACTTCGAGCACTTTTTGGGAATCTCATTCTAACAGATTCTGAAGAAGGTACACCGACATCGGCGTTAGGTAAAGGTGGAGTAACTCCAACAATTGGACTGGGTGCAGTCACTGATCGAGCATCTATTCTTATATAATCTGAGTTGGAAATACCGGAATAATCATCTGGATTACAGTCAGAAGGCGGAGTATTGACAGCAACATAATAGCCCCATGTAGCCTGATTAAGATGACGAGGAGAATCAGCTGGGACTTTACCCTGAGCCCAGACTGTAGCCACTTCAGTTAAATAATTCCATTGATATTGAACATCAATAGTCGGCACGTTAATTGAATTTGGATCAACTGGAGCAATTGGAGTATCTACTGGACCAAAAACATGAACAGCATCTTTTGAGCCGACTGCTAAAACTCCCGAAGTTAATGCCACAGATTGACCAAATCGATCTCCGTTTTGAACAATATTGTTATTTCTCAAATTATCAATGTCAACATCTTCATTAATCAAACCATGACTAGAAGAATGTTCATATCGATAAACAGCCCCCGTAGCCTTGCCAGATAGAGTGGTTCCATCTTCTTCTTTATCGCTTAACTTAGCTCCAATAATCACATCATCGCCATAATTAGCGACACTCGAACCAAAACCTTGAAAATCATTCCTTCTAATATGTAGGAGAATTAATGTATCAGGTGTTCTTGGGGCATCATACTCAATTCTGCCCCCAGAATGATCTCTTTTGATTAAAGCTCGAGGCGTTACGCAATTAGAACAATTGGGATCGCTATTCAAACTAACTACAATTTCTCTGGGGTTATTATCTATGAATGTAGCATTAATTTCGTCGGTGGCAGTAAAAACTGGAGGCTTAAAATCATCACCATGATCAAACCCCCCAGCAGGATAAACCGTATATTGATGAAGCTGATTGCTGCCATGCAATCTAGAATAGGTTGCTAAATCACCTGATTGTAATTCCTTTATCATACATCTCCAACCAATTCGATGAGTGTCCGCAGTATTATAAATCGGCTGAAAGGCAACCGCATCGGATAATGAAGAAAGGGTTCTGCATCTAATCTGATTGGTATGTACACCTCCATTTTCATCGGGATGATATGAGTTTATAGTAGTACTAGGAGTAGTTTTCAGAATTTGGGGATGTGAACACTCATAACCCCAGTAAAATTTAGTAGGAGTGCTGGGATTATTGTCGTGATCAAAATTATTAAGAATAATAAACTTCCACTGACTATCATGGGTACTGGGATTACCATCAGGATCTATCTTAGTAGTTCCGCAATGTGTCAAAGAGGCAGAACTACTGGGGGGAGCAGTCATATAGGCAACATCATGAGTGGTGAGAAAAGCTAATTTATCAGAATTTAATGTTTTACCAGACAACGAGCGAGCATCTGTAATTAAATCCAAAGACTGAATCTTTTTAAGTTGAGTATCACTTGTATATAATTCAAGATCCCAATTCCAAGATTGAGTAGTCAAATTAGATGTATCCAATTTATAAATATATAATCGACTATATTTATTGCTGGGAGCATCGGAAATTGAGGCTACACCTAGGTAAACCTTATTACTAGAATCTTTGTATAGAGAAACTGCTCTACCAAATTGCTCTTCAACACCATCAGCTTTCAAAACTTTACAGTCTTGTAATTTATGATTGCTGGGATTTGCATCTTGGTCAGCAGTGCAGTTATTTTTTGCTTGCCACTCTCGATCTGCCCAGTTGTAGGTATAAATTTTCAATCCCCCTTGAGAGCCTTTGTTGGGCATACCAATAGCAAGAATATGAGTCGGATATAAGCAATCAAATCCTACAGATGGTTGCGATTTATAAGTTGACCAATTGGTTGTAGCAGATGATGGTATAGCTGTTGTTGTCGTAGGTCTGACTAATTGCCCATAAGTCTTACAATGTTCAAAAATAAATTTTCCATAATCCTCATTAGTGCCACTAATAGGCAGATACTGGTATTCAATTCTTTGAGTTTTATTGGTTAAAGTCAGTAAGGCTACATTGGGATTGGCAGAACTAGCGATTTTTTGAGATAAAGTTTCTGGGATTGTCTGAACAACACCATTAGTTAGATATGTAGCATCAGTAGCATATGAAAAACTATTTGGAACAACAAATGGTGGGGGAGCATTAGATGATGTCAAGCCACTAATGGTTCTGCCTGTATAGGCTGACAAATAAAGGTCTTCTCTGAGTTGATTGACATAGGGACGCAAGTCATTAATCCCAGTCTCAGCAGCATAGCGAGCTTGTTGATTTAACTGATTCTCAACTGTCTCTGAATGCCCAATATTGACGATTTGAGCAAAAGATAAAGAAATCAAAGCTAAAATAAACATCACAGAAAAGCTGATATAAATTGAAACAGCTCCCACTTGATTAGAAACTAGTGCTTTAATTTTGGGATTTATCAAAGTTTAAATGTTTATTTTAGTGAACTTACGTATCTGTAATTATATCTTAAATGAGATTAAAATAATGTTGTATTTTCTTAATAAGCAATGATACCACCACCGAGAACTAAATTATCTTGATATAAAACAGCTGACTGACCTTGGGCTGTGGTCTTAATTGGCTGTTTAAATCTTAATTCAGCTGACTGATTAGATGATAGATTAATCTGCAGAGGATATAATGCTCCTAAATGACGAATTCTGACTTGATGGATTAGATTTTTTTGAGGTTTGACCAACCAGTGAGTCAATCTAAGTTTTAAAGATGTTGCCCAAAATTTAGGATGGTTTAAATTTTGGCTAACATACACTTGATTTTTGGTCATATTTTTGCCAGTTACATAATACGGTAGCCCCCCGCCAATATTTAGGCCGTGCCTTTGACCTAATGTATAAAAAATAGCTCCCTGATGTTGACCAATAATTTGACCTTGATCATTAATGATATCCCCTGGCTGAGTTTGGGCGTAATTTTTTAGAAAATTGACCATACCTACCGAACCAACAAAACATAAGCCCATGCTCTCAGCTCGTTGAGCAGTTGGTAAATTTAGTTGACTGGCTAATTGTCGAACCTCCCTTTTTAACATCTTACCTAAAGGAAAGAGGGTTTTCTTTAGAGATTCTTTGGGTACTCTATATAAAAAATAGGTTTGATCTTTAGTCTGATCAGTTGCTTTATATAGATTTTCATGATCCGTCTTAGCGTAATGACCAGTAGCGATAAGGTCAGCTCCTGCTTTCATCGAAGCTTTGAAAAATAAATCGAACTTGACAGTCTGATTACAGCGAATATCAGGATTAGGAGTTCTACCTTGAGTGTATTCTTCCAGCATATAATCAACGACTAAATCCTTATATTCAGTCTGAAAATCAAAAACCAGAAGTTTGATATTTAAAAATGTAGCTAACTGTTTAGCAGCTAAATAATCTTCCCGCCAAGGACATTGATATAAGCCAATATCTTGTGTCCAATTTTTCATATATACGCCTACCACTTTATAACCCTGCTGCAGCAATAGATAGGCTGTTAGAGAACTATCCACTCCACCTGATAAACCGACAAAAACTACTTTCTGACTCATAATATCTATTCAGCTAATATGTGAGCTAATTTTTTAATCACAACTTTAAGTTGTTGCTGGGTAGTTTCGTAATTAAATGAAAATCTAAGTGAGCTATAAATTTCCGCCTTAGAGTAGCCTAAAAATTTCAAACTACTTGTTTCAAATAAATCAGATTGACTATGGCAAGCTGAACCAATGCCAACATAGATATTGGATTGACTTAGTCTCAAAACTAAGGTCTCATTGTCTTGATTAGGAAATATTGCTGTCGTTATATGTGGACTACGATTTTTGACTTTACCTAAAACAATTTGACCGCCCAATTTAACTAATTGATCTTCAAACCATAGTTGTAATTTAGTTAGTCGTCGCACCTGAATACTTTTTTTATGAGCAATCATTTCTAAAGCCAATGTTAAAGCCGAAACCGTCATTAATGATTCATTGCCAGTCAATGGCATGTCAGATAGCTGATTCTGAGGAACGCCAAATGGTGATTTGAGACTTTGCTTTGAATAAAGTAATCCGCTTTGCCTGAAAGCATAGAATTTACCGCCATTGTAAGTAACAAAGTCAGCATCAGCCAGAGCTTGAGGCTGTAAATTATATGTTAAAGCCATTTGAGAAGCATCTACATGTAATAAAAGAGGCAATTTAGACTGGCAATCCTGTCTTTTTTGTCTTATATCATTTAATATTTTTTTTAATTTAGAGAATGGCTGAATAATGCCCAGTTCGCTATTAATGCCAGCTATACTTAAGCAGCTAACATCTGAATTTATCTGAGCCAAGATTCCTAAATCAATCTGACCTGTCTTGGAATCAACAGGAATTAAAGAATCAGCTTGGAGTTTTAATGAATCATGGTCAATATTTAAAGCGACAATTTGCCCTTGAGGATATGTTCTTCTAATACTGGCAAACAACCAATGATTAGTTATTGTTGCCCCGCCAGTAAAGATTAAATTATTGAGTTTGACTCCTAAAATCTGAGCTAATCGGCGACGATAATCAACCAATAAATCACTGGCTATTCTTGCCCCCTGATATAAGGCTGAAGGATTATAGTAATATTGCTTAGCTAATTTAAGGCTCTCTTTCAAAATGCTGGGAGACAAAGGTGTTCCTGCTGCTGAATCAAGATAGATTTCTTTCGAAGTCATTGTTGCTTTACTTAAGAATATATTAACTAAAAAAGCTAATCTCAATTATAGATTAACTCGTCATGAATCTGATTATTCAGTCAATTCAAAGTAGAAGGTCAGAACACCTTTCAATTAAGTCAAACACAGTGTTACTAGTATAATCGTTAGCTATATACATTGGATGAGATTCGCTGTTAAAGCAAACGACCAACAGCAAATCTTATCCATTATAGTAATCTCAGTTCTTAAAATTTGCTGAGCGGTGCAAAGAATTTTTTAAAGCTTTTTATTTTAAAAACTAGCCTTTCAATATCATAAAGAGAAACTATGGGCTTGTCAAATGAGCTTAACAATATCTGATGATAAGCCCAGCCTCCACTCTTTCAAGCTATTTACCTATTCTCCAAATACCCTTCTCTCTAAAGGCAGGTATCGTCTGTCGTTTAGCTTTGGCTAAACAACTATGCATAGACAGATTATTCTGTTTAGCAAATTCAGTTAGCCTAATGATATCTTTTGACTCTAAATAAGCTAGTCGTTTATTGAGAGATTCAGTAATAGCAGATTCGAGTAGTCTAATCATCTTAGTGGCATTAGTAATTTTTCTAACATGTTGATATTTGCTAAAAACTGGATAATATTCGGTGTGTTTACTTTTATTCCTAATAATAATTGGTGGAAATCCTAGATTAGCCAGTTGTTGATTAATTAATACCCGACCGATACGCCCGTTGCCATCACAGAATGGGTGAATATATTCAAATTCAAGATGAAAGAGAGCAATTTTCTCTATAAAATTATGCTCAATATTTTCATTATATTGGCGCAATGCTTCTGCTAATAATCGCTCAACATGCTCTGGGGCAGGAGCAATGTGATCGGCAATTCTCACAAATTCTCCAGCTTGTCTCACTCGACCGGCAATGAAATCATTAATCCCACCAATTAGAAAACGATGAAGTAAAAGAATAAGACTTAAATCAATCTTCTGTTCTTTTCTGCTATTTAAATAATCAATAACATTAGATAAATTCTTGGCTTCATATAATTCACGAATACTGATCTGCCTCCGTACAGATTGTTCTAAGAGTATCCGAGAGGTTTCCGCCAATGTCAGTGTAGAATTTTCAATAGCATTGGAATTATACACTTGCTCGATTAACTCCACTTTGTCAATTTTTTCGAGTAATGAAAATCTGTTACTTTTTAACTGATCATATAGTTTTTTGAGCTGGAGAATTTTTTGTAATCTTGTATTCATAAAGAAATGATAGCAAATTTAATGATAATTATGAAGAAAAACATTAATCTATATACAATAATTATATTTTTAACGAAATATGGACAAGATTTATATTAAACTTACAAGCTGTGTGAATATTTCCAATTTTTTATTATTTTGCAATCATTACTGGTTACTATGAAAGAGCTAAAACTAGTATTGCAAACAAATAAATTTTAGAATGCTCTTATGATAACTTCTGCAAAGCCACTTGGCTTCGAGATAACCTAGATCAATATATTAATCCACTTTCTCTTGGCAAGATATAGTCAATATTGTTCAGATATAATAGAAAGTTAATCTAGGATTGTGAGCAATTTATTGAAAACTAAAATTCGCTTAGTTTTCATCGGATTTTCATTCAGTTGATCAACCAATCCAGCAGCTAGAAACTTATCCAGCAGACTGTAGGCGGTCTGGCTATTGGTGATACCCGCTCGTTTAGCTATGCCTTTAAGAGAGAAAATAGGCATCTTAAACAAAGCCTCCAAAAATGCTGAAGCATATTTGGAATTAAATTTTGGTAATTCTTGGCTCATCTCTCTATGCAGTTCTTCAATCTGTTCGACCGTTTTTTTGGAGGTCTTAGCTTGTTGTCGTACAGCTTGCAAAAAGAAACTAATCCAATAAATCCAATCTCCTTCCACGCTGACTAAATTGAGAGCTTCATAATAGTCTCTCCTATGCTTTTCCAGAAATTCGGAGATATATAGGTTGGGCAAATATGTTAATCCTTGTTTATATAAATATAGAGATATGAGCAATCGCCCAATGCGACCATTACCATCCTCAAAGGGGTGGATAGCCTCAAATTGGTAATGTGCTATGGCTGCCTAGATTAGCTTATCACATTCCCTATAGTTAGTCTGTAAATAATATATCAGATTCTCCATTAGCCTATTCACTTCAGTGTGAGGGGGCGGGATATAAACAGCTTCCTCAATAGTTGCTCCGGGATAGCCTATATAGACTTGGTTTTGCCTAAAATTGCCGGGTTGCTTATCTTTTCCCCTGACCGAATTAAGCAACACAGCATGCAATTCACAAATCATATCAATAGAAATATTACTTTCAGCCAGTAGTCTACGCTCTTCATTCATTGCCTGTCTGTAATTGTAGATTTCTTCATAATCCTTTCGCTTTTCAGTTGTTCTATCTTGCATCGCTCTAGCATCATATTCGAATACTTCCCTCAGGCTGGCTTGGGTACCCTCAATTCTAGAACTTAAGACGGCCTCTTTAGTTTCAAAAGATCTTCGGATGAGCATTGGATTGGGTAGTCGCTTGATAGATTCGTCATATCTAGCTAGTGCATCACGAGTATCCGCTACCAGCTTCAGTATACTGGATAAATCTAATTGGGGAGGTAGATTGGGTGGTATGAAAGAAGTTGGCTCCATGCCGGAAATTGTAATATATCCAATTCTAGTTAATACTTGTAAACTAGAATTGGATTCAAATAAATTCTAGTTATAAGGCTTATACTGGAATTGGAGCATTTCAATTTCCAGACTTTGTAAAAAACCTATGCTCCAACTCCAGTATTCAGCCACTTTTTATAATTCTGCAAGGTAATTTTTGATCTAAAATTAAGTTAACATTGACTATTTCAAGTCAGTTGGCTAATTTCAAATAAATGACCTTAGTGAATCTAGAATTAATGTTAAGAATTACAATAATGTAAAGTTAACACAAAAGAACTAACATTTCTGCCGCAGAAACCAAAATTAAATGCTTAAAATTTACCAGTTCTGTTCAGGATATAAGCTGGTTAAAACATAATCCCGATAAGCTTGAATCATCTCTAATAAATGCTGAGATTCAGCTACATCTAACTTATACCACTTATCAGAATTAAAATATTGTTTATAAATTTTCGAATCTAAAATCTTATAACGAATAGCCACTTCCTTTAATTGGGAATTTTGATCATACCATTTGTCATACCAAATCCAATTAGTTTCATCCCAGCAGAAAAATTCTCTCTGAGCTCCCTTCTCTATGACTCCGAACAATAAGCCACCCAATTGGGCTTCTTGTTTGATTAGTTTAGAATAATCAAAATCTTTTTTAGATTTATCTTTTTGGGATTGAGCTGGTTTTGTTGCTAGATTTAACATAAATTTATTATCGTCTCCTAGATTTAGATTGAGACTGATTAGTAATTGACCAAACAGCTGTTTCAGTTCTCTTCAAAGCTTTTTGCAATTGCGTAATGCGTTGTTGACGAAGTTGCAGGTCATAACTTGTTGCCGTTGGGAGTGTTTTAATAATGCGATTTAACATAAAAATGCTTACAAATTCAATAATTAGTTTTAACCCATCTTATATAGTATTTAATTCTTATATTATATCATGATAATGACTTTATATCAATTTCAGTTTATAAATATCTCTAGTCTGTAGGAATAGCTATATTGAATAAAGTTTGAGCGTTTTTAGTAGTTTGACGACAGAAAAGTTGATCTTCTTCATTTCTGAAATCAATTAAAAAATTGGCAATTTGCCTGAGATAATGAGGTTTATTCATCTTGCCTCTAAATGGTTTAGGAGTTAGATAAGGGGCATCAGTTTCTAAGAGCAATCTACTAGAAGGAATAGATTTAGCAGCTAAAAGCTGATCTTTGTCTTGGCTGAAAGTCATGATGCCGTTTAAGCCAAAATATAGATCATCATAGGTTAATCCCTTTTTAACTTGCTTGAGAGAATCAGAAAAACTATGCAAACTACCGGGTAATTTATAATCATCATAAATTGACCAAAAATCTTCAAAAGCAGATCTAACATGGAAAATTAAAGGTAAATTTAATTCACCAGCTAAATTCAGTTGCCATTGAAAAATTTGTTTTTGGCGAGCTTTGATTTCTGAATCATGATGATAAAAATAATCTAAACCACATTCACCAATGGCTACCAACTTATCCTTGTATTGAGCATCAAGGCTTAACTGACGTAATTGCTCGAACATTTCCTTTAACTCTGTTAAGGGCTTGACTCCAAGATGGGGATGAAGTCCTAAACTAGCATAGCAATTTGGATTTTTCAGGCAAAAATCTAAAGCTTCTTGAGAAGATTTCAAATCTGTGCCAACACAAATCATTGCATCAATCTTGTTAAGTTGAGCTTGCTTCAAAACATCCTCTATAAGAAAGTCATAATTTGAATCATGAATATGACAATGAGTATCAACTAGAGAAGTCATTAGCTGATCTTTGTTAAAGGAGGTTGAGATAAGACCTTAATCGGATTAGATTGAAAGATTTCAGCAATAATCTGACTGGTCTCAGGAAGAAAAGGATTTAAAAATCGTTGGAGATCTTTGAGATTAACAGCTACCCTATTTAAGATCTCAGCTACCTGATCTTGATTATCTATCGACCAAGGTTTAGTTAACTCTAGATAACGATTCAGCTCTTTTATTTCTTTGAAAATTAAATTTAATGCCTGATCAAATCGACACTTGGCAATGAATTGGTGGTAATTAGATTCTAAATCTGGCTGAAAAAAATCAACCTGAACATTGTCTGGTAGTTTACCATCTAATTTTTGCCAAATTAGATTTTGTAATCGATGAATCAAATTACCTAATTGATCGACTAACTCATTATTATAAGCAGCTAGAAATCTGCCTTGACTATAATCGCCATTTTCATAGGCTGGTAAATGACGCAGGAAAAAATATCTGAAGGCATCTAAGCCATATCTATTCACTAAATCGAGGGGATCAACGACATTACCTAAAGTTTTAGACATCTTTTGTCCATCAACTGTCACTAAACCATGAACATATAATTGCTTATACACTGGCAAATTTAAAGCTAAAAGCATAGCTGGCCAAATCACAGCATGAAATCTAAGAATATCACGACCAATAATCTGAACATCAGCTGGCCAATGACTTTTAAATTTTGAACCATCGGGATAATCCAAAACCGTAATATAGTTTAATAGGGCATCAAACCAGACATAAATTATTTGCTGATCATCGCCCGGGACATGAATACCCCATTTCAAACTGCTGGTTGGTCGAGAGATACTAATATCTTCTAAGCCGGAATTAAGAAAGCTTAAAATTTCATTCTTAGCTACTTGAGGGACAATCTTAAGCTGATCCTTCTCGATTAAAATTTTTAACCGATCAGCAAAAACTGAAAGTTTGAAAAAATAATTGGTTTCTTTGAGTCGCTTGTAAGCTTGTTTGTGATCAGGGCATTGACCTTGATTATCTTTAACTGTTGTTGGAGTCTTATAATCTTCACAACCCTGACAATACCAACCCTCATAGGTATCTTGATAAATATATTGAGACATTTTCTGCCAAGCTGATTGAACAGCTTGGATATGACTGGGATTAGTCGTTCTAATAAAATGACTGTAGCTGATTTGGAGTTTCTCAGCCATAATTTTAAAATGTCTAGAGTTTTGATCAACAAAATCTCTGATATCTAGATTTAGATTTAAAGCTTGGTCATAAACTTTGCCCCCATGCTCATCTGTACCAATGCTGAAAACAACATTGCGACCTAACTGCCTCTGGTAACGAGCCAGAACATCGCCATAGGTAAACAGCAAAGCATGTCCTAAATGGGGTTGGGCATTAACATAGGGAATAGCTGTAGCAACATAAAATTGATTCATTATAGATACACTTGATAATTCATTTTTCTCTACTTTCCATTAAATCATAAAGGCTAGTTTTTAAATTCCAATTTTTCTCAGAAAGCTAAATGTAAAAAACAGAAGTCTCAAAGTTTGACCCCTCTAATTAATTTGAGAAATAGCTTTAACAATATCTAAATTAGCCGCTTTTCTAGCTGGCCAAAATGAAGCGATAAAAGCTACAATCACGGCAATCAAATAATAAAATACGATATCTTGCCATGGGATAGTAAATAACCAAGTCACTTCATCAGAAGCTGCACCTGAAGTTGCACTAACCATAGTTTTGAGAATATGAAAGGTTAAACCGGCAAAAATTAAACCCAAGATAAAGCCAACTGTTGCTCCTATCAAAACTATCATGACTGCTTCAAAATTAACCATGGCTTTGACTTGCCTCTTAGTCATACCAGAAGCTCTGAGGACGCCAATTTCTCTAAATCTCTCCAAGATAGAGAGACTCAAAGTATTGAAAATACCGATGAAAGCCACAACCACCGATAAGCCAAACAAACCTCTTAAAACATTTAAAGTCACATTCAAAGCTGTTCGGACTTGACTAATCAAAAGAGATAAACTGGATAATCTGAGATTGGGGTATTTATCGGCTAAAGTTTTGAGATCTTCTTCTAAGCCTTCGTTATCAGCTGAAGCTTGAGAATTCATCAGAAAATCAATCTTATAAAGATTCGGATTAAATCGACTAAAGGTAGAATGATTCATCAATAAATTTGGAGGCCAATGCTCGCCATATTCTAAATCCCCTGGATCAAATGTTCCACCTATAGTATATTCAGTCTGATGACCTCTGTCTGATAGCAAAACTAAACTTTGACCAATATGACTTTTAAATTTCCCATCATCAGCGATTAATATTTGACCCTGATTTAAAACTTGAATATCCTTATCAGTTAATTGCAAATTGCTAACAGTATTAATGGTGTTAGGATTAAGTCCGACTACTGCCAGATAAGTTGGATCTTCAGAAGCAACCTGATGCTTGAGTTGACCAAAAGTTAGACTAGATTGAAGTTTATTAAAATCCGTGATACCTTCTAGTTGATTTATTTCTGCTTCTAAATTCTGATATTGCTCAAAACTAATTGATGGAGTAGTTGATGGTTGGGAATCAAAATATGACCGTTGAGTCACTAATGCCCAATCATTAAAGGTCACTGACTCAATTTCTGAAGTCACGGTTTTTTCAAACCAGCCAATACTGATAGTTATAAAGACAATTAAAATCACTCCAACCACTAAAGTGTTAGTGGTTGTCGCTGAGCGTTTAGCATCTCGCCTTAAGTTGCTGGCAACTAGGTGACTATATTTGAAAAATGGCTTGAAAATATTCTCTAAAAGATAACTGCCTGCCTTAATTAACCAAGGCATTAAAATTAAACAGGAAATTGCCAAAGTTGATAGACTGAAAATTAAACTAGCAACCCTTGAAATATAATGAAATGGATTACTATTCTCATTTAAGCTAGATAAAGATAATAGGATTAAAATTAAAATTAAAATACTCAAACCCAGTCCAATTAAACCCAGAATAGTTCTAATCTTAAGAGATTGCTTCACAAATTGATGAGTCTCTGCCAAACCTTCAACTACGCTGACTCGAGAAGCCTTAATAGCTGGAGTGATTGAAGCCAATAAAGTAATAACTAAGCCTAAGCAGAAAGGATAGATAAAGTCTGACCAATTAAGGTGGAAATTGACTTCTGGAAGATTCAAACTATTAATATCAATAATTTGTACTAACCCAACAACTACAAGTAAACCCAAACCGAGACCAATTAAACTAGCTACAACAGCTACAATTAAAGCCTCACAAGTTGCCAAAGAATAAATCTGTTTTCGACTAAAAGCTAAGGCTCTCAGTAAGGCCAATTCTTTGGTTCTTTGTACAAAAATAATATTAAAGGTATTAACAATGACAAAAATACCAACTAGCATGGCTAAGCTGATAAAAAATAATAGGATATAAGTCATAACCTTTAAAGCTTCTTCTAAAGCCTCGCCTAAAGTGTCTAAAGCCCCATAAATTATGCTGTGATCAGTATATTGATCAATGGTAACTTTTGGATTATCCCCAGTCTGCTGTGAGAGTTTAGCAGTTAGATCTCTTCTGACTTGGTGGATTTGTGAAGATGATATTTTATCTAGCTTATCTTCATCTAAAAAGACATAGATATCTGTATATTGATTTGTCTTTAAGTCAGCTAATTGTTGAACTGTTTGAATATCAAAGATTAAATACCGGTAATGAATCTTATCTAATAAACCGCCCAAACCTTCCAATAAATCAGAAACATAATTGAATTTACTTTGGTTAAAACCAACAATTTGAACTGACTGGCTCTTATCCAGTTGATTGTTATGCAAAATTTCAACAGTTAAATCTTGACCAATTTCTAGCTGATGATCTAAAGCCAACTTATAATCAATGACAACTTCTGAGCTATTCTCGGGCAGACGACCATCAATCAAAATGAAGGGATTATAAGAGGCTTTGTCATCAATATAATGACTAATAATATTAGTCTCAAATATTTGATCATAATCGGCATCAAAATCACTGTTAATAATTTCTTTTGATGATGAAGTTTTAACCCTTAAAGTTTTTGAATTCCAGTTCCAATCATCTAAATGAACTTGACCAATGATGCCATCAATCCAATCAGAGTCTACGGTTTTTAACTGGTTGATTACCTGGTCATCAGGAAAGTATCGATCAATATTCCTCGAATCATTGTTGTGACTAATTTCAACAATTTCATTGCTATCGGCTAAAAATTGATTCTCATCGGCTGATTTGACTACCAAGACATGGCTTTCTAAATCAACGGAATCAATGACTTGACTGAAAGTTGATCTCAAAGAACTGCTCAAAATGAGAGTCGTCGTCGCTAAACCAACCCCAAAAATAATAGTTAGACTAACAAAAAAGAATCTAAACTTATAGTTTTTAAAATTAGAAAAAGCAATTTTAAACATCTAAAAGTAGCTTGATACTTAAAAAATACGAATAATTTACTTCTCCAAGACATCTAGTTGTCTGGCAATCTGGGCTGTGGTTGGCTTAATAATTTGACTAAAAATTGCTCCATCCTTTAAAAAGATAACTCGCTGGGCATAGCTGGCGGCTTTAACACTATGAGTCACCATGACAATGGCTTGATTATATTTTTGATTAGCTTGCCCCAAGAAATCCAATACATTGGCTCCGGTTTTGGTGTCTAGATTGCCACTGGGTTCGTCAGCAAAAATAATCTGAGGACGAGTCATTAAAGCTCGAGCTATAGCTACTCTTTGTTGTTGCCCTCCAGATAACTGATGAGGCAGATGATTAAGTCGATCAGCTAAAGCTAAATGATTGACAAGTTCATCAAACCAAGCTTTTTGATCTTTAGATAAAGTTTTCTGAGCTTTAACCATTAGAGGTAGTAAGATATTGGCTTGGGCTGATAGAGTTGGCAATAAATTAAAGGATTGAAAAACAAATCCAATTTGATATCTCCTTAAAATTGTCAGCTGGTAATCCGACAAACGAGTAATATCATATCCAGCCAACTTGATTAAACCTTGGGTCGGTCGATCTAAGGTGGCCCAACAATGCAAGAGAGTCGATTTACCAGAACCACTTGGTCCCATAATAGCCAAAAATTCTCCCTGTTTGAGTTGGAGTGAAACATCATTTAAAGCCAAAACCTTTAAATTACCCTGAGTATAAACTTTGCTTAAATTAGATATTTCAGCTACAAGTGGCTGATCATTAGGACTACTAGCCTTAATTTGCTGTTGAGATGCGTGAGTTGACATACCCTTTTGCTGAGAAAGAATAAATAAATTAAATTTTTAAAAAACAATCATGTCTATATGGTGGAGCTGGCGGGCACTACCCCCGCATCCGCTACATTGTAACAACTCTACGCTTTACAAGTTTAGTCCATTTAAAAAATTTCTTTGTCGACTTGTTGATCTTAAAAACAGACAAAATGACCAACAATAACGCAAGTTTATTTCTTGAAGATATTCCACTACAAATATCTGGCAATCTCGAAAAATATGAAATCTTTAAACTTCTGATTCAAATCGAGATGGTTTGGAAAAAATGAAATTTAAAGTTTGCTTAGAATTAATCTAGGCAAAAGCATGAACTGCGGAAGATCTCCTAAAAATATCTAGGCAATTCCGAATTCCTGCTACGATATAGTTTTCGGCAACTATAGTTTTTGGCTCAATAATGGCAAGCCTAACCAACTTGCACGTTTCTGGTTGTCAAAGAACATACGTCTAACTTAAAGTCAGCCCCCAACTATCATTCAACTTTCGAATAATTGAATAACACTTAAGAATGACTATATTCTCTTTGGTTTTCAAGAGATAAAGTCTAGGACATTATTCTAGCACACTTTTACCTAAACAATGAGTAGATACAGAAAGTAACTCTCTGAGGGGAGTGAGTATGTCATTGATATACATTAACATGCCTAATTCAAGCACATCTTGCAATTACAACACATACCTCACTCCCCCGAAGCGAACCTTGTTTAGGTCAGCGATGGAATGCCAACCTCTCTCGCTTGACGGTTGATCCGTCGACGCAAATCGTCGGGAAGAACCACGCCTTCCTTTGACAGAAGTCTCGTCGCATCACGACACTGCTGCCGAAACGCCTGACGAGACAAATCAGGAATCTCCGTACAATCAATGTCCACCACAAGGTAGACTAGAGTGTTGAGAAGATGAGCGTCGGCAGTATTCTCCAAGATGGGGAGTAAACTCCCCTGCAGAAGATTGTCACCCCAGTAATCATATTGCATCTTTATCTCCTTTCTTTTGTCGATTGATCAGACAAGATGCTCACTGCATTTACTCTCAAACTCTATTAGTCTAAGATAATTACAGCTGTATATATTATATAATATTCTTATGCTTAAAGCAATCATCGACTAGATGCAGTGTCCTCTTTGTTTTCAAAAAAATTCAATGACAATGTCAGCGATAATTTTAAGATAGAAAATCTATTGATCACTTATTGTAGGGAAGAATGCCTATACTGTATGATTAAAAAAATGCTAAATGATTTAACTAAGGGTTATCGATTCAAGCAAGCTCTACAAGATGATGGTTTGTCAATAATCGCCGAAATTAAACGTCGTTCTCCATCGGCTGGAATCTTAAAGTCAGATTTGGATATTTCGCAATTAGTTTGTGACTATCGTGATGGTGGAGCAAGTTGTTTATCAGTCTTAACTAACGAAACCCTTTTCGGAGGATCGGATAAAGATTTAAGGGAAGTTGCCCGAATTTCAGAATTACCCATACTGCGTAAAGATTTTTTGACAAATTTTCAAGATATTGAAGCTAGCCAAGTCATGGGAGCAGATGCCGTTTTACTGATTGTCTCCGAGATCGAACCAGTTAAATTAAAATCTATGCATGAATTGGCTCTAAAATTAAAGATGGATGTTGTAACTGAAATTCGTCACTCAGAAGAATTTGAACTAGCTATTCAAGCTGGAGCTTATATGATTATGGTTAATCAACGAAATCAACCCAAAAGCCAAAGTTTCAGCGTTGATTATGATAAAGCCTTAAAAATGCGTTATCTCTTTAATGGATATGACGAGATTATTAAAATAGCTGGTTCAGGGATTAACATGACAGGAGGAACAAATATTGCTAAGTTAAATGCAGTTGGCTATGATGCTGCTTTAATTGGCGAAGCTCTCTTAACATCGGCAGATCCTAAAGCTAATTTATGTTCATTGTTAAAACAAGCCAGTGAATCAGCTTAAGAGACATTTCTTTGGGTTCAAATTATTGACAATTGGAGGATGAAATCCAAAGCACAATACCCGCAACTTGATAAAACACTAACAGATGGTATGATATAAATGACTATTTCACCAATAATGTAGCATTTATTAGATATAAATCTGCCTCAAACTTCTCTTTTACCCAAAAAGTAAATTTATTAATTTCATGTCCGAAATCTTAATTAAGAAAAACTATTTAGAAGACTCGGCATTCAGCCATAACAACTTCATTGATCCACCCGAAATTAATTCAGATAATACACCTCAAACAGATACAAACAGTCAAAAATTTATATCTAAACAGCAACTCATGAGAGAGGTTGCGATTGGTAGAACAAGATTATACGAATATATTAATCATGATTTGATTGAGATTAATTGCGATGCTGATAAAAGCAATCAAGAATGCTATTCTGTCGAGAACATTGACAGAATTAAACAAATAAGACAATTGACGAAATTAGGTTATGAGTTGGCTGAGATTAAAAATTTAATCGAAAATCAAACTGTTCATCAAACTTTAGAAAGACTCAAACAAGCCTTAACCAGACAAGAATTAATGGAGCTGACTGATAGCAATAAACAGCATATTCTGAAGCTGGAACAAAAAGGCTTAATCCAAGCTCTTCCTAACACGCGATTTAGATATTATGATTCTAAAACCGTAGAACAGATTCACCTTATAAAAAAAATGCTACCCATTTGCTATACATACAGCAATGTTGCCAGTGTCTTAAACAATGAAGTTGCTAGAGAAATGATTGTCAAAACAGATAATTTATATACCCTAAAACAGCTGATAAGATTGAGTGGGCTAACTGATTATTTTGTGGAGAAGTTGATAGAGAAAAAATTTATTAAAGCCCTAAATTTAAATAACCAAGTTAGCTGTTATGATTCTCAAGCTGTAGATCAAGTCATAATGATGAAAATATTGGTAGACAAGGGCATCAGAACAGGGACTATTTTAAATATGATTGAAGATTCCGTTTTAGAGACGGCAATGCCTCAATTGCAAAACTTGCCCCAAGTTATTAGTCTATCGGAATTAGTGAGAGCTACTCAGACCGAGCCATACTACATTCGCAGATTATCGGAAAAGCAATTATTAACAGATCATATAGCAGATATTCATACTGATAAATATTATTTTAAATCCAGTATTGTCTTGGTTAAAAACATTAAATTTTTAACAGGGCAAGGAATCGGAATCAATCAAATCCGAAGCATGATTAATGAGTCAGATTCAAATTTACAATGCGAAGTGGCAATAACTATGCGGAAAAACCCTGTCAATTGTTTAACCTTAGATCAAATCAGTCAAAAAACTAATATTAATCCAGGCCAATTGCAACGCTACTATACAGCCGGTCTACTGCCGACATTTTATTCCGGTGATAAAACACGATATTTCGAGCTTCAATCGACTCTTGAAAGAATTGATATTATTCAACGACTATCAGCTAAAAAAATGAAATATGGAAGTATAAAAGCCATACTGAATAGTCCAGACATTCTAGATAAAATTGATAACAATCAAATCCTCAATCTGGAAGAAATTGCTCATCTATCCAATCAAGCTGAAGGCACAGTTAGAATATGGACTAACGACGGTTTAATTAGCACTACTTCAGCATCCCCCAATTTAGGGTTTTGGTATGACAGAGAAGTTATTCAACGAATTAAGAATATTCAACAGCTTTTTCAACAAGACTGGACAAAAAGAGAAGTCCTATCAGCTCTTGACACGCCAATATTTCCTTATTTAAAAAATAAGCGGGTTATACCCTTAAATAGATTACTTAAAATAACCACTGCTTCTCACTATGAAATTATTCAATGGACGCATCAAAAACTGCTGACCGTCCTTTATGTCGACCAAGACAATAATATTGCTTGGTATCCTCATCAAGCCATTGAACAAATAGCTAAAATTCAAGACTATATCAACCGAGGTCGGACAAATTCAGCTTGGGTTAAATCTCAATTATCTAAATAGCTCTTCTGCTAAGAATCATCTGGAGCTATCAAATAATCAGCAAGTAGTTAGCATACCCTTAGAATATTTTTTCTTGATGTAGTTGCTGATATTTTCAGAGAAAGAATTCTGATTAAATATTCCGAATTACCTGTCTATTTGTATTAGTGCAAATATTGATATATCTCTAATCCGTTAACAGCCCTAAATCTTACTCTTTAAACTGTTGGATTAAATTTTTAAAATACTGCTGAGTTTGGATGTCGGTACAATAAATATAGCAACCCCTTTGACCTCGGGTCATAAGAGTCTTATAAGTGTTTTTAATAATGGTATCTAATTGAGATAACGTTAATTGGGGATTATTTTCCATTTGTGATTTCCATCCTCGAATAGATCGATCATCTTTAGATCTTTTATCAGCTTGAGTGATTACCTGATTGTTTCTAATAATCAAATCATCACCGATGATAACTCCAATATAATCGACTTCTAAACCTTGGCAAGTGTGAATACAACCCACTTCAGAAACTGAGTCAGATTTTAGAATCCACAAATTTTTATCAATAGCCAAATTCCATCTAGCTTGATAATTGCCAATTTGAATATCGTAAAGTTCGGAATCAATTTTGCTTTGCCAATCCCAACAAAAACCAGCTACCAAACGGGCTTTGTTGTGAGTATTTTTTGATTGAATTAAATTATGAAGAGTCTGAGGGTCATCAATAACTTGAAAATCATAGTTTAAACTCAAAATTTTTAGATCTTCAGAAGATGATTTCATCTGCAAAATATCTTCCAACCAATCTAAGTAATTATTTGAACCGCCACATCTGAATTGAGAATTCAGCTCCAAAATATGAGTTTGAGCTTTAAATTTTTTCGCCCAATCCTGAATGGATTGAATATCTCCAATATCTCTGAGTTCTATTTTCTGATCTTCATCTATGAAGAAGATGGTAAATTTAGAAGCATTGATGATTTCCTTGATTTGATTTTCTCCCAAATGACCAAAAACTCCCGATTTTTCAGTCAATCTATGAGCTTCGTCAACGATTAGAGCATCCAAATCATCAGTTTCTAAACGATGATAAGAACCTGCCCCCTTAAACAGCTCATTAACATAAGTCTTCTTAAAAGAACCTGTTAATTTACTAAAATAGACATCCCTAGGAGCAGTATTTCTAGTTACATATTGACTATAGAGTTCCAATTCTTGAAATTTCACCAATAAATTAATAGCAATAACTGATTTTCCAGTCCCAGCCCCACCTTTAATGATTAAAACTTGTTTATTAGCAGTTTGGGATTTTAAAGCTAAGGCAATGGCTTGTTCAAAGACTAATTTTTGCTCATCAATCATAAAAAACTCAGAATTACCCTGAAGCATTGAGTTTAATTTATCAACTAAATTCTTAGAGGGTTTTAAACGCCCTTCATCTATGCGATACATCAATTTATTGGCATCACCATACTTGATATGAGAAGTAATGAATGATCTTAATTTTAGAGCGTCAGGTTTTAAAAATAAGGGAGCTTTATCAGTGTATATTTTATAAAAATCATTGTTTAAAATATTATCTGGAGCATAATTATGCAGATAGGCACAAGCAGTAATTAGAATTTGCTCTTGTTCGATGGTCTGATTATAGCTTTCCAATAATTCTTTGTAACCCAAAGCTTGATAAGATGGATGAGTGGTTTCTATTTTTCTACCCCTAAAATAAGTTGTGACAATTCCATCTTTAGAGGTTGGCTCAGCTGCTGACCATTGCTTTAGCTCAACAATAATAATAGCCTCTTGGTAGTGTTCATTTCTGCCGGCAATAATAAAATCTATACGTTTAGCTGATTGAGGAATATGATACTCAATGCAAATAGCCACGTCTTCTGAAATTTCAGCATCTTGCAAGACATTTTCCATGTAGCCCAAGGAATTCTGCCAAGTATCTATTTCAGTTTGAGCAATTGATCGACCCGTAGCTTCTTGGTAAGCCCGGTAAATGATATTGCCAATATCATTAGATAAAATATGATCTTGGAATTCTCTCAAAGTCTGGGAATAAACAATCATGCTATCTATTCTACTGAAGGACTCAAGGTTATAGATTATTTTTTAATTTAACGAATAATTGCTGCCACTGCTGGTCAGTTAAGTCTTCAGCCCGAACTCTTAAATCCAAAGATAAACTCCCCAGTAAATAATCAATTTCTTGGACTGTTAATTTCAAAGCGTGCTTTAAATTGCCTCTTAGCTGTTTGCGAGGATTGGCAAAACCAAACTTTAAGAGCTTAACAAATTGTCGCCAGACATCTAGCTCTAAGGTTTGGGATTTTAAGCCGAGATGAATAACTTGGGAATCTATTTGAGGCGGAGGCTGAAAAAAATGTGCTTGGACAACTTGAGCAGGACTGACTTCATACCAAGTCTGAACTAAAACAGTCAATAATGAACGTTTTTGTAATTTGATTAATTTTTGAACAATCACTTGAGGAATTAATAAGACTGCTTGATTTGGCTTATTTTTAATATCTGTTAGCTGTCTAAATAAATTGGCAGTTAGATAATAAGGTATGTTGGCACAAATTTTATATGGATTGGGTAAACTATCCCATGAAAAATGGCGTATATCTCCTTGTCTTAAAATCAATTTGGCTTGATTGGAGTATTTGTTTTGATTCTTTAAATAAAGTTTATGGTCATATTCCAAAGAAATGACTGTAGCTTGAGTTTGCAACAACTTGTCTGTTAGGTGACCTAAACCAGTGCCTATCTCAAAGACTGTTTCATGCGACTTGAGATCAATCTGAGTAATAATTTGATTCAAATGATTGTCGTCTACCAACCAATGTTGACCTAGGATTGGTTTCTGAGACATAAGTCATTACCACCAATACTTGGTCTTCCAAGCTTCATAGGCTTTCTGCCAAGATTTATAACGAGCTTTAGCATACCAATCACACCATTTAAGCTGAGTAACTGGATTAGTCATGTAATCAGATCCATGAGAACCCATTCTGTGAAATGGTAAAGCTTGGCAAAGTCCATAAGCACTGCTTCCCTGCTGATTCCATACCCAATATCGCCAACTGCTTTCTTTTTCAAGAATGTAATCGACATAAACCCAATCAACTGGATTAATACCTGATGCTAAAAGCCATCTTTGATGCTGATCAGTTAGATTGGTAAGATCCAAATCAGTTGGCTGGTCAGATCTCTTAAGCAGAAGCCTATTTATTTCCTTTTGATGAATTAATTCTTGATTAATATTTGAAGTTACTAAATAAACCCTTTCTTGATCTATGAGATGGTTATTATCTATAAATTGATGGATTTCGGTTTTAATCTTTTGATTTGGCTGATTATAATACACAACTATTGTCTGATCAGGATTGGTCATCACTTCATCTAGTTGAGGATAAATGTAGGTAATGTTTTCAATTGAATAACCTAAATCTAGCAAAATGTCTTCGACAACATCATATTCGGATAATTCTTGGCTCAATTGACCATTGATATTAATACTGTACTGATGATTACGGGCAATACTCAGAGTTCTAGCCATCACTAATTGTTTGGTAATTTGGTAATCACCCCAAATTGCCTGGTCATAGGGACCTAATCTATAACCTAAATCTTCAACTACCTTGCGGGGATCGGTTTGAACAGTTACTATAGTGACAATTTCTTGATCCTTATCCAAAACTTGAACATAGTAACCTGTCTGGACAATAATTTCAAAATCATTATTTTGAATCGGAGTCTGTAAATCTGGAGTGACTACATCTAAATTACTCAGATGAATATTAAATTCCTCTAAAACTTCAGCTACAGTCTGACTGTTGGTTACCACCTCTTGAATTTGATCATTGTAATGAATAACTCCTCGATGCAAATCTTCATAATTAACAGTTTGACCAATTACCCCCCAATAACTACCTATCAGCAACAAAACTCCAAAAGATAACAAAAGCCAAACTAAAAGACTAGTCTGTCCTATCTTCTTCTCGTAGAGGTGTTTGCAATTCTTAATTATCAGCTGGCTTTTATCTGTCATCCATCGGTGAGCCAGATCTAGCTTCTCTTTCTTCACTGTAACAGGCTACATTTTGACACATTTAATGGTAATTTACAATTCAGCGACTAGCTTAATGAGACTTATCATATCTGTTCTTAGTGTTAAATTCACTGTCTTAAATACCTGAAAATAAGATATGAGAAACTAAGTGATTGGCTGATTCAAATCCAAATTATAATAACCCCGAATATTTGGCCAATCTTCTCTTAAAATCACATTAGGGTACAAAATAACTTGACCATCGATTAATTCTTCCTTAAAAAACAGAGTGATATCTTTAATATTTTGAAGCTGATTATCACCCTCGAAAGAAGCTCCCTTAATTAAAAAATCCACATACTCTGGTTTTACTCTTGGCAATTTCTGATAGATCTCAATTGATTGTTTTTCAAAACTTTGATCAGCAATCGATTGCAAAGCTAAACTTAAAGACTGAGCAATTAATTGAGCTGGTTTATGCCTTAGATAATCCCGATTAAAAAAACCAGCCTCCATTAAAACAGATGGAATATTCAAGCTGATAGCTAATTCACCAAACCCCCCTGCAACATATGTTTCGTTAAAAACTGCTAGATGAACGGGTTGATTGAAAGTTAAGCCCTCCTTAATAATCCCGACAATCTGCATAACAATTCTTCTGGTTTTATTCATAGATAGCTGTTGATCAAATGCTGGAGCCAAAAAAGCTAAGCTTGAAGGTTGACCATGTTCGCCTGCAGCATGGAAAGTCCGATGATCATGCAGACTGAAACAGTAATCAGGCTTATCATTTTTGAGGATCTCAGCTAAAGCTTGGCTTTCTGGCTGAGATAAATTCTTGGCATCATGATTTAAATCTAAATTATTAGCATTAGCTCGAGTATAAGCCAAAGCCCCATCTGGATTCACCTGAGGTATAATCGAAAGCTTGAGATAATCCAATAAACCTGAGTCAGATACTAGAAGTTGATTGAGAAAAATTAATAAGCCTCGAGTTGAAGTCGGCTCATGACCGTGAATTTGTGAATATAATAAAACACTAATCTGACCTTGACCCAGACTATACATGTGAATAGGTAAATCATTGACAGATTTACCTATGACTTTCTGCTCGGGACAATATTTGGCATTGAGGTTTTTAAAATACTCAAAACTTTGGTCGATTTCTTGAGGTGGTAAATATTTGTTATTGAAAGTATTGAAAGTCATCACAGAAGTAAACAGAAAAAATCACATAAAATTTAAAGCATTGAAATAAGTGTTTGACGACCAACATAAACATATTCCCAAGGCTCTGGATTTGGGCCACAATTCGTCAAATCAGCTGGATAACTGGGAATAAAACCAAACTTCTTAACCTTAGCATAGTTATCTGCTGACAACCAAGCAAATGACGGGGTATTGATAAAGCTAGAGTCTTTAAATCTTTGACCATCCTGCAGATGAGTTATATCTATAACATAGCCAGTGTGATGCTTAGAATATCCAGGTGGAGCAACCCATCTTAAGCGACCTTTTAAGTTACTTTCATTCATTTCTACATTCTCCTCAACGAAGGGTCGCATGAAAATCTGTCGTTGATACAAATGATCTCTAAAACCCTCAAAAATCTTCATTTCCAAACCTTCAGACCAAGCTTCAGCTTGCAAAGCGTGAAAAGCTTGAGCAACTAGAGGCTGATATTTACAGCCATCTTCATCTTCGGCTAACAAACTTTCATCAGCGACAAAATTACGTCTAACGTAGCCTCGAGCTTCTGCCCAAACTCTAATCTTATTATCTAATTCCAAATCTCCCGTTAAACTGAGATCTCGATTATCATTGATTGCTGATTCCAAGTTGGGTAACTGAGCTCGATCAAAAGACTGATCAAATTGCTCACCACTGAAATGAGATTTTAATAACAAATCCTCAGACATATTTTTATCTTGTTAATATATTAGATACTATATTAACTATTTCTTGATTGATTGCAAAGATTGAAAATAACGCCTTAAGTAAATTAAGATCTCATTTAAAGGCTTGGAGAGATTGCGTTTAATATGCCAAGATTTCCAAGAAATCTGCAAAATCTCTCGGGGATTTTTAGCATAATCAATTTCTTCTTTGGAGCAAAAATAAAGATAATAAACATGGCGACCAGAAGTTGACCAATTACGAACTCTTTGAATATATAACTCTTTTAAATTTTGGGGATTGATTTGAATATTGGTCTCTTCTTGAATTTCTCGACATACTGCTTGACGATGAGTCTCTCCCCTTTTAAGTCCTCCCCCCGGTAATTTCCAAGCATAAAGCCCCAAAATTTGTCTCAGCAATAGGACTTGTTGCCTTTTTCTATCTATTAGCAAAACATAAGCTCGATTAGGATTGAGAGCTAATTTTAAAAATGGCACAATGATAACAAAAAATATATTGCCCAATAAAGCTCGAAAACCTAAGGCAAATTTACTAATAATTAATTGAAGTTTAAACATTTATCCTCTCTTTTTTTCGCTTTCTTCAAAAAGAAGTGCTTCTCAATTAATCAAGCTGGAAGCCAGTCTGCTGAATATGATCATATTGTTGATGCAAAGTCTGCGTCTGGCTGAAAAGATATACTCCTGTAGCAATGATGCTAGCTAATAAAATAACAAAAACAATTATGCCTTTTCGTAAATCTTGGAGTTCGGAAGTTTTTAGTGGCTGTGACATGGACTCTTCTTTAAATTATTTTCTTTATTTATAATAGCTTATTTTCTTTTGGTTGGCTTGTTTTTCTTGGTCTGTTGTGATTTTGAATCTGTAGTTGGTGATTTTTGTTTGGGTCGATTACCAAGAACAAACTCTCCCTTATCTGATCGTCTGGAAACTGCTACTACCACTATAACGGCAAGCACTGTTAAAACTAATATAACAATAATTACCCCTGATGAATTATCATTATCTTCAAAATGAGCAGAAGATTGGGATTGAGGCATTTGATCCTCAACTGGTTGGGATGAAGATATTGGAGATGAAGTTTTATCATCTATAGCAGTTTTATCATTATCAACTAAGTCTGTTTGGGTTTTTTGTTGGTCAACCGTTGAGGCAGATTCTAATCTCGACTCCTCGACTAAGTCTTGGATTTGGACAGCCTTAAAATGAAGTTTTTGTAAAGAAGCTCCTGATTGATCTTCAATAATTTCAAGAGCTCGAAAACAATACCAAGAACCATTATCTTCAGCAGTTAATTGTCGCAGACTATTCCCGGTAAAGACTAATCCAGAGCGATTAAAAATTGATTGATTATCCTCCGAACATTCAGATTCAACATTAATGCGAGTGCCTGCCCAAGTCACTGGATTATCGCCAATCAAAGTAACCACTAATCTATCCCCTGATTGATTGGTGGTGATAATAGCCTCTTCAATATCTTGCATTGACAGGTTCACTGGATAAGGTCGTTGTTCAACCAAGTCATCAGCTGGAACTTGGAATTTTAAATAGCCTTTATTACCTAAAACATCGCTGACTTTAAAGCAATACCATTGACTAACATAATCATGAGTGTTGAGATTTAAGAATCTATTAACTACGGAAGCTTGAGAATAACCAAGCTCTTTGGCTTGGCAATTAGTCTCTTGATCAACAGCAATAAATTGCCAACTTTGATGATTGATATCAATTGAAACTTCAGCTGATTCTTCTGAATAAGAGCTTTGAGCATTAAGGGTTATTTGCCCAGACTCATAATAAGCTTCAATTTGAATCGTAGCTGGAGCTTGCATCTGATTAACAGCTTCAATCGTAGTCTGAGCTGTGACAGTTTGGATTAAAATCAAGCTCCCAGACATGAATAGAACTAAGCTCATTATGAACCAAACACTAAGCTGAAAATTAATTAATAAATTTTTAAATTTAAACACTTTACAACGATACTTCAAACAACTAATAAATTACCATCCAACTCTAGTCAAAGTATACTGATAAAGAAAGATAATTACAAAAACTGACCACTTTAATTGGATGATATTCAACTAGGCTGACTCCAGTTGAAAAGTATTAAAATTAACTCACTTATCATTAAGTCAAATTATTCTCCAAATTAATCAGCCAGTCATACCAGCCTCGCTCGACTAAATAAGTCTCTATTTTTTTATCATAACCAGTCATAATAAAAATACCAATCACAATAAATAAAGTAGCTAGAATTCGCCTTAACCAAGATTTGGGGTTGCTAAAAATTGCTACTTTAGCAGTAAATTTTTGACCAAAAATAGCTACTAAACCTAAGATGAAAGCTAAGCCTAAGACAAAAACTATTAAATAAATAGAGCCAATCCACCAGCTAGCTGGAAGGAAAAATCCAACAATAGCTAAATAAGTTGGACTACAGCTAGAAAAAACAGGACCTAAAGATGCTCCAACTAAAAAATCACCTAACTTACCGCCCCGATTTAAACCTCTGCTTAAAAATTTATTTGAGGATTTCTTCAAACCCAGTTTGCCTATTACTAATTGCCAAAGGTTTGGCATTAACAAAAACAAACCGAAAACAATTAAAATACTGCCTGAGATTAATTGCCAAACCCAAGTCGGAATTCCGATCAAACTAGTCGTTGCTTTAAGCAAAATCGAAAAAGCAAGTAAGGAGACAATTAAAGCTCCAATAATACGGAAGGCTCTACTTAAAGATTGCTGACCAACGCTGCCACTGATAATAATTGGTAGAAGAGGCAAAACACAGGGAGATAAAATAGTTAACAAACCAGCTACTAAGGAAGCTAGAAGATAACCTAAACTGAAATCAACCGACATAATTTAAGCTTCAGTATATCAAAGACTGCCAATAACCTCATCTAAAACAAACTTGATTGAATAAACCTTGACCCCGAAACAATAAATTAAGGTCTGCCCTATCCTTGACAAACCAGACAAAATTGTCAAGGATAATGGATTAAACTTGAATAAAAGCTTGATTTGTCAAGGATAATGGATTAAACTTGAATAATATGTCAAAATAACGACAATGATTGGTCAATTCAGAAAACAGGCTTCGGATTATCAAGCTTTTATTCCGAGTAATTTTCCCTCAAGCCTCAACTATACTCCATCGACTCAAACAATCTTAACAACCAGTGAAGCTACTTTGTATATAGGCAAGTTAGATGGTTTGACACGACTAATTCCCAATATAGATTTCTTTGCTTTTATGTATCATCGCAAAGAAGCAACTTTATCTAGCAATATTGAAGGCACACAAGCAACTATGCATGATTTCTTAAAAGCTGAAGCAGAAATTAAAGAAGATACACCAAGAGATATTATTGATATCCAGCGATATCTAAAAGCCTTAGAACACGGTTTTAAACAATTACCTAGGATATCTCTTACTTCTAGACTAATTTGCGAAATGCATGCTCTTCTTATGTCAGGCTTGGAAAATAGTCATGCGACCCCTGGGCAATTTCGAACTTCTCAAAACTGGATTGGTGGGACTAATCTTCAGAATGCCAGTTTTATACCCCCTCCAGCGAATGAATTAAATCGTTGCTTAAAAGATCTTGATAATTTTATTAATAATCAACCTAAATATCAGCCTTCACTAATTAAAATTGCTTTAACACATGCCCAATTTGAAACAATTCACCCTTTTCTAGATGGCAATGGTCGAATTGGCAGATCAATGATTACTTTACAATTATGTCAAGAGAAATTACTCGAGCAACCTATTTTCTATATTTCAGAATATTTACAGCGCCATCGACAAATCTATTTTGAAAAATTAGATAACTATCGTTTTGGCTTCATAGATGAATGGGTTCGATTTTTCTTGGATGGAGTTAAAGATATTGCTCAATCAGCAATTCAAAGTGCCGAACAATTGATTCATTTGCAGGAAAGAGATCAAGCTTTAATTAATAATCTGGGGCGTCAAATTGCTACTGGCAACAAGCTATTGAAATATTTATATCAACAACCGATTGTCAACATAAAACAAGTTGCTAAAGAAATGCAATTATCCCGCCAAGCAACTTATGGACTAGTTAAAAAATTTAAAGATTGTGGAATTTTGCAACCAGTCAATAGCCAATCACAGCGCAATATTGCACTAATGCATAAAAAATATATTGATATATTTTGATTGAGATTCACTCTCTATATGTTGATTCTGCTAACGATCTATCTAAATGATTGTTTATACTTTAATGAGTGATTGTTTTCAGTCTTGTTTTAGACAAAAACGTTCGACCATAGATTAATCCCTAGATTTCTTACAGGTAAAGTAACCAAAGCCATAACTACCTAAAGAAATTAAAGCCCCACCAAAAATTAAATAATCATCATTAACTATAAGCCGACCCCCGACAACAGCAATCATGCCACAGCAAAATAAAACAAAGAACTTAAACATAATTTAATAAACCACACTTCAAATATTTAGCTGTCAATGATTGTACATCACTTCAAATCTACGTTATAGAGATTATAAGCCAATATCTCTCTAACTTACATATTAATCATTGTAATTAAGTATCAAAAATCATAGACAAAAATCGAAACAATTTTTGCCCAAAACGTATCATTATGATACGATAAGCTATATGGATGATACTATATCAGATAGACAGTTGCATATATTGAGGCACCTGCATCGAGTTGGTAAAGCTTCGCGTCAAGAATTGACAACAGTGATACCTAATGTTTCCCGCATCACTTTGATTAGAGATTTGAATTATTTACAAGCAAGAGGATTAGCTATTGTCACTGGTAGAGGTCCAGCAACTGTCTATTCTATTACGTCAGTAGCTAAACAGTTGAAGCTTTACGACCCAGCAATCTACTTGCTGGAAGAACCCGACTCCCGACAAATTCAATTCACGGCTTTCGTGATCAAGCACATTAAGAAATTGGAAAGCGTATGGAATAAAGAGAAAATCAACCGAATCAAACGACTGGTTACCGATTATCAATTGAGGCGTGCTAGCGATGTTGCTAACCGTGAACTCGAAAGATTTATAATTGAATTTAGCTGGAAATCGTCAAAAATTGAAGGTAACACTTACAGTCTGCTAGATACCGAACAATTAATTAAGAGTTCTATTGAAGCAACTGGTCACAGCCGTGAAGAAGCCATAATGATTTTGAATCACAAAACTGCTTTCGATTACATCTGGCAACACAATCAAACCTATCGACAACTGAATCGAATATTGATTGAAGAAATACATCAATTGTTAACACAAAATCTAGGCATTAGCAGAGGACTGAGGCAATCGCCGGTCGGCATAATTGGGACAGCCTATATGCCGCCAGTCAGTCAAATAGAAATCTGTTCACATCTAGACCAGATCATAAAACTCATAAACACCTGCCAAGAACCAGCTATTAAAAGCCTAATTGCCTTGGTTGGCATATCCTATCTGCAACCGTTCGCAGATGGCAACAAACGCACAGCCCGTCTAATCTCCAACGCCTTACTTATCGCTCACGGTTATCCACCACTTTCATACCGAACTGTTGACGAAACTGCTTTTAAAGGGGCGTTGATATTATTCTATGAACAGAATATAGCCGATTATATTGGAGAAATATTTCTGCAACAATTCGAGTTTTCAGCTAAGAACTATAGTCTGTAAATCACCCGTTGCTTAAAATCAAAAGACTCTCAATATGTATTATCTAGTGGGGACTTGTTTTGGGATTAGACCTCAATCAACAAGGCAAAAAACATACATTAATCATTGCAATTATGAACACCTCCATACAGCTCTTAAGACCACTCCCTTTATGGAAGGGATTAGCTAGAATTCTCATAGTTTGTTCCTTGGCGGTTTGAAGTACCTAAGTCAATTTGACCTAATATTTGTTTTAGTGTCATATAGTATATGATTGTATCACTGCAACGAAACATTTAATAAGCTAAAAAGAACCCCTCTAAAAAAGAGGGGTTAAATCTTACACCTATCATTCTAATAAATTAGCCGACAGATGTCAATAATATTCTACGCATTTACGGATTGATTCAAAAACCCAATAATCGCAGTTATCATTTGCCGTTGCAAAAGTTCTCAATTCCCAAGAAAGCAATTGACTAAACGAAATAATATGCACAGATTTACCTTGATTATAAGCTAATTGTAAGGGGGCTAAATAATCACTATCACCTGAAACTAAAATAATTTGATCTAAATCATTAAGACTCTGCATAATACCCATTGTAATCTCAATATCCATATCTCCCTTAGTGATAAATTTGCCATTCTTTTGTTTAAGAGGCTTAGTGATAACTTCATGCCCTAATTTATCTATCCTAGCATATAAACGTGTTTCGGCTTGGGAACGAATTTTAAATTTAGTTGCCCTAGGTTGATTGTCTAGTATAGCGTAATATTTTATAGATGTAGGTTGGTATTTGTTATCTAGCCACTTTTTAAATTTTGCAAAATCAATAAACCAACGTTGATCCTTGGGCATATTTAATGAGCCCCACATCACATTTGATCCATCTATAAAAACTCCTGCCCGTGACCGTTTGTTTACATTCATTGCTTTCAATATATATCTAATTTAGATAAATCACGTGCTTATCATTTGCTAAATGATTTATAAAAAACACTTAAATAACAGAGATAAACAAGCTACTCTTGAACTCATTCGTCCTGTTTGGTACTCCGGGAGGGATTCGAACCCCCGACCTGCGGGATAGAAGCCCGTTGCTCTAATCCACTGAGCTACCGGAGCTTAAATAAGCTGAATTCAAATTCCGAAAAACAGATATGAATTTGTTTTAAAATTATAACATAAAACCCTAGACTTATTTATTAAATAAGCTACTTAATATAGAGTATAATTATAGGCGTAAGCTTGAAGTTTTTGATTTATTTTGCGGGTGTAGTGAAACGATTATCACGTTAGCCTTCCAAGCTGAAATTGTGGGTTTGATTCCCGCCACCCGCACCACAAGAATATACCGATGAATTATCAAATTCTGGATGAGCCATTCAATAATTCGAAGTCCAAATAAACCTAAATTAGACTTTGTGTTCTCAACAAATAAACTTTTAATTTTAAAGCTTATGAGTTAAAAAGTAAGGACAATCATTTAAGATTTGAGATGATTGTGGTAAGTATGATAAATCTGTTTTCATTTTACCTCCTTTTGTTTACCCGCTCTCCTGCCTCAATAGAGCGGGGTTTTTATTTTTTATGTATGCGTCACAAATTGGAGAAAAATTATTTTTTCTTAGACGGAATTAGTCTTTGATTTAAAATGTTGTCAACCAAACCATATTTCTGAGCTTCTTTAGCATCCAGCCAATAATCTCTTTCAACTTGGGTTTGGAGTTTATCTAAGGACTGACCTGTTTTATCAGCTAAGATTTTGTTGAGTAATTGCTTGGTTTTTAAGAGTTCTTTAGTGGTGATTTCAATGTCTGTGACTTGACCAGTAATACCATCAGCCCAAGGTTGATGCAACATAACTTTGGCGTGAGGTAGAATTGATCTTTTACCAGAAGTTCCATTAGCTAATAAAAAAGCTCCCATACTGGCGGCTTGGCCAACGCAAATAGTGTGAACATCTGCCTTAATGTAATTCATGGTGTCAAAAATAGCCATACCAGCCGAGACTGAGCCACCGGGACTATTAATATATAAATAGATATCATCAGTGCTTTCTTTTTGCTCTAAAAACAAAAGTTGAGCAACAATTAAATTAGCAACATCATTGTTAATTAGGCTGCCCAAAAAGACAATTCGACCTTCTAGCAGTCGAGAATAAATATCATATACTCGAGTGCCATTAGCTTCTTGTTCAATGACGGTTGGGATAAGAATTTGATTGGGATTAATAGATTTTTTAGACATAATCAGATATTTGAAAACACCTTTATTTTATCATTAATTTATTAAACTTACTAATTGCTAACGGATTGATCAGTAGTAGCAATTTGCCAGATACGCTCTAAAGTTTTTTGAGTTATTAGCCGAGCCTTTAAATCTTCTTTCAAATCCTTTTGTTTATCTTCGTCTTTGGCAATTGAGCCTAGATGTTTATAAGCTTCAGAAATTTCATTGTCAGTCACAATAATCTTCTCCCTTTTAGCAATTTCTCTGAGAGCTAGACCGCCTTTCAAACGATTGGAAGCCATTTGATTTAATTCTGCTTGATGCTGATCTTGGGTTTGCCCAATTTCAAGAAGCCATGATTCCAAAGATGTCTGATTACGTTTTAAATCTTCAGCTAATTCTTGTTGCAATTTAGTCACTTCAGCTTGGAATAAATCATCGGGGATTTCAATTTGTGATTCCTTAACAATCTTAGCCATTAAATGTCCTTCAAAGACTGATCGGGCTTGGCGATTTCTTTCTATGTTCAAAGAATTTTTAATATCTACTTTTAAATCAGCCAATGATTTGAAATTACCCCCTATCTTCTTCAGTAATTCTTTATCTGTTGGCAGTTCAATTTCATCAATTTGTTTAATTTCTACTTTAAAATTAATTAATTTATTGGCCATACTGGGAGCTTGATAATCTTTAGGAAATCTGACTTCAAATTCTAGCTTTTGACCAGCTGATTGATCCAAGAGTTGATCTTCAAAATCTTTCAATAACACATAATCACCCAAGATAAGACTAAAGTCTTTAGCTGAAGCTCCTTTTATTTTTAGATTTTGTTTGTTAGAACCCTCAAAATCAATAATCAAACGATCACCTAGTTGAGAATTACGATTGGCTGGCTTTTTGATGGCAAAGTCTAGTTTTAATTTTCTTAAAGTAGTCTCAACATCAGCTTCAGTCACTGAAACTTGAGGTGGAGTTTCAGATAATTTAGTGTAATCCATAAGCTTCGTCTCGCCCAAGTGATCAGCTTGAAGCTCAACTTCCAAATCTTCATAAGGAACAAATTTAGTCACTGAAACTTGAGGAGTTTTGTAAGTTTCAATAGCTTGCATCTTTAAAGCTTGGGCTGTCAATTGGGGAATAAATTCTTGCAGGAATGCGGTTTGAACTTCTTGATCATCCAGCTCCCTTAAAGCCAAATGCAGGGGTACTTTACCGGTTCTAAAGCCCGTTAATCGAACATTTTTGGCGAGATTTTGTTGGACTTTATCTTTAAGCCCAGCCATGTCCTTAGCTGAGGCTGACACTATTAAAGTAGTCTGAAATGCTGTTGAATCTTTAACTTTAATCTTCATCTCTTTGCCTTTACTCTCCTTTAAGAGCCGTTAACTTACTAATTAAACGAGCCTCGCTCAGTCTATGCTCAGTCTTACTCGGCAGATGCTTTAAATTGTATAAGCCCTCATCAATATCTTTTTGACCAATAAATAAAACATAGTCTATTTCCCTCTTAAGAGCTGTTTCTAATTTTTTATTAGGTTTTAAGGGGCGACTATCAACAAAAACTTTTAACTTTTCAAATCTAATATTTTTTAAAAGTGACCAAATGTCTAAATAATCAACATCAGGTAACAAAACAACATACAAATCAATGGGACTAGTTAATTTCGGCATTAATTTATGACTTTTTAAAAAATCCATCATAGTGACATCCCCCATACCAAAACCAACAGCCGGTAAGTTTTGCCCACCAAAAGATTCTAAGAGTTGATTATATCTGCCGCCACCAAACATTGATCTATTATTATCTTTATGTTTATCAAAAACCTCAAAGACTAAATCAGTATAATAATTAAAACCTCTGACAATTGTAAAATCTAAAACCCAGTTGTTAATATTGATCTTCTTTAAAGCTAATAAGAATTTTTTTAAATTTTGACAAGATGTCAACTCTGAAATCTCAGCTGGCAAATCTGCCAGTTTTCTGAGATTAATTAAAGTTTCTAGGAGCTGATTAATTTTTTTGAAAGTTTTGGCATCGGGTTGAAAAATTTGCCAACAAGCATCTTGAAAAGTCTTCGAGTCAAGCTTATGATAGCGATCCAACAGATGAATTAGTTGATCTTTGACTTTGGTGTCAACTTTAAACCAAACATTGAAGATATCCTCCAGTAAGCTTCGACTAGAAATATGGATTTGATACATATCGTCATTAGCTCCAAAATTATTCATTAATTTCTTAATGATAGCCATTATTTCTAACTCAGCATCAATTTCAGATAACCCAAACAAATCAACATTTAGTTGCCAATGTTCTCGCAGACGACCTCTTTGAGGTCGTTCATAGCGCCAAACATTAGGCAAACTGTACCATCGCAGAGGATAATTGAGTTCTTGTTGACGATTGACAATCATTCGAGCCACACTCGGAGTCATTTCTGGTCTTAAGGCAACTTGGCGATTACCCCGATCATAAAAAGCATAAATTTGATTTTGAATAATCTCATCATTGGCTTGAGCTTTGGCGGCATACAAATCAAAATATTCAATAATTGAAGCATCATATCGCTCATAGCCAAATAGCTCCACGACTTCAATCCACTGCCGAAATAGATATTCCTGAAATCTAAAGGTTTCTGGATAAAAATCTCGAGTTCCTTTATAGGATTGATGTTTAACTTTCATCTTCTTACTTAATAATGTTTAAAATTTCTTTCTTGTATATAACAACTAATACGAATGGTGCCGCGGAGAGGACTCGAACCTCCACGTCTTTACGACACTAGTTCCTAAGACTAGCGTGTCTACCAATTCCACCACCGCGGCTTTTTAAAAATTCCCCCATAAAGACCTTCAAACTGAAAATAGATTCAATTAAGTTTGCTCACAACTTAACCACTTTTTCATTTTACTATAAATAACTCCTAAAAGAGTCTCTATTTTTCATCTTCTAGCGAGTCAGATACTTGCCGATGCCAAATAAGATGATTACCCCCAGTAAAATGCCATAAATTCCAAACAAGCTCTGGGCGATGGCGATGACAATAACAGCGACTATTAGATAGAATGTATAACGAACTAGGCGATTATCCATTTAAAACTTGCTTTTGATAGATTGTAATACAAGCTTGGGCATACTGTCTAGCTTGAAGTAGAAGCCAATCAGGAGCTAAAAAGGGTGATTGAAGATAAGGCGGATGACTTAATACTAAACGACCGTCAGTTTTTAAAAAAGAAGCTAATTTTAATAAATTGGCTTCTCTAATATTGTTATAGGGAGGATCAAGAAAAATCAAATCATACTTATACTCTAAATTAGTCGCACAAGTCACATTGTTAGCTTTATAGACTTCAACTTTATCATTGAGTTTTAGCTTAGCTATATTTTTGATCAGTTGAGCGTAAACTTTGGGCTGAGATTCCATAATCACCGCCCGTTGAGCTCCCCGAGATAAAGCTTCAAAAGCTAAAGCTCCACTACCACCATAAGCATCCAAAACTAGTTGGCAGTCAGCTAAATCCCCCAACATATTAAACAAAGCTAAGCGCGTCCTATCACTCATTGGGCGAGCCAATCCCCAATTAGGGGCGTCAAATAACAAGCTCCTTAGCTGACCAGAAATAATCCTTAGCATTTTTAAAAGATACAAGATTTTAAATCATTTTAAAACTCTCCAGATTTAAATTTGATTGCTTTTCAAGCCTTTTCAAATTTTTTAAAAAAGGGTTCAATGCCAAGCTGAAGTAACCAGATTAACCATCAGATAAACTGAGATAAACCGCCCAACTTTCGCCACTGAGCTGGGGTTTTAATTAATCTTATGGGTGTGGGCGAATGAAATTTCTGATACATCACCCATAGAGTTGCCTCAGATATCTCTGAGTAGTGATTTCAACTACAGCCAATTTTACCACCAAGGATTTTTTAAAGCTCTCTGATGGCAGTCTTTAATGATTTGCCAAGCCTGCTTGGCATCGGCAAAATCTCCAACCTTGGTTGTACCCTTTTCTTTCAAATCTTTATAATGCTCAAAATGATGGGCAATTTGTTGTTGCCATTTACTGCCTAAATCATAAACGCTCTGATAATGATCCTGATGGCGATCATCGGCTGGAACGCAAATGATTTTATGATCATTGTCGCCACTATCCTCAAAATGTAAAACGCCTAAAACTTTAGCTCGGGGGACAACGACCCCAAAAGGCAGAGGCTCGTCAGTCACAATCAAGACATCCAATTCATCGCCATCTTCATCAAGAGTCTGAGGAATAAAACCATAGTTAACTGGTTTATTAAAAATGCCCGGCTCAACTCTGTCTAGGACAAAATAGCCATCAAGTCGACTCCATTCAATTTTGTGCGAACTATTTTTAGGAATCTCAACTACGACCTTAATGGTCTGATCATCATTGATTCCAGAGATGTTATTGAAAGGATAACTCATTATTTATTGATCTAAATCCTTAATCAAAGTTGCCAAGCTGAGCCGATCTGAATCACTATAACCAACGTATTTGGCGAATTGTTGACCTGAAGCATCAAGAGCTAAAACTGTGGTTTGAATAGTAACTTTATATTGTTGCCTTAACTCTTGATTGGAATCCCAATCGACCTCCAAAATGACAACTCCTTCTGGAATTTGATCTAAATTAGCTTGGATATCATCTTTTAATTGTTTACAACTTGGACACCAAGAAGCATGAAAATATAGCCAGCGAACATAGTGATGATAGGCATCAAGTTGTTGAGCTGGATTATCTAAAACTATATAAGCCTGCTGAGTTTCTTCATGGGCATGATCATCAACAACATCTGGGATAACAGAGTTATTGTCGGAAGAAATTTCATCTATAGGAATATCTTCATCATTATCTTGATCCAAGTTATTTGCTGGGGGGCTGGAATCAGTAGCGGAGTCAGATTCTGGAATTTCTGGCTGAGAAGTTGATGAATCAACCGCTTCTGAAGTAGTGGTCGGATCCTCTGAATTGTTATTAGAGAATAAGACAATAGCCAAAATTACTAGGATTAAAAGACTTAATCCACTAATGATAATGATTTTTTTAGACTTCATTTAACTTTTTATAATTAATTTTCTAAAGCTTGATTATAACAAATAAATACTCAGAAAGTTAGTCTTTCTCTTTATATATCTTAATGACTAAGATGATCCTCAATAGCCAGACAACCTATTTCTTGTTGGATATCAATTGCCCAATCTAAAATTTCCGCCTCGGGGATTGACTGATGCAAATAAGGATATTCCGCTTCAATTAAAAAATCAGCTAGTTCCTGAGTTTCATCACAGATTCGAATCAGTAAAGTGCTATCTTCCGCCATTAAGCCAATGGCAATATGATCGCAAATATCATAGCCTCTGTCTAGATCATAAGTTTTAATTAAGGTATTGTTGTAATGCAATAATCTATGATAGGGCTGATTATCGAGCTTCATCAATAAAGCTGGATGAATAACCTCTACAGAATCGTAATTAGTTTCTAGCAGAATGCAAGAAAACTGGGCTCGTCCAAAATCTATCGGTGATTTTTCCATATCTTTTAATTATGCAATAATATATTCTTCTTTTCAAATTTAAAAAATACTTCCAAGTTCAGCCTGATTGAATATCTTTATGCTACAATTTAAAGTTAAGAATAGATGTTAAAAATAGATAAAGAAACTCGCAAAAATAAATTAAGAAAAAATTGGCCTTTATTGGCTATCTTGGTGATTATTTTGATTAGCTTAATTATAGTTTTGATTGTTGAAATTCAGAGAAATAACCGAGAATCACTCCTAACACCCAATCAACCCAACTACAACGTTTTAGAAGAAATTATCCAAGCTGAAAAAGAAGGTGTGATTGAAAAGGAATATTATCCAACTTTTTCTAATAGTCAAATTGCCGAACATGATACTCTTGAAACTTGTTGGATAGTTCTCAGAGATACTGATGGTGATGACAGTGAGGTCTACGATATCTCAAATTGGCAAATAGAAACCAAAGCTGACATTCAAACCGTCTGTGGTCTAAAAGCCTCGGCTCATGATTTTTTCGAAAAACATGATTTAGAAAAACCAGCCTTTAAATATTTTATAGGCTTTAGATATATTCCCCATAAAGTCAAACTCACTCTGCCTTCTCAAGATAATAGCGAATAGCTAAAGCTGTCGAAGCTCCTTCGCCAACTGCTGAGGCAATTTGCATAGTTGCCCCAGATCGAACATCACCGGCGCAAAACAAACCGTCAATATTAGTCTGAAAATTATTATTAGTCAGAATAAATCCCGCTTCATCTAAATTAACTTTTAGATTCTGGAGAAAATCTGTAACTGGTTTTAGACCGATAAAAACGAAAACTCCGTCAGTTTCAATCTGCTCAATAATCCCCCTCTTGTCAACTTCAACTTTTTGCAATTTTTGCTGTCCTAAAAATTTCAAAGGTTTAGTCAGAAAATGAACTTGGATTTTGGGATGATTAATGACTTTCTTAACCAAAACTGGGCTAGCTTTAAAATCGGATTTGCGTATTAGGATGTCTATATGCGAGGCAAACTTAGTTAAAAATAAAGATTCTTGAGCAGCGCTATTACCGCCACCAACTACAACCAGTTTTTTACCTCTGTAAAAAGCTCCATCACAAGTAGCACAATTGTGGATACCTCGACCATAGTATTCATCTTCCCCTTCAATTTGAAGCTGTTTCCATTGAGAACCAGTAGCTATGAGTACTGATCGACTTCTATAGATCTGATCGTCAGCCGTTAAAACTTCAAAAAGATGATTAACTTTCTTTAAATCAACGACTTGATTATATTCAATGACAGCCCCAAATCGCTCGGCTTGTTTTTGGAGCTGTTCAGCCAGCTCTAGACCTGAAACTCCCACAGCAAAACCTGGATAATTATCAACTTTCTCTGTAATAGCCGCCAATCCCCCGACAACATTTTTTTCTAAAACTAAAGTTTTAATATCTTCCCGAGCCGTATAAACAGCTGAAGCTAAAGCAGTCGGACCAGCTCCAATCATTAAGCAATCCCAAATTTGATTCAAATCAATTTGATTCATAAAAAAGAAAAACTATAGATTCAAAATCTTCTTAATCCGAGCATATTCAGTGCCTTGAATAATCTCTTCTTGACCAGTAGACAATTTAATAATAGTGATTGGCACTAAGAAGCTACCAGATTTTTCAATGACTTCAGCTTGACGTTCAGGCTGCTTCTCTAAATTAACAGCCTCATATTCTAAGCCTTGCCTATCTAACCAAGTCTTCAAAGTCTGACAGGCTGGACAATGTGTCGTGCTAAAAACAGTGATTTGAGCTGTCTGTTTAATCATAATTTAATTGTCTAGATTAATGGCTAAAATTTCAACATCAAAAATTAAATCTGAATTAGCTGGAATATTACCTTGACTTTGAGAGCCATAAGCTAACTCAGATGGAATGAATAATCGTCTTTTACCGCCAACTCTCATACCCGGAATACCATTCAACCAGCCTTCAATTAAAGCCCCTTCACGTAAACTCAATTCAATATTGACATTGGCATCAAATTGATTGCCATTTTTAGCTAACACTCCAATGTAACTAAGTTGAACATCACTATTAAATTGGACTTCTTCACCGCCACCTAAAACTAAATCTTCAATTTTGAGTTCTTCAAAAGGCTCTGAAAAAGCTAGCTCTGATATTGGAGTTGGCTCAGAATTCAGCTCTGGTCTTTGAGAAATACCCTCAACTTCTAAATCCAAAATAATGCCTTGATCATCAGGTAGCGCTCCAGCTGCCCCAGTGTAATAATTCGCATGATGATCTGAGGGAATCAAAATTCTTTTCTTCTGACCAATTTTCATATTCAGTAATTGATCCTGCCAACCAGTAATAAATCGCTGGACTCCAGCCGTAAAAATGCCTCTCTCTAAATCTTGGGAAGTAAGAAAAATGTTGCCCGTTTGAGCTAAAGCCATGTTAACGCTAATGCTAATAATATCTGTCGGTTCAACGGTTAATTCTCCGTCACCGGGCTCTAAATTCTCAACTTCTATAGATTCAAAATCACCATCAACTGGCTCGAAATTATTTAACTGACCAAGACCAAGATTATTCAATTGATCCAGCCTTGATTGATTTAATTCAGCCGAAGTTTTGGGAGCATCCTGTTGGGAACTAGTATCTTCTCTGACAGTCACAATAGTCCAACCAACAGTAGCAATTAAAAATAAAACTGCTACAACAACTAAAAAAATTCGGGTTGCCATTATTCTTCTTTAGTAGTTTGGTCAGCCTCTTGAGTATTTTGAGAGTTTTGACTATCTGATGAAACTGAGTCAGTTTCTGTCTGATTATCAGTTTGGTCAGCCTCTGTCTCAGCTTCAGCAGCCACTTGAGATCGAGGGATTTCTAATCTAACAATTGGAGTTTGATGATCAAGCTGAACTTCAATATCTTCCGGTAATTTAATATCCGCCACTCTGACAACATCGCTATAATCTGCTAAAGAGCTAATATCAACTTCAAATTGTTCTGGAATAGATAGAGCTGGGGCTTCAACTTCAATCTGATGAATCATCTGTAAAATAATTAAACCCTTCAAAGCCCCCGGAGCTTCACCAACTAAAACAACTGGTACTTCAGCATTAACTCTTTGACCTTTAGTCACTTCAATAAACACCACATGCTGGGGTATGCTCTGAGTTGGAGCAGTATCAATTTCGCTAACTAAAACTGTCTTCTTTTTATTCTCAATGCTTAATTCTAAAACTTGAGTATAACCAACCTCAGCTAAAACCTTCTTAAGTTGAGGTAAATCAACCTCAATCGCCTGAGAATCTTGACCTTTAGCAATAATATTGGCTGGGATAATTCCCAAACGCCGTCGGGCTGACAATTTCTTACCAAATATATTTCTAGGTTTAGCTTCTAATGTAATAAAAGTCTGGTTCATGAAAATTGTTCTTTTGAAGACTCCTGCCCACAAGACTTGCTAAGCCTCTTTTTAAAAGACAAAGTCAATAAAACATTATAGCAAAGACTGAGAGTACTCTTTAAGTTATTCTAAAATTTTAATTCCTAAATAAGATTAAAAAAATAAAAACATATTATATAATTAAATTAAAATTTATAAAGTTTTAGAAAAATAATAACCGAATTTTATGAGAAAAAAGCTATTCCGATCTCAGTTCAAGCAAATGATTCAGGCTGGAGAAAAACGTTTCCGGGAAATTGTAGAGGATCCTCGACGCTTGGTGGACGAATATCAAAAACAGCAAGAAGATGCTATTCCCAGTGTTTTGAAATTTGAGTCTTTATTTTATTACAGAGGTAAAAATATCGCCAAAAAGATTGGTCGGCTGATTTTACGAACAGAATATCATGTGTTTTTTCTATCAAGTGAGAAAAATAACCTCAAGCCAATTATCGAAGATAATCAACAGCTCCGAGATGCTAGGGATTCTTGGACAGATGAAAAGAAGAAATCTCCTGACCAATAATCTAAACTTATTGATATATAATTGACATCCCCCCCCCCTTTATTTATATGATGTATTGAGAAAGCAATTTTGAGATGAAAGGATTAAACCAATCAGGAGAACTGTCGACTGGAATTTGGATAGCCATTATTATATCTGTAGTTCTTTTTATTGGCGTAGTAGTCAGCTTAGGTCTTTTCATTACAAATAACGAAGATAATCAAGAAGTTAGTGATACTGATATTACTGTTAATGTCAATACATCTGATGATGCGGAGGAGAATAAAGCAACTCCCTCAGATTCATCCACTGATACAGACATAATTGAATCTGAAAATCAAGTTGATACTACTTCATCAACTAATCAAGATGAAAGTAGTATTAGTAGCCCAGTTTTGGAAAGTGGTAATTATACTGCCGAGAAAGGCTGGGATTTAAAGCCTATTTGTGACAATGAATCTTTCCCTTCCAAGGCTGTTAGACAGAGCAAGACTGGCAAGGTTGTCGAAAACTTTGCTAGGTATGTTGATCAGTATAGTCCGGAATATAAATACGCAAGAGGTATTAATACAAGTTATGAGTTTAGAAAAGATTTTGGTATTACCTCCTTTACTGATGAGCCTGAAGCTCGAGATCATCTTGTAGCTGATCTAGTGGTTTGCATAGATGAAACAAATGAACAAGTTTTCAAAAACACTTGTTCGGCAGACGATGGTGATTTTACATTTATTGGACGAAAATTTAATGTAACTATTTACAACATCCACCAAAAACGAAAGATTGCTCAAACAGTAATAGAGGCTAGTCGCGAATGTCCAAGATTCTTTGCGGTAGTAAATCAGGATAATCAAGCTAGTTCTCAGAATGTTGATCTAAACACCCTCATTAATTTTTTGAAATCCAAGCTTGGTTAACCAGAATAGGAATTCTCTACCCAAGGCTAATCTTTTTCAAAAAGATTCAAGTACGCCAAATCTTGGCTTTCAAAACATAAAAGTTATATGATCTGAATGATTCCAAAAAAAATCTAAAATTTAATACATCTAAATAACTTGTCGAGCTTTAAGAGTTTTCTGACAAGCTAAGACAATGTCTTTAATAATACTAGAAACCTCTCCTTTAAAAGGAGTTTTTGATAAGTGATTAACTTCAATTCGGAAACTGATATTTTTGACATTTGTTGTTGTCTCAGATTGAAATATATCTAAAAACCTTAAATTAATTTTCCAGCCTTTCTGGCAATATTGATTAAGAACTTGATTAATGACTTGGCTTAGCTGTCGATAAGTAATAGCAGTTTCAACTTGTAAAGTTAAATCTTGAGTACTTTTTGGAAAGCGACTAATAGGCGTATAAACTTTTTGGCTTTTTTGATAACCTTCCAATAAAACCCTTAGATCCAGCTCAAAGCCAACTGCTGATTGATTATTGATAAAACCCATTAGACCAAGATAATTATTATTAACCCTCAACGAAGCTAAATGCTTAGGCTGATAATTCTGATATAAATACTCATCAGCTGAATCAAAAACATCATAATCAATCTCGATATTCAAATCATTAGCTATAAGATCCAAATAATGACGAGCAGTATAGAAGTTATCAGTCAATTTTTGGGTTTTATTAATATAGATCAAGCCTAAACGAGGTAGATCAAGGGGCAGACCTTCTTGATCAACTAAATCAGATTTATTCTGATGCACGCAACCAATTTCAAAAAGAGCAAAATTATCGTGATTTGACTGCAGATTAATTTCAGCTGCTTGAACTAAAGAAGAAATTAGACTCTGCCGATAAACTTCTAATTGAGGATTAAGGGGATTAGTTAATTCAAAAGCCTGTCGTAAATCTTCTTGATTACAAAGGGCTAAATTTTTAGAGATAAAACTGTAATTTATAACCTCATTAGCTCCTCGACTGGCTAGAATCTGACGTAATTTTGATTTTAAGCTTAATAACGGATCTATTTGGGCTGGGCTGAGTGATCGCCTTGGTAGAACTGGCTTCAAGGTTTGATAGCCTCCATTCAAGCGACCAATCTCTTCGACAATATCTTCAGCTATAGCAATGTCAGTTCGCCAAAAGGGGGCTTTTATTTCTAAGGCTTCTGATGGACGAGTTTCAACTTCAAATTCAACATCTTGCAAAAGTTGGCTGATTTGCTGAGATGTTAAATTAGAACCTAGACGATCATTAATAAATTGAGTCTTCAGATTAATGGTCGGATTATTTGGATGAGAAGACTTTACCTCATAAATGCTATCTAGCAATTTAGTCTGCTTATTACCTCCAGCTATGAAAGAACTTAAACGATTGGATACCGGCATAATTTGTTTTAAGCTTTGACCTTTAGTAAAACGAGTTAAGGCTTCTGAGAAAATACCATAACGCATACTGGTTCGATGGAGATGATACTGATTGAAATTGGCGACCTCTAAAACAATCTTGGTTGTTGACTGATTAACTTCGGATTCTACTCCCCCCATAATCCCAGCCAAAGCCACTGGCTGTTTATCTGTGGCTATGACTAAAGCTGGTTGATTGAATCGGAGAATTTTATCATTTAAAAGTTTGAGAGTTTCACCTTTTTTAGTTTCTCGAATAATTAAATTCAGAGATTGATCTTGAGACTGACTGAGTTGCAATAATTTATCGTAATCAAAAGCATGACTAGGTTGTCCAGTCAAATACATAAAATAATTTGTCCAATCAACAATGTTATTGATTGGCTTAATGCCAACACTAGCGAGTTGGAATTGGAGCTTTAAATCAGACGACTGAACAGTCAAATTCTGAATCAGACGAACTCTGAATTGAGAACATAAATTAGTATCTTCAATAGTTAATCTCAACTTGTTATCAGCTGACTGAGAAAGATTCGATTCTTTCCCAATATAATACCAGTCTGGTTTTTCGAAGGGGCTCTTAGTAATGGCAGAGATTTCTCGAGCCAGACCCAATAAACCAAAACAATCTGGGCGATGAGTAAACATCTTATTTTCAATATCTAACACATGAGTGTTCAGACCATAAACATCTCCAAATGACTGACCAACATATTGCTTTTTGGCAGTTGGGATTTCTAAAATACCAGTTTTGTCAGATCCCAAATCCAATTCAGATAAAGAAGCTAACATGCCTTCACTTATAATCTGTCTGATTTTTTTAGAGTTTAATACCACTGTTTGATTGGTTGACAAGCTTGATGGAACAGCTGATCCGGGAGGCAACCAAACGGCTAGCATACCTGCCGTAAGGTTAGAAGCTCCACAAACAACTTGAACTAGCTGGTTGGCTTGGCGTTTAATATGAGGATGGCTTTTGCCGGCGTCTATTAAGCAGATAGATAAATTATCAGCATGAGGGTGTTTTTTGATTGAAACAACTTCAACAATAATGGGAGCTTTATATTTCAAGCTCAAATCCTCGATTGATTCAATTTCCCCCAATTGAATATTGATAGACTCAACTAATTCTTCAAAAGAGACCCGTAGATCAACATATTCAGCCAACCAATTAAGATTAATTTTCATTTAAACTGCCTCAAAAATTCTAATTTGCCAGAAGTAAAATGACGAATATCTTCAATGCCATACTTAAGCATAGTTAAACGATTTAAACCCAAACCCCACGCAAAACCAGTATAAATTTGACTATCAATATCAGCCTGTTTTAAAACATTGGGGTGAATAAGACCACAACCTAAAAGTTCTATATAGCCTTCGCCACAAATTCTGCAATCAGTTTTTGTTTGATCGCAAAAAGGGCAAGAAATAGCAAATTCAAAACTCGGCTCAGTAAAGGGAAAATAAAAGGGTTGAATCTTAATTTTTAGATCTTGTTGAAAATAACTCGACATAGCTTGTTTCAAGGTGGCAATTAAATTAGCCACACTAACTTTTTTACCTACATAGATACCTTCCAACTGATAAAACATATGGTCGTGACTGGCATCAACATCTTCATTTCTGAAAACTCTGCCCGGAATGACGCAAGCTATGACTTGATCTTCATCGAGGAGATATTTTTGAGCCTTTAAAACTCTATTTTGCATGGTTGAGGTGTGGGCCGGAGCCAGTAAAGGCTGTCCAGAAGCATCAGTTTGTTTGAGTAAAAAATTATCAAATTCTTCTCGAGCTGGATGCTGCTTTGGGAAATTCAAACTATCAAACATATAAAATTGACTATCCAGCTGCCTAGATTCAATTACATCAAAACCCATTTTGACAAAGACTTCAACCAGATCATTTTGAGCTTTCATAATTGGATGAACAGAGCCATTGATAAGATTAGGAAGATTAAGAGGTCGAGATTGATTGATATTCAAGGGGGCTGTAACATCAAAATTTTCATCTATATTAAAAGAGTCTTTAGATTTTAATTTTTTGTGTTGGGTTAAAAATTGTTTTAATTCATTAATAGCTTGACCAAAAGCCTGACGAGATTTTGGGTCTTGATGCTTGATGGCTAAAACCAAATCTTTGAAACGTTTATCTTTGAGCAATTCATAAGCCGTCTTAGAATTCTCCTTAATCTCAGCTTCAAACTGTCGTCTTAGGTCTAAAATGTCATTAATGGTCGGCATAGTCTTTCAATCTTTTGTATATGAAAATTATTGTCTCTTTTTAGAGGTTTAATCTTACTTAACTATTCTTCTAAAGTATAACATCTCATTGATTAATTGGGGGTTTGAAAATTTTGTCAGAAAGAACTTTTCATTATATAATATTGCTTATAGCTTTAAGCAAATGATTACACCAGAATCATCTTATCATCAAATCCATCGTAGAGATTCTCAGGAGATTTTATCTGATCTCTCTGACTGTTATGACATCCTAGATTCTCAACAACAAGTTTTTGACAATCTGATCAACAAGAACCGACAATTCCGCCAAGAATATACCCGAGATCTTCAACAGCTAGCTGAACTCCAAATAATCTCCGTACGAAATCAACGTCTTAAAAGACTTCAATATAATTTGGAATTCAATATCGCTTCTGAAGTGCCTGATACACAATCCTATAACACAATTAAACAGAGTAATTTTGAAACTGATTTAGAAATCCTCAAATATCGTCAAGCTAGATCTGATATTAGCCATAATCAAATCTCTATCTTGTGTCTTGATCCAGATGTTGTCAAACCAATTCTCTATGATCCAACAATTCATGCTGGTTTATTAGAGAATGTTAAAGACACCATGAAATATATGTGGCAATATACTAAGATTCCAGCTAACACCTTAAATCGCTTTGAAGAAACTCATAGCTTGGACAATATTGTGGCAATTAAAAGAAAGCGATCAGACCAGAGTCTGAATATCCCATCAGATCAAATTAATTACGATTATTTTCGGCTAGTGGCCTTACATTATTTGGATGATTGGAAAATTGATTTGGAAAAACTCTCAATTTTTCACATTGCCAAAGAAGTGATGGTTATGACTAGTCTAACTAATAAAACTTTTAAAACTCAGCTGGAAACTCAATTAATTCACGCCCGACTCCATGGAATTTTAGATAATCAACAACTCAGAGTCTTGCAAAATTACTATCATCTAACAGATGGCTTTGATATTAACCCCGATAAATATCATTCCAATATTAAAAATGACTTAACTTTAGTCCGTCAGTTTGATATAAATAATCCTTAATCTTTGGGCATTTCAATGCCTTGAACTTTTTTAAATTTATTCTCAATTGTTCGAGTTTTGGAGCCAGCATCATCAATAACTTTACTGGCTTCATCTAATTTCTTTTTAGCCTTGGCAATCAAATCCCCAAACTTGGTGAATTCAGACTGGGTTTCAACTAGAGTTTGCCAAACCTCAGATATATGTTTTTGAATCATCAGTGACCGATAACCCAAATTAAGCATAGCTAACATAGGTAGAATAGTACTCGGTCCAGCTAAAGTTATCTTATATTTACGTCTAATCTCTTCGACTAAAGAAGTATTTTGAGCTATCTCAGCATACAAACTCTCCAAAGGTAAATACATAACCGCAAAATCAGTCGTTGAAGGTGGATTAATATATTTATTAATCTTTTTGGCTTGGTTTTTAATTTCAGCCTCCAAGCCTTTACGGGCGTGATTGATAGCCTTTTTGTCAGTACTGGATATAGCTTGCTGTAAGACTTCGAAGCGAGTCAGCGGAAACTTAGCATCAATTGGCAGATAAAGAACTTCTCCATTTTCAGCTGGGATTTTTAAAGCAAACTCAACCTTATCTGAACTGGCAGGATTAGATCTAAATTCCTTTTCATATTGCTCAGCATTTAGAACTTCATCCAATAAATTACCTAAATGAGCTTCTCCCCAAACTCCTCTGGTTTTCACTCCAGTCAGAGTGTTTTGCAATTCTCCAACATCAGCTGCTAAAGCCTTCATTTCACCCATGCTTTTATGAACTGTCTCTAATTTTTGATCGACCAATTTGAAGCTTTCAGATAATCGTTTCTCTAAAGTAGATTGCAATCTCTCATCAACCGTCTGACGCATTCGATCAAGTTGTTTATGATTGTCTTCTCTCAATTCTTTTAGAGCATTGCTAATCACTGTTTGAAGTTGAGTAAATTGTTTGTTAATGCTATCAGTAGTATTTTTTAAACCAGTACTTAATTCTAGGCGATTATCTTTAAGAGCTTGATCCAATTTATCACTTGATAAGTCGCTATCTGAAGCAGTCTGAGATTGTCGTCCAATCAAAAAGCCCAATCCTCCACCGCAAAGAATACCAATGACTATACCAAGAAAAACACCCATAACTTTTAGCATCAGTATACTATAAGTTTGGATTGACGACCGTAGTATTAAATGACTTGCCAGTCCGTTGTGTCCACTTTCTAATTACCTGATTAACGACTGACGGAATACCTGACAAAATTGCAAAATAATAATATTAGTATATAATTTTGTTGTATTAATAATCCTTCACAACTTATAAAAACATATTTATATTCCCAATATTTAACTAAGAGATGCTTAAAAAAGTAAGAAAAACTCCCTCAAAAACCACTAAGCAGTCAACTAAATCAAAATCTGTTAAAAGTTCCACTGAAAAATCTCAAAAAACAGCTGTACAATCAGCCAAAAACGACAAATTAGATAACTGGTTTATTAAATTAAGTTCCTTCTTTTTCAAAGACATCATTATGTCAATGACTCTTTGGATAGCCATTATCATAACTTCCATTTTGGTTTATAACAATTTCATTGGTCGAGAAGGTTTTCCGACTGTCAACTTTCCTATTACAACTATTAATGGAGCTTACTTCAGTGACGATACAGAAGTTTTAGACAAAGATATAGTTCAGCCTCTAACAGCTCAAATCCAAACTTTGGAAAGTATTGACAGTATTGACAGTTATGCTTCGAATAACTTCTTCACTTTAGTCTTGCAATTTGACTCTGAAACTTCGGCTGATATTGAGACTAGCAAAATTCAAAATTTAATCAGTAGTCAGAATAATTTGTTGCCCGAGGGAGTAGTTTTAAACTATAAAATTATTAACCCTGGTCAATGGCTGGATAATTATGATCTGATTTTATCTCTGCATGATGAGGAAACAACTTCTATTGCCGAATTAGAGCAATCGGCTCAACAATTAGCTCAAAAAATAGCTGATTCTAGCGACAATATTGGTTTGGCTGAACCTCAATTTCTCCTAGAAACTGCTTTCAATCCCATTAATCAACAACAAGAAACTAGGCAAGCTAATCTGAATTATTTAGGAGTAGTTGGTGAAAACGGAGACTTTGCTTTCCATCAAGCTATTACCATTGGTCTGACCAAAGCTGAATCTTCAGATCTAAACGTGATTGAATTTTCCGAACACATTCATGAAATCTTGTTAACTGTCAATGGTGATGAACAGACTAAAATCTATGTAGTCGGTGATTTTGCTGAAAGCATAAATCAACAAATTAACTCTTTGGAAGACAACTTAACAACGGCTCTAATTGCCGTTATGATTGTCAGTTTCTTGCTAATTAGCTGGCGGGCTTCAATTGTCACAGCCTTATTTATGATCAGTGTGATTATGGCAGCCGTTCTAATTATGTACTTGGCTGGTTTGACTTTAAACATTGTCACCTTATTCACTCTAATTCTGGCTTTAGGACTCTTCGTGGATGACGCAACTATTATTGTTGAAGTCATTGAAGCTAACCGCAGAAAACTCAAAGATAAATTTGCCATCATTACTGAGTCAATTCGTCGGGTTGGACGAGCTAGCTTCATAGGTACAATCACGACCATTTTGGTTTTTGCTCCCCTGCTATTTGTCAGTGGTATTATTGGTGAATTTATTCGCATTATGCCAGTAACGGTCATTATTGCCTTGATGACTTCGTTTATCTTATCTCTGACATTAATCCCCATACTGAGTCGAGGCATCATTCTCAGACGGCAAGGTTTAGATAAAATCACTAAGCTCAATCCGATTGCCAAACTGGAAACCCACCTAGCTGAAAGTCTGGCACAAAAAATTAGAAATCTAGCTAAGCCAGGTTGGAAAAACAAAATATTCTCTAAAGCTATGATTGGCTTGAGTATTGTTATGATTTTGCTATCTTTCACTTATTTCGGACAACTGAATCAACATATTTTTACTGGTGGCAAAGATGGTAATGATTTATTATTTTCCGTCACTTTGCCAAGGGGTAGCAACTTAGATCAGGCTCAAGATATTTATCAAGTAGCCAATCAAAGTTTGGAAGAATCTTTAGAGGGCATGGTTAACAGAGTTGTCTATGTTTCGGCTAATCAAAATTCAGCTCTTGCCTATATTGACTTAATCCCCTATCAAGATCGTGAAATTACTTCTGTAGCCTTAGCTCAAAAAGCCCAAGATGAGATTGTCAAACGGCTTGACAACAAAGACATTATTGTCTCTGTTAGCAATCAAGGTCCTGGAGCTCAACCTGATGAATTTCCTTTTAAAGTCCAAGTAGTTGAAGATGACCCTCAGCTTGCTGGCAGATTAATTGAAGAGCTGAACCAATATTTATTGGGGGCAGAAATCGAAAGACCTAATGGACAACTTTTTGAAATCACTGAAACTCAGCTACCTGATACTGAAGTTATTCAAAGAACTGACGGTCAAAAGATTTTCGTCATTTCAGCAAAATTCAATGCTGATGATTTAAGCACCTTAATTCAAACAACAACTGATTATGTTGAAGATAAATTCACAGAAGAATACTTAGTCGCTCAAGGATTCTCATCTCAAAGCATTCAATTTGACGCTGGACAAGAAGAAGAAAACTTAGAAGCTTTCTTCACTTTGGTCTTATCTATCCCCTTCATTATCTTAGTGATGTATCTGCTTTTATGCATCCAATTCAAATCCACTTTAAGACCATTCTTAATTCTTCTAGCTGTACCTTTTGGATTGTTTGGTGTTGGAGCTGGACTCTATTACACAGATCACCCCGTCAGTTTCTTCTCTATGTTAGGGGTTATGGCTTTAATTGGAATTGCTGTTAACAATACTATCCTGCTAACTGATTACACGCGGCAAGAATTAGAAAAAGGTAAAGATATCTTAGAAGCCGTGGCTTCAGCCACCCAAGCTCGCTTCCGACCATTGTTGACTACATCATTGACGACTGTGGTTGCCCTGTTGCCTCTAGCTCTTAATGATCCATTTTGGCAAGCCTTAAGCCTGACCATAATTTTTGGACTTCTCAGTAGCACTTTCTTAGTCATTTTAGCTTTCCCCTATTATCTAATTATCACTGAATCTATCATTCAGAAATGGAAGGATCGTAAGAAAAACAAAGTCTCTCTCACAAAATAAAATGCTTGGGAATACTAATTCCCAAAATCCTTAAAAGGATTTTGCCAACATGTTAAAATAGACATCAGTCAATTAACTATCAAGTTCTAAAAATAACCAACTCTATATAAATTATGACATTGGCAGAAGAATTAAAGTGGCGAGGCTTGATTCAAGATACAACTTTAAATAAAATCAATCTTTTCAATCAAAAAGATTGGAAGCTTTATATAGGTTTTGATGCTACAGCCCCCTCTCAGACAATTGGCAATTTAGCCGCTATGATGACTGTCTTGGTTTTTTTAAGACATAATCATCAAGCTGTTATTTTAGCTGGTGGGGCAACTAGTTTAATCGGTGATCCAGGTGGTAAGGAACAAGAAAGATCACTTCAAGACAAACAAGTCGTTGAGCAAAATATCGCCAAAGCCAATCAACAATTTCGACAAGTTTTCAAAAACTTTGACCAACAAGTAACCTATACCAACAATCTGAACTGGTTTGAAGATTTCAAGCTTTTGGATTTTTTAAGAGATGTTGGCAAACATTTTTCTATGACTCCCTTAATCCAGAGAGATTTCATTGCTTCTCGCTTGGGAGAGGGTGGCAGTGGCATTAGCTATGCCGAATTCAGCTACACTCTCCTTCAAGGCTATGATTATTTAAAATTGTTTGAAGATTACCAATGTAATTTGCAGATTGGTGGATCAGATCAATGGGGTAACTGTCTCTCAGGGGTTGAATTAATCAGGCGCAAACATCAAGCAGCTGTTGATATCTTAACTTTGCCTCTGATCATTAATCAAGCCACTGGTAAAAAGTTCGGCAAGAGCGAAGAACAAACCATTTGGCTAGATGATAGCATGACCCATGCCTCTGATTTTTATCAATTCCTGCTTAATACCGCTGATGAGGATGTCATTAATTATTTGAAAATTTTCAGCCAATTAACCAAGCCGGAGATTGATGATTTAGCTGACAAGCATCAACGGAATCCCGCTCTTAGATTGCCCCATATTAAATTAGCTGAAGAGCTGACCTCCTTAGTTCATAATCAAAAGTTAAAAACCTGTCAACTCTTCAGTCAGTTAGCTTTTAAGGGTCAATCCAATTTTGAGACTTCTGACATTCAAGCTATTTTGGAGGCTGAGTTAGACAATCAAGTCATTAATTTCAGGCAACCAAGCTCTCAAATTGATCAAACAGCTTCTCTAACAGCTTTATATGATGAGCTAATCAACAAAATACCAATCTGTCAAAGTCGGAGTCAATTAAAGGAATTCTATGATAACCAAGCACTTAAGATTATCTTGCTTAATGATTTCAGCAATCAGCCGATCAAAGGTCACAAATACACTCTCAATGAATTTTATGTTAAAAAATTATGGTTAGAGCATTCCAATTCTTTAGGTATAATAGTAATAGGTAAAAATACTATTAGGGTTTTACAATTCGATTAATTGACATGATGAGAAAATATACTCAACCAGTGATTAATGAAGTAGCTAGGTTTTTTAATTATTTCAGTCGAGGTAAATTAAGTCCTAATGGCTTAACTCTTATTACCCTCTTATTGCATTTAGTGGTAATTTGGCTGATTATCAGTCAGCACTTGGTTTGGGCTGGCGTCAGCTTGATTTTATTCTCCAGCTTGGATGCTATTGATGGAGCTTTGGCTAGGATTCAAAAACGAGTTACTGATTTTGGTGGTTGGCTGGATGCCTGCTCCGATCGCTTGAAAGAAATCCTCGTCTTTGTCGGTTTAACCTATTATCTAATTGAATTGGGTGAGCCAACTTGGATTCTTCTTTTGGCTATTAGCTGTTTGGCTTCAGCTTTGCTTATTAGCTATATCAAAGCCAAGGCTGAAGCTATTATTGCCGCTCAAACCAAAATTAGCTTCACTAAATTAAATAGAATCTTCGGCGGGGGTTGGGGTTATGATTTAAGAGTCTTAATTTTAGGTCTGACTTTAATTATTAATCAAATTCCAATCGGTTTGATTGTCTTAATATTGGGCAGTATATATACTATTATCTCTCGTAGCTTTAAATTTAAAAAAGCCCTAAAAAGTAAACCTTAACAAAACATGGATGGCAATGTTTTTATCCAAATGTTGTTTCTGCTTGGACCCGCTGGCATTGCCAACTCTGTGGCGGTCGTGGGTAATAAGATACCTTGCTTGAAAAATTGGACTACGCCAATGGATTTTGGCTTGAAATTCAAAAACCAAAGAATTTTAGGCAATCATAAAACTTGGCGGGGATTAATGCTGGGTATTATTGGAGGTTGTTTAACTGGGATTTTAATTCTTTATTTAATTAATCAATTTGATTATTTTCGGCAAGAACTCGGTTTCATAGAGCAAGTCATCAATCCAATTTTACTGGGTGGATTGCTGGGCTTCTTCGCTTTACTTGGAGATGCTTTAAAAAGTTTTTTCAAAAGACAGCTGAAAATTCCTCCAGGTAAGTCTTGGCCAGTTTTTGATCAAATTGATTATATTTTAGGCTCTTATTTGTTAATCTTGATACTCTTTGATTTGAGCTTAACTTACTATTTAGTTGGTCTAATTATGTATGCTCTGATTCATCCCCTAATATCTAATTTAGGCTATATTTTGAGACTGAAAAAGGATCGATTTTAAAAAAGTGTTTACAAAACTTCTCGGGAAAAATTTCTTAAATAATGTCTTTAAAGAATAAATTTCAATCAGTGAAATGTGTGGTATTGTCGCAACTGTAGGTCATAAAAATGCTCCGGAATTTATTTTGGAAGGTCTGGAAAGTTTAGAATATAGGGGTTACGATTCAGCTGGCTTAGCTATTTTAAATTCTGATTCAGAGATTGAAGTTGTCAAAGTTGTCGGACATGTCGCTAATTTAAAAGATAAAACAAATAATCAAAATTTGACAGGTCGAATCGGTTTGGGTCATACTCGCTGGGCGACTCATGGACAAGTTTTAACTAAAAATGCTCATCCTCACCAAGATCAAAACGGAGATTTTTTCATCGTCCATAATGGCATTATTGAAAATTTTCAATCCCTCAAAGATTTCTTGATGAATAAAGGCCATAGATTTTCTTCAGATACCGACTCTGAAGTAATTGCTCATCTGCTGGCTTATAACTACAAGAAATTGAAATCTGTTAAATCAGCTTTGATTGCCAGTTTGCAGAGTTTACGAGGAGCTTATGCTTTGGCTGTTATTTCTAAAAGAGAACCCAATAAACTCTGGGGAGCAAAATTATCTGGACCGTTAATTTTAGGATTAGCTAAAGATAATAGCTATTACTTAGCTTCAGATAGTTTGGCTTTAGCTTCAGTTGCTCAAAAGATTATTCCCTTAGAAGATTTTGAACTGGTTGAAATTACCCCCAAAGGGCAGACCATTATTAATTTAAAGACTGATCAGATTGTTTCTCGACCAACTGAGCTTATGAAGCTGACCAAAGAAGATAGTCAATTGGGCGACTTTGAAGATTATATGATTAAAGAAATTCATCATATACCTCAAGCTATTGGCGATGCTATCCGAGGGCGACTCAATATTGACCAGAATTTCATTACCTTGGGTGGACTGAATTCAGTCGTTGACCAACTCCAATATATTGATCGAATTATCATTGTCGCTTGTGGAACATCTTATTTTGCTGGCATGGTCGGTGAATATTTAATCGAAGACATTGCCAATATGCCAGTTGAAGTTCATCTAGCTTCAGAATTCAGATACAGAAAACAACCCTTATCCAGAAGTTCGATGGTTATTTTTATCTCTCAATCCGGAGAAACAGCTGATAGCATTGGAGCTTTAGAAGTCATAGCTGGTTCGGGCATGTTAAAACTTGGTATAGTCAATGTTGTTGGTTCAACTATCAGCAGATTAACAGATGCTGGGATTTATTGTCGGGCTGGTCTTGAGAAATCAGTTGCCTCAACTAAAGCTTTCATGTCTCAGGTGACCATTTTAACTTTAATAGCTTTATATTTAAGTGACAACTATAAAGACTATCGGCTACTCAGTCAGCAATTAGTAAATTTACCTTCTCAATTAAGTCAATTTTTAAATCAACATCAGATTAAGAAAATAGCTAACAAATACTACCAAGCCTCTAATTTTATGTTTTTAGGCAGAAATTATAACTATCCAGTGGCTTTAGAGGGAGCTTTAAAGCTTAAAGAAATCAGTTATATCCATGCCGAAGCCTTAGCTAGTGGCGAGTTAAAACATGGTAGTTTGGCTTTAATAGATAAGAAAATGCCATCTCTAGTTATTGCTTTAAGTGGCAAGACTCTTGATAAAAATGTCAGCAGTATAGCTGAAATTAAAGCCAGAAAAGGTAAAGTGATTGCTATTGTTGATGATGCTAAAAGTCCAATTATCGACCAAGTTGATGATGTAATTGTTATTCCTAAAGTTATTGAACCTCTCCAACCGCTAGTTTCGGCAATAGCCTGTCATCTTTTTGCTTATTATATGGCTAAAGCTTTGGACAGACCGATAGATCGCCCTCGTAATTTAGCTAAATCTGTAACAGTTGAATAGGATTGAATTATCTAATTTGGTGGAGTCGAGGAGATTCGAACTCCTGACCTCCTGCTTGCAAAGCAGGCGCTCTAACCAACTGAGCTACGACCCCCAAAGATATGCATAAATTATAACAAATTAAAGACTTGGTATATGTAAAAGTTCTAATATCCAGAGGATATAATGACCTAGCCAACTGCTGGCTAATAGGACTAAAGCGATGACAATGATAAAGCCAAATCTTTCAATCAGATTCATTAAGCTCTTAATAAATTCCGGAGATAAAGCATAAAACACTCTCGAACCATCAAGGGGTGGAATAGGTATTATATTAAAAGCAAAAAAGATGGCGTTAAAAGTAGCAAAAATAATCACAAAATATTCTAAGTTGGGATGGAATCCAGCCCCTTTTAAAAAGAAATTATAGATAACGGTAGCAAGAATAGCTAAGGCTAAATTGGTCAGTGGTCCAGCTAGAGCGACAATCGCCACCCCATACTCTCTATATCTTAATCTACCCATATTAAAGGGAACAGGTTTGGCAGCCCCAATCATCGGTAGATGAAAAATAAATAAAACTAAAGGCAGAAGCAAGGTCATGACTGGATCAATGTGAGCCAAGGGATTAAGGGTGATTCTACCCTGCTCTTTGGCAGTGTCATCTCCCAGCCAGTAACTAACTAGAGCATGCATTAATTCGTGTAAGGTGATAGCAACGCCAATGCTGATAACTACAAAAATAACACCGGTCACTAAATCAATATCCATTTATCAACTATTTCAAAACAATGAGCCTACTGCTATTATAAGATATTCAGCCCTGAAAATTAAATAAACCCAAATCAAAGCCATCTGGCATGATATAATCTATATTACTTTTTTTCAAAAACAATCAAACTTTTAAACATTGAAACAATGAAAGAGTTGGATATCGATCAATTATGCAGAGAACTCCAAGCCGTCAGCCAGAAATTGAATTTAGGTCAAGGAGAATATCAAGTCGTTCGCTTGGGCAATGCTTGGGTTTTTAAAAATCCAACTAACAAGTTAATCGCCCGAATTCATATCCGAGATGACGATCCAGTAAAAATAAATCAACAACTCAAATTATATACCCAACTAGTTGAGTGCGGTTATCCAATTATTAAGCCCCTACTCAATGAAGTTGCCACTTTAAAAAATCAACAATTAGTGAGTTTCTGGCCACTCGGACAAGATAATTTAACGAATTTAACTAGTCGAACTTTTGTTAAACTCCTGACCGCTTGCCATCAAGTTCAACCTCAACAAGACCTGACAACCTGGCAGACTGACGCCCCAAAAACTAAGAGACTCCTTCAGCTTGATCAAGCCGCCAAAGCTGGGGCTGATCAGGAAATCCTCAAACGGCTTGAATCAATGTTTCAGAAATCTCAAGCAGAATTGGAAAATTATTATCAAAATCAATCATTTGATAAAGTTATTATTCATGGAGATTTTTATCATGGCAACATTATTAAATTAGACGAACATTTCAAACTTTGTGACTTAGATTATTTAAGTTTAGGTCCTAAAGAAAGAGATCTAGCAACTGTATATATTGATTGTCATAGATATCTAAAAACTAACTTTTGGGCAGAAATAATTGACAATTATCCATTGGCTTATGATGCGAAACTCTTAAAGTATCTTATTAAAGTCCAAGAGATTGGTGATTGCATTTTCACAGCTGGACTTTGGGGCATTAATCCAACTAGCCACCAAGAAGTTCGACAAAGACTAAAGCATTGGCATCAAGAAGATTTTAAGTGGACAGATTTTTGATATAAAAAACCTCATTTTAAATTTGCTAAGAATGAATAATTACTCCAGCATAAATCTTTTAAATGCTCATACTATAGATATCTTGCTTAAAGCAGGGGTTCAGATATATACTTAGTGACTTTCGTCACTGGAAACTAGCCATCATAGACAATCATATTCTCTGGGAAGGCAGTCTCAATATTTTATCTCACAATCACAGCAAGGAAATCATGAGACGTTCAGTGTCTAGTTATTTTTGTAAGCAAATGATTAAATTTAAAATATTAAGCTGAAATTAATACATTTTAAACAATTGAGTTGTTGCAATATGATGAAATAATTAAAACATATTTCAACCCCTTGCGATTTACAAGGGGTTGGATTTAACAATTATTGAAGAAGGTGGTCAAATTAAAATTACAGATAATGTAGACAAACGTTACTCATCTAAAGGGCATCGCAGTCAAGAATTCCCCTTTAAAAAAGTTGCTATGTGTCCTTACTGTGAAAACCCTTGCTTGGTAGTGCCTCTAGGGGTAGAAGCGGTAAATACTACCCTGCTTATCATTACTCTAAGAATGGTCATAATTTTTGAGTCAGCAAAGCTGAATTAGAGACTAAAGCTGATGAGTTCTTCAGTTACCTTAAACTATCTCCTGCAAATCTGGATAAAATGTTTCAATTTTTAGATAAGAATTGTCAACAATTAGAGGCTGAATATAATCAACAACTTGCCCAATTAGACAAAAATCTAGCTTCAACTAAAGCTGAAATAAGTACCAATTTAGAGAAAATTAAAATCATAGATAGTCCATCAACTATTAAATACATAGCCGAAGAAATTGATGATTTAGAGAAACAGGTATCAGACATAAAAGTTAAGCAACAAACTCTAATTTCAGAAAGACCCGTCAATATTTAGCAAATTAGACAAAAGCTAAAAATATGATGGAACACCTAAATGAAATAGCGACTCAACTGATGTCAGGCATTAAAAAAGCCCGTCTATTTGGGCTTCTTTTTGATTAACTACCAACTTATGCAAAACTAAGTGGTGGAACCACTAATAAACCAGATTTTACTGATGTAAATCCACTGTTTTTGCCTAATTCTATTTCAGCTTCTCGTTTGGTGGGGCTGGTAGGACTTGAACCTACGACCTCGTCATTATCAGTAACGCGCTCTGACCAGCTGAGCTACAGCCCCCACTCCAATATAAGAACAAAGAATATTATACAACAAGTCTATTTAATCGCATTTATCTGCACAGTTAAGCTATGTTTATATTTCGATCATTTATTTTAAAAAAGCAAACTGGTATTAATTTTTAAAAAAATATTCAAGAATTTTTGAAAGATGAAAGACCCAGCTGTTGTCGACCTTTATTAGTGAGTTTGATTCTAGTTGAGCCAGCTGGAACATGTATATCCGCTTGATCTTCTTTATAAGTTTTCAGCTTCAATAAGCCCTGATATTTCATATCTCTTAAAACTGCAATCATAGCCCCATCCGAAATGCCATGTCTTCTAGGCAGTTTACCAATCAGATAAGAGATGTCGTGAGCAATAATCGGCTCACCTTGACGACGCATGAAGTGTAATTTGATAGCATCCTCAGCTTTTAATCTGGATTGTTTGGGTAATCTATTTTTATTAGTCATTAGAGTTCTCTATAAATGATAATATTACTAGTAAGTCAAAATCTATCACTACAAAAAACTATAATCTCTCCAACTTCTTTACTATCTTCTAGAGTGAATAAAACAGCAAGATTTGAATTAGGTGGAGTTTGAAAACTAGCTAAATTGCTTTGAGAATTCCGAATAAACTTCTTCATGGGATAATCAGTATAAGGCGTGATAATCCACATATCTCCTCGACATCTATACCATGGCAAAAAAGTCCACGTACTATAGCCTTCCACATCAGCAGACCACTGAATATGTCTCTGAAAATTATCATAAAACTCGAGGCTTCGAACATGACCATAAGTTAAGTCATGTCTATTCACTAGATGTGATGCTTCTAAAGGTATAACTTGTTTAGTCGAAAAACCGACTTGAGTATTAACTAATCCTTGAAATTTCTTTAAAGAGATGTAGTAATCAGGTGACAAGATCTGAACTTCCGCTTTATAAGTATCCATAATATCGGAAAGGTTGCGGTATGAATATGGTGATGGTGATCCCCATAATATAAAAGGCAGTATAAGCAAAGTCATCAGTAATCCAACTACTATAATATGAGCTGAAATGACAATCCCAGCGATTGACCAACCCATACCAATATCATTGATGTTTTTAGATTTTTTCAAACCCATGATAGATAAAGCTAGCCCAACTGGAGCAACCAGAAAAGATAGCACAAATCCGACCACAGCAATGTTGTTGGATTGATTAACCTGCTCCACTTCGGCTTGATTATTGATTTTTTTATTAGAACTTGGCATTAGACTTATCCCATGAATAACTTTAAAAGAATATCTGTATAAAGCAAATTATAGCATTAAATTCTTAAACGGTTGAAACACTCTATAATTTAAATCAAATTATCTTTCAAAATACGATTTAGTCCAAACAAACTGTTAAATTCATAAAACAATAGATAAGCCCAAAGCTAATTGTTTGGCATCAGTATTTTCAAACTAAAATGACGATTAAGGCAATGAGTTGAAATAGTCTTGGCTAAGACTCTGCCAACTCTTTTATTGCTATCCTCAAAGGGCTGTAAATAAGGTATCAAACTAAGGTTAATAAAGTTTTAATGAATGGATTATGCCGGAATGTTGGTCAGATAATCCCCATCAAGGCTGGTCAACCAATCAGACCAAGCTGATTAAGTCTAACCAACGATCCTTGAATAGATCTCAGAGTGATACTGGGTAAGTTATCTGAAATGACAGAAGCCGAATCATCGGCATTTAATAAATTTAGTAAAACTAACTCCCCAGTTTTATTAAGTTTCATACGACAGTTTTAATATATTTTTATAATTTCTATCTATTTTGTCGCATGATAAGAACGCAAATTGTCTATATATAAATAGATATTAAAAATACTTAAAGTCTCTTTATTTGAAAATTAAAGAAAATTAAAAACTTGGTTGTGCAATACCGTCTCTTTACAAACTATCTGTTTGCTGTGATAGTTAATCATTTAAAAATCGTCATGATAAGTTCATCTAAATGATTGAAAACTAAACTTATCCGATTCAACCTATCTCAAAACATTAATTTTTATCCTTCTTTCAAAGATCAAAGGATATCTCTCTTAAAGAGAAAATTAAAGATGTTTTGGATTATTTCTTCTCCCTAAAAAGGAGGTAATCCATCCGCAGCTTCCGCTACGGATACCTTGTTACGACTTAACCCCAGTTATCAAATTCACCTTAGGACATTCTTATTGAACATACTTCGGGTGCCCCTGACTTCCGTGGCTTGACGGGCGGTGTGTACAAGACCCGGGTACTTATTCACGGTAATGTGCTGACTTACCATTACTAGCGATTCCGACTTCATGTAGGCGAGTTTCAGCCTACAATCCGAACTGAGATCGGCTTTGATGGGATTTGCTCCCCTTCGCAGGTTGGCTACCCTTTGTACCGACCATTGTAGCGTGTTTGTTGCCCAAGATATAAGGGAAATACTGACCTGACATCATCCCCTCCTTCCTCCCTGTTGCCAAGGCAGTCTATTTAGAGAAATATAACTAAATATAAGGGTTGCGCTCGTTGCGGGACTTAACCCAACATCTCACGACACGAGCTGACGACGGCCATGCATCACCTGTCACTACAGCCAAAAGGCACATCTTAGTTTCCCAAGACTTAGTAGGATGTCAAACCTTGGTAAGGTCCTTCGCTTATCATCGAATTAAACAACACGCTCCACCGCTTGTGCAGGTCCCCGTCAATTCCTTTATGTTTTAAGCTTGCGCTCGTACTCCACAGGCGGGATGCTTAAAGCGTTAGCGACGCTACCCAAAGGGTTGAACCTCGGACAGCTAGCATCCATCGTTTACGGCGTGGACTACCGGGGTATCTAATCCCGTTCGCTACCCACGCTTTCGTGCCTGAGCGTCAGTCATAGACCAGTCACCTGCCTACGCCATCGGTGTTCCTTCTAATATCTACGGATTTCACTCCTCCACTAAAAATTCCGGTGACCTCTTCTAGACTCTAGTTAACCAGTTCGATAGACAATTGTATGGTTAAGCCACACGCTTTCATATATCGCTTAATTAACCGCCTACGCAACTCTTTACGCCCAGTAAATCCGGATAACGCTTGGATCCTACGTATGACCGCTGCTGCTGGCACGTAGTTAGCAGATCCTTATTCGTTAGTTACCGTCATATTCGTCACTAACAAAAGCAGTTTACGATCCGAAGACCTTCGTCCTGCACGCGGCGTTGCTCCGTCAGACTTTCGTCCATTGCGAAAAATTCCTTACTGCTGCCTCCCGTAGGAGTCTGGGCCGTGTCTCAGTCCCAGTGTGGCTGATCATCCTCTCAAACCAGCTACGGATCATCGCCTTGGTAAGCCTTTACCTTACCAACTAGCTAATCCGCCACAGGCTATTCCCAAAGCGCTTCATAAAAAGCTTTAATCCAAAGATCACATGCGGTATTAGCTATCTTTTCAGATAGTTATCCCTCACTTTGGGGTATATTCCTGCGTATTACTCACCCGTCCGCCACTCGACACCCGAAGTGTTTCCGTACGACTTGCATGTATTAGGCACGCCGCCAGCGTTTATCCTGAGCCAGGATCAAACTCTCAGTTAAATAAAACAAACGTTGACATTGCACAACCAAATTTTCAAAGTTCAAAAAAGAAACTATCCTAGATTATAGATGATAATAGCTAAAAATACAAAAGGAGAATTTATTATGAAGATTGGTGCCAGGAGTTGAGAAAATGCTGTTTATATCTCAAAGGTAAGAAAATCCAATGACTGAACTTAATCTGGTAATCCTTTGAGTAATTACTAGAATACATTGAGATCAATAATAAAAATGTTTGAGAAGAATACAGACTGTTTTAAATAATCTATCATATTCTCAGTTGGCATTTTAAAATCCACTCCTATGGATGTTTTAATGATCGAGTTTTGACTATAAAGCGGACAGATACATATTTTGACATATCCCTTTGAAAGAGATATACTATCAGACATCAGCACCCCTAGTTACGAGTTCGGCTCCCGCTAGGGTGTTTTTTGGCAAAATTGTTGGTCAAGATATGAAAAACTATATTTATATCACCCCAATCACGAATTAAAAACTAAAGATAGAATCTGTTATTATCTCCTTAAATATTTATTAAAAATAAAGGATATAAAAAATGAAACAAATTCTATCTAACAGAGATAATAACATAATCTTACTGATTGGCTTTACCAAGAATCAGATGGGTTGATGTTTTGGTTTTAAATTACATCTAGCCGTTAACAGAGTCTTGGTCAATTAACAGCCTATCACATCTCTAAAGCCTCTCATCACGATCGTCAACGCACTAAGAAACTCATCGATAAGACTACTAAGATTTTAGTCGGTGATGCCCATTATGGTGGTCGCCCAGAGTTATTAAAGAGTTACAAGCTCTTGGCATTAGAGTTGCCTCCAATGCTAAATACTGTAATCCCACTCCAAATGATAAGAAATTACTCAAGCAAAGATCTGGTTGAGGCTGTTTTCTGATCCTTAAAGAGTAAATACAAGTTGGTGACTACTTATGCTAAGACTAAAGCTGGTTTTATGCTTCATTACTTGCGAGTCCTAGTCAGCTACCAGATGAATAAGTTAATAAGTTTGTCTAAATTGTAATTCGTGATTGGCGTTATATAAAACCGAATGGTCTCTATTAAGCAAGAATAAAAATTACAGATCTTTTTCTAGTCTTGAGAAATTGATACCTGCAATATTTGGCATATTCTACATCCTTATAGGAATCGCTAGTATAATGACAATCAACCAATTCTAATTAGTTATCTTATATTTTTAAAGATTATTCAAGATTTGTTGCCATAATTTTCTATGTTCAGTCTTTATAACTTGGTCTTGAATCAGATTCTGAGAATAATTGTTTAAAAACTCTAGTGGATCTGATATAAGTCTCAAAGAATATTTCAAGGTAGTCATCAAGCCGTTAGCTATAAATTGACAACCATGTTCTTTGGCTATAAGGTCAATTTTCTGATTGAGAACTTGTCTTTCTTTGGCTGATGGTTTAATTGTTGATAGCAGATAATATCTTTCAACTGGCAGATTTTGGATTTTGCGATAAGCATCTTTGATTAGTTGGGGGGGGGTATTGGAATATCATATTTAATCTCCGCACCCTCGAAGGGATGATTATTGTTATTGATTTGGATGTCGCCAATATCTTTAGATCTGCTGTCAGCAGAAGTATGGCTCTTAAGCGGCAATAAAGTTTTGTTTTGATATCTTGCGACTTGCATCATCATACATTCATAAATTGAGTAAATCGCTAAGACAGGCAGTCTAGCTGTGCCGATGGTCGTGCTACCTGAAAAATGTTGGTTTAAGATGTCAACAACTTGCTCAATGGAAATTTCTATATTTTGTAAACGAGCTATTGAGACAGATTTATGATCTCTGATTAAAATGAGTTTTTGAAACAAATATTCCAGATAATGTTTAGGGTTAGCTACTTTTGTTTCTATGTTATCTAAAAGAGTTAGAAAAGCTGTTTTAATTTCTGCGTCATTGATTTGACCATTATAATCCAAGGTGTACGCTTGCTTGTGTTCGAGGGAGCGAGTTAACCAGCCACTTTCTTCCATGTGAGTCAGCTGTTTTTCCTTTAAGAAAGGAGTTATGAATTTAGTATCTATACTTCGACCGGAATAACCGCCCAGCAAACTACTTTGATGCTGTCTAATATCTTGCTTGGGATCGACTATTTTATGAGTGAAAGAAGTAATTAAAACAGTACACACCCCCTTGAAATACTCGCTTTTATCAGCGACAGTGTTGAGCATATCAATTTCAGTCTGATTTAAGGCAGGATTCGGAGTTGGTTGATTATCTGAATTATGTAGTTTATTTTGGGCTGAGCTGTAGAGGGAATCTAAGATTTGTGTATGATTGCTCATAAATTTCTTCCTTATAATTTTTAACATATAGCTGATCAATGACTGCTTGCCCTATCTCTTTAAACATTGGAATATAAATAGAATTACCAATTTGGAGATATTGCTGAGTTTGACTCTTGCTCAGTTTGAAGCTGTCGGGGAAACCTTGCAGGCGATAGCATTCTCTAATGGTTAATTTGCGAACTTTATTGTTATGCAAAATCCAAAATCTGCCTGAGCTTTCTTGAGAAGGAAGAGTTGGATGCGTACCCTGGGCTGCATAAATACGATTTGGCTGTTTGTGTACTCTAGATAGATGTAAAGTATCAGGTCTAATGCCATTTTGACGGATTTTTTTATTTCTGTAGCCGGCAAAGATTAGACCTGAAGCTTGTCTTTTAGGATATTGTATCAAAGTATATTCTTCGGACTTTAAATATTCGAAGTCACTGGTGTTTTCTAGAATATCTTCTATGATGCGATTAGGTATTCTTCGAAGTACATGAAAGTTAAATCTTCTATCCTTATGCCCGACAATAATCAGTCTTTCTCTATTTTGAGCTGATCCAAAATTTTTGGCATTTAAAATCTTATAAGAAATTTTATAACCTAAATCCTTTAAAGATTGCATGATTATTCTCAAAGTTTCGCCTCGGTTGTGATGAATCAAGTGTTTGACATTTTCCAACAAAACTGTTGTCGGTTTTTTAACTTCTAGAATTCTTAAAATTTCAAAAAATAGAGTTCCTCTTGCATCTTCGAAACCTTTTTTATGCCCAGATATACTAAAGGGCTGACAGGGGAAACCGGCACACAAAACATCAAAATCAGGGATGTTTTGAGGATTAATATCTTTAATATCCCCAAACGGTCGTTCACCAAAATTCGCTACATATACATCTTGGCAATCTTTATTTATATCACTGCTAAAAACACATTTCATACCAGCCTGCTCTAGAGCAATTCTCATGCCCCCGATGCCTGCAAATAAATCTATGAATTTTAACTTTCTCATCTTAAGTTTAATCTTAACACCTTTGAAAGGCTTTTGCTATAATCATAAGTTAATGTTAGGCAGCAATAAAAAGAATAGAGAAACTTTAAAACCTGAAGTTATTAAAAGGATTTTGGCAGAGTGTTTTTTACCTTTATAGATTACTTAAGAACTTTGGTTGGTTACCGGATGCATTAGTTAATGAATTTTTAATTCGTGTGATTGGCGTTATATAGATGGCGAAAATTTCAGACATAGAATTATAGAGGCATTGAAAATCGAGAAAAAGATTAGTCACTCACAGGAATTTAGTGATTTGTTATTCAATTTCCGCCAGCTATTTGCCAATATCCTCGGGAAAGATTCAGAGAGTTTCATTATCCGCTACTACGGAACGAGAACTAAGTTAATTAAGAATCAAGGTAGCTATCTTGCCGCAAGAACACAGCTAATCATCAATTCCAATAGAAAGTTGAAAAGATTGTTGCAACGACAAAATATTGAATTTGTCAAGTTAACATGCCTCTAAATGATGACTAGGAGAATTAATCTATCTCTTCCAATGATTGAACTATCTTTAATTGCCTTTTCAAGTTTTGCAATATTTGACTGTATTCCTTTTTAATATGTTGCTTAGTGAGATTTGATCTTTGCCATATTGAATATAACAATACTTCATTTCTGTTCCCATCTTTAATGCAAAGTAATCTATACCCTCCACTATCACCTTTTTTAGATGGATTATCTGGAATACTAATATTCCAAATCTCAAGATTCTGATATACGTCTACTCGTTTTGATCTGTGGATTCCAGTAACAAACTGAAATCTCAACATAATTTTATGAACAACCTCCCATAGTGTTTGTTTTTTCTTAGTCTGCTTTTTAAATGTATCACTATACAACAGTTCATTATCGGTTTCATCATTCATAATCAATTATGCAACCTTTGAAAGTGGAGGAATAATATCTATATCTTTAGATAATTCATAATCTACTATCTTGCCATCTTCTGAGTATACCCAAGGAGCTTCTAGATGCGTTTGATCCACAATCATAGAAGTATTCCATTCTTTAAATTGCTTACAAATTGCATCTAGTAATTTTTGCTCGTAATCTTCAAATATGTCTGAATATTCTTGATCTCCATAGTTCTTAATTACAAATTGCGTCTTGTGTCTACTTTCATATGGTTTATTTACAATTTTTATACAGCCTTCTGATTGCAGTCTATTTAATTGATTTTCTATATCCTTTGGTACAAGACCATATTGCTTATTTACATAGGATTCGCCAGTAACAGAATGACCTCTATCACGATAAGATATAAAATCCAAATAATACAACAACTTATTTAATTTAGTTGCCCCCAGAAAATCATTATTGCAATTCAGTATGAAGTACAAAATTGCAAATTTGTATTTATTACTATTGTCCATATGTTGCGAATTATTATCTCAACATCATTATACAAGCTTAAGCAAAAAGTGACAATCAGTGTTAATAACTAAGATATTAGAGTTGGAGTAGATCTTATTCTTAAGTGCGAGAAAAACACGAAATCTTAAAGTTTGGTGAAACTTCTAAAGAATGCATTTGCTCATACACGAAAGAAAAGACTCTCAATTAAGAGAGTCTTTCTTTTCAAAAGAAGAGTCTAATCTTTATATCTGATCGTTCTTCTTATTAGAAGCAGCTACGACTACGATGATTAGTAGAACTACGACTACGACTCCAAGAGCAATCCAAACAACTGCACTACCCTCTTCTTCATCTTCTTCAGTAGTTTCTTCAACAGGAGTAGTTGGTGTTTCCTCGGTAGTTACACCGACTTGTCGAGAATTGTAAACATACTCATTGTTGGAAGTATCCATAGCTCTGACACAGACATATGAATCAGAATCTAGATCAGTCAGAGAGATTGAGCCAGATGAAACTGTTGCATAACCAGTAGCTGATTGACAATTGTTATCAGTGCTAACTGCATAGCTGAAGTCAGTCAAATCACTGCCATCAGCTTGGTTACCACTTACTTCAAAGCTATTAGCGGTTTGATTGTAGCGGATACCAACTTGCGCTGATCCAGTAGTTGGAGCAGGTTCTTCAGTTGGAGTTTCTGTTTCAGAAGCAGTTGTGTCTTCTGCTTCAGAACCATCAACTACAGTTACATCATCGCCTAGAGCAGATGGACTGCCTGGTAGACAAGTAGCGTCTGTACCTGAGAAGAGAATGACTCCCGCATCATTAGGCTGACACTGATAAGGATTGAGGCTTAGTTGTTCAGCCAATTCCAATTCAGACCAGTTATCAGGAACGACTACTTCAGTAACTTCAGTTGTGTCTTCTTCAGTCTCTGAATCAATGTCTTCTGGTTGAGCGACATCTTTGTCATCATCAGTAGGAGTGGTTGGAGGAGTGGTTGGGGTAGTCACTGGTGGAGTAGTTGGGGTTACATAGTTTAATTGAGCAATCTGAGATCTTTCATTGCCTCTATTGTCAGTGGCTTTGATGCAAATCCATCGACCATGTTCGGCTGATGTAGCAGTAATACTCACTTCAGCATCATTGTTTTTGTTATTGTAATTCTCTTTAAGAGAACACTGATCATTTTGACTTGAAGCAAACTTCCAATCAACTGATTTAACTCCAGCAGTATCTTCAGCAGTAATCATTAGAGTACTGCCTGAAACTTTCAAAGTCATAGTTGGACCGGCATTATCTTCTACATATTTAATCCAAGCAGATGAGATATAGTAATGGGTATCTTCATCTACGTTAGCCTTGCTATCTGAATCATGCCAAGCTCGACCATGTAACTGACCATAGACACAGTACCAATTACCAACTTCCAAATCATCTATTCTGCTATCACTTCCCAAGCTAGAAACATCGCCATCACCTTCAGCTTCGTAACAAGTGTCACTGCCAGGATTCTCATCGAGCATAACATACTTTACTCCAGTAACTGTAGGATCATCTAGAGCTGTTGTACCGAAAGTAGCGTACATGTCGGGAGTAATCTTGACTTCTAAAGTATCGGCATCAACAAAGCTAAGCATTACTTTCGGTCTATTATCAATAGTGACATCAAAATTCTCTATGTTAGCACCAGGAAAGTCATAATTATCACTTAAATCTGCATCCCAAGAATTGCCACTCTTATCCTTAACAACATATTGACGGTTTCCCCCAGCGGCAACCCACCTCACGATGAAACCATGAGTAGATCTAACTGTTTCATCAAATTCGACATAACCTTGTCTATACTCTACTTCCTCCTCAAAAGTAAAGACCTTACTACTTATGGCAACATCACCATCCTTAGTAACTTCCTTAGCATCTTTAAGGTTGAAGAATAAGTACTCATCGGCGGTCCCTACACCGGCTCCACCACTACCATCTCCTTCAACGTCAATTTGTAGTTGAGGCAATGCATCGGGGTCAATTGTAATTTGACCTTGAACAGATTTATCTTTATCTCCACTATTATTAATAAACTCTACTTCTTCACTGAACTCAAGCATTACTTGTAGAGTATCACCAGTAGTGTAAGTACCTGACTTAACGTTAACACTTTCAAGCGTGGGGTTTTCCAAATCAATCTTACTAGTAACCAAATAAACCTCATCGTGTACATTGGCAGTATCACCACTTCCAGATTGGTAAGTAACTTCTAAGCAAGCATAGTTATCATCAGCATCAAGGTCATCAGCATTTGTACCATCTGTAACATCAGCGTCTAAAGTAACTTCGTGTGTACGCTTTGTAGCAACGCCATCAAGTTTGTTATCCCCACCAAAATCAGTATCAGTAGCATTACATTCAGACATCTTGTCTATACCAGCCACTCGAACTTCTTTCACTCTATGATTGGCGGGAGCGGTAATCTTTGCTTTTAAGGCATCACCATCCCTCTTAGGAGTACTAACAACCCCCACAGCATGACTATCATCAGTATCATGTCCACTAGCTATGCCAGTGACAAAAAACACCACTACTAAACTAATTAATCCTACTAATATGTAAGAAACAAGTTTAGATATGGTATATCTATTATTGTTTGAATATACATTATTATTTGCACTCATATCAGAAATAATAGCAATTACTCTTATATTGTCAACTGTGAAAGCTACTAACCAGCTTATGTTTATCTGTAGATATTAATTGGGTTGATTTTGAATGTTAAGCCTAGCAAAGTATTTAACTCGATTTTAAAAGCTTCAAAGCCATAGCTCCATGTAAGAAATTAATTTATTAATGTATAAGATGAGAATTGTGAATACGCCCTTTAATCTTAATGAAATGACTTTAGCCTGAAACTGAATTCAGTTGTATCTGAATATCCCGTTGATTGATACTTGCTAAATCAATGACCCTTTTCAAAAGCTCTATTTTTTCTTCATCAGTTGATGCTGTATTGACTAACCAATCACTATTACCAATGCTGACGCTGCCAGCGAAATCTTGACTATACTGACTGATTTCCTGATTAACATTTAAATCAGCCCTAAGGTGAGAAATAAATTGAGAATCATGCTCATAAAGTTGAGACATCACAACTTCCAAGACATCAGTCCAGTTATTGACACTAAAATCCTGTTGCTTGAAAATAACAATTTGAGGCTGACTATTGACTAAATCATCAATCTGAATACTGCTTAGAGTCTTATCGTAAGTTGAATCAATTGATGGAGGGGTATAATCTGACTGAGGATATGGCCACATCCATTCAATAGTCTTCAACCACCAATTCATTCTATTTTTTAAGGCTTTCTCATCAAAGGTCTTATAAATAGCTACCGAATCCCTATTAATTGCTAAGCTACTTTGAGCAAAACCATTAGGAGCATTAAGTTTCTCACTAAAACTTTTATTTGAATATTCTGAATTATAGCCAGTCAAAGTTAAGTTAGCTATATTATGCCTATACATATGATGAATTTCAGACCAATTTTCTCCTAATTCGCTCTTCCAAGTTGGGGTAAGTGTTTGGGGCATAATATGCTCAATTGTAATGGCCGAGTCTTTATGACTGAGTTGGCTAAGCAAACTGGATTCTTTGGGCAATTTTTTATCATCATAAGAGCTGAGAATACAATTTTGTAAAGATGCACGCAGACGATAGAATTCGATTTCTCCCAATCTTGACTTCAATGTTTCAGGCTTAGGACACTCGTAAACACTGTTGATGATCGTATAGCTATATATATCTTCATAGCTTGACTGACTTTTAGATAATCTATCCCAAATAGTTTTATCTAAATTGGCATAAAAATAACTTAAGCCCCCAGAATAATATTTTAGGAGACCTCGTCGAATAGAATATGTCTCTGTCATTCCCAAAATAGTTATAACCTGATCATCTGTTAATTGAGTTTCATGCCATCTCTTTAAAACTTTTATTAAAAAGGGTAGCCAAACCCCCATATCAAGAAAAGATAGTCGGGCTACTGGCTTTGAAAAAATCGTTAACTTCTCATCCTTAATAGAACAATATTTTAAAAAGCAATATCTATTTAAATTTTCCAATATGAGTCGCCAAAACTGATGGACTTGTGATTGATCTCTGGGATTCGGAATATGTAGCTTGAAAAACTTCTTAAATTCAGAATAAACATCACTGATTTTAATATGTTTTTGATATTCACTAATCAGCATTCTTAAAAAGAAATCAGCAATATCATTGCGTCCAGTAGCATTATCTGTTAAGTATTGTTCAATATTAACCCAGTATTGATGAAAAACTTGATTCCTCAAATCGCTATCATCCATCATTAAGGCAAAATTTCGAATCTTATCACCATTATCTAGCTCTTTACCGGTGGCATTAATGCTCTCAAAGATTTTCTGGGGTTGATCATCTCTAGGATCCAAGACTACTTTGACAATCTTAAAATCTTTTAGAGCTTTGATATAGCGATCTAGATTGGTTTTATCCTTAAAGTAATCTATGAAAAAACGATATACTTTGTATATTTCCGACTGCTTGCCGTCATCATCGACATTTTTGTCGTAAATTTGCTGAAAAATTCTCGCATCGTTGACTATCCCCCTAAGTTTAACTCTGCTTTTATTATCTCCAGTATGCCGATCATTCCAAAGAAATCTTTCTCTAATTTCATCAGCAGATAAATCCGGCGATGTTAAAGATGAATCTTCTTCCAGAAGATGATAAATAGCCATAATCATCAAAGAAATTGTTGTAATTCGTTGTTGACCATCGATAATAATACTTTCATCACCCTGAGTTTCATAAACCACACTGCCAAAGAAATGGGTCTTCTTAGATGTGAGAACAGTTTCTAAGTCTTCGAGGAAAATTTTGGAGTTTTCTCGATGCCAGCTGTAAGGTCGTTGAAAATCTGGAATCTTAAACCACTTGCCCGGGGTATAAATAAAATCGTAAATATCTCCATCAGTTGCTCGCATAACAAATCACATTATACCCCCTACGCCGAATTCCAGCCAATATTAGATGAATTCTTACTCCAATATCTAATAATGTAGTAGAAGCTATTAAATATGTCCAAGTAACGAAACTCCTTTGTTTGGAAGATTCTAAAGATAGGTTTGGCTTTTGCTAAACTTATGCTTATGAATAAAACAAAAATAAGTTCAGACAAAAATAATGCCAAACCTAATCTGAAGTTTAACATAATTAAGAAGCGTGTTAAAAGACTTATTGGGAGATAGTTGGTTGGGTTGGTCAGGCTCCGACTGGTCGCCCTAAAATAGCTCTGGGGATGAAGTTATTTTAGCTCTCTTAATTTACGGAGGTCTAAGAGGCATTAATGACAACATTAAATCTATTTGGCGATTAGGAACACAAGAGTTAAATCTTAAGTTGCCAGTTTATCAGAACTTTAATCGGCAAGCTCAAAGGTTGCTCCCTTTAGTTGAGCAATATTTAGCTGATCTTTGTTTGAGATCATCCTCTAAGATTGTCATTGCTGATTCAACCCCTTTGCCAGTTTGTAAATATTGGCGGGCTTACAGAGGTATAAGGCGGCAAGCAGTGATGTCAGCTTTGGTTATGGTACGACTTTAGGTAAATACTTAGGATTTAAAATGCATTTAGCCGTCAAGCAAGAGACAAGAGATTGTTAACTTTGAACTAACCAAAGCCAATGTCTATGATGGCTTAGTCGCCAGTGAACTCATTACACCTTATATACTAAGACTCTAATTGGTGACAATCACTATGGTTTAAGTCAGCTTAAGGCGACAACTAAAGTCTAGCGGTTGCCTAGTAGTCGCCCCCAAAAGAAAGAATCAGCAAAATCTTTCAGCCAACCAGTCAACTTTAAAGGAATATATAAGCTGAGGAGCTTGGTGGAGACTGTGTTTTCAGTCCTCAAAGAAAGCTTTAACTTGTTAACTTTCAGAGCTCGATCTTTAAAAGGTTATTTACTGCACTATACCTTAGCTCTACTGAGCTATCAGTACAAGAAAATCTATGATTAACTGCTAAATAGTCAGATTTCCAAAGCCTCTCTCCAAACAGAGGTTTTAAATATTTCACAAAACTCTGTGCCTGTCTAATCCCAGTAGTCAATTTTCATCTTTGAGCCGAAAAGCCATACAAACTACCCACAATAATCTTAAGAATCAGGCTTTTATTAGTCTTGGCTGGTTTTATGAGGCGAGTTGTGGGACTAAACTTTAAGCAGAGTTTCGTTACTTGGGTATTAAATATCATTTGCCTTATCTATATTTAAATAATAAATTTGTAATATATCAGAATATATGGGGTACATTCTAGTCCGAAGTGCAACATAAACGGTATTACTAAAATACATAACAAAGCATCTCTGCTTTTGCCCTAAAATAAAGTTGTTAAAAATTAACTAATTTAAAAAGGAGGCAGAGATGTATCAACATCTTACCAAAGAACAGAGAATAATTTTAGCTACTTTAAGACGAGAGGGTTACAGCTAAATCAAATAGCTTTAAAGCTTAAAGTTCATCGCAGTAGCTTAAGTCGAGAGTTAGGGCGTAACTTAAACTTGCAAGGGAAATATCATGTTAGTAAAGCCGACAGACTAGCTAGAAAAAGGCGAGTCCAAGGCTCGCCAGCTTAGGCTAAAAATTACTAAAGGTAGTATCTTAGAAGAGCTTTTAATATCTAAAATCAGAAAAGATAAATGGTCGCCTGAGCAAATAGCTGGCTGGTTGAAAAAACATCATGCAGACACAGTTTCCACTCAAACCATTTATGATTGGATCTACAAAACAAAGACCGCAATTAAGAGACGAACTCCACTGTCGTAAAGGGCATTATAGGAGAACAAGAGCTAATAAGTATCGAGTCGAAGTCAGAAAAGCAATGGCTTTAAAAAGACACATTAGTAACCGCTCTCGAGCAGGAGATTTACGTCTCATTTATGGACATTGGGAAGGAGATACGGTAGTTGGTAAAGCTCTGAAGTGGTTACATAGCCACTTTTGTTGAACGTAAAAGTGGCTATTTGATTGCTAAAATTATTAATAGAAAAGACTTTGGTGCTCAAGGTTTTGCTAATGTCACATTTGATGCCTTTAAGGGATGCAAAAAGAAGCATCTCCGCTCTCTTGTTTTAGACAATAGTCCTGAGATGAAATTATCTGAAGTTATTGAGGACTCTTTAAAATGGAAGGTTTATCATAGTACCCCCTATCATTCATGGCAAAGAGGCTGTAATGAAAATGCTAATGGACTCTTAAGATACTTCTTCCCTAAAAGGATGTATTTCAATAATTTAACCCAAGCTGAGCTTGACAGAGCTGTAGATCTCATTAACAATAGACCACGTAAACGACTTAAATGGCGAACACCTAAAGAAATGCTAAAACCCTAATGTTGCACTCTGAACTTGAATCCAAGAACTAGTTGCAATTAACTGGTTGAGGGGTTAATATACAGCAAACTATTTACTTGACTACTCTTTTATAAGATGTGATCTTCTGATGTATGGCTTTAACCCTCTGTAAATTCGGGGGTCTTGTTGTTTAATTTAGATTATATTTAGTTGCTGAATAGTTTAAAAACTAAAAGGTTTTATACATAAATATTCTAGCTTGACCATATGTTTTACCTTCAAGTACTTTGGGGGTATCATGCTCAATATCTTCTAATGCACCTAGCTTACTAGACCACTTGCCTGTCTTTAGCTGGATAGCTACATGAGTTGGCATATTATCTTCAGTACAGTATAAAACAATTTTAGTAATCCCATCTTCAAGATGGCAGTTATTACATATTTTATAGCCCAGCTTTTCGAAAATTTTAATCAGATTTGACATAGAAGGTACTCGAGGTATATTCTCCAGCCAATAGCGTTTAGGACACCACCAATGATTCTTATCTCCTCCTCCCCAAGCAATACAATTGTATTTGTCATCTTGAGGCGAAGTTATTCTGCAATTACTATGATTGATATAGGGAAAATTATCTTTATTATTTCCATTCAATTTTTCTATCAAACAGGAAAGGGATTTATCTTGCAATATATCCATTAATGTATCCCCATCGGAGCCAAACCTCAGTCATAGCCTGCATATTGCCTAAATCTTGTTGCTCTATAGGATTCTGCCCAGTTATATATTCTAAGGCTTCAAACCAATGATCTAATTTCTCCTGCATTTTTGCTAAAATCAAAGGAACAACTATTTCTGCATCTAACCTCATAATTTTCTGATATTCTGGATGACTAGTGATTGATGTTGTAAAGGAGAGCATTGCAGTATCTCTTTTCCATGATTGATAAGATTCATTAAATATGTTTTTGATGGTCGTGTTGGTTTTGATGACTAGCAATCTGCGACTTATTCTGAGGGGGTTCTGGCGGTATTGTAATACTCTAATCAATGGATTATCTGTAATATCATAGGGAGTTTTGGGTGGGACTAAATCAGTAGCTTTAAGAGTATTCCATCCATATATCTCTTGGTTAGAATATATCTGGCGATGACTAATCCAATTGTCTAAATTTTGATCCTTTTTAGATATAATTGTCTCTGTTAATAAATTCATTACTTAAATAATTCTTTTGCTTTTGTCTTTAAATATGATTCAAATATATCATTCTTCGAATCCCGCAAGTTTGCTAGAATGTTGGGTATATCAATGATTGATTGACCGCTTTCAGAATACTGTGCAACATCTATATCTAAAAAATAATCAATCTTTTGCTGATCATTTCGGCATATTTGTTCTGCAATGATGTATTGATAATTATCCTTGTAAGCAACTGCTCGTTTTGTCATTTCCCTCACTGTTTTATGCTGTTTTTTGTATTGAGCAATATCCTGAACAAAATTACTTTCAATATATTTCGTTGATTCCTGAAAGTTTTCAATAGGCAATTTAATGATATTGACAAATCTAACCCCTAATCTCTGAGCAAACATTTGATTATTCTCAATTGTTTCATTGAATAATCTTGTTAATTGCTCCCAATATGACAAGAATTCTTTCTGCAGACTCTTCCAACCAGTATATTCACCAAAAAAACTATATGACAGTCTATCTATATCTACATGGAGAACTCTAGACCTAGACTGATTCACCAGCATATATCCTACAAGTTGAGTATCTGTGTGGGCGGAATTGTTTTGTGAGATATGATGAAATCGAACATTTTCCCCACTAATCTTCAAGCTTGAAGATTTTTCATATTCTTGTACTAATCTCTTGATTGACTCTATAGTATACAGTCGATTTTGTTGAAACTTAATTTCAATAATTGCTTCTTTTATCGGGGGCTTTTTATAGTTTGGCATATTTTCTATTAATTATACAGCAAATTATTATTACTGCTACTGATATTAAACAGAATCGAATATAATGTAATAACAGATATGAATAAATCTCAAAAGTTATATGTTGATGAATTCCAAAACTTTGCCTCACAAAGTTTTATAGATATGTTATCTGAAGCTCGAAAATATGGTTTGAATTTAATTATGGCTCAACAATCCTTGCAACAAAATAAGGCTCATCTAACAGATATTATTAATCAACCAGCATATAACTTTTATGCTCGACTCAATGGCTTAACGATTAATTTGCCAACTTCTGGAATAACCAAACTGGTTAATTCCCCCAGTCAAACAATAACCAAAACTCAAATTTTAAAAGCCACTGATCAAACTTTACAAAATCTTAGATAATCATGAATATCTGATCATCTTTACAAAAAAAAACAAAAACCCAAAAAGATTAAATCTCTTTTTAGGTTTTTGAAAAGACTATCCTTTTTTAAAAGTGATATGTCCGTTTAAAACTGCTGTTTATTCTTTTTATTGGAAGCAACAATAAAGATAATGATACCAATAATCAGAACAGCTAACACTCCAGCAATAATGAGCATCATGCTTCCGCCACCGTCGTCATCGTTATTGTTTTGACCATTACCGTCACTTGGAGGTGGAGTTGCTTCCCCGTTACCAGCTTCAGCAACGGCTCTAGCCTCAACAACTCGTTTCTTGGTGGAATAGGTGAAGCGATCATTAGCATCCTTGGTGCGAACACAGATATATTGTTCATCCTCATAGTCTGCTATGGAGACAGATTGACCAGTTAAGCTTTGATATTGATCATTGTCAACATCTAAACAACTATCCTGTCCTGCGAAAATAGCGTATTCAAAGGCTCGGCTAGTATCTTCATCGGGATCATTGGTAGAAATTTCAAAGTTATTATCTGAGCTTGGATTAACGTTGATTTGAAGATTAACAGGCGAAGCGGCTTGCTCAGGTTCTTCCTGATTCTCTGCTGGTTGTTGATCTTCTTCGGGAGCAACTGTCTGGGAATCAGATTCTTCTTCTGGGGCGACTTCAGTGGGTTGTGGATCTTCAACTTCTGGTTGAGAACTAGTTGGTCTTGTAGAACCACCGCTTATACATTGACCATTGTCTGCTCTAATCTTTCTTGTGTCATGACAGCCATAAGGATTAAGTCGAATCTTTTCTGGAACACTTAAACTTGCCCAATTAGCTGGCAAGACAACATCCGTCTCAGTGGTTGGCTGACTTGGTTGAGCAGGGCTGGTGGTGGTGGAGCTTGGTGGTGAAGTATTGGTAGGAGTAACTGGATTATTGGGAGAAACTATCAGTTGAGGGAACGGATTATTGGGATTAGTATTGGCTACGTACCTTAAAGTATGTCTTGTAGCATCTGATCTGTTGTTATTATCAGTTGTTTTAATACAAATAAACCGACCATTTTGATTAGAAGCAACGCTTATCCGAGCTAAACCATTGGTCACTGGTGAACTTTGAGTGAAACCTGAATCAGAAGTTTGACAAGAAGCAGTCGCTGAATTGATATACTTCCAAGAGACTGAACTAAGACCAATAGATGAATCTCGAGTAGTAACCGTTAAAATATTGTTAGCATATGATAGTTGAAGGTGAGGCTGAGTAGAGGTAGTTGATTGGCTGTAATGATACCAAGTACTGGAAGCATCTCGATTATAGACATCCTTAATAGTGAAGCAGTAATAATTATTGCTAGCTGCGGATGGTAATCTACGCGTCTTGGATTCCTCGCCCAATTCATCGCTATCCAAGTTATTTTGAGCATCCTCTCTATCAATATATTTATGACAAGCATCATCTTCATCATCTGGATCAATATCTTCAGAAGTAGCTACAACATGTCGCCAAGTATTATCAGTGACTGTTTGGGTTCGACCGAAGCTCTTATCACCATTTTGAATAGTGGTAATTCTCTTAGGTTTAGTCGTACCATCCTGACCATCACCTTGATCATTATCGTGATCAGTGGTAAATCTAGTTGGATCAGCTGAAGCCACTAAATCTCGTCCACTTCTTGATAAAGTGATAATCGGAGTTGTATCAATGGTGATATCAAAGCCTCGAGCTCCTCGATAATCGTCGTTAGGAGTTACTCGGAGATTGCGATCATCCTCATTGTCAAAACCGGCTCCTAAAACAACCACACCATACTCATTGAGAATAATATAATCACCCAAGATTAGAGGGATTGAAGCACTAAGCCTAACATCATCTTCATCCAAACGATCACCCGGTAAACCTTTAGTGCAATCTCGAAAATCTAATTCATACTGAAACACTAGATGCTCAGAATAATCACTGGAAGCAGTATGTTCAAACTTAGCTGTATTGCCATCTAAACTACAGGCACCGGCTTGATGAGCTGGATAGCGTCCCATAGCGTAATTAAAGTATGGCTTATTTTTACCCTGACCCTTAACTCTTACAGCTCTAACAGGCTGATCAAATTCTAATTCCATCTGGATTTGATTACCGACATGCTCAGCAGTAAACTCACTATCTTGGCTGCGAACTCGTTCTAAAGTTGGTCTTTCCAAAGAAATCTTATCAGTTGAAGAGAGATAGTGATATTCTGGATCGTCATTCTCGTCTTCATCATAGATTTGGTAAACTGCCTCAACGCAGGCATACTTACCATCTATGCCATCATCACTATCATCGGCATCATGGACGGCAGCAATGTAATCGCTGATATCAAAGGCTGATTTAACTAAAGATGGTCTTCGACTGTGAATAGCAAACTGACCTCGAAGTCTTAAATCAGCATCTATATTATCAAAATCAGTGCTATCAGCACCATTATCATTGAAATCACTGCAATCTTGTTGACTATCAACAAAACCTATATTGAATCTTTGTATACGGTTGGCTCCAGGAGTATTATCATAGTTAAAATCATAAAAGATTCTATAATTACTCGGAGCATTAATAGTTATTTCCAAAGCACCTAAACCACCCAGTGGATCACTGGAGGCATCTTGATCATAATCCAAATCACTAGTTCGGGCATTGAAAGATCGAATCTGCTCAACCTTAACCGAACCCTTAACGTTGGCATCAACTAGACTGGGAACAATTAAGGCTAAAGCTAAAATTATTCCTCCAATAATAGTTGATAAAATCCAAAAGACCTTCTTGGATGTTACATGATTGAAAGTCGTAGCTAATTTACTCATTTTTTCCTTTATTAATTTTTATATTTATAACTTGTTATGTTTAATTTACTAACTTTATAGTAATCACTAATATAAATTATGTCAATAAAATTAAATGAAAATACTTTAATCTGTTTGAATAATCTGTCGCTTAGTTTTGACTGCCCAATTATTCACATCAAAAAATCTATTGATAGATTTTTCTAGCAATAAACTGCGATCTGGTCCACGAACATCACCAAAAGTATAATAGCGGAAATTCGGCCTATAAAGAGGTAGGGACGGGAAATCACTCGCCCAAGTGGTTTGAAAATCTTCATAGCGATCTTGCCGCAGACTGGGATCAAGCCGACTTCTTCCAGCTTCCAAAGCCTCATCAGCTTCAGATGAACGATACTGGGCGAGATTAAGCCTCAAAATTGAATCGCTATCAATTTGAGAGGAATGCCAATAAGAATAAACATCAGCATCTCGCCCAAGATTAAGACCAAAAAGAAGCATTGAGCCATAATTGTGATTTTGAAAAATTTCGAAAGGAATTTGATCGGCATGTCGTAGATCAAGTTTGACTTCAATACCAAACTGTTCTAACTGTTTGACAATACCTTGAGCAACAATTTCATAATCGGTCTCTCTTTGGGTTGTTAAAGTTAAACTCAAAATCTGACCATCTCTTTGCCAATAACCATTGATTTTTGAATAGCCAGCTTCGACTAATAGTTGACTAGCTAATTGAGGCTTAAAATGAATGGTATCATCTTTAGCTTGATAACCTTTATGCTCGGGCAACAAAGGTCCAGAAATAATTTGTTGACGACCTTCCAAATCCTTAACTAAGCTTTCAATATCTAAGGCATGGGTTAAGACTTGACGAATAGTTCTGTTTTTCAAAACCGAATCTGAATTTTTAAAAAACAAATAGACACCCGTCATTAATCTCAAATCAACCGTCTGATAATCTTCCAGCTCTACCAAGTCTATTTGATTGGCTATTAAGTCTGGACTGCCTGATAATTGACCTTGATTGAAAAGTTCAGTCACTCTATCGGCACTTGGGACTAACCAAAATTGAAAATAATCAATTAGAGGTTGAGATGGACTAGCAGACCAAATTGGATTGCGACTGAGTTGAATTTTAAATTCATCGCCAGCCGAAGTATTCACATGAGTTAAGTGGTTGAATTGAAATGCCCCTGATCCAATAGGTTGGTAATTGAAACTCGATCGACGAAGCTGTTTAATATCTTCTTGTTCAAGTAGATGTTTGGGAATTATACTTAAAGTTAAATTGGTAGCAAATGGCGAAAAACTAGCTTCCAAAGTAAAGTTCACTGTATAATCATCAATTTTATCCACTCCGACTCCCTGCCAATTATCTCTTAAGGGTGACTGAGCTTCAGGATTTTGGATAGTCTCAATGGTGAAGATTAAATCATCGGCTGTAATCGGTTGACCATCATGCCATTTTAAATCTTTTTTCAAAGTTAAAGTGTATTGCTGAGTTTTATTATCGGCAGTAATTGATTGGGCTAAAATGGGGACTAACTTATTTTGAAAATCATATTCAAACAAGCTGGCAAAGACCAATTCTGAAACAGCTTGATCAGGCTGAGTTGTCGCATAAATGGGATTAAAATTAGACGGACGACCAACCAGACCCTCAGTATAAGTTCCTCCTTCCGTATAATGAATCTGAGTATAAAGAGGAGTTAAAGCTCTGATTTGAAATAATGTACCAGAAATTAAAAAAGTAATAAAAACCATCCAAATAATTAAAAACAGCAACATATTGCCTGAATTAGGCAAACGACTGACCAAATAACGGTCTAGTTGTTGGCTGGTACTTAATTTTAAATTTGGTTTGGTATCTAATTGATGCCAACCCCACCATCGAGACGATTTAGTCACATCTAGATGCGGAGTTTTATCATCTTCAAATTCAAATCGAGTCTCCGAATTCTCGGACTGAGAATTAGCTTTAGGCATTTTGAAACTTTCCCCCTTTTTTCGGGTGGAGATTTAGCTAATCAATAAACCAGCCATTAAAGAAACAGAGAAAATTACGACCAGTAAGATGGTAATTTGATGAATGGTTTTTTCACTGCCTCGACGGACACTACTGCCACCAGATTCACCACCACCACCTAGTCCAGCTCCCAAAGTTGCCCCCCTAGTCTGCATTAAAATTAAGCTAATTAATAAGATGCCAGAAATTAAAACAATGTAATCTAAGATACTATCCATAAAAATTATTTATCACTATTATAGCAAAGTTTTACTCTGTGAATATAGTAGATTAATATTAAAAGACTGGCCAGATATTTTAGCGAAATTTGTGCAACAACATTGTCGAAGTTTACACAATTAACCCTTAGTCAATCACCTATAAATACTTCTGCTCTATGTCTTGAGCAATTATTTTGCCATTATCCTTAGTAATGCAAATACGGGCTACAGTAGATTCTTTGAAGGACTCACATTGAATTACTATTCTATTGTTTTCATTGTTATCTGATTTATTAGTCGTACAAGCGAAAGAACTTATGCCTAAAGCTAAAGCCCCCATAGAAAGTAAAGCTCTTTCCTTTAGCTTCTTAGATCTATCTTGTTGAAGAGTAGTGTATTCGCTATTGTGAGTAAATTTCCAAATTCCAATATAGTCTATATTATACAAGTTTTATAAGTAATATCAAGGTTGTATAATCTGTTAAACATCTAGATTGCTAAATCCCAAAACTGTTAATTAAACAATAGTATATTGAAATTAGACTTAGTCACTTAATTAAAGTAATTTGAGGTATTACAAGTATGAATATGACGCTGATGGTAATGAGAGTATAATTCACACTACGCCACTCATAAATAAAGTTTTATTATTATCTTGGATAGCATTAGCTATACAAATAATGCCAATAATCCAACCAAACAGAGATACACTAAATAGATTGACTATGCTAACCCCTAAAAATCCAAATACAAAGCTCTTTATCGCCTCTTTTAGGATTTATCTTTATTTAAAAAATGCCAAAACTCAATAAAATCATCGTCTTTGTTCGCCATAACATTTTATAAATCAATTAGTGGTAATACTTGGTATCTATTAACCTGCCATCACCATCAAACCATTCTCTTTTAATCAACTCACCATCAGCATCCCATTCATACTGGTAATACCGACTTAAATCACCATCAGCATCATACCATTCTGACTTTATCAGATTACTATCACCATCATATTCATATTGGTGATAACTTGCTAAACTACCATCTGCATTATAGTCCTCTCTTTTAATCTGATTACCATCAGCATCATATTCATACTTATTGGATTGCCATAACTTGCCATCAGCACCATAGTATTCAACACTAATCAAATTACCATCAGCATCACACAAAATATATTTTATTGTATCTGTATCTTTAGGACATTCTGTTTTATCTTTGGGGGTATCAACTGGAGCTTTATTGAGTGGTTTTACTTCATCACCACTAGTTAAAGCATAGATGGTTATGCCAATGCCAACCAGTAAGACAATGATACTGGTAAGAATAATGATTAGCTTTTTATTCATTAAATATAAGTATATCTCATAATCAATTACCAAAAAACAAACCCCCTAGTTAACATAATAATAATTACATTAAGTAGGATTGATTTTTATCTGTAAAAATGATATAATGGTTTCTTATGATGACAAAAAATAAAAACACTATTCAATCTCCTAAAACTAATAGAGAAAGACAATATAGTGCTGAAGGTAGTTTGAATGGTATTGAACTCTATGATACCAATGGTAATAAGAGTAAACAAAACATCTACGATACTAATGGTAATCGGATTAAATCAGAATACTATGATGCATATGGTAAGCTGATTAAAACAGAACACTATGATGCAAATGGTAATTTAAGGGAGTATTTCAGGTCTAAATATGATACCAATGGTAATAAGGTTAAAAAAGAAAAGTATTGGGGTAGTGGTAAGAGGTATGCAACAGAACACTATGATGCAGATGGTAATTTAATGTTTTATAACAGGTATGAATATGGTGATGATGGTGATTTGATTACACTATACAGCCATAATGGTAATCATCAGTTAGTGGATAGGATGCATTTTAATTGATTTTTATAAGGCTTTCAGCCATTCGGCTTTATAGACATCTAAAATCTTTTTAATGGCAGTTAACTCACTTGGCAACTTGCTTATAAAAAGCTCTAAATCCTCAACCTCATATAAAGTAGTATCGTCAGTTTGAGGGGCTTTTAAGATAGCTATATTGTTTTCTAAATCAATCTCAATACTTATAAAAGGCTTACCATCAACTTGGCTGACTAGTTTTAAAGGCTCTTTCTTTTTAGTCATATTTTATCCTTAAAATCCAATGTAATGTAATTGTAGCTATTTTTAGTTTTGGAGATTAATAAGATAATATGGTAAGTAAATAGTAGGATATTTGGATGGCTAAAATTTTAACTAAAAAACGATTATTGGAACACTCGGAAACAGAAAGCTATTTTAATCATGAGAATTTAAAAATTTACCAGCAAGATTTTCTTAAATTAAAGACTCTGAAACCTAATACGATTGATTTAATCATTACCTCACCCCCTTATAATGTCAACATTGATTATAATTCCAATCCAGATGATTTAAGTTATGAAGATTATTTGATTTTCAGCCATGCTTGGTTAAGTAAGTGTTATGAATTAGCTAAAAATGATGGACGACTGTGTTTGAATATACCCTTGGATAAAAACAAAAATGGTCAGAGACCTGTTTATGCCGATTTGATGAACATTATTAAGCAGATTGGTTGGTCGTATCATTCAACAATTATTTGGCATGAAAGCAATATTTCTCGTCGAACTGCTTGGGGTTCATGGTTATCAGCTTGAGCTCCTTATGTTATTGCTCCAGTAGAAGTCATCGTGGTACTTTATAAAAAGTGTTGGAAAAAACACCTGAAAGGTCAATCTGACATCAACAAATCAGAATTTATGGCTTGGACTAATGGGGTTTGGCAATTTAATGGTCAATCTAAAGCTGGAGCCGGTGGACATCCAGCTGCTTTTCCGATTGAATTACCAAAAAGATGCCTTAAGTTATTTAGCTATGTTGGAGACACTATTTTAGATCCCTTTTTAGGTAGCGGTAGCACCTTGATTGCTACTCATCTGAATAACAGACAAGGTATTGGAGCTGAAATAGATAAGCATTATTGTGATATTGCTATCCAGAGATTGCAAAAAGAAGCTAAAATTAATCAGATTGATTTATTGTAATTGATGAGTGAAAACAGTTTATCTTGGATTCCTGTAATCTCTATCTTTGATTATTTAAATAATCTGTAACAATCTTAGTTTGCTGAGCATTCAAAGCCTCACTTAATTGAATTTGGTCAGCTTTTTTCAGATTGGCAACTGAACCAAACTTTCTCAATAATCTCTGGTATGTTACCTGCCCAATGCCTGGTAAATCCAATAAAGAACTCTTAAGTTGAGATTGTTTTTGAAGCTGATTATGATACCTCAGAGCCAAGCGATGAGAAGCATCTCGCAGTCTTTGGAGCAGCTTCATCAGATGAGTTGTCAAAGGAATATCTAAAGTTGTAAAGTGAGCAGAAGTTGAAATTTTAGCCTGCAGTTGATCAACATAATCCTGATTCAGAGTTAAGGTTTTGGTTTTAAATATGATTTGTTCCCTCTTTTTAGCCAAGCCAATCACTGGAATTATTAGCTGAACTTCCCCCAAAGCTTCCAAGACAGCACTAACCTGACCTTTACCACCATCAATTAAAATTAAATCTGGCTTGGCAAGTGCTAAAGTTTTTGATTCTAAACGACGTTTGATAACATCTTTGATTTGACCAACATCATTATTGCCTTGAACTTTAGCCTTAAATCGTCGATTTAAATGAGGCTGGATAACTCCATTTATAGCAACAATCATTGAAGCCGCCGTATCTTGACCGCTAATATGACTAATATCATAGGTTTCAATTCGATTTAAGGTTGATGTCAGATTAAAAAGTTTTTGCAAATCAGAAATTGCCTGATCAGAACCTAAATTTAATTTAGCCATATCTGAAAAAACTAAGGAGGGACGAAAATTAGCCAAAGCCATAATTTGATTCCTTAGATTTGTAGCTTTTTCATATTCCAAATTATCAGAGGCTTGATGCATTAATTTAGTTAATTTTCTCACTAAACTGGCTTGTTGCCCTTTTAAACAATCTCTCAGATTGCCTAAATTAAGCAGAGCTTGTTTGGAGTCGAAATCATCAGTTTCAGGACCCGGGCATAAACCCAAATGATAATCCAAGCAAGCTTTTGAGGGTAATTGTTGATGTGTAGAGAATGGAAAATATTTTCTTAAATATTTTAAGACTCGCTTTAAAGTTCGTCCTTCGATAAATGGACCTAGACAATCATCAACTTCAAAATTGGGATTGGCTCGAGTAACTAGTAAACGGGGATGATTGGTTTGAAAGCTGAAATAAGCATAAAACCAATGATTATAAGAAGGATTCCGCTGAGTGACATTATATTTAGGTTGATAACGTTTGATCATTTCAGCTTCCAAATACAAAGCTTGAAGAGGATTGTCTGTTAATGTCCAACGAATATCAGTAATCTGCTGTCGCAGATATCTGTCTTTTAAAGTTAGAGTATTCTGATGACCAAAATATGACTTAACTCTCTGACGTAAATTCGAAGCTTTTCCGACATAGATAATCTGGTCTTTGGCATTTAAATGATAATAAATCCCTGCTTGGGTTGGTAGTTGTTCTAATTTGGTTTTTAAATCTTGACTCATTTGCGAGTGCGACTACTAACAGTCGGATTTTGACAATGATAATATGGTTGTTTCTGGCAATTAAGGCAAACCACTAATTGACGATTGCAATCATCACAGTTAACCTGATCTGAAGTTTTATTCTGACAAACTAGGCATTGGGCAATATCTTGGGCTTTTTTTGAAAAACCCAGCTGCATTCTCCGATCAAAGACATAGCACTTACCCTGCCATAAACCCCCATCACCATAAGTTTGACCGTACTTAATAATGCCTCCCCGAAGATGATGAACTGTCTCAAACCCCTCAGATTGCATATAGGCACTCAAATATTCACATCGAACATCTCCAGTGCAATAGGTTAAAATAGGTTGATCTTTGGGTAATTTCGCCACTATTGGCTTAATATCCTTGAAAGTCTTAATCTTGGGTTTAATTAGATTATCGACTTTGAAAGATCCGATTTCAGATTCATAATAGTTACGCGCATCTAAGACTAAAGTTTGAGGATGCTCCGTTAGATATTCATGCCACTGCTTTGGACTTAAACCCTTAGATGAATTGAAAGCATTAAATTCCTTGATAGCCTCTAAAGTTACTGGCTCAGGGCGAACTTTAACGGATAGTTTGGGAAAATCAAACTCTGAGCCATCGGTTAACTTATATTCAATATCTGAAAAAATGTCTAAAGCTTTCATGGCTTTTTTATAAGCTTTTAAATTAGATAAATTTCCACCCAAAGTTCCATTGATGCCAATGCTAGAGACAATAATCCGACCCTTCAGATTCAATCTCTGGCAAAGTTCATTCTGCCAGAGTTGAATTACTTTAGGTTGATCAATGGAGCAAAATTTATAATATAAAATAATTTTTTTCATCATGAAAGATTTTATCCAAGGTATTCAAAGATAGTTAAACAATTAAACTGCTGTAAAGCAAACCAGTCGCTAAAGGAATAGTTAAATTATCCAAGCCCTTAAAGCTGACAAATTCTAGACCAGAAACAACAGCCGCCGTGGAGACAATATGCATGCAGACAAAAACTAGGCTAGGCTTATAATCAACTGCCAAAATCCAAAATAATAAACCAGAAATAATGACAATGACAAAACTAGTGAACATCCCAGCTAAAGACTTGGTCGAACCAAAAACATTATATTTGATTCGACCATACTTTGTGCCAATAATAGCGGCAAAACCATCAGCCAAACCTAAATTAATAACCGCCAAGGCATAGACAGTTGGATCAGGAAACAGTAACGAAGTTAAGATGATACCGATGACGTAAGAGACTTCACCATAAGTGACTCGATTAATGCCAAAAATTGAATTGAAAATCTTGAGTTGCTGAGCGACTAAAATAGCTAAAATTAAAAACAGACCCAAATAAGTTACTTCTAGCTGAGTTAAATTGAATCGCCAGGTCGCCATCCAAAAAGCAATCAAGATATGGGTTAATTTTCTAGAATATTCGCCAACGATTAATCGCCAATGAAATAACACCTGAACGCTTATGACAATTAAGCCAATCACTCCCAAGTACAGACAGGCAATAGCAACATTTTCTAAACTAAAAGGCATTATCTAAGTTCTAATCAAACTGATTTATCATTTTTATTTTATAACATTCTGTTTGAGCTTCCATATTAAGACATATTTATGCTATAATGTCTAGTCATGAGTGAGCTCTATAAAAACTTTAACGCCGAACATCAGCCATCTGATAGCTTCATGGATAAATTTCCCAATCTTGCTGATGAGGAAATTTTAGATATGGCTAATTGGTATGGCATGTTGAGTGAACATGTTAAAGCTTTGATTTGCCAATCCGAAGTCATTAATCGTCGGCAGAACCAAGCCACTGTCAGCCTTCAGCAAGCATTTGAAATGCGCAACCAACAAGCTTTGAGTTATTTTGAAGATTAACCCCCCCCCCTCATTTTCAGCTGAAAAAGATTTGTTGCTGGGGAGAAAACTTCAAGCAAAATTATATTGAAGGACTCTGATATACTTTAACTAAGAAGAATTTATGAAGTATTTATCTATTTTATTCACTATTTTATTAATTTGGATTTCTATCTTAATTATTGTCGCCGTCAGACCAGAAGAAACTGGTTTTGAATTATTCCTAACTGTTATTGTTTGCACTTTGGCTTTATTCTTAATCGGCTTCGTTAAAAAATAATTTTTGAAAAAACTTCTAAAAGGCTAATGAGTCGAGCAGTTATCTTAAAGAAACAAAGACTAGTTGCCATTTTTAAGCTCTTGGTTCAATCTTATTATTTAAATCGTCGAGGCAAAAAAGATGCTATGTATAATTTGCTGGGCGATGAATTGCTGAAACTCGGTGGTGTCTACATTAAGTTTCTCCAAGGGGTTATTTTGCAAAGCTGGTCAATGCAACGTTGGCGAAGCGATAATAAGTTGGATATTTTTGAAGATGTCAGAAGTCCGAAATTAAATGCTCCCAAAATTTTAAAAAATAATTTAGGAGATAAGTTTGAACGATTGACTGATTTAAGTTCTAAGCCAATAGCTATTGGCTCATTCGGTCATGTCTACTTAGCTAAATTAAATAAGAAAGATACCGTCATAGTTAAACTGCTATCTTCAGAGATTCGGAAAACTCTGAAGTTTGATTTGAGACTTTTGAAATTCTTCTATCATTGGCATCTCAAAGCCATTAAATTCAACAAAGGCTTAAATGTTCGAGCAATCTTCAATGACTTTAAAAAACAAACTCTCCATGAAATTGATTACATTGCTGAAGCTGAATTTGCTGATGAGCAATATCACATTTATAAAGATCATCCCAAATTAGTTATCCCAAAGACTTATTTGGAATTATGTACTGATGAAGTCATCATTCAAGATTATGTGAAAGGTCTGTCTGTGACTAAATTGTTGAAACTCAAGGAAAAAAAATCTGATTTAGATTTGAAAGATTATGTTAAAAAAGAGTTTCAAAGCGACTTAGTTAAACAACTTCAGATTTTAGCTTTCGAAATTCTTTGGGCAACATTTCATCAACCATCTGTGATGGGTGATCCCCATCCTGGTAATGTTATTATCATGGATAACAATCAGATCGGCTTGATTGATTTCGGTATCAAAGCTCAAAGTTCTAAATACCCAGTTGCTTACTTAAAATTTATTAAGGCATATAATCAATTGGATGAGAAAAATTTTAATTTAGAGGAATTCTTTGTTGCTAGTTTACAGTTTTTCGGACGAGATTTATATCTTGCCTTAGATAAGCTTGGCAAACTGGTTCCCTCCAATGAAAAAACAGCTACTAATTTTAATCAAGAATTAGCTCGGATTATGCAAAGAGCTTTTGAGGCTGAATTTTCCAAAAAAGATATTAGCCATTTAATTAGTAGCCCCAAAGCTTTGGTAATTTTTGATCGTCTAGCTAATAAGAATAATCGTTTTGGTTTCAAGCTGACTGTCAGCGACAGTGAGATGCTCAGAACTTTGGTGACTTTAACTGGACTGATTGATCTGCTGAATTTATATTCAGAAGTCATGACACCAACTTATTTGAAGGTCATCCGAAAAGTTGAAACAGAATATCCTGATTTAAAATCCTTAAACGAAACTGAGATTAGTTATAGCCAAGCTTTTAATATTGCCTTTGTCTGGCTAGAAAGAGTGGCTTCCCATGACCCAAGCTTATTCCAGGGCATGATGCAAAAACTCAGACAGCGTTCAAAAATTTTACAAAAAGAAATTAAGCAAGAAATTGCTGATAGTTAAACTGCTACAAATCAAAAGATACAAAAAAACTCTCTCTGCTCTCTTACGAGATTTTACAAATGCTGCCTGCGAAATGGATGAAAAGTTAACCCTCTATCCTTAGATCTTATTCTTCTTTCTGCGATTAGAAGAAACTGCAATAATTCCGATAATCACGGCAATAATAATGACCGTCATAATCACCCCAGTCATATCATTATCATCATCTGTGGGCTTGGCTTCCTTATCCTCATTATTAGTAGATGAAGCGACTGCATCAGTTTCATCGATAATAATATTAGTGCCTTGATAGGAAATTTTACCAGTAGCAGGATCAGTCACTCGAACACAAATACCATTCACAATCTCGCTAGCATTAATTACTCCTGAAGAATCTGCTTGGATTGGAGTAGCATTTTCAAAAACTCCCTGATTACAGGGGATATCAGCATTGTTATGGGGGATGTATTCAAAATTTGACAGATCACTGCCATCAGATGAATTACCAAAAACTAAAAATTGATTTTCTTCAGCGTCGTAACTAACAGTTACCGTTGTTCCTAAATCAGAAGCTTGAGAATTAGTTGGCTGAATTGCAGTCTCACTTGGATTTGAATCAACGCTCTCAACTTGAGAATTAGGGACGACTACTTCAGTAGTTGTTTCTTCTTCCTCATTGCTGGGAGCATCATCAATGTCGGCTGGTTGAGTTACCTCTCTATCATCACCATCAGTTGGGGTAGTCACTGGTGGAGTAGTTGGGGTCACATAGTTTAATTGAGCAATCTGAGATCTTTCATTGCCTCTATTGTCAGTGGCTTTGATGCAAATCCATCGACCATGTTCGGCTGATGTAGCAGTAATACTCACTTCAGCATCATTGTTTTTGTTATTGTAATTCTCTTTAAGAGAACACTGATCATTTTGACTTGAAGCAAACTTCCAATCAACTGATTTAACTCCAGCAGTATCTTCAGCAGTAATCATCAGAGTGCTGCCTGAGACTTTCAAAGTCATAGTTGGACTGGCACTATCTTCTACATATTCAATCCAAGCAGATGAAATCATGTTTTCACTATCACCTTCGTTACCTGATCCTTGCCAGCTAGTTATTGCTTCGCCCCTGTGATTGATACGCTCTACCAGTGTACCCACAAAACAGTATCTACTTCCGATATTTGCTTTGGATAAATCTATTTTCTGATTGTCAATAACTTTGACGCTTGTAATATCATTGGGATTTTTCTCCATGAACTCATAACAAGTATCATTGCCGGGATCCATTTCTGTCATATAAGCTCTCCATACTACTGGTGGTGATTCGAAAGCATCAAAGATGTCCAGTTTGCCGGGAATAGTTTTAACTATTAAAGTTTTATCATCTTCATAGGAAATACTTGTCTCGGGAGTTGGGTTTAAGATTACAGCATCATTAATCTCTATCGCTTCTGTCAAGATATTTTGTACACCTGCAGAAGAGTCATCCAAATCATTACTTAAATCTATTGAATTACCAAATTTATCTCTAATCATAAAATTGCTACCACCAATATAGTTCATACTAGCTGACCTCTCTAGCGAGTGGAAAAAGTTCGATATATCAAAGCGATATGTTGAAAAAGTAAGAGTTTGACCACGAGCTAATACTTGGTTGGCTGACAGCGTTGTTGGAAAACTTAAGTCCACATCAAGTTCAAGCACATAAGCCAAATTCTTTCTTAGAGTCCCTGGTTCAACCTTATTTTCTATATGAATACTAGGCATAAAACTGCGATCACTGTATCTCGCCGTTGTGCGGACTACAATTTCAACTTCTTCATCAAATTCAATTGAAAAACTAAATCTATCCCCAATATCGGTATAATCATATTTACCACTGATATCAACTTTCTGTTTGTTTTTCAATTTGGGTGGAGTTAAATCTATTCTAGTATCACTAACTAAGTAAACTGGATCGTAAAGAAGAGCAATCTCGGAAGTATCTCTATTATCCCTATAGACTGCTTCAAAACAAGCATATTTATCACTAAAATCTAGAGTTGACTGATTGTCTGTTGTATCAGCATCAATAGTCATCGGTTGAGTAGTTCTTCTGCTAACATTGACTCCAGAGGCAATATCAGTAGCATCTGATGCTATGGCATCTTCATCACAATCATCCCTCTCATCAACGGCAGCCACTTTAACGGTGGCTACCCTATGTTCGAGAGGAGATCTAATTTTAGCCACCAAGATGTTGCCAGTGCCTCTCGAAATATCTTGGATGGAACCACTAGGATGAGCATCGTCGTCGTGAGCTTTGACTAAATTGAGGGGGGGGGTAATCCCAGAAACGATTAATAGACCAACCAACCCTAGCAGAATAGATGACAAGACCGCCCGCTTTTTATTTACTAAATTTAATATATTTTTTTCACGCATACTGAAAACATATTAGCACAATCTTGCAAGATTCTAATCCCCCCCCCCTTCTCTCTTAATAGACTATACATTTTGTATTAATTTTATTAATTAATTTGCTTACAAAGGATTGTTTAATTTGGCTGGGATTGTTATATAATTGGATTATATAAATTGAGAATGTAAGCATTCTATGTTGAGAGATTTTTTACTATTTATAAAATATCCATACACTGCTGGGATTATTGCCATTATTTGGTTGGGGTCAGCTTGTTTTTTGGCTTTATCCGATAATATTGATTTAATTCAAGTTGTCATCGTTGATCTTTTAACAACTGTTATTATTGCTATTTTTGGCTTCAAAGATAAAAAAGAAATCTAAGTTTAAGTCAATTAGCACTTTAAAGAATATTCCAAAGCTTACAAGCCTAGGACTGCCCTCTTTACCATCAAGAGATAAACCAACCTCTGAGAGAACACTACAAGCACTAGTTAATGGATTCCTTGAGAATCTAGGTATCTTAGGTAAATCTGCCCACACATTCCGTCATTTGGCCATCATGAAGCTGGCTAAGACTAAAGATGCAGCCTTAGATAATTGTAGTTATGTGCAACCTTCTTGGTCGGCTTTTTGCTGCAAGCTGACAGAAAAAATAGCATTAAAATTTATGAATAAAAACTACTTAGCATATTCAATAGCTCGGGTCTCCCGAATAACTGTCACCTTAATTGTCCCCGGATAATTCATCATTGACTCAATTTTCAAAGCAATATCTCGAGCTACTTGAAGACTTTGCAGATCATCTAGGTCGCTGGGTTTAACAAATACCCTCATTTCGCGTCCAGCTGAAATAGCATAAGATTTTTCAATACCCTTGAAACTGTTGGCAATATTTTCTAAAGTTTTCATCCTTTCAACAAAGTTTTCAGCTGAAATATTGCGAGCTCCCGGTCGGGCAGCTGAAACAGCATCAACAACTCGAATAACTAGAGCTTCAATAGTTGTCGCTTCAATGTCGTCATGGTGAGCTTCAGCAGCATGAGCCACCTTTTCATCAACGCCATATTTACGCAGCATTTCACCACTTAGATGATGGTGCTTGCCTTCCATTTTGTGAGTCAGAGCTTTGCCTAAATCATGAACTAAAGCGGCATATTTACAAATGGCTGTATCGGCTCCAATTTGTTCAGATAAAACCCCAGCTAAATGAGCCATTTCAACCGAATGTTTTAAAACATTCTGACCATAGCTAGTTCGAAACTTCAGCTCACCCAAAAGCTGCAAAATAGTCGGTGGAATACCAATAACTCCAATCTCTCGAGCCGCAGTTTCAGCTGCTTGAACAACTTCTTTTTGGACTTGCTTTTGAGCTTTTTCTAAAAGCTCTTCAATTCGAGCCGGATGAATCCGACCGTCCTTAATTAACATCTCCAATGTCTGACGAGCAACTTCTCGTCTTACAGGATCAAAGCAACTCAAGACAATAACTCCGGGAGAATCATCAACCAATATGTCAACCCCCGTTATTTTCTGCAAAGTTTGAATATTACGCCCCTCTTTACCAATAATTCGACCTTTGATATCTTCTGAATCAATCTTGACAGTTGTAATAGTTCTTTCAGCCGTTGTCTCAGAAGCTAATCTCTCCATGGCGGAAATTAAAATAGCCCGAGCATTGTCTTCAGCTTCAGCCTTAGCCTCAGTTTGAAGTTTAGCAATCAAGTCTTTTAAATCAGCTTGGGTGTTTTTTTCGACCATCTGATAAAGCTTATCAGCTGCTTCTTTTTTAGTCAGTTTGGCAATCTTTGCCAACTTTTCCTCTTGTTGCTGACGAATCTCATAGATTTTATCTTTGGCTTGATTTAAATCCTCAACTTCCTGTCGATGACTTTCTTGACTTTGATCAAATTTTTCTTGTTTGTCATCAAGTTTTTTTTCTCGGGCTTCTAAACGATCTGAAAATTGATTGAGTTCTTGACGACGCTTATCAATATCTGATTGAGCTTTGTCTAGATTTGATTGAGCTTCGCTACGAGCTTCTTTGAGAATTTTGTCAGCTTGCTGACGGGTTTTTTCTAGTTGTTTTTGGTGATCTGCTTGACGAGTTTTATTTTTAAATTGAGTTAAACCGAAGCCTGTACCGGCTCCAATAATAATGGCTACGATTATCCAAAGTATTGGCATATCTTAAACCTCCTTTAAAGGTGTCTCCTATGATTAAAATTTATAAATTTTTAAATCTTTTAAAAAGATTAAGGCTTTTAACTTTAAGCTTAATTATGCAAGACTAGAGACAGTATTGAAACTGATATCTTGTAATAAATTAACAATTCATATTTATTATTAAACTAATAACTTGAAAAGGATAAACTCAGCTTTTTACCAGTCAAAGTTTTAACGGTCACTTAAAGTATGTCTCAGACTAATCAGGTATATACAGTCTAATCGCCTAGTTTTCATTGTAACATAGTTTTAGTACTGAATAAATATATTGTTTTTGGGTAGAGAGATTACTTCTTGGGCTTAGTAATTGTTGGCAAGCGACCATAAAAAGGTTTAATAATTTTAAAATTTTGACCTTGTCTTAAGGCTTTAAAACATTGTTCTTGCCAAGTCTTGGTTTGAGCGTTAGTAATCGGAATCTGTAAGCTATATGCCAAAGTATTGGCGATAACATGAGTAACTCTCAAATCAGTAAAGCCAGCTGGACCAGCAAAAACCCCCAAACCCCTCAAATCAGATAAAGCCAGGTTATTAGATTTCAAAAAGATAACAATTTGTTTTAGGAGAGTTTCAGCTAAATCTTGATTAGTCGTCCAGATTAATTGATCAACTATCTTAAAGTTGGCTGAAGTAGAAATAAGATAAAGACCGGCTTGATACTGGGGATTGCTTTCAATAAATAAATACATAATCTTCAAGCAACAGCTAGGTATTTTAAAGATGGGGGGATAGTCATATGCAGATCTCTTTGATTGGGGTCATTGCCTTGCCACCGAGGTTTAATGTTAATAACCAGTCTTTTATTGGGCAATACATTTTTAACAATCCTAGACCATTCAACGATAACTAAAGCTTTGGGATTGGCTAAAGCTTCAGCTAATTCATATTGGCAGACTCCTGGCTCTTCTAATCGATAAAAATCAAAATGATGAATATTAAAATCAGGGCAACGATAAATATTTTCAATTGTAAAAGATGGACTGCAGACTGGATCTTGACTTTTGAGAAATTTAGCTAAGAAACGAACGAAAGTCGTTTTGCCTCCACCTAAGTCACTGATTAATTCAAGGGTTTCCGAACCTTGTAACTGATTAGCTAGATTTTTAGTAAAATCCTCTAAATCTTGGAGATTGCTAATGTGATGATTAACTTGGATGTGAGACGCCATACTTTTATTGCCTAACTTTGCAAACTAAGATTTATCATATAAATTATATTATCAATGACCACTTAAATTAAAAATAAGGAATGCTCTACCTAGCTAATCAATTTTTGCAATGCCAAGTCATCAGTTTGGAAACTCTCAAAATAATTGGACATATTAATGGTATTTTAGTTGATCCTTATCGGTTTGAAGTGGCTGGTTTTTGGATTCAGCCTTATACTAAAAATTATAAGCATTGGCCTGTTTTACTCAGACAAAGCATGCGTCAATTTGACGATCAAAAAGTCTATGTTAATAGCATTCACGAATTAAATTCACCTCTTGATTTACCAAAATTAAAGCAAATCTTGGAAGAAGATTATCAAATTCCGGATAAAAAAATTATTTCCACCGATCAAAAAACTTTAGGAATTGCCGAAAATTTCAGTTTTCATTCCGAAAGCTTTAAAATCATGCACGTTATTATGAAGCCCCCAATTCATCGCAGATTATCCAAATCTCGGCAACAATTTGAACGTCGTCAAATTGAAAAAATTACTCCGAAAATCATCGAAGTCAATATTAATCCCAAAAAACAAAGACTTCAATCTATTCCAACTAAATTAATCTCTTAAACTAAATAAATTTTTATTGCTGCTGATCCTTAGTCCTTAAGGTCTCTTCCAAGGCATCTAAGACTTTGGTTTGTTCTTGCAAAAATTCTTTGGCAGCTTCTCGACCTTGGGCAATTTTATCACCCTGATAGGTGTACCAAGAGCCAGATTTCTCAACTAAGTGATTTTCAACAGCTAAATCTAAGATATCTCCAGCTCGACTAATGCCTTCGTTATACATAATATCGAATTCTGCCCATCGGAATGGGGGGGCGACCTTGTTTTTAACGACTTTAACCTTAACTCGATTGCCAATGATATTATCACTTAATTTAATTTGTCCAATCCGACGAATATCCATCCGAATACTCGAATAAAATTTCAAAGCATTACCTCCAGTCGTCGTTTCAGGACTGCCAAAGAAAACCCCTATTTTCATCCTCAGCTGATTAATGAAGATAACTGTTGCTCGAGATTTGGAAACAATACCAGTTAATTTTCTCAGAGCCTTAGACATCAAGCGAGCCTGAAGACCAACCTGCATATCCTCCATATTGCCCTCAATTTCTTCTTTGGGAGTTAAAGCAGCTACTGAGTCAACAATAACTAAATCAACGGCTCCGGAGCCGACTAAAGTTTCAACAATGCCTAGGGCTTGTTGACCATGATCAGGTTGACTGAGAATTAAATCAGAAGTTTTGACTCCAATACGTTCGGCATAAGCTGGATCTAGGGCATGTTCGGCATCAACAAAAGCGGTTGTTTTACCAAGTTTCTGAGCTTCGGCAATAATATGTAAAGTCAAAGTTGTTTTACCAGAACTCTCAGGACCATAGATCTCGACAATTCGTCCATAGGGTATGCCTCCACCTAAGGCTAAATCTAGACTTAAAGCTCCAGTCTTGATACTTTCAACTGCTCCAGCTTTAGATGCCCCCAACTGCATAATACTACCCTTACCATAAAGTTTTTCAATCTTCTCTAAGACTGCTTTCACCTCAGGCTTTGAGGTGCTAGTATCACTTTCAGAAATTTTGGCAATCTTAGTTTTGGGCTTGGGCTTTGAAGATGTAGGCTTAGTCGGCATGATAATAACGTTATATATCCAGTATACATGACTCCTAAATCTAAACCTAAGAGATTAGTTTAAACCGCAAACCTCTGATTCCCTTGTTGACAAAACTGCTTATTGTAATTATTATGAAAGATTAGATATAGTAATACAAAGATAAAAAGGAGTTAATTTTAAAAAAATGATTAAGTCAATCAAATTCATCAATCAATCCACTAAGACTTTTAGGCGTGTTCTGAGCATTGCTTTAGTGGTCGCCCTCGGTTGGTTTGCCTTCAATATAATTAGCCAAACAGCTCATTCGGAGACAGCCCCAACTATAGGGATTAATGTCTCACAAGAAGATTTAAGTTTAGATGAAACTGAAACTACAGGGACTTTAACTTTAGTAGCAAGACCTCAATCCGATCAAACTTTAAGTGCCTCTTCTTTGGAATGGAGACGAACCAGTCCAGTTGCTAGTGGGGATGACAGTACAACAACTGTTAACTGTCAAAACGCTTTTAATGAAGATAGCAATATCGATACAATAGATACTCAAGTTGAAGTAGAAAATGGTCAATCCGTCTACAAATTTGAAATCGCAGATATTGATGTCAAGTGGGGGCATAAATTCTGTTTAAGAGTTGAAGATGCTGAGAAGAATATCTATGGGGGAGCGGAAATCACTCTTGTAAAAACTGCTGACTCCAATTCAAATCCTCCTGCTACACCACCACAACCAGCTGGTGAAACTGAAAGTGATAGCACTGGCGGAGAACCACAGGAAGAAGAAGCTGAACCAGCATTACCTGAAACTGGTTTAACTACTACTGAATATAGTGTTCTATTATTTACAGCTATTAGCAGTTCTTTGGCTTGCTTATTGATTTGGAATGCGATTCGATCTAGTGGTCGACATCTCCAAAACTAAAGTAAAGCAATTGTAAGAGAATTTTAAATTCTTATCTTCTCTAAAGAGAAAGGAATTCTATTCATGCAGGATTTTAGGGAATCAATTTCTGTTTGTTTGATTTTAAAGATTAGATTTACTATACTGTAGAGGATTGTTTTACATATCATATTTTTATTTTTGATGATTTACCTGAAGTCTTTGAAGTCCGACTTGAAAGATTGTTGTCTCTCTTTTTGTTGTTGTGATGTTTGTTGTTTTACTAACACACAATCTTAATCCAAAGAAATTATGTTTAATAAAGTTAGAAAGATTGCTCAACAAAGCGGTTTTACCGGCATTGAGTTATTGATGGTCTTAGTAATTGTCATTATTGTGGCAGTTTTGGTCACCAATAATATTCAACAAGCTAATGCTAAAGCCCGAGACTTGGAAAGACGGAGCGATATCAATGCTATTCATGATGCCTTGGAAGATTATTGGCATCTCAATGAAGCTTATCCCGGTGATTTGAATGGTGTTAGCATTGATGAAGCCAATACACTCGATCCTAGTGGTAATTCCATTATTGCCAACCCAGCTGAAGCTTCAACGCATAAGCCTGTCAGCAGTTACGCTGTTGATCAGCCTCAAAATGAATATACCTATGCTCCCTATAATTGTGAAATCAGCCAAATTGATCATGTAGCTGATGATCAACAAGAAACTGAAATTGAAGAAGACCCTATAGATATTATTGTCGATGGTTGTCAACAATACGTCTTATATAGTTGGCTAGAAGTTGCTGAAGAAAATGCAACTACTTATGAGAGAACTAATAGCCATAATCTCCAAATTGTTTTAGAGGAAGAATCTCCAAGTGATCAGTCTGAAGACGTAATTGAAGAAAACGAAAATAGCTTATAATCTTTTGTCGTATCTCTATCTTCAATTAAAGCCCTCTGTCTCATTAGCGGAAATTGTCGTTGCTTGCTAATTGCTAAAATTAATCAACGACAATATTATAGTCTCGAGTAAATTGCATGCGAGTTTGCATTAGGATTTTAATAAAATATTCAGGATTTGGGCAGTATATAAAGACAAAATTCGCCTGTTCACCAGAAGTTTCGATAGTGAGAGTTCCATAGTTTAATAAATGAGCAAAAAATCCAGATCGGATGACTGTTACATCCTCTATATCAACTAAATTTAAAGTGGAAATCTTGGTTGAGAATAAGGCTGTTCTTTGTCGTTGACAAACTTCTAATTGATTGATGATTAGCTGGTTATCGGTATAAATCTTGTGGATGACCACAAAGATAGCCAGCAAGATAAAGATAGCCAGCAAGATACCCAAAAAAGATAGATCGGACAAAGTGCGGTCAGTAACCGTCATTAAGGTTAAAATTACGAATAGACTGAGTCCTAAAAGACAGACAGCATAAATAACAACTAGACCAAACCAATGTCTCTTAACGACTATGATTTGTTGATTGTCTGGTTGGGGTGATTTTAATTTTGAATGAGTTGAGGGATTTAGGGGCTTAGTTTGTTTGGTTGAGGTTTTCTGGGATTGGGACAGATTAGTAGCTTTAGCTCTGGTCTTGGATTGAGTTTTAGAACTTGATTTGGGTGCTTTAGACTGGGCTTTAGCCATTGTATTTAAATTTTAGCCTATATATTCAATTATATGTCAAAGACATAGATTTCTTTAAAAGATTCACTTAGTGCTGGTTGTTAGACAGCATATCTTTTTGATCCAAAAAGGCCCTTGCCTATTTTTTAGAAACCACAGCTTGATAAGACTTAATGCTATGAGTTAAAGCGACGGCCAAACCGTCGGCATGATTATCATTTTTGATTTTATCGGGCAAATTCAAGGCCTTTTGGACTTCGGTTTTAATTTGAGCTTTAGTAGCTCGACCATAACCAGTCATAGTTAATTTAACTTGCAAAGGCGTATATTCAACAATCTCTAAATTCTTTTGCTGGCAAGCTAGCATTAAGACTCCCTGAGCTTGAGCAACCTGAATCCCAGAAGTAATGTTTTTAAAAAAGAATAATTTCTCCATGCTAATAATTTCTGGTTGAAATTCATCAATAATCTCCAATAGTCGCTGATGAATAATAGCCAGTCGTCGAGAAATAACATCATCCTTAGAGGTGCTGATAATACCTCCAGCCAAACATTGATGGTCTTGCCCATCACTTGAAATCATGCCCCAACCGACAGTTTCTAGTCCTGGATCGATGCCTAAAATTTTTAAAGAAACGGGTTTAGTCTTAACCATCTGCTAAATTAGTATATATATTTAAAGAGTCAGGTAGATCTTCTAAAACTGCCAGCAGTTTATTCAATTTGAGTTTTAATAAATCATCAATCTCAAGAGTAGTTTTTGGTTTATAAGTCAGACCAGCATGTTCAATTTGAATATTTTGATCTTTGATAGCTTCAACTAGGCGATGGAAATCTTTGACTGGACAAAGAAGACTGTAGGTTCGATTATCAATTTCAGAAATATCTTCAACTCCCAACTCCAAAAACTGAAGCATTTGATCATCATCTAAATCAGTGACTATAATTTCACCGAGATGCTGAAAATTAAAAATAACTGAGCCGACATCAGCGATACTGCCCCCATACTTGCTTAAACTAGCTTTAATTTCTGGATAAGTACGTTTGCGATTATTGGTCGCACACTGGATTAATAAAGCGACTCCGCCATGAGCATAAGCCTCATAAACAATCTCTTCTAAAGCTTCAGCTGATTTATCAGCTACTCGTTTAACAGCTCTATCAATAGTCGATTGAGGCATATTAAAAGATCTAGCCGTCTCAATGGCTAGAGCTAAACTTGTGTTGGTTGAAGGATCTGTGCCTTGCCGAGCGGCAATGGCAATTTGATTACCCAACTTAGTGAAAACTGTCCCTCTCTTAGCATCATTGCTAGCTTTATCTCGCTTAATTTTTGCCCACTTACTGTGTCCAGCCATGTCTTTTAATTGTAACTTATAATCTTCATTTTAGTCTTTGATTAAAATTGATTACTCGCTCTTTTAGAGAGTAGACTAGGTAATATTAAAAGCTAAACCAGATTGATTTAAATCTAAATTGGTTAAATTAGCTAGAATAACTCCGAAAGCTAAAATATCGGCTAAATAAACTTGCTGGAATTTAGTATAGTTTTGATGTTCTATAGCTTCTGCTAAACGACCGTTTAATTTAATAAGATGTAAGGTATGATGTCTTAATTGCTGACTGGCTGACCAATTCATAACCTGCTGGTGAAATAAATAATCATGCAAAGCCTGAGCTTGTTGAATTTCATGCCAGTTGGTAGTCTGTTCTATATGAAAAGAAGGGCTTGATTGATGATTTGAAATTTTAGATGTATTAGAGGATCTTGATTCCAATTCTGACAGCCTATTGGCATAAGCTTGTTTTAAATCAACTTGCCAATAATCTGCCATATCCCCAGCTAAAGATATTAAGTTCTGAGCAACAATTTGCGCTTGGTCAAACTGTAGCTCTTGGTTATTAGCATGTATATTGTCTGCAATGAAAAGATCAACTAAACTAATAGTCTCAACCAACAAACGTCGCCCAAATACTTCAACTCGGACTAAACTTAATTCAGGGGTATGTGACTCGTACATTTGAAACAATTATATCATTGGCTTAATGAGTTGAAATTATTGCAGAGGCCATCGGAATTAAATCACATTTTTCATGTAATGATACTATCTTTACCTCAAACTCTAATAATTCAGCTAGAGAGAGATTGACAGGGCGAAGTCTGTATAGATTAGTCAAATCTCTTTTAAAAGAGCTGAATATAGATAAAGATATTCATAGTTTCAGACATTTTTTTGTTACCCAATTAATAGACAATGGTTTTGAAATTATGCAGACAATGAAACTATCAAGGCATAAATCTTTACCGATGATGCAGGTTTATTATGATGAAAGGCAAAGCCTTGAATTTACTGATGAAATGTTAAATAGTTTGAGATAGAAATTAGTATGAGTGATATCCCTAAACAATGCTAAGAGATTTATGCTGGAGTGGTTAGCTTGATGTCTAATTACAAGCAATACCTTACCCAAGCCGAAGCAGATGCCTTTTTAAAATCAGTTGATGTCAATAGAGATAAACACATATCCCTTGCAGTAAAGAGTAAGCAAGGTTTAGATGCTATTACGAGTATTGCTTTAGGGGTTACTGGGTTATGTGGGGGGGGGCAGTATTGATTTTTATCTGTAAAAATGATATAATAACTTCTTATAATGATAAATAAAAATACTATTAAATTTCCTACAGATAATATAGAAAGACAATATAATGCTGATGATAATTTAGAAAGACATACCTATATTCGTATGATGGTAAAAAATAAATTAAACAACACCCTTAAATTTTCTAGAAATAATATAGAAAGACACTATGATGCTCTTGGTAATTTAAAAGGATATACCAGCTATGAATATAATGATGATGATAGGTTAAAGTCGTATACCGAGGTTAAATGTGATGCTAATGGTAATCCGATTAAACAAGAACGATATGATGCTGATGGTCATTTAAAAGGATATACCAACTATGAATATAATCGTGATGGTAGGTTAAAGTCGTATACCAAGTTTGAATGTGATGGTAATCTGATTACAAAAGAATACTATTATGCTAATGGTGAGAGGTTGAACAAAGAATACAAAGAATACTATGATACTGATGGTAGGTTAAAGTTCTATTTTAGGTATGAATATAATGGTGATGGTGATTTGATTGCAAAAGACAGCTATACTGGTGATGGTGATTTAGTAAATACCACGTATTACCACTAATTGATTTTTACCCCATAAAAAGTATATAACCCTAATAACCCCCCCCCTTAATTAGGGGGTTTTGTTTTTTGGTAATTGATTATGAGATATACTTATAATCAATGAATAAAAAGCTAATCATTATTCTTGCCAGCATCATTGTCTTACTGGTTGGGATAGGTATAACCATCTATGCTTTAACTAGTGATGATGAAGTAAAAATAGTAAAATCTGATGATACTACAAACAATACGCCAGATACAGATAAAGAAGCTCAAACTAGTAAGCCAGTTGATACTACTAAAGAAGTAAAGCCAGTTGATAAAGCTCCAGCTGATGCCCCCAAAGATAAAACAGAATGTCCTAAAGATACAGATTACAGAAAACATACTTGTGATACTGGTGGCAATGTGATTAAATCAGAAATCTATGATGATGGTAAGTTAGGGGGGTATGTTCAGTTTGAATACAATGCTAATGGTAAGTTGATTAAACAAGATGTTTATGATACTGATGGTAATTTGGCTTGGACTGAACACTATGATGTAGATGGTAATTTGATTGAAACTATCTCACATAAAGATAAAACAGAATGCCCTAAAGATACAGATATCAAAAAATATATTTGTGATGCTGATGGTAATGTGATTAAAAGAGAACACTATGATGTTGATGGTAAGTTAAAGTGGTATTACAAATATGAATATGATGCTGACGGCAATGTGATTAAAAGAGAATGGCATAATTATAATGCTGATGGTAAGTTAAGGGGGTATTACAAATATGAATATGATGCTGATGGTAATGAGATTAAATATGAACACTATGATACTGATGGTAATTTAAGGGGATATAATAAGTCTGAATATGATGCTGATGGTAATAGAGTTAAATTTGAATACTATGGTGCTGATGGTAATCTTATTCAGCAAGACCACTATGATGCTGATGGTAATGTGATTAAAAGAGAAAACTATGACGCTGATGGTAATTCAAAGGGATATGAGAAGTATGAATATGATGCTGATGGTAATCAGATTAAATCAGAATGGTTTGATGGTGATGGTAAGTTGATAAATACTAGGTATTACCACTAATTGATTTTTAACCTATAAAAATATATAACCCCCTTTTTTTAATTAGGGGTTTTTATTCTGATTATTTAAAAGGATTAAAAGGCGATTTACTAATTAAATTATCTAATAAAGTGGAAGAATCTATTCTAAATTTGGTGGGTCGTCTGGGACTCGAACCCAGGGCACACGGGTTAAAAGCCCGTTGCTCTACCAGCTGAGCTAACGACCCTGATTAGACAAACTTATTATACGATAATAGTTAAAATTTTTTGGGATTAGAGATTCTTTCATCAATGGAACTTTTTTTTAAACATTTTTAAAATCTTTTAAAAGTTGCTTCTGTTGAGAATTAAGCTTCTTAGGAATTTCGACAATGATTTGAACAATATGTGAGCCTCGCCCTTTGCCTCTAAGATGAGGAACTCCCCTATTTTCCAGTTTAAAATCTGTACCAGATTGAGTTCCAGCTGGAATTTTTAGCTTAATAGCTTCGTCATCTATAGTCTGAACTTCAATAGTATCTCCTAGGGCTGCTTGGATCATATCTATGACTTGTTCGCTTAAAATTAAATCTCCTTCTCTAGTAAAATGTTTATCTGGACGAACTGTAATGACTGCATACAAATCCCCTGCCACTCCTTGGCGATTCTTTTCACCCTGACCTCTCAGCCTGATAGTTGCTCCATCTTCAATACCAGCCGGTATAAGTAAGTTAACCACTTTATTTTGCTGAGAAACTCCTTGACCTTGGCAGTCTCGACAAGGCGTTTTAATATCACTACCAATACCTTGACAATCTGAACAAGTGACTGCTTGCTGAATATTGCCCAGCATGGTCTTCATGATACGAACTCTTTGACCGCTTCCCCGACAAGTTTCACAAGTCTCAACTTTAGTATTGGGTTCAGCTCTTTGTCCATGACAATGATGACAGATATCATTGATGGATAAAGAAATCTCCTTTTCTATACCAAAAACAGCTTCTTTAAAATCTAGTTCAATAACCACTTCAATATCTCGGCCTGATTTTGGGGCTTGACTCCGTCCCATGCCCCCAAAAAAACTAAAAATATCACCTAAGCCACCTTCACCGAAGTTAAAGCTAAAGCCTTGATCGGGATCAAAGCCAGCTTGATTAAAACCAGCTTGACCACCTAAACCAGCTTGACCGAATTGATCATAACGTTGACGTTTGTCTGGATTGCTTAAAACCTCATAAGCTTCATTAATTTCCTTGAATTTAACTTCGTCGCCGCCTTGATCGGGATGATGCTTAACAGCTTGCCGTCGGAAAGCCTTTTTGATTTCATCAACTGAAGCATCTTTCTTGACTCCTAAAATATTGTAATAATTCTTCTCGGACATCTAATCTAACATTTAAATACGCATATTTTCTTTCAAAAAGAAAGAGGTTGGCATCTGCTCTTGCCCCTTAGGGCGATTTTAAAAAATCAAGAGTTGAGCCTCTTTATTTTATTGCATGAAAGACCACCAAATCTCTTTTATTTTAGCAGAGTTTCCGTGAGCGATAATTATTTTTTATCTTCTTCGACAATTTCACCCTCGACAGCTTCGGTCTCCCTCTTTTTACCCTTAGATTGTTTGGCAGATGACGAAGATTTTTTATCAGTAGTCTTATCTTTGTCGGCAGTAGCTTGATCATCCTTAGTTGCTTCAGCAATTTTAGTCAACATTGGCATGATAGCCTCAGATAAAGTCTTAGTTGCCTGCTCTAAGTCATCAGCTGATGCTTTGTCGTTGTTGGCAGTTTCTTTAGCAATTTCAATGGCTTTTTGGAAAGCTTCTTGATCAGCTTGATCAATGTTCTTCTTAAAGCCATCTTCTTTAATCATCGATTCAGCTTGGTACAAGCTGGAATCTAGCTGGTTGCGAGCTTCTGAAGTAGCTCGTTTACGTTTATCTTCGTCAGCATGAATTTCAGCATCTTTTTGAGCTTTGGTAATATCCTCTTTAGAAAGATTACCGGAATCAGAAATAGTAATGCTTTGCTCTTTGCCGGAAGTTTTATCTTTGGCTGAGACATTCAAAATACCGTTAGCATCAATACTAAAAGTGACTTCTATTTGAGGTGTTCCACGAGGAGCTGGAGCAATACCAGTCAATTGAAAGACACCTAATTTTTTGTTATCAGCTGACATTTCTCTTTCCCCTTGTAAAACCACGATTTCAACTGCTGGCTGATTGTCAGCCGCCGTAGAAAAAATCTCATTCTTGGTGGTTGGAATAGTGCTATTGCGATCTATTAAGTTGGTTTTAATACCTCCCATGGTTTCAATGCCTAAACTCAAAGGCGTGACATCTAAAAGTAAAACATCTCGAACATCGCCACCCAAAACTCCACCTTGAATAGCAGCTCCTAGAGCGACTACCTCGTCGGGATTAACTCCCTTGAGAGGTTCTTTGCCAAAAATATCAGCAACTTTCTTTTGAACAGATGGCATACGAGTCATACCACCAACTAAGATGATGGCATCGATATCGGAAGCTTTAAAACCAGCATCCTTTAAGGCTTGTTGACAAGGCTGAGTGGTTCGATCGACTAAGTCGGCTACTAATTCTTCCAATTTAGCTCGAGTCAATTTGTATTCAAAGTGAACAGCCCCACTATCATCAGCTGTTAGAAATGGTAGAGTAACATCAATCGAAGAAGCAGTTGAAAGCTCAATTTTAGCCTTTTCAGCTTCGTCTCTCAATCTCTGCAAAGCCGCCTTGTCTTTAGTTAGATCAATACCCTTCTCCTTTTTGAAGACTTCTAGTAAATGATTGACAATCTCCCGATCAAAGTCAGCTCCACCTAAATGAGTATCACCATTGGTGCTTTTAACTTCAAAAACTCCTTCACCAAGCTCAAGAATTGAAACATCAAAAGTTCCTCCACCAAGATCATAAACGGCAATTTTTTCATCCGTTTTTTTAGATTTTTCCAAGCCATAAGCTAAAGCGGCGGCAGTCGGCTCATTAATAATTCTTTTAACTTCCAGACCAGCAATTTTACCGGCATCTTTGGTAGCTTGACGTTGGGAATCATCAAAATATGCTGGAACGGTAATAACTGCTTCATTGATGGCTTCCCCCAAGAAAGCTTCAGCATCAGCCTTTAATTTAGATAAGATCATGGCGGAAATTTCTTCTGGAGAATATTTCTTCTCACCCATAGCAACTTGAATACCTGAACCACTTTTAGAAATTTCGTAAGGCATAATATCAAGATCTTTTTGGACTTCCTTATCTTCAAACTTTCGCCCAATCAAACGCTTAACCTCATAGATGGTATTCTTGGGATTGGTCACTGATTGCCGTCGAGCAATCGTTCCAACTAAACGCTCTTCTTTGTTGTTTTCTTTAGCTTTACGAACAGCAACTACGCTTGGAGTAGTTCTAGCTCCCTCTGTGTTAGCAATAATCTCAGCCTGACCTGATTGCATAATTGCCATAGCTGAATTGGTCGTTCCAAGATCAATGCCTAGTATTTTACCCATAATTTTCTCCTTTTTCTTAATAAACTAATATAATTACTTTGTAAAATTCTTAAATTAGCACTCAATAATTATGACTGCCAATTTAAGTATAGCATACTATTTTGGCACTCGCAATATTAAAGTGCCATTTTATTCAGAAACTTTAACTTGGGCAACTCGGAGAACTTGGTCTTTATATTTATACCCTTTCAGAACTTCTTCAACAACCATGCCTGATGACTTCTTGCTATCTTTGATCATAGCCACAGCTTCCATAGTTTGAGCATCAAAAACCTGTCCCAAGGCTTCTATGGGCTGTAAATCTAGTCGCTTAAAATAAGCTTGGAGTTGTTGCTGAATCTTCAAAACTCCCTCAACCCAAGCATTGGATTGAATTTCCTCTGGGACAAAACTGAAAGCCCTTTGAAGATTGTCAAAAACTGCCAGTAAATCATGTAAAATATTTTCTTCAGCTAATCTAATTTCTTGAAGTCTGTTTTGATTTAATCTTTGACGCAAATTAATAGCATCAGCTCTTTCCTGCTTAAGAGCGGATGTTAATTCTTCTACTCTTTTCAATAAGACCTGTTTGGTCTCTTTTTTCTGTTGCTTATCCATTACCTAAATCTCATATATATATTATTCTTATGCACAAAAAGCCCACCCCCTTAAAACTTTACTCTATATAACAGAGTTTTTAAAGTTTTAATACCTTTTATTTACACATAGTCTAAATCAGAAGAAGAGTCATGATCATCTAATCCACCATTGGAAGAATCATTTCTATGATGCTTCTTGCTCAAAGCTAGAAAGATTAAAGTCACAATCAAAAGAGCAACTAAAGCCCCTCCAATAATCAAGATTAGATCTTGGTTATCTGTCTCTTCCTCATCAGCTGGAGTTGACTCAGTTGTTTCAGCCTCATCGGTTGGTTTTTCTTCAGATGACGGTTGAGTTGACTCAGGCTGGGCAGCCTTATCCAAACTGACCGTTAAAGATTCATAAGTGTAATTCCCCTTGGCATCAGCGACTCTGAAACAGTAAACTGCTCCGCTTGAGGCTTGATTGAGATTCACTTCGTTGCCTGATTTGACTAGACTGCTATTTCTGAAAGCTCTATAATCGCAAGCTTGATTATCTTTCAAAACAACATATTGCCAATTTTTAACATCTTCATCAGAAGTTGCCATGATGGTTTCAGCAGTTTGCTTGACCGTCACTTGAGGAGCTTTGGTATCAATGCCAGTCACAAAAATCTTAGCATGACCAACAATACCATTGTCAGCTACAACCTTGAAACAATACCAATAACCATTACTACTCTCGTTTAGAATCAGCTTGTGGGCTGATTTGGAAGCTTCTGAGAATTCTAGCTGATTATCTGGGCTACAATCTATGTCAGTTCTTGATCTAAGCCACTGCCAAGTGTTGTTGTCAACATTATCAGCTGAGGCGGTCAAAGTAGTATTTCTTAGAGTCAGGCTAATAACTGGAGCTTCAAGATTAATCTCATTTAAAACTATCCCCTTATAACCATAGTTACCATGTTTATCAGCTACTCGGAAACAATAATAAATGAAATCGCTATCATGGGTGGTCACATCAAAAGATATTTCAGATGATTCAACTTGGTTAAGCTTATCAAAAGTTAAATCTTCTCCTTGGCAATCTAGCTGCGTCTTGCTGTAAAAGTAACCCCAAGTTGTCACATCTAAATCATCATCTGTACTCTCAATGGTTAGTAAAATATTATTCTGAGTAATCTTAATCGTTGGAGCTTGACGATCAATTCTGATTTTACTGTAAGTAGTTAGCCCTCGCTGGTTTGAAACCTTGAAACATAGCCAGTGATAAGCTGAGCCAAGATTCTTTACTTGTAAGTTAAGCTCTAGCGAATTATTGTGGTTTTTAACAAACTGCAGGTTGCTATTGGGGCCACAATATGGCTCAGTCAGAGATAAAGCCCAAGCCCAAGTTGAGTAATTGACATTAGCTGAAGTTGAGCGAGCAATAATCCTGCCCGCTGGAGTTTCGAGAGTGATGACTGGTGAACTTTGATCATCAACTTTACCAACGCTATAAAGAGCATAAATATAATTACCAGCATAATCAGCAACCTTGAAACATAACCAGTGATTATTATCTACTTCTCTTAATAACAATTGCCTATTAGCCGGCAAGCGAGTAATTAAAGAATTAGAATAAGTCTGACAATCAACGCTTTGACTAAATTTAGCATACTGCCAAGTATCGTGATCAACATCTGTGGACGAAGAATTAATGGTTAAGATATTAGCTGTATCGTTGAACTTAAAGCCAATCACAGGAGTCGATAAATCATAGCGGTATTTGGCGTACCCATAATTGCGAGCATTACCAGCTTGGCTTGAAGTATCAGCTACTCGGAAGCAATAGTAAGCTCCGTGTTGTGCATCAGAAATATTGCTAATAACAATCTTCTGAGTTGAAGATGTCAACAAATTAGTATTTACATCTGTATAAGTGACTTTAGAACAATCACCGGGATCAGAGCTGAAGGTTGCCCAAGCCCAACTGTAGCCATCAACATCATCGGCGGTTGTACTAACCTCGATGACTCGAGCTTGAGATTTTTGGATAACTTTCAGAGCCGGTGGATTATCAATAGTAGTAATTTGGTTGCTTTTAGCATAGCCGTAGTTACCGGCTTTGTCAGCCACTCGGAAACAGTAATATCTGTCACTATCGCTTTCACTGAGAGTTACTGTATTGTTCTGGCTATTAGCCCGATTAAAGCTTAAATCTTTATCACAGTCAAAATCATCATTGACTTGACTGCGAGCATACTGCCAAGAATTGACATTAATGTCTGTTGCCTTAGTAGTAGCTGTTAATGTTGAGCCTTTTTGCCCAACTTCAACTACAGGGGCTGTAGCATCAAAGGTTTTGATACGAATTTTACCGTAACCGAAGAAATCAAGATTGTTTAAAACTCGGAAGCAAAACCAATAATTAATATCATCTTCAACTAAATTCAAAGTCTGATCGTCAAAGCTTCGCCAAGTCAAATTGGGAGCAACAGTTCTACAATTAGATGGCTGGTTGGTTCGAGACACTCGAGCATAACGCCAAGAATCTTTATCAATAGCCACATTATTGCTGACTTGAACTGTCAAGACAGATCCTTTTTGAGTCATACTAATAGTTGGTGTGGCAGTATTCAAAGAAGTAACATGATAAGCATCGCTATAACCAACATTGCCGTATTGATCCTCAACTTTAAAGCAAAAGTAATCATTGACATCATTGCTATCTAGTCTAATTTGAGAGCCTCGATTAACAGTTAAATCTTCAAAAGTATCCTCATCGCATTCCAAATCATCTTCATCTTCAACCCATCGCCAAGTGCTACTTTGAGGTCGATCTTTGCTAGAGGAGGTAGCCCACAATAAATTATTGGTTTGACGCAATTTAATTGTCGGAGCAACAACGTCAATTTTGATAGATTTATAAGCATAATTACCAACTAAACTATCAGCCACTCTCAAGCATAGCCATTGATCCTCAACGTCTTCGTCAGCTCCAGTATCAGTCAAATCAATAATAGTATAGCTTCGTTTAGTCGTGGAACGATTTTCAAGCGTCAGACCAACAGAAGACCATCCAGTCAATTGAGAATGACAATCATCATCTGTCTCAATCACATATTGCCAAGAATTTCCATCAACTTCAACCGCATCATAAGCATTGGCTTTGACAGTTAAACGGGATTGTTGAAGACCACTTAAAGTGGGCGGATTGTTGATGGTGGTAGCACTGACATGGGAATAAGCGTAATGACCAACATTATCAGCTACTCGGAAACAATAAGTCCGACCTGCAGTTGACTGAGTTAGGGTAATAACTGCTCTATCTCGACTAATAACCGCACCTTTGAAAGTATCCAAGTCTTTGAAACTAGTGTATCGACTATTACATTTAGAAGCTGAAATAGTCGCATACTGCCAAGAATCTAAATTAATATTGGCATTACTATCAGGTTGACTATCATTATTGTCATCTTGGAAGACTGAAACTGTTAATATGGCATTATTTTGGTTAACGCTTAATTGTGGTGAGCGAGTATCAACTTGAAAACCAGCTGTATTATAGCCCACATTACCCTGATCATCAGTCAGCTTAAAGCAGTAGTATTTACCGTGATTACCATCACTGAGAGGCATAATCAGAGTTTTGGTTGTAGCGACATTTTGCTCAGTAAAAGATCCTGACTCAGCACTACAATCACTAACAGCTGTATCAGAGATAAGAACTTCCCAAGTGGCGATTTGACTAATATCATCAGCTGTTGCCACTAAGTTATTGGCTTGTTGCTTGACGGCGACTACTGGAGCTTGTTGATCAATAGTGAACAAAGCGTAGTACTCTTTAGTGCTAGCATCGTTATTCGGGCGTTGATACAAAACCTTCAAACAATAATATGAATGTCCAACCCCAAGAGTAGCAGTGAAAGTCGCTTGATTAGCAACATTATCCCAATCAGCTAATCTTGTCGTTCCAAAGCCTTGAGCAGAACAAGACTGATTGTTGACCACTTGGCTATAGTGGATATGTGTCTCAGCCTGGGAATTGGTAAAATATTTGACTTCGTAACCTTCAGGGGCTTCTACAGTAGCAGTCACCTCTGCATTTGTTCTAGAAAATGTAACCGTCGGAGCAACCGCTTGGACTAATAACCACCCCAAATAAATAGATGAAATAAGCACAATAGAAGCTAGAAAAACTAAATAGCTAACCCATATAGTTTTTCGAGTTCGTGGCTGAGCAAGATTATTCACTTGATTCAACTCCTTAAAAATTTCTCAAAAATAAAAATATAAATATAAAAGATTAAATCTCAATTCAGAAATCCCCAAAAAAATATAATTTCTTGAGGGAGTTTTTAGATTAAGACCTCAATCTAGTAGTTCAAACTTTACAATATTTTATACAATAAAGCAAGTCTTTAAGCTAGGGCTAGCCAACTGAAAAACCTTGACTTCTTGATCAGAAATGACTTAAAAACAAACTCTACTACTGGGAGGATTGCCACAAATCTTGGTAATTTTGTCGTTGATCAGCAACCCAAGCTTTCTTTAAATCATCTGAATCTTGAAATTTATCGTCGCCCTCTTGTTCCATCAGCTCTAAGGCTGAGTAATAGTCTGGTCTTTCGATTAAATGAGCATAGGCAATCCGCCCAGAAGTTACATAATCATCATTATGGACAGTCGTCGGCTGACCATATTCTGTACCATGCTCCATTTCTTCTTTGATACCTTGTATGAATTGACCCAGATCAACAATTGACCAATCAACTCCAATCTCATCACCGATATCCTTAGCCCTCTTCAAAGTCAGGCCAGGCCATTTCTTGGTATAGTCTCGAGTGTAGAAATGCTTGGTTAACTGAGAATGCTGGGGGCTATCTGGTTTATATGTAGTTTTCTGAGAATCCGACATGACAAATTATTATTTATATACTCCTTATAATTGCAATTTTGAAATTTATTCCTAAATATAAAAAACTTAAATGTTTCACTTTTAAAAGTTTAACATAATTAAACTATCTTTTAAAAGACTGAAAAAATACAAACAACAATAAAAAGACTCTGCCTAGAAAATGTTTTTAAAATCCTATTTAGCTTTTTGAAAACGAGTTAAAAGATAAATAGTTATTCCTATAGCAATAACAATTAAACCGACTAACCACCAGTTAGCTGAATCTCCGTTATCAGTTGCTCCCCCATCATCTTGAGTAGCTTCAGTTTGAGGTACTTGATAAACTTCAGACAATTGACCAGAATCCCCAATCGAAGCTATGAAACAAAGCCTTAATCCAGTCATGGATTCAGATAAAGGTAAATAAGCTCGCCCACTATCCAAAACTGGCATGGTATTAAAAGTTAGTTCTTCAGATTCCAAATTGCCACAATCTTCGTTGGCAACAACAGTAGCATATTGAAAATTGGTTGCTGAAACTTCCTCGGAATTAGCAACGACATGAACTTGAGATGGGATTAAGCTATTCACTTCAAGAGGAGTAGTAAAGTAGAATCTTAAATCAGCTTCCGAATCTATTTGAGGCTCAAAACTATTCTGGATCTTATAAGCTTGGGGGTTATTTTGGAGTTGATCGCCTATCTGAATCGGTAAATTGATGCAATAAACATAATCATTAGTCAGCTTTTGGGTGATTGGAATATTTAAAGAAGCTTTGGTTACTTGATCCCCAGCAGATTTATCAATTGAGGCTTCAATTTCTAAAGCTCTAGCTTTTAGCCTGTTCCAGCTCAGCTCATTACACTGGAAGTCTGGAATGTTCTCAGGACCAAGATAACTAATTATTAATTTATCCTCGTCATTTTTTAGCAGATGAGCTTCATCTGAAATGACAGTTGTATCAATCTGGATTGACAAACCATCAGACGTCTCTTCAACCATAACTGAATCTTGAGCTAAAGCAATAAGCGGCTGATAAACCCAAACAATGCCTAAAATTAAAGCAATTAAAATACCCAACAACCCACTAATTAAAAATTTAGTCTTAATCATAAATCTAATATATCCTCTTGTTTGAAATAATATTGTTTTTATAACAAAGTATAACAAAATTTACAAACAAAGCTGTCTTTGCAGATACAATGTAACGTATTGCTTCTCTCATCGACTGACCTTAAATTCCTCTTACTATAAATCTGTAGAAGGATTAGTAAGTTCAAGTTCGCCGATACTTTTCTCATATTCTTGTCTAACTTCTTCTAAAATCTCATCCTGTTGTTGTTCGAAAATTTTATACTTCTCTTCTTCTAAGATAAAGAGTCCAAGAATTAGGAGTATCACATATAGAGTGCCTGAAACTATAGCTATAATCCAACCAGCTTTTGCCAAATTATTTTTCCGATTTGATGATTTAGCTTGAGAATAAGCAATCAAAGACAAAATCAAACCAGCCAGCCATAAAAGACTGGTGATAAATGCCATCCAAAATAGTAGGATGCTAACTAAAACTAATATAAAGCCTGCTATACCTAAGCCCGACCCCTGATTCTGTGACTGAGGTACATTGGCTGGAAATTGATTGTTATTAGGTGACAAATTCTGCTGAGGAGGGATATTACTCGGAGATGTATTACTGGGATTCGAATTGTCAGATGTATTGCTAGGATTCATAACTCTAATTCCTATTGACTATAGTCTACACTAGTTGTCTCGTTTTTCAAAGGTCTCAGTTTTCCGAGCTTTTAAGCGATCATATATAACCCAGCATAAACCAACGATACTGACAACAGCTACCAAGACATAGAAAACCAAAATTCCAATTGATATAACTACTTCCCAACCAGAAACTTCAGTGGCTTGATCAGTTTGAGCTAATAGAATCATAATTACTTGGGAGTTAATTTGACGGCTGTGCCATAAACAAAAATTTCTGAAGCTCCCTGAGTAATAGTTGAAGTTGAAAAACCAATCCCTAAGATTGCATCAGCTCCCAACCTTTTGGCATCTTGAATCATTCTCTGCAAGGCTTCTTCTCGGGCATGAGCTTGCAGCTGAGTATACTCGCCCAATTCTCCACCGACTAAATTTCTTAAATTAGCAATAAAATCTCGACCAAAATTACGAGCCCGAACTGTACTGCCTCTAACAATACCCAAATCTTGAATAATATTATATCCAGCAACTGTTAACAGAGTACTTAGTAACATGTTTTAATTGTATGTAAATGCTAATCTAAATTCAATAACTATCTATAGTAGAATATGTACAATTAATAATAATTGAAAAACTTATCGCAGAGCTATGTCACAAACTGGAGTTTACAGTAATAAACAGATTTTAAAGGCTATTGAAGCTAAACAAATTGTTATACACCCTTTTAATCCCAAGCATTTAGCGGGTAGCAGTGTTGATGTTACTTTGGGTGATTTTTACTATCGCACAGAACATAACACTGCTTCTAATTTTTATAATCCCTTCGACAAATCAGAAGTTGAAAAATATTTTTCAGGACCTCATCAAGCTCAAACCCATGATATCTGGGCTCAAGAATCCGGGCGACAATTATTTGTCAATGTTCCAGCCCAGCAACCAATTATTGTCGTAAAACCCGGCGAGAGAATTCTAGCCCATACCCACGAATTCATTGGTATTAAACCACCAGGAACTTCAACTATGCAGGCTCGTAGTACTTGGGGTAGAAATGGCATTACTGTCTGTTTGGATGCCGGCTGGGGAGATCCAGGCTACATTAATCGCTGGACAATGGAAGTTTATAATCTGAATCAACATCACAGTGTCGTTTTGCCAGTTGGCGAGAGAATTGCCCAAATTGTGTTTTATCATACTGGGGAAGTTGATTCAGACTACGGCAGTTTATCGGGTAAATATCAAGCTTCGTCTGATATTGAAACTCTAATCAAGACTTGGCAACCCTCTCAAATGTTGCCGAAAGCCTACCATGATAAAAGAATGCCATCTTTAGAGCTTTAGATTAATTACAGATTTGAGCAAATCTCTTATGCTTGGCAAAATTAAAATAGTCTGACAAAATTATTGTCAATTATGCAGGAGAAATTTCTTTCCAAATCAGAAAACAAAGGTAGCTTTTTGGTTATCGAAGGCAGTGATGGTTGTGGCAAAGCCACACAAACGGAACTTTTAGTGAAACATCTAACCGACTTAGGTTGGCAAATAGAAAAATTAGAATTTCCCAGATATGATAATTCGAGCAGTTTTTTTATTCAAAAATACTTATCGGGACAATATGGTGATTTGGAAGATATTAATCCCAAAACGGCTAGTCTATTTTTCGCTCTAGACAGATATGATGCCAAAGAGCAAATAAATCAAGCCTTAAATGACGGTAAAATCATTATTAGCGATCGCTTTGTCGCTTCAAATTTAGCTCATCAGGGAGCTAAAATTGAGGATTTAAATCAAAGAACAGAGTTCTTTCAGTGGATTTATGCTCTCGAATTCGATATTTTACACATTCCTCGTCCTGATTTAAATTTAATTCTAAATATCCCAACAGAAATCTCTCAGAAACTCTTAAAACAACAAATCGAAAGACGAAGCTTGGACATCCATGAAGAGAATTTAAATCAACAAATTCAATCCAGACAAATCTATCATCAGCTTTGCCAAGATTTTAGTGATCAATTCATTGAAATTAACTGCCTCAATCATAATCAACAGCTCTTAAGTATTGAACAAATTCAAAGTCAAATTCAATCAATCGTAAATTTTCACCTCAAATCTTAATAAAGAGCATTCAACCATACCCCTCATGGTTGCATATTGTGCGTATATTAATTGATAATTACAGAAATTAATTAAATTTAAGGAGACTCAAACATATGGTAAAAAAAGAGACTTTAGCCAGTGATTCAAAAGTTGAAAATTGTGAAAATTTGACTGATTCAAATCAGCTTGAAAGCATTCTGTCTTTACTAGAATGGATTGTCAAAAATGATGCCAATCCTGAATCCTTGGAGATGATTCAAAAAACGATTGAAGATAAATTCTCAGAGATTGATGATATTGCTCAATATTCTGATAGATTAAATCAACTAAGAAACCAAATATCTGATTTATCCCAACCAAACTCTGTCGGTGATTTAGTAGAAACTAATCCTGAAACTAAAATTAAGTCCATCACTCCAGCTGGGATTGATTATTTAAAGCCAATTGTCACTAATAGTGATAGTAATGTTTATGCCTTTAAAGATTCGTACAGTCCAATCACTATTGCTGCCAGTATGGCAAGATTAAGTCGACGAGGTGATGATTTGAGGATTACTTTATTGGAGGAATTTAGTGATTCTGAATTGGCTAAAGATGAATCCTTGCTTAAAAGAGTTATATCGGCTTACGGCGATGATTCTGTCCAACAATTAGCTGGACAACATGTCGTCGTTGAGGGCGCTAGCAATTTACTGACCAAAAAATTAGAATGGGGTCGTCTAGCTAGTTATTTAGAACAATCAACCCGTTATATTTTCTTTGACCAAAAAGATCAATCGGGAGCATATAAATATGTCACTCCACCGGAAGTCTTAAAAGACGATCGACTAGCTGATTTTTATCAAAACGTCTGTGATAGATTATTCGTTAATTATTCTGAATTAGTCCGAGCTTTGACTGATTACAGCCGAACTGTTAATCCCAGACCTCAAGACAGAGGCGAGGTTATTGCTTGGCAGAATGCGACTAGAGCAGCTGCTTGTGATGTAGCTCGCAATATTTTGCCGGTTGCTACTAAATCAACAGTTGGTATTTTTGCTTCAGGACAAGCTTTAGAATACTTAATTATGAGACTCTTGAGCGATGACCTAGCCGAAGCCCAGCAAACAGGTCAAGCTATCTTAAATGAAAGCCGTCAAACCATGGGAGTCTTTTTGGAAAGAGCTGATTTACCTGATCGAGGTGGAGCTTATTCCATGTATCAAGCTCAAACTCGGCAATCTCTCCGCAAAATTATTAAAGAGTATCCAGAACTGCAACCAGCTTCCGATGTCTCGGAAGAAGAAAAATCTGAGATTATTCATCCATTCGCTGAATTAATGAATTACAACTACCCCAATGAATTAGATTTAGTTGCTGATATGCTTTATGATCAGACTCATCTTTCATTAGAGGATTTAAGGACACTCATTGATCAGTGGACGGTTGGAGCAAAATTAGAAGTTTTCCAAGCCTATATTGGCGACCGACTCAATCGTCGACATAAACCAGGTCGAGCCTTGGAAAAGATTCATTATGAATGGGATATTGTCTCAGATTATGGCATCTTCCGAGACTTACAACGACATCGTATGATCGAAGATTTAACTTGGCAAACTCTAACTCCTCAAACCGTATCCTTTGAAAACTATCCAATCCCTGATCTCGTTGACAAAACTAACTTTCAAAGCTTATGGCAGCAATCATTTCAGCTGTCTGAACGCCTATTCAATGTCCTGCTAGAAGAAACCAGCGATCAGGTGGCTCAGTATGCCACTCTCTTGGGACATTACATGCGCTGGAAAATGAGTTATAACGCTCGCCAAGCCTTTCATATTCATGAATTAAGAACTACACCTCAGGGACATCCTAGTTATCGACGATTGGTTAATCAAATGCATGAACAAATTAGCAAAATACATCCTCTCATAGGAGAAGCTATGAAATTCGTTAATCAAGATGAAGATCCAGCCCTAGCTCGTTTAGCTGCTGAACGTTATCAGCAATATAAACTAAATCAGTTAACCAATAACTAATTCCCTTTCTCTCTGTATGTGAGAAATTATTTTCTTAGCGCCTACTTCTGAATAAAGAAAGCTGAAACTAGAAAAACAAAACAGCTTCGACAGATTGTTGAGGCACGAAATATATTGCCGATTGGTAATGATCCCCCTGGAGATAGACTCCATTTGAACTGACAAAAATAATTCTCTTAATTAAAGGCAACTGCTGAAATTTGAAATAAGCAATTTGTCCGACTTGGAATTGGTTAGTTTTTCGCAAAACAACTAATTGCTTATTCTTCAAAGTTGGATACATGCTCTGACCCCGAATTTTACGAATTAAAAACATGACACAAGTTATTTTAAGGAATACCTAAAGCATTAATTCACAAGTATTAGGAATTGAAGCCTTGAGACAAATTAACATCATGCCTAAAGAGAGTTGTTCAGGCTGCCTCTTTAAAGATTTTATCCAAAGCTTCAATTTGATTAATAAAATCTTCAACGATTTTAATATCAGCATTTTGCTTAATTAGGCTGCATTGCTGAGCCATAATATAAAGCTGATTATGTAACTGGGGATTAGCTTGGTAATGATGAGCTTTGAAATAATCGCTCCAAAGTATATAGATTTGTTGTTTGCAAATCTGAGTATGCTCTTCTTTAAGCATAATCAGACGAATATATTGAGCTTCTGAGGGAGTTAAATCTAGTAGTTTTTTAGCTAATTTCAAGCAAGTCAGAGCTGAATTTTTTAAAGTATCTGTTTCATAATGTCCACATGGACCATCGCAATGGGCATCAACTATTTTAAACATAAACTCATTTTATATCTTAAACTTAAAATTTACGAGTTTGTTGTTTTCGCCAAGCTTCAATTTGACTATGATGTCCAGTCAATAAAACTGGGGGTACACTGAGATCTCTGAAAATCTCGGGCTTGGTATACTGGGGATATTCAATCTGATTATCAGAGGTAACAAAACTCTCATTTTCAATACTTGATGGACTAGCTAAAACTCCATCCAATAAGCGAACAACACTGTCAACAACTAACAAGCTTGGTAATTCTGAACCAGTCAAGATATATTGACCGATGGAAATCTGTTCATCAACCCAAGCCACAATTCTCTCATCATAACCTTCATATCTACCCCCAATTAAAATTAAATCTGAATCAGATTGAGCCAAGTCAAAAGCTTTGGCTTGTTTAAAAAGTTTGCCTCTGGGAGTTAATAAAATAACTTTTGTCGGATTGACGGTTTTCTGCTTAATAAATTCAAGAACTGCAACCAAGGGTTCAACTCTTAAAATCATGCCCCCACCTCCGCCATAAGGAGTATCGTCAACTTGTCGTCGTTTGCCTAAACCAAACTGCCTTAAATCGATAACATTAAATTGCACTATGCCAGCCAGCTGAGCCTTGGCTAGCATGCCAATTCTTAAATAACTTTCAATGGCTTGAGGAAAAAGACTGACAATACTAATTTGTCTCATGATCAAAGATCAAGATCATTTAAATCATCTAGCTCTTTTTGGGTTTGCTTCAATAAAGAATCGCTTGATGCAGGCTTGTCTGATTCTGCTGGGGTATCTTGAGCAAATTCATTGACAATCTCCTCTTCGTCGGAAGAATCAGCTTCTTGAGAAGCTGGTGAATTTTCGACTTCATCAACGGCTGGTTTCTCTGCATTTCTTGGTGAATAAGATTCTTCTCGGCTGCTATTCTCATCCGCAATCCTCAAATTATAATGAGCTTCGTTTTTGCTACCCAAAGCTCTAAGGAGAGTTCTCAAGCTCTGAGCCGTTGAACCTTTACGTCCAATCACTCGACCTAAATCCTCCGAAGCAACATGCAAAGTTAATAAAACACCCCTCTCATCTATAGTCCGCTCAACTTTGACTTCATCGGGCTTATTAACTAGGGCAGAAATAATATATTTAACAAATTCTTGATCTATCATACCTTATCCTTCTCTTGAGATATATTCTAAATTTTCAAACTTCTAAAAAAGAAAACTACTCTATATAGTAGCAAAAAACATAAGAATTATTAAAATTATTTTGGCTTTTTATCTGTTGTTGCAGCTGTATCATCGGTAGAATCATCTGCTTGAGCTGTTTGTAGTTGAGCTTCTGAGTCAGATTCTGAAGTTTGGCTTGCTTCAGAAGTTGATTGATTGTCATTGACAACAGTAGCAGTCTGATCATCAGCCTTAGTATCTTTAGTAATTGTCTGAGATTCATCTGAGTTAGCTTTTGATGCAGTCTCAGATGATTGATTGCGGCGAAGTTTATCAGGATATTTGATTTTGGATTGTTTAATCGCTGGTTTCTTTACCCATTTAGGTAAATCTATCTTTTGGCTGGTTAAAAAATAAACCACTCTTTGAGAGGGTTGCGCTCCATGCTTTAAATAATGCTCAACTTTAGCTAAATCAATGCCATGCTCTTTAGTGTGAGGATTATAAAAACCTAAATTGGCAATAACTTTGCCTGAGGTTGGTGTACGACGAGAATCTTGAACTACCATCCGAAACTGGGCATGCTTTTTCCGACCTGTTCTTTGTAATCTAATGCTAACCATAATTGCCCAATATATAAAATTGACGCTGAAAAGTCATTCTAGCTAGCTTTAATAAATTTGTCAAAAATCCAAAAACTCCCTTCAAAACAATCTGCCATATAATTTGCTATAATCTATATAAAATGGTATAAAAGTAGGAATTTATAGAAGCAATGTCTAAATTTGAATCATTTACCCCCCCCCGCCACCGCGATCTTATAGTTGATATCACTGAAAGATTGGATCAGCCAAATAATTGTATCAATGGTAATTTTGAGATTAATAAAAATTATCAGCCAGAAACAACTAAGATTTCTGAAGCCACCAAAACTCAACCAGAAATTGTAGAGATTATCCCTTCCCCGACTATCGTTGATTGCAATCATTTGCCAAAAATGAAAGTCAGGCTGAAAAACAGAAAAATTGCTGTTGTCAGTAAAAAACCAACCCCCATTAAAAAAGACTGGCATCAAGATGCTGCTTGTCGGGGTTTAATTGATTTATTCTATAAGGAATATCCAACTAAAGAAGATACAACTAAAGTGAAAGACTTGTGCTGTCGTTGCCCAGTCGTTTCTTCCTGTTTAGAAACTGGGTTGACTGCTAATCGGGGAATCCCAGAAAAATTTGGAATTTGGGCTGGTTTCAACTCAAGAGAACTCTCGAAAATTCATCGAGCCCGGCAGGCAGATAGAAAATTCAGCTAAGTTTTTTTGCTATAAGGATACTGGCTTGATATTCAATTTATCTAAGGCAACTTGGGCGGCTTTTTGGGCAGCTGCTTGTTTAGAATAGCCCTGCCCTTTACCACATAATTTATCTTCAACATAAACGCCGACTAGAAAAGTCTTATTATGATCGGGTCCATCTTCATTTAAAATCCTGTAAATTGGAGTCTGATTCTGGGTCATCTGAATATGCTCCTGAAACCGAGTTTTAGCATCAATCCAAGTACCTTCTTCTAAAATAGCTGGTAGCAAACTAATGATATATTCTTGAATAAAATTGTCAGCTGCTTGATAACCTTGATCCAAATAAATTGCCCCGATAACAGCTTCAAAAACATTGGCTAAAATCTGTTCTTGAGCCCGTTGACTGCTTTTACGCTCTCCTTTAGAAACTCTCAGATAATCTAAAAAATGGAGCTTGCGGGCAACTGCAGCTAGACTTTCAGTTCTAACTAAAGAAGCTCTCCAGTTGGTCAAAATACCCTCTGGATGCTGGTAATTACGATATAGATAATCAGTGACAATAATTTCTAAAACTGCGTCGCCAAGAAATTCTAATCTCTCATTATTTTCCAAACTCGAACGCTTATGTTCATTAAGATAAGAACAATGAGTAAAGGCTGTCTTTAAAAGATTGACATCCTTAAAGCCGATGCCAATTATTTTTTGAGATAAATCCTGATATGTTTGAGAATCCAAATTCATTATTAACTAAATTTGAGCCCGTCGAATCATTTTATAAGCCATCGTTAAGATATCAATCTCGGCTGGGGATTTCAAAGACTGGCAAGCTTGTTCAAAGGTTAGCCAAGCTACTTGAGGAGATTGGTTGTTTAAAGTTTCATATTTTAAAATTCTAACCAAAGCAAATTGATAAGTCTGAGGTTGACTGGTTTGTTCCTTATCACTGCTGACAGTCACATGATAAGTTCCAGGTAAAATCTTAGCTTCAATATTTAAGCCAAATTTAGTTAACCGCTGGGTAAAATCTGACTGATTGGCTACCAATTCATGATAACCAGTCAATAAACTTCGACGGTTTTTCAGGCACAAAAAATATAAAACTCCTTGAGATAAATAATAAGCCACCAGCCCTTGAGTGTGATTAAGGCTAGTTAAAGTTTGAGATTTTTTAAACTTGAAAATTGACCAAAATTTATTCATCTTGTTTTTATGTCGCTCCTTCAACTGACTTGGGATTATCTTTTAGTATTTTATCAGCTTCTGAGCTTTGACGAAAAACGGATCCTAGCACTCCGTTGACAAACTTAGAAGAGTTATCTCCTCCATAGTGTTTAGCTAATTCAACAGCTTCATTGATAGCAACTTTGGCTGGAACATCTGATTGTCTATAACAGAGTTCATATATGCCAAGCTGTAAAATACTCCGATCAATGAGAGGCAAATCTTCCAAAGGCCTTTGATCAGCTAAAGGTCGAATCTTATCATCAAGCTTTGTCATATGACTAACTACACCATGAACTAAATCAACAGTAAATTGTGGATCTGTTAAATCTTTGGCTCGATGTTGAAGGTGTCTTTTCAAAATTTGGTCTAAGATGTCTTTCTTGTCTGCATGAAAAGCATATTCATAAAGTACTTGAAGGGCAACAATGCGACCTAGATGACGGCTAGAAGCCATAATTAATTCTCTTTATATTAACTATTATGGCAATGATACTAGTTTCAGATATAATCTTCAATTCTTTTTCATCCGTAGCTCATTTCCCGCACGGATAATTCGACTCTCTTAGTTTGCACCCTTTACATTTATAAATAGTCGATCCATCTGACAAAGATTATAGCAACCACCTTAATAGACTCTGCAATTCCCCTTTAAAAGTATTGACTAGTTTTTAACTAGAAGGTCTAACTGGCTTTTTAGGGGTCACAGCTTTAGTTTTAGGAGAACTCTTAGTCAATTTAGTTGTGGACTCAGCTTTTAAAACGGCTTTATGTTTACGAAGCTGTCTAGGTGTCCAAACTAAAACGGGGCTAATCCTATTAACCGAACGCCTTAATTTGGCATGCAAATGTGATCGACGATGACCAGTCTTGCTTCTTGTATTACGTTTCTTGGGGACAGCCATAATAATTAAACTTTCTGAAATTATATAGATTCAGAAACTTAATAGCAATAATTTGATAAAAAATATAAAAGATTATATAATATACGACATAACATTAATTTTATAGACTATGAATCAATCTCACAATCCCTCTAAACGCCCAATTCTTTATGATTGGAGCAAGGAAGAAGATTTCGTGGAAGTCAATAAACAGGACTCCCCTTCAAAAAACGACCCAAAAAAATCGATTGATGATTCCAATGTCATCCCCATCAATCGAGAGCAGGCAGAAATTATACAATTACCGAATTCTCATCCGTCCATTAATGATGATCAACCCATGAAGATGTTAGCTAAAGCTAATCAAAATAGTGTTTTGGAATTCTTGCCTGTCGATGAAAGTTTACTTGAAATTGATAGAAAGGATAGATTGAGGCGACGTCTCAAATTCCAAACTAGATTAGCTGGGGGTACCTTAGCAGTCTGGGCTACTTATCAAACTCTGGGAACAATAAATTAAGCTTAGAGCTTTAAATAATTTTTTTCAGATATACCACAATATTAGTCGTAATCAACGACAAAATTAATAATCTTCTGAGGAATATAAATTGCTTTAATGATTTGACCTTGATATAAATATTTAGCTAGATTATTAACCTGCTGGGCTTGGCTTAAGACTTCTGCTTCAGAAGCTTGGGGGTTAATATCTAGTTGACCTCGCAATTTACCATTGATCTGAATGGGGATCTTAATAGTTTGCACTTTTAAATATTGCTCATCTAAGCTTGGCCAATGATTGAGGTGAACCTGATCGCTATGACCCAACTTTTGCCAAAGCTCAGAAGCAAAATGGGGCGTAAAAGGAGCTAACATCATCGTTAAAGCCTCTAAGCTTAACTGCCAAGCTTGGTTTTGAAATTTATCTTCTTGGCTGAATTTGTACAAGTGATTGACTAAAGTCATTAAACTGGCAACAGCTGTATTATATTTTAAAGCTTGGATATCTTTTGTAACTTTATCTAGGACTTGGTGAGTAGCTCTCATAATCTCTAAATTCAATTGAGAATCCAGCTGAACATACTTGTGTTTTAGATAATCCGAGACTAAAACCCAGACTCGATTTAAAAATTTATAAGCTCCAGCTACACCACTATCTTGCCAAATGGTCTCCAAATCAGGTGGAGCAGCTAAACATAAATACAGTCTCAAAGCGTCAGCTCCATAGCCTTGATTGATAACTTCTAGAGGATCTATGCCATTACCTTTTGATTTACTAAAATTTTGTCCATCGGAGGCTAAAATTTTGCCATGGAGATACATCCTTTGAAAAGGCTCTGGAGTAGCCACCAAACCCTGATCATAAAAAAATCTGGTGAAAAATCGAGCATAAATTAAGTGAGCTGTGGCATGGTCAGCTCCATTATAAAAATCTACCGGCAACCAAGTTTTGGCTAAATCAACATCCCAAGCTTGATTGTCATCATGGGGAGATAAGTAACGAAACTGATACCAAGATGAACAAACATAGCCATCCATAGTATCTGTTTCACGCTGAGCAATCTGATGGCATTTAGGGCAAGTTGTTTGCAGCCAATCAGTGGCTTTAGTCAATGGACTACGACCATCCCCAGAAGGCGTATAATCATCAATTTCAGGCAAAACAACCGGTAAATCTGCTTCAGGAACTGGCACTGCCCCACAATCTTGACAAAAAACAATCGGAATCGGAGCACCCCAATAACGTTGACGACTAATCAGCCAATCTCTGAGCTTGAAATTAACTTTTTCAGTAATAACTTTTCGTTTTTTTAGCCATTTAAACAAATCTTGCCGAGCTTGTGCCATTGTTAAACCATTGAAATCATCTTGAGAAACTAATTTATGCTGATCAAGATTGGCTGACATATCTTTATAAGCAATGAATTCTTGGCTTTGAGTGACATAGATAACTGGTAGTTTGTGGAGTTGAGCAAATTCCAAATCTCGCTCATCTGCTCCTGGAACAGCCATAATGGATCCAGTCCCATAAGAACCCAAAACATAGTCAGCAATCCAAATTGGTATTTGAGTCTGAGTAACTGGATTAATAGCTTGCCAACCCTTGATGGCAATACCCGTTTTCTCCAAGGCTTTCTGACGATCAACTTCAGTCTTGGTCTGAGCTAATTTAATATATTTTTTAATTTGGATCTTGTTAGTCGCTGTTTTGATTAAAGTTTCAATCAAGGGATGTTCAGGAGCTAAAACCATAAAAGTTGCTCCATGAATTGTTTCCAAAGCCGTCGTAAAAACTGTTAATTTTTCTTTTTGCTTATCATTGATTAGCTGAAAATCAATCTCGAAACCTTCGGATCGACCAATATAATTTTTTTGAGCTAATTTAACCCAATCAGTCCAATTCAAACCATCAGTCGCCTTTAAAATCTCTGAGGCATAATTTGTAATTTTCAAAAACCATTGCTTCAAAGATTTTCTGCTAATGAGGGGATCAGAAGGATTATCGTGTCGCCAGCAGCGTCCACCGATGACTTGTTCATCAGCTAAAACTGTTTTACACTGATCACACCACCACTGGGAACTCTCTTTCTGATAAGCTAAACCAGCTTCATATAATTGCAAAAAACACCATTGAGTCCAGCGATAATAATCTGCTTGAGAAGTATCTATAACCTTTGACCAATCAAAGCTGAAACCCAAAGCTTGGTATTGTTGACTGAAATTGGCAATAGCTTTATCAGTAGTGATGCGAGGAGCAATGCCAGTTTTCAAAGCATAATTTTCAGCTGGCAGACCAAAGGAATCAAAGCCGACTGGAGAATAAACTGCCCAGCCCTTTTGGCGATAAAATCTCAACAAAACATCTGGAATTGTGAAATTCTTAACATGACCGACATGAATACCCTCTCCAGAGGGATAATTGAACATACCAAAACCATAAAACTTGGGTCGCTTTTTAGAAACAGCAGTTTTCAGATCAATCTCACAAATCTTTTGATCTTGCCAAATCTTCTGCCATTTTGGTTCAACCTCTAGGGGTTTATAGTGATTCATCTGTTTTTAAAAAGTTTTTATACATTTAAGATTATCATAAATTCTTTGAAGTCATCGTGAGTCTTCTTATCTGATGACTTATAATGATTGGCATGATGCGTTATCATGAACTCAGAGATTCCCAAGGCATAGGTCTAGAAATTATTAATAATTTTGCTAATCAGGCAGAAGTGAAGGCAGTTACCAAAGAAGCTAATGATCCGACTAAAGTTGACTGGCTTGATGCCCATGAAACTTATCAAAACCAACGGGGTTTGACTATTATTCAAAATCATTTCACCTTTGCCTTAAAACTTAGTGCCGGCAATCAAGCTTGGCTGGACAAGCTCCCAGCTACGGCTGACTTAAAAAAGCGTGTTCAACAATACATTCAAAATCTGGCGGATGTTTTTCCTTCATTAGCCAATTGGCGAGCTGATGAATTGTCCTTTCATTTGTATGATAATCCAGACATTGGTCTGAGTTTTCATCGTGACAATCTGAGATTTATCGGGCTAATAGCCATTATAGCTATTGATGGTGAGTGTGATTTAGTTGTCAGGCATCAAAAACAAGATTATGACTTTAAAGTTGTTCCCGGTGATCTGTGTTTACTCAGAGCAACTGGTCTGATTAATACCGAAACTGAACTTCGACCTGAACACAGTGTCCAAAATTTAAAATCTCCAACTCGACTATCAATGATGCTCAGAGCCAACAATCGTCCAACTGAGACTATCCCTGGTTTTAAATTCAATAATTGGCCATAAAGTGAAATTTAAAGCAATGAAGTGTGACCGTCTATATCATGAACTCTCAAATATTTAGCCCCAGCTTTAGCAGCGATTTGTCCTGCTGAGAGATTAACATCTAAACCAAGACGATTAGGACCTAAAAATCTTTTTCTCGAATAGCCAATCATCACATCATATTCAGTCATATGCTGAGCGAATTCTAATAATTTCCAATTAAGTTGTTTAGTTTTGCCAAAGCCGATCCCGGGATCAACAATAATATTATTCTTTTTAATTCCAGCAGTAGCTAACTGTTTAATAGTTTGGTCGAGCTCTTTAATTACCTGATTCATGGAATCTATCAATTGACCTTGATGAGCTGCTTGAATATCTCGGCTAATCTTTGGCAAATGACTGACAATAATTTGACTGCCTGTTCGAACAGCTATTTCTAGCATTTTGGGATTGCGAAACCCAGTCACATCATTAATAGTGAATTGTTTTAAGTATCGACTAATCCAATCAATAGTTTCAGGATGATAACTATCAATGGAAAGATTCCAATTAAAGTCTGCGATCAACCTAATAAAATCAGACAATCTTTCAACTTCAGTCCGCCAATTTAGGGCTTGAGCTTGAGGTCTAGTGCTTTCTGCCCCGATATCAACCATAAAGGCTCCCTGGTTAAACATCTTAGATGCATATTCTATAGCCTTGGCGGGAGAACTGTACTTTCCACCATCACTAAAGCTATCTGGGGTTATATTTAAGATTCCAACAAGTTTAACCATCAGTTTTTTTTATTTCAACAACATATGAAATTCAAAAGATATTTTAATCTAGATTTAATTATTTTACTGGATTTATTGCTTTCAGCTTGAAATGAACTTTTAACCAATCCATTGCAACGTTTTCTAGCATTGTAGTTTTTGAAAAAATCTGGCAAAAGCAATAATCAAATCTAATTTCCTCTGTTGTACTCCTTTAGTTGATCATGCTTTTACAGTATGGATATGGTAAGATTAAAATATAAAAAATGGTTGGGAAAATGAATTCAAATTTAAGCAAGTATAAGTTAGCTATTTTATATTTTATCCAAAATTGCAATAATGTTTATTTGGGTGAAGTCAAGTTAAATAAGTTGCTTTATTATTTAGATTTTCTATCTTATCGTGATTATAATAAATCAGTCACTAAAGAGACATACATTAAAAATCATTTTGGACCCACTCCCCAAAATATCACCACAGAACTTCAAGAATTAATTCAGGATGAGTATATAACTAAGAAGAAAGAAGACCATAGAGACTCACATAAAACGAGTTTTAATTTACAAAACAAAGCCAACAAGATTGATTATGGTAATCTTTTTTCAAAAGATGAAGTGGTATTATTGAAAAAAATCTGCGAGACATTTAAAAATTGGAATACCTCCATGATTGTAGACCAAACTCATCTGGAAGCTCCTTGGTTCTATTCTGATTTTGGGCAAAAGATTGATTTCGAATTATCAAAAAGCATAGATATTATTAGTTAAGTAAAAACATATTGAGAATGTCTGCGCCAGATGAATACGTAAAAAATGTATTGCTGTACAGTGACACTTATCTCAAGAAATTAAAAAAAAGACCAAGACTTATTAAAGCGTACAGACGAATTAATGTCTAGTTTGAATTTTACCACTGGGACTAATTCTGCAAAGATTATTCATAGATCTTCCGATCCCTTTAAGTATGAGATTTGGTATATAAGAATACCGAGTAAACAAAAAGGTAAAAGTGGAGGATTCAGATTGGTATGTATCAGGGATATAAGCAGAAGCGAGGTTTTGTTGTGGGATATTGAAAGCAGAAAAGAATTGACCAAACCCAAAAACCAACGCTGGACTCAAGATGCAAAAGATATAATAGTGGCAGATTTGTATAATGTGAGTGCATTAAGTGATTTAATATAGAGGATTTAAACTGCCTATCACATCAGATAATTTCTAAACTTGAATCCAAGATTTTAAATGTTGATAATTTTTAGAAAAACTTTTTTATTAGAATCTGCCTGATGATTCCGATAAGGCGTTTTAAAAGGATTTCAGCTCTTAATCGCGCGACTAACTGTCATAGGCCTCTTTGGCATAGGCGACAGACCGGGGCATGAGTTGGCACCTGCCGATGTTATGGTCTTCATCCTCAACTACCGTTTGCCGGCATCTCTGCCGGTGCTCCGGGGACAACGAACCGATGAACGCCCCTATGGCGCGATAATCCGACACGCTGCTGCGTTCGGCTGTCATAACCTTGACGGAGGCTGATTTTTCTTCCATTATTCTTCTTAAGGTCTCGATTGCGACCGGTCGGGCGCCGACCGAGGCGACCAGATTGCACAGAAACAGACCGGGATTGCTTTTGATAAAACTGTCGGCCTTTTCGACACCGAGTTCCGAGAATTCCCGTTCGAAGGCTTCGAAATCCCGGCTACAAGGGTTATGCTTAATCTCCTCGAAATAACGCTTCCTGCCTATCAGGCTGTCGATGACGACGTAGCCGAGTTGCATGCCGAGAGTCCAACGTTTCTTTACGGCCGGGAGGTCTATGCTGAACACGTTGCCAACTCGATCCTCGGGATCCTGTTCGGTCATTTTCAGAGAGAGCAAGGCACCGTGCGAAATGCCGAAATAGTCGATTTGGTCTTCTGGTTGCAAGGTTTTCTGGACTGCTTCGGTCATCGGTCTGGCCTGGCTGTCTACCCGGCGACGGACGCAGAGATCGTAAGTCTGTCTGAATCCGTGGGGCGAACTCAGACCGTGTCCCGGCATGTCAAGCATCAGGATTGGGCGATGAAGCTCGGCCAGATGGATGCCCTCCCAAGCGCGCTCGACGGTTGTCAGATCGCTTAGAAAACCGCCGACTGCCACTACGGGGCATTCTTCGCCGATGAGATGCCTGTTCAGCAACGTGTAGCCGATTTGGTCCGAGGGCGAAACGTCGACCGTCCTTATTTCGCACACTTCTCTGATAAGCCGTTCATCCGGAGATTTTTCGGCATAGGGACTGCGGGGAACGGATTCGAATCTATTCATTTTTTTCTAGCCCTTTGTCTTTCACAAACTGAGGTATATATGACAGAAAATTTATTTTATTATAACATAAAAGCTATACTCTAACAAGCCTCCCAAGGCTTGATAAATTATCAAAAAATGATATAAAAGCTATTATGCCAAATTGTGAATACCTAAGCGAAGCACCTTTTGATTTAGATAATTATTTCAAGGATTATGCTTATTTTGATGACCATCTAAAACTGGTCAACAGCTTGAGAATAATTATTGAGGATTATGAAAATAATAACTTATATTTAGCTGGATTGAAGGGATACCAATGGTTTTATCCCAAGCTTTATAAAAAAACTTTAGGATCACTAACAGATTATCATCAAGCTTTAATAGAGCTTGATAGACAAAAATTACTCTCATATTCAGACCCCAAAGCGGCTTCTAGGGTATCGCTACCCGAAAAATACCAATCTCTATCAATTGGAGTTCATTCAGCCTCAATAATGATTCACAATCTGATACTAGAATTAATTCCAGATTCTACCCTATCTAAATTACCTAAACCTAGACATGTTATAACTATTAGCCAATTAATTAACCAAGCTTGTGTCAATAAATTGCGCTACTATAGCAAAAACAGAGAGATTAATAATCGATATCTTGACCAGCAAAATATTGATGTTGATTGCATATATAAATTTAGTCTTGAAACTTTTGCTGAAAAACTTTTGAAGACCAGTTAAATATTCATGTCCAATAGCCTAATAGTAGATAAATTTATTGAATATGATATAAATAATCTATATGAGGTTTAGCTGGGATAAAATCAATCAAGACGATTCAGACTTGGAAAAATTCAACCTGAATGAATCTATTAATGATCCAGACAATGTAGTTTTACCTTTAATTTTACAATTACTAGGCAACAAACTCAGGCGACAAGAAACGACAAAGATTCAACAAATTCACACTAAACTAGCTTACTTCAATTTTACCAAGCATAATCGACTTATAAGTCCTCTGTTGCAAGACTATCATAGAGCCTTAACTACTTTAGATGCCAACTGGATGCTCATCTATAGGCCTAATAAACGACATCCTGATACGCCGAAGCAACAGTTAGTCCAAGGGGTTTTATCGGCTTCAATTCTAATTTATGATGTATTCTCTGTATTTGAGAAAAACAGCTTGATTCCCTACAATCCGATAGATTCTGAAATTTTGGCTGATATAGCCACTACTTTAAATCAAATTTGCAGTTCAAAATTACAAGAATATAATGCTCAAAATCGCATAGACGATTCCTATTTGAATGAAGCAGTTATCAATTCTGACAACATTTATCAATTCTGCCTTGATAATTTCGCCGACTATCTCAAAGACAAATTATAATAATTCCCATCTTTCTCATAAATGCCGTCGTCGGTGACGAAGCGTTTCAAAGAGTTTAATTAATACATAAGCTCCTTTTTTAACTGGTAGATCATGGGTGGGAACATAGACCCGCTCAATGACTCCAAAACTTCTTTTGAATTGACTCAGACCAAAATAGCGATGTTTAACTTGATCGACACCGACAATACCCCAAAAATTATATGATTGTAAATTTCGCTTTTTGGCTTCAGCAATCGCTTCTAGGTGTAATAAAGGAGCCGATGAATATTGATGACCTAATTCGGTACTCACCCCCCAATAATAACTGGCTTCTTGACCGCAGAAAAACATCATATTGGCGGCTAAAAGTTGTCCGTCTCTGAAAGCCATATAAATTAAAACTTGATTATCTTTAACATATGTTTCAAACTGCCGAATAATTCTCGCCTTAGAAAAGGGCTTATAGTTTTTCATTAGAGCATGTTCTTGGTGAACTTGGGCAAATATATCAGCATCTTTTTTAGAGTCAGAAATTTTAATCTCAATTTTGTCATCGCGGCGAGCCTTATTAATTTTCCGCTTCAGACTAGGACTCATGTTCTTTCTCAAGGTTTGATCATCTAGGCTTAAGTCTAAAAATCCAGTCACTTCAACTGCTAAATGCATTGGAGCTTTAGTGAAACCAACCGCCTCTAAAGCTTGTCTAATCTTTGGATTATCTTCAATTATTGGTCGAATACGAACGAAATGGCATTTATGTTTTTGAGCTATTTTCTTCGCATCGCTAACAAAACTTTTAATTATTCGTTGGTTTGACCAATCCAATAATGGACCACTGGTAATAGCTAAAAAAGAATAAGCTTTAGCAATCTCTAAAACGGCAATATAGCCAGCTGTTAGCTGACCCTTAGAGTCAACATAAACTCGGACATGAACTGTCTGTCCGAGCTTCTGATGGCAAATCCCCCAATTAAAGTTATTTGTTAAATTAATTTCTAGCTGGGGGTTATCTTGAAGAAATTTTTGCCAAATTGGTTTGGATTCAATGGTTTGCCAACCAGTTTTAAGGCGTATTTTCGATTGAGGCATAATTTTTGTTGCTATATTAATTACTTTTTAACTTAAAAATGAAGTAATTAAAACGGTGAATTTATTACATCTGTAGTATAACACAATCAGCGATTGGCTCTTTTTGCTGAAATTTAAATCTTTGACAAAACTTTCAGCAAACTGGCAACTAGAATTTGAGGTTGATGAATATAAGGGGCATGCCCAATATCTTTAAGAATTTCTGTAGTTCGAATCTCGGGTAATTTCTGTTTAAAAACTTTCATCATCCAAATCGGGGTGACTCTATCTGTTTGCCCCCAAATTAAACTAATCGGAGTTTTGATGTCAGCCAATCGTTTAGCTAAGACTCGATCTGAAGTTAATAAATGATGGAGAGTCTTCTTCATATTTTTCGGAGCTTGGGCATAATCACTGCTCCGGATTAGTCGGTGAGCTAATTTTTGACAAAGAGGAATATTTTTAAGAGGTTTAAATATTTTGGCTAAGATTAGAATTATAAAATTTCTCAAACGCCGAGAAATCTTTGGTTGAATACCAGCACTATTGAGTAAAATTAAATGCTTTAAATGATTGGGGTATTGATAGCAATAATTCAAGGCAATTCGCCCACCATTAGAATGACCTAAAACAACTGGATTCATATCCCCCCTTAATTCCTTTCTCAACCAAGCCACATAATTTTGAATAGTCCAAACTCTCTGGCTAGGTTTGGTCAATCCAGGTACATAGAGAAATTGAACTTTAATCTTATGTTCTCGCAATAAATCCAGAGTTTTTTGCCAATAATCTGCTCGATATGTCCAGCCATGAATGATATATAGAGTCGACAAATGAGGATTAGCTTTCTTTTGAGGCATGATTTAAATCTTAATTTTACGATACCTGAGATCTTCTGGTAGATTCAACAAGTCTTGATCTTTGGGATTTAAAAGCAAGGCTTTGACTAAGAGATTTAAATAGCCAGCCCCTTTAAACAAAATTAATTCACCACCCTTTATTTCAGATTTAATTTGACTGACAAATTCGTGGTTTAATTCATTCTGCCAAATAATATCTGGTCTTTGTTTAATCAGAAAATCATAAGCATATTTTTTAATCCGTCGACCAATTAAAAAGATTCGATCAGGTTTAGTATCTAAAATTTGTTGAGCTAATTTTAAATGGGCTTCCTCAGCCCATTGACCCTGTTCAATGATATCGCCAACAACCACCCATTTTGGTTGATGATTCAAGGCTGAAAACAGATCAAAAATAGCTTCAATTCCACCAATTTGAGCATTAAAAGTACTATCTAATAAATAGCTTCCTTTAATGCCTTTGAGGAGATTGTTGCGTGATGGTGGAAAATGGCATTGAGAGAAATCTGTCTTTAATTTCAGATTATATTCAGAGACTACAGCCATCATTAAAGCTAAGCTAGATGATAGCACTTTAGGCAGTGGTTGGGCAAAGACTAAGTTAACTCCTTTAAAAATAAAAGCTGTTTTATCCAAGCTCAACTGATAATCAATCAGATCAACTCCCACCCAATCAATCGGAGTCAGGACTTTACTGAGAGCATCTCTCATATCTGAACTATCTTTTAGAGCAAAAATCTTTTGGGAAGCTTGACGGACTAATTTAGCCAACTGTCCAACATAAACTTCGTATGAAGTCTGATTAAGCTTTTTAGCTTGAGTATCAAAAAATTCTAAATGGGCTTGAGAAACATTGACCCAAATGGCTGTCTCGGGCTTTAACCAAAATTTAAAAAATTTAGTTGAATACATATCATAAATATCGTATTCCAATAAATAAATGGATTGGGATTTAGTAGGTGTAATTAAAGATTTTAAGGGGGCATAGAAAATTAAAAGACCCCACCGCCAACGCTTACCCAGATGTGGTCGAGGTAAATTCAATAAATCGCAAGCAATACCAATTTTACTATTGGCCCGATAAGAGTGATAAGCTTGGGATTTACCGAACTGAAATTGCAGCAAATAAGTCATGGTAGTTTTGCCAACTGAACCAGTGATTAGGATTATTCTAGGCTTCCAACGATACAAATATAATTTTGACCATAAACAAAAATAAGGATCCAAAATATTACCAGTGAATTTAACTTTGAATTGAGATAAAAATGACTTCATGCCGGAATATTTTCTCGTTTAATAGCTTCGAAAGTTGGTTCAGAAATTGGCAATCTTTGATCATAATTATAAAGAGTAGTTTTAACAGTCAAGCCTAAATCTCCTAATCGCAACAAGGTATTAATAACATTGGAATGTCTGGGAATCAGAATAAAATCATTGTAATCAGCTAATTGCAAATAATAGTTAACAAAAGGGATTGCATAATCATATCTAATTTCAGTAATTCTCCGAGCATAAACATCAACAACAACTGTATAGATCGTATCTTGGTGAGTCAGTAGTTGAGCCTGTTGTTCGGGACTAAGTTGATTATGATATTTTTGATCTTCTGCCTGAATATGTAAATCAGCATACTCAATTAAGGCTTGACCAAATTTGGCATAATCTAGCTTGAATTGATACTCATAAAATAATTTGTTGTTTTTATGAAAAACTTTAGTTTTATCAAAATCAATTTTATAAGCAGATTTCAGTAAATCCATTAACTTTTGCCGAGCTTTAGCATCAAAGTTGCCATGCAAAAAACCATCCGTTGACAGCAAGGTCATCAGATAAAGTTGGAGATTGTCGGTCTGGGTTAGCTGTAAATCAGTTGGTTTGTACCATTTCTGACCATAAGCTCCCGGCTGATTGGAATTATTTATGAAATTCAAATAATCTTCCAAGATTGGCTGGGTTAAAATATGGTGTTTAAAGTAAATATCTTGGTCAAAATTCCGTAAATACTGCCAGAGCCATTCTTGATTGGGGGGTTGATCCAAATTTAAATTCTTATAAATATTGACCTGCTGGTAATTAATATAATAATCGACTAAATCCTGATGATAGATAAGGCTTTGTTGTTGAAAATCAGCTTCAGCGGAAGATCTAAAATTCAATTGGGTCTGAGCATTGAGCAAGGTTAAATCAGCGGAAGGCAGAATTATTTCAGTGGTTGTTGCCAAAGAATTAGTCTGTAAATTGCGTTCAACTGTTTGCCAAAAGACTGCTTCAGCTGGGGGTTTTCGCCAAGTTAACCAAGTAATATATGCGCAAACTAGGATGACTAGTAAGCTTAAGATAATTTTAGCCGTTAAAGACAGACTCCTGATTTTGTTGTTAAGAACTTTGATCATCTAGTTTTGATTATATCTTACCAGTGAATATTGGTGGAATCTGTCTAACCTGAGATAAAAGTTAAACAAAAAATCCTTCCACACTTTTTGATGCCATGGCATTTGTGGAAGGTAAACTGGTTGACTACTTTTGGTCAACAAGCGTCTTTTATAGTCGCATCTTAATAATGTTCTTAAAACAATTCTTAGATACTACTTTCATAGTAGCATATAATAATCTTAGTAAAGATTGAAACAAGGCAAGTGACACAAAAGTAAATATTATGGATTGGCTGAAAGATTTTGCAAATTTTGACAATGAGATTTTTGTCAGCTTATTAAAGGTCTTAATTATTATTTTAGTCTTGGTAATTATTAATCATTTCGGCAGAAGATTAATTACTAAAATTGTCAGAGAGGCAATCTCACCTGATAAATTCTCTTCAGCTCAAGCTGAAAAGAAACGAGAAGACACTCTGATCTCCATCTTTGGCACAATTATCAAAACTGGGCTTTGGATCTTCGGTCCAATGTTAATTTTGGCACAGTTAGGGGTTAATATTGGTCCTCTAATCGCTGGGGCATCAATAGCTGGTATTGCCATTGGCTTTGGTGCTCAAAAAATTGTCCAAGACTTTGTTAGTGGGATTTTGATTATTTTAGAAAATCAATATCGCATTGGCGATGTAATTACTATTGCTAATACGACTGGAACAGTCGAAAAAATCACTATCAGGCAGACTATTATTCGGGATTTAGAGGGTAAACGACACTATATTTCAAATGGACAAATAGACATTTCATCCAATCACACTATTGATTATGCGAACTTAGTTTTGAATATGGATATTTCTTATGATGCTGACATTGATCAAGTTCAAGCGGTCATCAATCAAGTTGGTCAAGAATTGGCTAAAGCACCTCAGTTAAAAGACCGAATTTTAAAGGCTCCTGAATTTATTCGCATTCAAGAATTTGGAGCTCATTCAGTAGTTGTTAGAATTATGGGGCAAGTAAAACCTGGTCAACAATGGTCTATAGCTGGAGAACTCAGATTGAAACTTAAGAAAGCCTTTGACGAAGCTGGTATTGAAATTCCCTATCAACAATTAGTCATTCACAACAAAAAGGCTTAATTATCCTTTAAGCCAGAAATAAAATACCCAACCAGCGATTGCAGCAATAATTAGGCTAACAATAGCTATCAGCAAAAAAATGCCACTAATAAATTGACCCTTACCTCCTAAATCAGCTTGGGGTTTAAGTTGGGAAATTGATTGGGGCGGTTTTTGAGTAGTGTCTGAAGTATTGACATCAGATCTATCAATCAAAATTGGGGTAGCCCTCGGAGGCGGTGGAGGGCTTGAAAATGGTTGATTAGCTGGAGGTAAAGGGGGTGATTGAGGGGGTTGCCGAGAATCTGAAACTGGATTTGATTGAGAATTCATAAGATTTAAATATTGATATATTCTATTAGGTATTATAACTTGACTTATGGGCAATTACGCAAGTAATCATGGCTGATAACTAATCAGTATAGGTATTACCCAAATTGCTTCCACCGAAGGATATTTATCCCATGTTTGGGGTTATAGCTCAGCTGGTTAGAGCGCTTGCATGGCATGCAAGAGGTCTGGGGTTCAAATCCCCATAACTCCACCATTATCTTAAAAACCTAATTGCGATTGAAAAATTCTGACTCGTAATCTAAAACTTGCTGATAATACTCTCGAATATCTAAGGGATCTTGAATGTGTCTTTGATCAAAGGTTTGATCATCATAATTATCATAATCCAACCGAAGGTGAAAATTCTGATTATCTTCTGAATGATGAACTAAAGTAATCGGCAAATTAGTATGTTTATCAAAAGTCACTTGAAAATTATTGGGCAGAGGAAATTCATCTGATTGCATTTTAGATAATCGCTGATAATAATTCGGCAGAGGTTTTTGCAAAATCTCCTGATAAATCTGTGTATATAACTCATACAATTTTTGGTAATCAATAGCTAGGTTACATCTCACCTCTGAAGTAGTAATAAATTGACAAGAATCCTCATCCAGCTCATAAGCCGAAGTAGTTTGAAGCAAACTTTGGAGCTGTTTGTAATTTTGAGAAGTGGTAATATTAAAGCTTGGTAGCAATATTATGTATTGATGAGCTGAATAATGTCTTAAGAAATTAATAACATAGTTAAGAATTTGGCTATTTTGATTAAAATCTAAATCTGATTGTTGTTGCAGCTTCAATAGAGCTTCCAAGTCACTCCAGCGCTGAGAAAAGTCAGTACTTAATTCTAGGCGTTGTTTATCTATAACTAAAGAGTTCAATTTGAAATAAGCTTTACCATCAGGCTGATAAATTGTTGAAATATTAATGATTAGATTGCTTCTTTGACCATCATCTTGAATACTGATAATGTCAAATTTGAATTGAGTTTCAAGATAAGGTACGTCTCCTTGAGGCGGATATTGGATCTTTAAGTTATTATCAATAGTGGCTGATGCCTTAGCTAAATTAGAAGCTGAATTGGAGTTGGGGATAATCGATTGAATATTCTCCTGCCGTAGATCAACTTGAAGATTGTGATTATCAACTTGCAAGAGATTAACTAACACATCGTTGAGTTGCTGAGAATGATTAGAGCTTTGACTTTGCAACAAGCCTTGAAAACGAGGCCAAGCTAGATAAATGACTAAACCTATCGTTCCAATAACCAATAAAGCAGTCAGAAAACTATAAATTATAAAACTTCTTCTTAACTTAGGCTTAGGTACAGTCTGGTCAGAAACTGGGAAAGTCTTCTCAGCTAAAGCTCCTACAACATCAGAAACTGCTGGGGCTGAACTGGGCGCTAAATTAAAACTATCAACTGGAGCTAATTGTCCCGCCTGCATGACTGATGTATCGAGAGGCGGTAGACTTTCGAGATTAAAGTTAGACAAAGTAGAATTCGAAGCTTTAGGTATCGGAGGCGGAGGTATACTCCCAGATAAGAGTTTAGATTGAGGCTTTGATTGCTTGATTTGAGGATTCTTCGAAAAATTATCAGGCAATGGTGTAGCTACTGATTGGTTAGCACTATATGTGGTTTCTGTGTCGGAATTATGAGGTTTGGAATTCTTAAAATTGATTGATGGCGATAAATGATTATCGGTATTTAAACTTTGTTGACTGAGTATATTTTTTGTTCGTTGATTAGTTGAAAAATCAGGATCAATTGGAATAGATTTTTGAGTTGATGATTTAAATGGCGTGCTAAGTGGTGGATGTGACATCGTTTTAGACTGACCACTAGCATTAACTTGGACTTCATCGAGTTGGTGTTCATCTTCGGTTTGTTCTTTATTATTAGCAGTTTTACCGATAGTTATGGCATTCTCTTTTAAATCTTTTTCTGATATATGCCTAGAGCGGACTTTAGGTTTGGTGGTTGAAGCTGTTTGTTCTTCAGCAGTCTGGCTAACATCAATTTTAGGCTGAATAATTTTTTTGGTTGGTTTGAGAGGAATTTCCCAAATAGCCGAGGCATGAAAAGGTTTCTCAATTATTTGCGAAGAAGTTGAACTCTTTGGAGTTTGATCAACGCTAGTTAACTTCAACTTACTAGCTGGTGATTGAACATGAATAATTTCACCCGGCTGAAGTTCATGAATAGTCTTGTTAGTAGTTCGATTCATGACTTTGATAATCCAGCTATGAATTCCCCCTTAAATATTTTGATAATTTTTAATTTTAATTAATTACTTGCTACTAATTATAACAACAAATTAACTCTAGAGTAATTTAATAAATTCAGTTTCTGACAGAATGGGGATATTAGACAATGTAGCTTTATTCAATTTAGTGGAACTCGGCTTATGGCCAGCAATTAAATAATCAGTTTTTGAACTTATCTGAGCTTGCAATTTAACTCCTCGGTCTTGAAGGATCTGTTTGGCTTGTAGACGACTATATTTTGTCAAGCTGCCAGTAATAACTAGATGACAATCACTGAGTTGACTCTGAATTGTTGAATGAGCTTTATGAACTGGAATAACCTCAGCAGCTTCAAATTTAGTTAATAGGGCTTGATTGGATATTTGGTTAAACCAATCAACAACAGCTTGAGCAGTATTGGGACCAATATTATCTAAAGCTTGAAGATCTTCTAGGGTGGCTTGACTTAAATCTTGGCATGTCTTGAAGTGATTAGCTAAATCAAGAGCAGTTTGCTGACCGACATGAGAAATACCCAAACCAAAAATAAATTTATCTAGATTGGGATTTTTAGCTGACTGGATAGCGGTAATCAAATTGTGGCTGGATTGTTCAGCAAAACCCTCCAGTTGATTGACTTGATCACTGGTCAAAGTGTAAATATCGGCAATATCTTTCACTAACTTAGATTCAACTAGGGCTTGGGCAGTTTTGGCTCCCAAACCTTGAATGTCAACAGCAGTCCTTTGGCTGTAATGCCTCAGCTGAAGAGTCAGAAGCTTTGAATCAGTACCAGTTGTTGATTCGTTCATCATTCGCCAGGCCACTCCTTGACGGATAAACTTCCGTTTAGGATAGGATTCTTGCAAGGCTTTTTTAAAATCAAACATAGCAGTTTTTGAAGGTCTGAATTCTTTCAAAACTTGCTTGATTTTGGGAATAATATCTCCAGCCTTATAGATAACAACTGTATCTTTAGGACGAATATCCAAACGTTGAATTTCATCGGCATTATGTAAACTGGCGTGATTAATGGTTGTGCCAGCTAATTGAACAGGTTTTAAAATAGCTACTGGCGTGACAACTCCCGTTCGCCCAATTTGAAGTTTAATATCTAGCAGGATAGTTTTAGCTTCAAGGGGCGGATATTTAAGTGCTATCGCCCCTCTAGGGGCCTTAGCTGTTAGACCGGCCTTTTTATATAATTGCCGATTGTTAATTTTAATAACTAAACCGTCAGTTTCAAAAGGCAGTTGAGCCTGTGAGTTTTGCAGCTTTTTAAGCATGCTTACCAGTTTGTCAAAATTATTGCAAACAGAGGCTTGATGATTATGAGAAAAATGCAACTGACCTAAGACATTGTAAACATCTGCCCAAGTGACTAAAGAATCATCCAATAATTCATAGGCTTTAAAAACTAATTTACGAGAAGCTACTAATTGAGGGTTAAGTTGTCGTAGAGTCCCGGAAGCTAGATTGCGAGCATTGGCATATTGAGGCTTACCTTGTTGGAGGTTAATTTGATTAATCCGATCAAATTCTTTTTTATATAAAATTACTTCACCTCTTACTTCTAGGCGACCTTGTCGATAGTTTGAGGGAATTGCTTGAGGTAAAATTAGGGGGATATTGCTGATGGTTTTAGCATTGATAGTTACATCTTCGCCCTGCTGTCCATCACCTCGAGTTACAGCCTGTTTGAAAATAGCATTTTCATAAATTAACCCCAGAGCCAAACCATCCATTTTAAAATCAATGAAATACTCCAGTTGCTCATCAGAAACAAGTTTTAAAATCTTCACTAAGCGTTTTCTCCAAGCTATCAATTCAGGCATAGAAAAAGCATCTTGGAGACTGGTCATGGCTTGGGAATGCCTGATCTTAGCTAATTGGCTTGACGGCTGAGCCCCAATTCGTTGACTAGGACTATGAGCAACAATTTGATTGGGATGCTCTGTTTCATAATTGATTAAATCTCTCATCAATTGATCATACACGGCATCAGAAATACTGGGCTTAGCCAAAGTATGATATTCAAAATTGTATTTCGACAAAGTCTCAACTAGTTTTAAATAATCTGTTTGTTTCATTAATTCCCCCCACCTTTTTGCTGAATAGAGATGAGATCTCTATAAAGCAAAAACCAATAAATATGTCCTAAGGCGATGGCTGTTAGACTGCTAAAACTAAAAACATAAACAATATATTTAGGTAATAGCCAAATAATCGGCAGACTGACCAGCCAAAGACCGACCAATAAAACCAAGACAATAAACAGACCATGTCGAACTAAATCTTTTTTACGTCTATGAGTTAGATAAAAAGATGTTTGCCAAGCTTGCCAAGGCATAGTGCTGGGCAGAGAAACAATGATAAGGCTAAATAATCCACCTAAAATCCAATAGAGGCAGAACCAAGTAATAACCCCAAGCACTAACAAGGTTCCCCAAATTTCCCAAACGTCCTGCAACACCCCATTGTCTCGAAGCTGAGTCGCCACTTGTCCAACAATTAAAACTGGCAAAAATTCTAAAATCAAGAGTAAGGCCAAGAGTGTAAATGGAATAATCTGGGCAGAGCCAAAATAGAAAGCTTGTTTGACTTTAATGAGTTGAGGTGTTGGGGCAGATTTTAAATTACGAATCAACCACAAAAGAGATAAGCTAAAAATAGTTAAAAGTCCTAAAAACCAAAATAAATGTTCAGTTAAATGATTGAAGAAATTTTGCAAAAACTCAGTAAACAAAAATAAAGTGATATCTACTTCAGCTTGAAAACCATCACCAAAATCTTGTTTTAAAGATACTTGTCTAGAAGCTAATTCTGTTCCAATGTTGGCATTAATTCCTAAAATTATGGCAATTACAAGAAAAATACTGATTAGTAATAAAAATTTTGTCCAATGTTGGCGAAATATTGCCAAAGATTGAGTGAAGATCCGCCAAATTGGACTAACTCCAACACCCAAGCTAGGCAAGGGTTTTTGCCAAACGAAAGACTTATAAGTTAACTCAGCTTTAATGCGAGATTTTAACTTGGAATTATTGGGGGTTTTGGAGGCAAAATTAATAACCAGATCTCCCTAAAGCCTCAATTTGTTTGATGCGATCATCAATCGGAGGATGAGAAGCGAATAATTTGGAGAAAAATGAAAATTTATTGGGATTAGATAAAAACAAATGTGATGACATTGTGCTGCTCTTTTTCAACGCAGATCCCTCTGAAGCAATCTTCCGAAGTGCCGAGGCTAAACCTTCAGGATATTTAGTAATTTGAACTGAAGTGGCATCGGCTAAATACTCTCTTTGCCGAGAAATGGCAAATCGGATACAAACAGCAATAATTAGACCAACAACAGCCATGGCAAACAAGATTAAGATGAGTAGACCGTTATTGCCTCGCCTACTGCTGGAAGAACTAAAGCTCATAACTCTGACTAAATCTAGAAAAAACAAAAATGCCAACATGAAAACAAAAGCCAAAGTATTGACTTGAGTATCTTTGTTGACAATATGTCCGAATTCATGAGCAATCACACCTTCTAGTTCCTTATCATCCAGTTTTTCTAATAAGCCTGTGGTCACACCAATGATATAATTTTTAGGCTTTGATCCAGCTGTGAAAGCATTTAAGGCTGGATCAGAAATAATATAAGCTTTGGGTGTAGCTATGCCAAGCCTTATAGCTGTGTTTTCAACCGCTAAATATAAACTGCGATGGGCATTGCGATTAGCTGGAATAGCTTTATGGAGTCTAATAAAACTTTTTAAAGCTCGGAAATAACGGAATAATATGTAAAGAATTAAAACTCCGAAAGTAATACTTGGGAAAACCCAATCATCTGTGAAGAGGAAAATGACAACTGGTATTAATAACATGTACAGACCAACGACAGCAAAAAGGGCGAATGTTTTTCTCCGATTGCTAGCTAATTGAGCTTCCATGGATCAATCTTCAAAATTAACGAGAAAAGAGACTACTCTTTAAAAATTAAAATTTAACTTGAGGATTAGCCGCTTCAGCTGGGGAAATATCAAAGTAGTCTCCTTGAGCTTTGAAGCTAAACAGACCGGCCACCATATTACTGGGGAAAGTTTGTAAGGCATCAAAATAAATCCTCAAAGTATCATTATAAAATCTCCTAGCAGCTTGAATCTTGTCTTCTGTGTCCGTTAAATCTCTTTGCAATTCAACAAAGTTGGTTGAAGCTTTCAAATCTGGATAACTTTCAGATAGGGCAAATAGGTTTTTTAAAGCTCCTTCTAAAATATTTTCAGCTTTTTGAGCTGATTGACTAGTTGAACCCGTCTGCTTCATAGCGTTGGCTCTGGCTTTGACGACAGCATCCAAAGTTTCCCTTTCATGTTTAGCATAACCCTTAACCGTTTCAATTAGATTGGGAATTAAATCATAGCGTCTTTTTAGCTGAACATCTATATCACTTTCTGATTGATCAACTCGATTCCGCTTTTTAACTAATGAGTTGTAGATTCCAATAACAACGACTATCAAAAGAACTACCACTCCGATAATAATCCATGGCATAACTTTTATAAATACTCCTTAAATTTAATAACTTTATATAGCCTATATATTAACTTATTCAAATGATAACTGCAAAAAGTCAGAGTTGGATGCAAGAAGCTAATCTATTTTATGAATCATCACAGAATATACTTTCAATTAAGCAACTTTGTGAGCTTGATGACATTAAACTCCTACTAAACGAGCATCTTTGAGTTGCTTTTGGTATTGGGCATATGCCCATTCTTGCGTCCTATTACCCTTCATAGAGTTACAAGCCTGACACAACAGTTGTAAGTTTGAAATGTGATCGCTGCCGCCACGACTTACTGGTTGCTTGTGATCGACTGTTAAATTTCTCATCGGGAAGATCGTTTGACAAATCACACATCTCTCATCTTGATTTCTATATAACAACCGCTTATTCCCAGCAGAATTATACTTGGGTATTTTCTCAATCTGGATATCTGTTCTTTTGGGGATGTCTGTTCTGTGATGAATTTCACCAGTCCAAGCCCCAAAAATTTCAGGATTTTGTTGGGCTAATCTAGTGGCAACTAATTGATAGGCTTTTTCAGATACATCAATGCCAATCCATTTTCTGCCTAAGTTTTCAGCTGATACACAAGTAGTTGCACAACCACAAAAAGGATCTAATACAATATCTCCCTCATTAGAACTAGCTTTAATGATTCTATCCAGCAATGCTAGTGGTTTTTGGGTTGGATATCCCGTTCGTTCTTTTGCCATATTATTTATAGTTGGTATATCCCATACATCAGTCATCCCTTTCATTGACCCCTTCATTTTTATTGAAGTCGCAGGAACTAATGGTTTATTAAAACAATAATTATTAGATACAGTGTAAAACAATATGGTGTCGTGCTTCTTGGAATAAGCATTATTGGAACTTCCGCCCAATCCATAATGCCACACAATCTCATTTCTAAAATTGCTCTCTCCAAAAATCTTATCTAGTACAATCTTTAGATAATGGCTCATGGTCGGGTCACAATGCAAATACAGACCACCTGTATCTTTTAAAATTCTATGGCATTCAACTAATCGCTTAGCCATGTAAACAAGATAACAATAATTGTAGTTCTCTTTATTCTTTGGATTATTGATGCTAGAGATAAATCTAGCTAACTGATAATTTGTGCTACTAAAATCCCAAATCCAGTGGTCTTTAATGTCTTTTTCTTTCCAGATATCTCTAAACGATGCCCCCTCAGCTGTTGTACCAATTGGAGCTGTAAAAACTTTCTTTTTATTGAAAGGGGGATCAAGATAAATTAAATCAATGCAATTGTCGTTTATGCCTTGTAGTACATCAATATTATCTCGGCAGAAAATTGTTTTATCCTTAATATTGCATTCATTCATGTATCCAAAATAATAGACGCTACTTATTAGCATCATTAATATCATAAAGTATAAAGGAATGCTACTTATTAGCTGTAGAGTTATTGACATCAACTGCTTAAGCTCTAAGCAGGATGAAAGTCACGCCTATCCGCCAAAAATTTGGTAAAATCCTCCGACAAATTAGACAAAATCAAGGTTATTCTCAAGAATCTTTAGCTCATAAAGTCAACTTGCATAGAACATATATCGGAGCAATCGAAAGAGGAGAGCAGAGTATTTCCTTGGATAATTTGCATAAACTGGCTCAAGCTCTCAATTTACATGAATCTGATTTCTTGAAGAATTTGTAATAAATCCAAACCTAGACTTGATTAAAGATGATTCTTCTTTGATTAAATAATGGGAGAAGTGCGGGCAGAAACGTAAATACTCTAACTATCTAGTAAGATAAAATCTGCAATTAGATTGAGTCAAAAACCTGATGCAATCATGGTTATGTCTGCACTATTTGAATCAGATTGCCGCAAGTATCATTAAAAACAGCTATGATAACATCATTCATCTCTGTTGGCGGGGTTATAAAGACCACGCCTAGTGATTTTAGTCTCTCATATTCCACCCTAGCATCCCTAACACTAAAAAGTGTGGCTGGAATATTTTGGGCGAATATTCCTTTCTGATAGGTTTGAGATACTGGATTGTCATTAGGCTCTAATAGAAGTTCTGGTCCATCTACATCATCAGATGAAACAACAGTTAACCATCTAAACTTTCCTATAGGAAGATCTTGTTTTTTTACAAATCCTAGGATTTCCGTATAAAATTTCAAAGCTTCATCTTGATCACTGACAAAGATGCTAGTGTGTGTAATACGCATATTCCCTTTTTATAGCAGAGACTAATTTTTTATCTAGTCAGGCGATTGTAAACTCCGCCGATAATCATCCATTTTTATGACGGTGTATTCGTTGTTGCCTGCTGTATCTTTCTGTTTCTTCGCGAACTCGGCTTGTCTGTTCTTCGGCTTCCCACTGTCTTTGCTCAGCAGTTGTCATGCTTCATCTCCTTTTCTATTTGGCTCAACATATTCTGCGGGCACTTCTTTGAAATAGCCCTTTTGCAGAACAAATTTTGGTTTCTCCATATCAAGAAATATAAAATGTTCTAAGCCACCATAACTTGCCACTTGCCCCTCAAGATAAGGCTTACCATCTAACAACATTCTGAACATAATTTGTTCTGGAGGATTACCAACTACTGGATATCTGCCAATATATTCGGCTGTCCACATCCAACTATAGCCAAATTCTTCTTCGTAACAACACCAACTCATTGCATTATTGTCTGGGTCTTCTAGATCAATTGTAGATGAAATTTCATCTAACATTCTCCTGATTGCATTGGGCATATACTGCATATATATTAATTACTAATTATTCTATAATCTACATCCTAGCAAAGACTGACTAAGCTGTCTATTTTAACGAGGTTTATTGACGAAGATCATTCGTTACCAAAACTCAGACAATCAAAAGGAATGCCTAGCAGTCTTAGTAGCTCAAATCTATCAAATTTTAGTTCGTGATTGGCGTTACATAAATGGTCGTTGATTAATTTGTGTATCAAAATCAAATTGTTGCTCTGCATTGTTCATATACCACTTTAGACAACGCTCGGCATTATTAGTAAATGCCAATAATTCTTCACCCACCGTTGCATCAAAGCCGCTGCCTGCAACATATCTTCTCAGAGCTTCGGGGACTCTATAGTCATTGGGATTATCTTCTATCCATTGATTATCAATTCCAAGGTCAACTAGAAAATCATCCCCCAGTTTGTCTTCTAGCGAGGACTCCATTCGAATGAAATCTCCTACCATACACACAAAGAACTGTATGTTTATGTCAGCTATCTCAATTACAGTTTTCAGATTATCTTTTGTTGTCTGATGCTCAATCACCCGCCATACTAGGGTGATAATCAGTAGCACTATCAAGACCCCCGAAATAATACCCCAAGCCTTTGATGACAAAAAATCTTTCATGATATCTCTTTGTCTGCCTATACACCTCACATAGTACTTGTTTGCAGCAAGAATAACAAGCTGGTACACGGAAAGAGATTCGAATCTCCGAAAGCTTATGTCAACAAATTTACAGTCTACTCCCGTTGATTACTTAAACATCTCTTATAGATATTGGCAATAATAACATAAGTTTCCTAGTTGTTTGCTGTGAAATAGGGCAAAAATGGTATCAACGATGACGAATTATTCCAATATGCGAAAAATATTTATACAGTTTTATCAATTTGTGGCAATTTATAACACAGATGTATATGTTGGAATTGAGTAACTGGCTAGATATCTACTGAATACATTTTTTATAAAACTGGGTTTATAACATATTGACTACCTTGCTTCTAATTAACAGATTTGTTATGCATCAACATTCTAATTTCAAAAGACGATTGAAGTCTTTGAAGCCCTCTTAATTTCATCAAAATATACCTATTTGTCTAGATATTTGGTAGACAAATGGGTATATATCAACAGATGTGGATGTGGGAGTTAATATATTAGGAAATCCCTTCGTGCTAACGCACGGGGTTTGGGTTGGTTTGCTGTTGCTGATAAAATAAATTCTTATGAATAATCATAATTATGCTAAATCAACTAGACTTTGGGGGCGTGAATATGATACTAATGATAGATTGATTAAACAAGAATACTATGATGCAGATGGTGAGTTAGAGGGGTATGAGTTATATGAATATAATACTGATGGTAATTTAATCAAAGATGAATACTTTAATGATAAAGGTAATTTAGAGTTGTATTATCTATATGAATATAATACTGATGGTAATGAGATTAAAAGAGAGTACTATGATGCTGACGGTAATTTAAAGTGGTATCGCCCATTAAAATATGATGCTAATGGTAATCTAATTAAAGTAGAATTATATGATGCTAATGGTAATCTAATTAAAGTAGAATGCTTTAATGCAGACGGTAATTTAGGAGGATATACCAAGTATGAATATGATTCTAATGGTAATTTGATTAAAGAAGAACAATATGATGCTAATTATGAGTTAAAGTGGTATACCAAGCGTGAATATGATGCTCTTGGTAGGTTTATTAAAAAACAAGTCTACAAAACAGTGAGGGTAATCTAGTAGAGCATTATAGCTGGATTGATTTTTACCCTTTAAAATGATAACCCCGATGGCAGTTTATATAGAGTATGTCGTCCACATTTAAGACATTATCTACAACAAGATTTTTAGGGCTACTCCCGACAATTACATTTGAAAATAAGATTGAGCTATTTGATTGCATCTAGCCAGTTGATCTGGGGTATTAACACCTATTATCTCTAGAGAATTAGAGACTTCCATAGTTTCAACTATTAATCCATTATCCACTAACAAAGACACTAAATCTGTTAAATAGAAGTGAGTTTGATTATTGTGGGGATTTAATATATCTAAATTTTTAGCTAAAATCTCTCTTTTGAAACAATACAGACCCGCATTAATCTCTTGAATTTGTTTTTGGGTAGCAGTAGCTACTGATTCTTCAATAATGCTAACTTTGGATTGATTTCTTAAAACTCTGCCTAAACCACTTGGATCATCAACTTCGGCTGTTAAAAATGTCATATCAGCCTGTTTATGTTTATGAAGTTCTATTAATTTGGAAACAGTTCCTGCTTGAAGTAGAGGCGTATCACAGTTCAGAACTATGATATCAGTAATGTCAGAATAGCTTTCCTCAATAGCTCGTAAACCAGTATTGCAAGCATCGCCTGTACCCAACTGTTTTTCTTGGACAATAAATTTTAAAGCCTTAGGGTTCGAGGCTTGGCTTAAAACTTCTGATCGCACTAATTCTGCTTGGTAGCCCACTACTATAATGATTGGCTGGATTCGAATCTCATCCAAAACATCTACCAGTCTGACTATCATAGATTTGTTGGCGACTAAGTGAAGTGGTTTAGGCAGTTGAGATTGAAGCCGATAACCAGTGCCAGCAGCCATGATAATCGCTGCCCAATAACGTAAATTTGCAGCAAGGTGATTCATAAAGCTTAATTTGGTGCGCAGAGAGGGACTCGAACCCTCAAGCCTTTATCAGGCAACGGATTTTAAGTCCGCAGCGTATACCAATTCCGCCATCTGCGCTGATTATAAATCTGGAGGTACCGACCGGAATCGAACCGGTCTACGAGGTTTTGCAGACCTCTGCCTAACCACTCGGCCACGGCACCTTACTAGGATAAATGATTGAATCCATCTTTTGAAAAATGCATTACCATGACAATCAATAACTGATTATAATAATCGTGAAGATAACTGTTTGTATAGTATATAAAAAAATCGATAAAATATAGTAGTATTAAGATATGAAGATGGCGATTATTGGTCAATTTTTAAAAATCTCAAGTCTGATAGCAATTATTAGTTTTAGTCTAACCCTCAAGGTCGAAGCTTTATCTGAATCTGATATACAAATTGAACAAAACCAACATGATATTCAGCTTCAAGCTCATAACCCTGATGATCATAATTTAATCTGGCAATATGCTTATAATATTGAGGCAGATGACTGTCAAACTGGATTACAGGCTAATTTGAATTCCATTAATTCTGCCAATAATTATCAAGCAACTGTGACTGTTCCTGATCAAAATCAGAGTTTAATCTATTGTTTTAAGATTACTAATGCTTCTCAAAATCAAACTATTTGGCGAAGCTATCAATACACTTATACTGCTGAACCAACCACTATTCAAATCACATTAAATGCTCGAATTTTATCTGTTGAAGCTCGGGGACAAGCAGCTGATGCTGAGAGTTGGTATTATGATAAATTTGATTATCAGCCTCAATGCCAAGAGGTTTTTCTACCCAAAAGATTGCCGAGTGATAATTTAAAAATTGTAGTTTCTGAAGCTGATATTAATCATTGGTTTTGTTTTCAGGTGACCAATAATAATCAACAAATTATCCATGCTGACTATTTCTTACAAAATTTAGATATTAGACCTCCCGTCATCAATTTCAGACAATTGAATCGAACTTTAATTGCTGATGCTCCGGAAGATGAACAGTTGAGAAATTGGCAATATACTTTCTCTCAAACTGATATCGAATGCGATGATAAAACATTTCTTAATAATCAATCTGTTGTGAGACATCAAAACAGAGTTGTTCTCACAGCTAATCATCAAGGTTACACTTATTGCTTTCGAGTTCAAGACCAAGCTAATAATTGGGGTTATGGCAAATACAAAGTTGTTGAAATTAATTTTAGCCCCCCAAATATTAAATTAGAACAAACCGGTTTAAAGCTCCAAATTTCAACTGACGATGTTAATATTCCGACTTGGCATTATTTAAAGACTGAAGATAGTATCTGTAATCGTCAGACCGACTTCAGTCAAGGCATTAGCATTGATCAAATCCCAAGCTTAAATAATCTGAATAAAAAATATGAGCAGACTTTATCTTTGACGGAAGGTGATCATAATTTTTATTACTGCGTTCGAGCTATTAATTCCATTCAAACTCAAGGTTTTGCCAATCTAAAAATTGATGCTAAAGCTCCGACCATAAATCTACAGCTTCAAGACAGTACTTTGACAGCTAAAACAAATGAAGATAATGTTCGGTTTAGCTATATTAAAAGCCAAGAGGATATTGTTTGCAATCAATCCAGTCAAGCCAAATTTCAAAAATCGAATATTGATTATCACATAAATTCAAGGATAGAGTTGTTTGACCAAGACAATGGCTATTGGATTTGTTTTAGAGCGGAGGATCAAGTTCAAAATGTAGCTTGGGCTAAGCAAAAGATTGAAAATATAACTCGAATAGCTAGTGAGTCTTCGGATAAGCAAGGCAATAATCAGGATATTATTGCCGTTATCATTGTCTTAATTCTGCTCGGGGTTGGTTATGCCGTTTGGAAAGCTAAATTCTCTACAAATAAAGAACATGTTGATCAATCTTCAAGACACCAAGTAAAATTGCCAAACAAAGAATCTGAAGATGATAAAGACAAGATTAATCCAACCGACTATTTATAAGATAAAGAAGATTGACTAGTTACTTGATCCAATAACTTATTCAGTTTTTGATAATCCTTTTTAACTATTCTTAAATCAGTTGCATTGGGTGAATTATTATTAAGTTGATGATGCATTGCCTGGATGGATGACTGACTAATATTATTGCTTAATTGCTGAAAGTCTTGAATAGTGCGAAATTCAGCACTGGAATCTAAAATAATATCTAAAATTTTTGCATATTTCTCTAAGCAATCCAAATCGAAGTAGTTAATATTATTTGAAATTAAATCATCTGGAAATTGCTCGGCAGTTTTTGGGGTGGTCAAAATAATATGTTGCATACTATTCACGTGAGATTGAGTGCTTAACTTATTGGTCGAAGATATTTTTTGAATTCGGCGAGATAGAAATTTTAACTTTTTCTCGATCGATGACTTAACCGCTAATCGCTGATGATTCTCTTGACCCAATTCAGCATTATAGATGTTTTGTTTGAAAATAGCTTTCAAAATTCCAAAGGGTTCAGCTTCAGTCATAAAGCCACTATATAAATATTCACGATGATAGCCATGGCAAAATATTGAAAACTGACCATTATTGTCAGAACTTTGAAACTCAGATTGAACTTGATTCTTTAATCGCCAATAATGCCTACTAACAGATTGCATATTGGCATGGAATTGAGGCATTGATTGACATCTAGAAGTCATCACTAAGCAAGCCAAGTTAGATAAACGAATTAGCTCTGGTGAATTTAATTGAGTCTCAATATCTATCAAATTAATCTCTGGATTAGAATTTTGGGGAAAATCATAATAGAAAAACGATCTGGATAATACTGGAGTCTGATGAGCTAAATCAACCAAAATCTCTGGGAGAGTCCTTAAGGGATGATGATTTTGGGGAGACAATTGATAAAGATTTCCCAGTAATGCATTGAGTTCTGTGAAATGCACTGCATCACTCAAAGCATTGTGACTAACGTTTTGAAAATCCTTCAAATACAACTGATAATCTAGTTCATGGTGATTTAAATGTTCAGTTGATAACCGATAGTCCATCAACTGATTAGCTTCAACTTTCCTCATGGGTAAAAGCTACGGGTTTCATCAATAAGTCTATCTGCTGGTCAATCTGATCTTTCTTTCGCTGGATCAATGCTAAATCTCGGCTTGGAATATCTAAATGACTCTTTCTATCTTTGACTAACTGCTGACGGGCTTTTTGGGCGAATGATAAATAGCATAATTTAATAGCCTCAAAAGTTTCGCAGAAACGACCATTAGTTGAAGTTTTTAAATGGTCATAGCCTTGACGATATACAAAATCCAAAGCTTTCAAATAGGCTACTGGCAAAGCATTGACCATAATCTTTTGACTTTTGGACATTTGCAATTTTTGCCTTACAGAGGCTTTAGATTCATTCTTTAAACCTAATAACTTAGCATAAAGGCTGGTTGTAACAACTGCTTGAGGATTGCAAGGTTGTTGCCGAGGACGAAAATCAAACATTTCATCAAAAGATGCTTCAAATAATCGCCTAGATTCTCTGAGTTGGGGCATAAAATCTATTCGCTCTAAGTCATGTTGCTCCAAATCAGATAAGTAAATATTTTTAATTAATCCTTCTTTAATCAGATCTAAAGTTTTATTTTTGGCAAATAATGGATTTGAGCTATATATTTGTGAAGCCATATTAGTCAATAGACTCAAGGTAGCTTGATTAGTTAATATTGCATCTTCGAAAGAATCTCTGAACAGCTGGAATTGAAGCAATGTTTTATTGTGAAGTAAGCCAGTTTTTGTTGCACAAAGAATTTTTATCTGGCTATTGGGATTTAAATTACTATTCTGAAGAGACCACGACAAAAGGAAACGCTGTTCCTCAAATATTTGCTGAGGATGCTTATTAATTAAAGGAGCTAAAGTCGAGAGATGAATTTGGTTTTGCTTAGATTCAATTTCAAGTTGAGGCAATAATTGCTCAATAATTAACTCATGCTCTTGAAAATCAGTAGCTTCAAATAAACTGTGTTGCCTAACTTTAGGCTGTTCAAAGGTCGAAAGTTGACCCCGCGATTCGGAATTCATAATCTGTATTATAAAATAAAATTTAGTTTTTTTCAATTAACAGGAAATTCAGCAATTCTTGATAATCATCTATTGTGTAAGTCTCATAGCCTATTTGGTGCGAGTGAGGGGATTCTAACCCCTGACCTCATCCTTGGCAAGGATGCACTCTAAACAACTGAGCTACACTCGCAAAAAGACAGCTAAATATTGGTGGCGCCTCCCAGACTCGAACTGGGGACTCACGGAGCTTCAATCCGATGCTCTACCAACTGAGCTAAGACGCCTCGATTTTGACAATCAGATTATCCCTATTTCCGAACTCAATCTCTACAAATGATAGTTTACCACCAATTTTGCTGTTTCCAAGCTTCAACAGCTTCCTGCCAAGATTTATAACGATCTTTAGCATACCAATCACACCATTTAAGCTGAGTAACCGGATTAGTCATAAAGTCTGCTGCCCAAGTTTCTTCCCACACCGACTTCATGCTCTGGCATAAACCATAAGCTGAACTACCTTGTTGATTCCAAACAAATGGTCGCCAGCTACTTTCCGCATTAATAATCCATGAAGCATAAGGCCAATCGGCTTGAGAAATACCGGCTTGACGTAGCAATGAATGACGTTCTGATTTGGGTATCACGAAATCAGCAGACTGATTATGAGCTGGCAGCATTAATTCTGGTGAAGGTTCGTTAACAACCGCCAAATCAACCAAAGCTTCAGCTGGAATAGTCGGAGGTATTAGAATATCTTCAGAGATAGGATCACCTGCAGTATCTTCAGTCAAAAAAATTTCTACATCAATTGCCGGTCGATCAATGATTACTGCTTGATTGTCTTGGATTGGAAATTGCTCTACTTCTGTATCAAAATTTTCAGGATAAGATGATAGGGCATCACCAGGTAAAATAATAATTGGCAAATCCGAAGATTGATTAAATTCCAAATCTGCATCCAAGCTATTGCTCTTCTGGTCTTTGACAGATGAATCCATTTTCTCAATGTCATTAGCAACTTGAGGAGAACTAGCCATAACCTCGGGATTAGTTTGAGCAATGTAAATACTGCTGCCAACTAAAGCTAGACCACCTATTGCTAATCCCGCTCTATACCGCAGTCTTTCTCTAGCTGATAGATTTTTGGCTTTTTCAATTGCCGAATGATGAATTGTTGAGCTGGGTAAAAATAAATCGCTATGAGTCGCCATGCTCTCCGGAAGGTGATTTAATGCATCAGAATGTGAAGTCTCTTTGAAATTAGACTTCTGATCAACTGAAGTTGAAGGAAGATCTTTAAAGGGATTGTGAATTAATGGAGAAGAATCTTGAAAATAAGGCATAAATGTAATGAATGTTATGAATAAAGTCTATTATTCTGAATCTGAAAAATAATAAATCACTGCTCTTGGCAGATATTCTCATTTTGATTGCTTCAAAAAGAGTATCTGATTACAAGTGGGCGAGATTTAGCATCTTGGTAATTCAAATATATCACTGATACATCTGTTCGTGATGAATATACAATCCACTATTATAACATAAATTATGCTTTGTATCAGAAAATCTCACTCTGCTAAAGTATAGTCGATAGAATATTGTCCATACTGACTTCGCCTATTAGTGTTGCAATTGTTGTATTTAGAATTATTGGGGGCTTGTAAATGAATAGACAGAGAAGAATAAGTGCCATGGTCGATAATAACGCCAAAGGTAGAATAATTGGGAAAATTTTCAAATAAACAGCCTCTATGAATCATTTGCCCATCGGCAATAGCTCTAATTGGTGTTCCTTCAGCAGCAGCAATGTCTAAGGCTTGATGAGCGGCATGAAAACCTTGGCTAACCCAACCGCCATTACCACCCATTGGCCAAACCAAGCCATGGGTTTGGAGGAAAACCAAGGGATCATACTTATAACTATTATTAGCATTGTCGTAAATGGACAAGTGTAAATGTGGACCAGTAGACCAACCAGTATTGCCATTTTTACCAATAATGTCGCCGGCTTTAACTGGTCCTAAGGAAGTTTTAGAAGCCAGTAAACTGGCAATATATGCTTCTAATTCTCTCTCTAGGCGTTGCTGTTCGGCTTGGAGTTGAGTGATTTGAGCTTGAAAAAGATGCTCTTGATTCTGAGTAGTAATCAAAAGTTGATTTTGTTCATATTGAGCGGCTGATAAGATCACTTCTTGAGCTTTTTGATCCTCGAGCAGATTAGATTGATAATCTTGATCTGATTGAAGTTGAGCTTTCAGAGCTCGAACCTTTAAAACTGCCTGTTCAATACTTAGTCTTAGACGATCTAAATATTCCTGATTATCTAAATACTCACTAAAGCTGTCTGAGGTAATGAGAAGTTCAAAAGTTGAAGCTCCACTTTGCTTATATAAAGCTATTAAAACCTTCTTTAAGACTTCAATCTGCTGATCAATATCAGCTTGAGCTTGGATAATCTCAGCATCTAAATAATTGATTTCCGTTTGAGTTGAGTTGATTAATGATTGCAGATCAGTAATCTGAGTACTCAGCTGATTTAAAACTTCTTGAAGACTGGTTCTTTCAGAAATAACCCCATCTAGATGAATATGAGTTTGTTGAATTCTATCTTTAACAGCTTGAATATCTTGTTCAAATTGCTGACGTCGCTCATCCGCTGAAACAGTTACTGGAGATGGGCTAAAATAAGCCACATAACTGCCCAGACAAAATAATATTACAACTAGTAATCGAAAATATCTGATTTTATCCATTATTCAAATAAAATGTGGTGCGCAAGAGAGGACTTGAACCTCCACGGGATTAATCTCCCACTACCCCCTCAAGGTAGCGCGTCTACCAATTCCGCCACTTACGCAACCAGGCTATATTTCAAGATTATCACATTCTTCTCTAGAGCATCTTATTGCCAAGAGATTTATGCTGAAGTGGTTAGCTTGATGAATGATTACAAGCAATGCCTTACTCAAGCCGAAGCAGATACCCTTTTAAAATCTGTTGATGTCAATTTATCCTAGATTGATTATGAGATATACTTATATTAAATGAATAAAAAGCTAATCATTAT
>JAPOWB010000004.1 GCA_026707815.1 Candidatus Saccharimonadota bacterium
AGTTACCAGCTAAGTCAATTATTTAAACTAGCTAGTTAGTTTCGAGATTCGCGTTATACCACTCTAAATTACCATCAGTATCATAGCGTTCTGTTTTAATCTCATTACCATTGGCATCATATTCTAATCTGTCATACCCCTCTAAATTACCATCTACATCATAGAGTCCTGCTTTAATCAAATTACCATTAGCATCATATTGTTTTTCTATATTATCTTTAGGAGATTGAATAGTATTTTTATTTTTTATCATAGTGGTAGCAATTATACCATTTTTACAGATAAAAATCAATCCTACTTAATGTAATTCTGTTTATGTTAAGGGGGGGGCTTGTTTTTTGGTAATTGATATGAGATATACTTATATTCAATGAATAAAAAGCTAATCATTATTCTTACCAGCATCATTGTCTTACTGCTCGTAATTGGCATAACCATCTATGCTTTAACCAGTGATGATGAAGTAAAAATAGTAAAATCTGATGATATCACAAACAATACGCCAGATACAGATAAAGAAGCTCAAGCTAGTGAGCCAGTTGATAAAGCTCTAGCTGACAATAATTTAGTTGAAACTATCCCACTTAAAGAAGTAAAAGATGAAGTAAAGCCAGTTGATACCCCCAAAGATGAAACAGAATGTCCTAAAGATACAGATACTAGAAAATATATTTGTGATGCTGATGGTAATGTGATTAAAAGGGAAGACTATGGTGCTGATGGTAATTTAAGGGGATATAATAAGTCTGAATACAATGCTGATGGTAATAGGATTAAAAGAGAACGCTATAATGCTAATGATAGGTTGATTGGTGCTGAATGGTATGATGCAGATGGTAATGTGATTAAATACGAAGAATATTATGCAGATGGTAATTCACAGGGGTATGTTCAGTATGAATACAATGCTGATGGTAATTTGATTAAAGCAGAATACTATAGTGGTGGTATTTTGATTGGTACTGAACACTATGATGCTGATGGTGATTTAGTAAATACCCAGTCTTACTAATTGATTTTTATAAGGCTTTAGCAATTCAGCTTTAGTAAAAGGCTTTACTCTTTGCGACATAGCTTGATTACCCCCTTAAAATCCTACTTAATGTAATTACAATTATGTTAAGTAGGGGTTATATAACATTGACACCGTTTCATTGGCTTGACACTTATTTTTAACTAGTAGAATAAAGCAAATATTTTAAAGATTTTAATCTAATATATTTTTTAAATTAAGATGCTTAAAATAATGATTATCATTGTGTAAGAGGTAAAAGAGTTTGAAATGTAATTGGATCACCGTCTATGTAGTGTACTGATTAACTCACCATCAGCATCAAAGTGTTCTTGTTTAATTAAATTGCCGTAAGCGTCAAGATGTTTTCGTTTAATTAGATTACCAGCCTCATCATATTCATGCTCGGTATATCCCCTTGAATGACAGATGGTGCAAATATTGCCCTCAGCATTATAAATTTCTATTTGAGCCAATTTACCCTCAGTCTTATGCTCATATCTCTGGATTGTATATAAACTACCATCAGTGTTATAGTATTCTTTTTTAACCAAAAAACCATCAGCATCATATTCTCTGATTGTCTTTGTGTCATCAGTATTATGACATTCCAAGAATTTGTTTTTATTCATAGTCCAGCATATTAATGGAGCAAAAATCAATTAGTGAATAAATAGGTAAATCTTCTTTGATTGACCATCAGCATCAAAGTCTTCTATTTTATGATTGCCATCAGCATCAATGCCAAAGCGAGTATAATCCCTTAATTGACCATCAGCACCATATTTATAACAAACACGTTCTAGTGCGTGACTATCGGTATCATATTGTTCTTTCTCAAGCAATTTACCATCAGTATCATATCTGTATTTTTCAATGGCTTTTGATACCCCATCAGCATCAAAGTAGAATTGCTCTACTGTTTTACCATCAGTATCATATTGGTATTGAGAATAGCTTGTTAAATTCCGGTCAGCATCGTAGTATTCTGTTTCAAGCAATTTACCATCAGTATCATATTCAAGTTGGATACAATTCTCGAATTGACCATTAGCATTATATTTTTCTATTTTCCAATTCCCGTCAGCATCACGCCACACTCTTTCGGTGGGAGTATTAGCTTTATTGTCTAATCTATTCATAATCAGCATATTATATCATACAATTGATTATAAGCAAATAAAGAGAGGTTTAGTTTTGATTTAAATGGCTATGTTCCAGCATCTAATGTATCTATCTTTTCTGGAGAATCCAAAATCTGTTTATCAGCAGTAATAAGCTTACTATGTGTAATTAATGCAGTGACAATAATAATTCTATCTGCAGGGTCATTATTGCCATATTTTAAAGCAACTGATTTAATGCCTATTAATCCATCAACAGATATTTCTAAGAGACCTTGTTTAAGTAATTCTTGTCGCCACCAAGAAATGCTTTTTTTAAAATTAATTTTGCCTTTTTTAGATAATAATTCCATTTCCCAAAAAGTAATAGAGGATACATATAATTGGTTTTTACGTAAAGCTTGATCTATAATTTCAGAAATATTACTTTTTAATTTATTGCTAGCTAAGATATACCAGATTAAAATATGGGTATCTAGTAAAATCATTATAAATTTTTAAATCTTCTATCTGTTTGTGAATCCCAATCAATATCAAGTGGAGAGATAATATCACCTGTGATTTTACCTTGATTTTTTGCTATACCAAGTAAACTATTAGTTTTCTTGATGTAAGGTGTTAATTTAGCTACTGGTTTCTGATTCTTAGTAATAATCAATTCTTGACCACTATCAGCCACATCATCCATTAATTTAAGACATTTAGCTTTGAATTCAGATGCCTTGATGGTTTGAGTCTGCTTCATTATAATATAAGAATACCATGGTCATGATTATAGTCAAACATTACTCCCTAGATTAATCGAAGATTTCTTTTAATTTTATGCAACAGTCTTCATTTACATACATATTCAAATTGACAATAATATATACATAACATATAGTATAGGCATGAAGAAATTACAGTATACTATAAGAAATATCCCCCCAGATGTCGATCAGATTATTAGAAAGCGAGCTCAACGAACTGGCAAATCGTTCAATACTACAGTCATTGAAGCTTTGACAATTCAAACACTGGGTAGTACAGATATCAAAAAGGCAAAGAAGAATATCTTCACCCGATTACAAGGAATTAATAGTCTTGATGATAACTTTGATCAGGCAATCAAAGAGCAATCCGAAATAGACGACAAATTATGGCTCTAAAATATGTTTTAGATACCAGTGCCTATTCGGCTTTTAATCGCAACCAACATAATTTGGGAAGATTTATAAATCCAAACAATGAAATTTTCATTCCCTTAATCGTCATTGCCGAGCTACGAGCTGGATTTAAAACTGGCAGCCGAGAGCAATTCAATGAATTGTTATTATCTAATTTGTTAGATGCTCCGAATATCACCATACTCCAACCAAGCGAGAAAACAACCAAAAGTTATGCTCAGATTTACAGTCAACTTCACAGAATAGGCAAACCAATTAGCACTAACGACATTTGGATTGCAGCCCTATGTCTCGAACATGAACTGCCTATACTAACACTTGATACAGATTTCAGGCATATAAAAAACCTTGTTTGCATTGATGTATTAAAATCTTAAGCTCACTAACACAACTCAACAATATTATTCAATTAAGAAAACAGGAGTAAAACAGGATTAACCTTGCTTCACTCCGAGCTCAAATCAGCAAGTCCAACTTCCTCAGAATTCTTTCCAGCTCTTGGGTTAAATTATTGAAATACCTACCTCTTAGAGAAGAAATATCTTAAGAGTCCATTAGTATTTTCATTATAGCCTCTTTGCCATGAATGATAAGGTGTACTATGATAAACCTTCCGTTTTAACGAATTCTCAATAACTTCATTTATGGTGCTTGTTTTAAACGCCCACGATTAATAGTAAACTGAGGTGAATCTGCATAGAGAATAATTAATTCAACTAGTGCATCATAAGTTAAAACAATCTCTTCTTTTTCGTCATCGACTTGACCATTACAAATCGTTCTAAACATTTTGATATTTTCTTCTTGATCAGCTCTATGATGTTTACCAACATATTCAGCTATCCAATGTCGTTGACCATCAGCCTCAAGGTAGTACCAACTACATATATTGTGCAATGTAGTTTTTATTTAGGGTTTTTTAATAACGGATAGATTAACTACAAACTCTATTGATTTTGGTTTGTTTTTTAGGCAATTTACTGTCTACTATTTTTTGGATTGTTTTTCAGCTTTAGCTAGTTTTTTATTAGCACTCTTAAGAGTCTTTTCCTGTAACTGTGTTGAAAGCTTAACCACTTTCATGAGAGCCTTTTCATTAATCTGATTGTCTTTGGTAATAATTGATATCGGTTTAATTTTCATAGCTTTATTGATTGTATTCAAAGATTATATTATTTAGTAAGATTTTTTCAACATACCTTCGATCAATTCGGCATCATTAATAGTTGTTAGGCGTCGATTGGACGGCTTATCCACTAAGATAAACAAAAACTTGGAATTGTCCTTGTAAGTTTGAAAAATATCTAATAAATTAGGTTTAATTTTCTGGCAAGTCGCTTTAAATCCTCCCTTATCTATTGGTCTGCCAGTTTCTACTTCCCTTTTGACGGTGAAATCCCAAGCTTTATCTTTTGATTGTAGAATATAAACGACTATTACCAAATAATCTTTATTTAGAGTTCTTTTAATATGTTTAATTGACTCTTTATTTGATAAAGTCCCATCTAAGATAAAAGACAGTTGTTTCTTAAAACAAGTATTCAGCAATTTAGTCACTAAGATATTACCAAATTGACAATAATCATAATAATGTTTGGGTTGATATTGAGGAAGATAGCTTAATAATTGATCATGCTCTATAAGAACAATGTCTTTTCGTTTGATAAATTGTACAAATTGGTTTTACCAGCTCCGGGAATGCCAGCCACAAAAAATGCTCTCTTAGAATTTGACTAATATCTCTAATAGCACTATTTATAATCTTGTCTCGTTGAACTTTGTCTTTAACGAACTGCTCGATTTGACTGACATTCATGCTTTTACTGTATCTCAAAAAACGCAGTTAAGATAAGTTATAGTTGGATAAATAGCAAAAACAATTAGATCATTAATATATTTTTAGAAGATAAATTAACTAGAAGAGAAGCCCTATAACAAGAGTCAAACTGATTACAACTAACCTGAATGTATTTTTTACAACCAATCCCCCCCCCCCCGAATTTGTTACAATAGGTTCACAATTATAAAAATAAAAAACTACAAAACAAATGAGGTTTATAACAAAACTACATAATAATAAACTTTATTGTCTATTAATCTTACCAGTTCTGCTATTATTAGTGGTTGGCTTAATCCGTGCAAGCCATAATGATATAGAGGCTTCAACCACTCTGACTAATTTACAGCTAATTGGTTTTAAGCAAACAGCAGGCGACAAACAACTCTTTGTAGAAAGCTGTTATGCGAAGCAAAATCAACATGAAGATTTACTAGACTACAATACATCATCAGATACTCATAAACATATTGAGGCAGATGCTCTCTTATTATGTACTATAAACCTCACCAATAGTGGTAATGCCCTTACTGTTAATATGAAATCAGTAAGTATTGATTATGGTAATAATATGTTTGCTAGTCGGGGTGGCTTAACAAGATTAAATACCAAAAAACAAGCAGATTTTCTAGTCCATATAAAAGATGCTTTTAGCGGAACTATAATCAGAAGTCTAAAGAACTGCTATGTTGGAGATGGTATTGAAGGAGATGTGCCAGTCAATCACGATAATCTTGGAGATTTTGCTAGGCTGCAGTGTTATAACTTGGGTAATGTAAAAAGAGATGAAGGTAATAGTGTTCGGCAGTTTTTAACTATCCAAACTCCACTTTACTATGACAGAATGAAGCCAGCAGGGGCATCAGTTCATCTTAATCTAACCCTAAAGAATAAGAAGCAATATACTTGGGAAGTTATTTTACCAGAGATTACTACAGCTCACTACAATTCATCACATCACACTAAAGAGAAAATCCAAACTAAAAAAGATGAAGCTAAAGTTAAAGCTTGTGAGAAGCTAGAAAACCCTTACACAGCTATTGAGTATCGTCTGTTGGGCTGTCATCAAAGCCGATTAAATGAAGCAGAAGCTATCCTATATGAAGCAGTCTTGGATATTCCGTGGCAAGAGCAAGAATAAATATATTAATCCCTATGGGATGATTGTAATAACTCAAATCAAAATAAATGATATCCTTGCGGCAGAAATTTCGTTTTTACAAGAAGTCGTTTATAAGAAGGTCAGTGAATAATTACTGAATGATACTCATCTCTTTCTCATATGAAAGGTATTGTTGAGTGATTTATCCATGGCAGAAGCAACCACAATGATCTCCAATTTTCGAAAAATATACTATAATAGGTGTAACTAATATAAGTAGGTATCACTAGCGGATTATGAGTCTTACGAAAACTAAAGAAAAACAGATACTATTTTGGATATTAATTGGTTTAGTTGCTTGGATTGCGATTGTTGTGACTGTGTTAGTTTTTATTTACGATAACGAAACAGAAAATCAATCTAGCAATGATATTCCAAATAAGGTGGAATCTAACAGTATGGAGACTTATGTACTTCTGGATAAAGAAACTGCCAAGAGTTATTCACTTCTAGATGAATACATTGCAGAGAATTACCAGCGATGTGATGATTTTGAGCCGATCACAACCAAGGGGTTTGGTATTTTTGGTGAATCACGTTATTGTCAGAGGCAACTCAAGGGTCAAGCTAACTATGATTTGCAAATAACCCGTTTCAATGCTGAGCGTGACTACTTGTTGACAATATTGCGTAAAAACGAAGATAGATGTCTCGAAAAGAATTACTACCTTGCTTCTGTCGGACATGGCTTCGGTATATCAGTTTGGTTATATTATGAAGATGGAATATCAGAACCTAAATTTTATAGCACAGAGTATACAGAAAAATTAAATCAGCGAACTAAAGAAGAGCATCAACTGTTAGAGGAAGCTGGTCTAGAAGTAGATCTTGTCAATGTCTGTAAGTAGCGTGAGCAAGATAGAAGTTGTTTTATAACAACTCATTTTTGTGGTGGTACACTTTTTTACAAACTACTAACGTATACAAATTGGTCGGTGAAAAACTTGGAATTTCGATTGCGACCACCCGAATTACGAAATTAAGTCTAACCTCTTAGACATCTAATAACCTAGTAGAACTCTAAAATAATGGACTAAATAACCTCGAATACTCCTAGGATAAGAAGTCACCAACGAGAACTTTTGCTTAAGAATGCCAAAGACAGCTTCGATTTTAGAACGCTCTCTTAAAAGCTGTCTATCTTCTAAGGTCGTTAAGCTTAGTCTTTTGGCTGAAATGAGCTGAAGCAATAATTTTTAGACCCTACTTTTTAACAATGGTTCGAGTTAGCAGCGCTTTTGTGCTAGTATATGGCTAAAATAGCTGGAGAGGAATCAGACCATGACTAAAAGAGAAATCAAGATGCTCGGGGACTTGCTTGAGTACGAAATCTTCCATCTGGAAGGCGTTGTCAATGCTTTCAATTCTAAAGAAAGCAATAAGAGTCTGCGTGATCTGAAATCAATCCGCAAAGTTTTGCAAAAGCCTGATGTCCGAATCGGTGGCTCTCTGAACAAAGACCAGAAAGAGATTCTACTCAACCTGATCAAGCAAGCCCAACTGGAAGCTCAACGCATCTTGGACAAACAAGAGAAGATTAGAAAGATCCAGCAGGATTCGAGCATCTTAAACAGACTAGAAAAATCCCTGCACGCCGCCTAGGAGCAGTCAATGTTCCTAGTTATCGATGAGAGCAAGAGTGGGAGTAGCACGACTGTCGGTTGCCTGTGTCTGCCTGATTCAGACTTCGCCAAAGCCGAAGCTATGGTTTTGGATGCCAGAATCCGCGAAAGGTGCTGGGGTGAGATTAAATGGCAGGATGCCCGGGGCGATTATGCCTCCAAATATACTAGGATCCTTGCCGATTATTTCAATTGCTCAGACAGGGTAACTTTTCATTCGCTGACTTATAAAAAACTGGGCTCGCAAGCTAAATCTCGGCTCAAGCGTTTGTTTCCGGACAGATCGTGGGACGAAGAGAGGGTTCTAGACCGCCGGACTTACCAGCTGATTCGCACCGTCATTTGGAAGTGCAGGCAAGCCGGGTATGATTCCAACTATTACATCATCGGCGACCGGCGTGGCAGTGATGACAACTCGGTCTACCGGACAATCGGCGACTTATTGGCCAAAGACAGCAAAGTTAGGATTAAGCCGCAGTTTTGCTCAACAGGCACCTCAGCCGTACTGGGATCACTGCAAATTGCTGACCTGTGCGCCGGAGCTATCGCCTCCTGTTATGAAGCCAGCTATCACCAACTCGACACGCAGCAGATTAAAGCAAAGTTAATCGAGATAAACAAGAATGTAGAACTCACTTATTCTCCATCTCGGCTACCCAAGTTACATGACCACCGCCTGCACCATTGGCTATTCGACGAAACCAGAAGCAGATTTTACGGACTAATCAAATAGCCTTAGCCCTCTGAGGTAACACTTGGAGTCACCAGATAATCTATAATTCTGGTCATAATCTCCTCAAAAGACTCTTCGTGTTCAGTCTTCAGATTCCCCAACTTATCAAAACAACCCCTAGGTCCGTCTCTTTTACACTTGCAATCACACTTTTTGTCGCATTTGGAGCATCTGTTCTTGTCTCTGATGTCTTCGGTAGGCAACTGAAAGAATCTAAATCCCTCTTTTCTTAGAAACTTTTTCCGAGCTTTCGCTATAGCCTCCGATTCGCTAGCGCCACCGTCATATAATGCTGCCACCCTCCCTATTCTCAAATCTTTAGCCATCGCCAGAAGTTTCTCTATCTTTTGGAAACCACCCGCACCATACCCGAATATATTGAGGGTTATACCTCCTCGGTTTTTAGCCAACCATTTTCGTATTAGCCCGACATCTTCCTGACCCTCTACAAAGAGAATGCTATTGGCAAACATTATTTCTTTGGCCACCGTATCCATGAGTTGTGGTTTCATCCACTCTTCTTTAATCAGCGAGGGGGTATATTTGGCAGGCTTTTTGAGTTCCGAAATCACGCATCTCCCATCATCGATCTTATTAAGCCTGACGAATTTTGCACCATTCTTATAATCATTCCAGTTCACGAAATAAGGGGAATGGGTGCAGACTATTATTTGTTTGTTTGCCGATGACTCCGAGATCAGTCTGGCCAATCCGGACTGGGCTACTGGATGCAAAGACAGTTCAGGTTCATCTATGATTAGCACGGGAACTTCATCGGGCTTATCATCCATGAGGTGTAGGCAAATTCGGAAAAGCGACAATGTGCCGTCACCGAGCAAATCAGCCCTATGTGCGCCCTTACTGGTTACATATTCCAAATAATCTTGGTTGTCTGACCCGGTGTCTATATCCCAATCCGTGAAACCTGGGATTAAGGTTTTTAGCATATCGTCCAGTCTTTGCTTTTTATCTTTATCGTCACGTATACTACCCAGCTTTCTGAATGTCAGACTATCGCCCGTGGCTTGACGCAGTTTCATGTAGTTCGTAACCTGATTCCCGTATTCCGGGAAATCCCGAGTTCCATACCGCGATAAGTCATCGACAATAGACCAGTGTCTCCTTGAGGCAACAGCCTCCAAGTTCGGTGCTGGAATGTTAGCAATCTCGCCATTGTCATTGTAAATTGTATAGTCTCGGTATGACCCCTTGCCCTGATTGGTAATCGCTACCCTGTATCTACCATGAGAAGAATTTTCAAAGCATATATTTATCTTTGGTTTATTGTTCTCGTGTCTATCTGGCTGTCTAAATTTTTGTAAGTTATCTTGCCGCATTTGCAACAGCGCCTCTAGTACTGATGTCTTACCAGCATTGTTCGGACCCACGACTAAGGTTAGTCCACTCCCTGGCTTGCCGGCAGGTATTCCGAAGTTAAACGATTGCTCGTCAAAGAAACCCCTGTAGTGTTCGATTTTAAGTTTTGTCAGTCGTTGTTTTTCAGAATCTTGCATAAAGAGTACCACCTAGTATTCTACCATAGTTGAACAACTCAAAGATAAGCCGACAAATCAGCACCAAAGAAGCTCAACTTGTAAAAGCCGTTGAACTCAGACTCAATGATGAAATAGATGAAAGTGAGCTTAAAACTATTAGAATTAAAAACAAAGACAGCCTAGACAAACTTCAATCACAGCTTGATTCTATCAATAAACTTTTAAGCCAAGAATCTAATCAAGTCTTAGATTTGGCTTCAATTATAAATGAATGCATTCACCTCTATAAATTAGCCAACAAACAAGAAAAAGGTTCGATACTTAAAATTGTCTGTTCGAACCTCTTTTTTGACGGCAAAAATATTAATTTACATCTGTCAAATCCCTTCAATTTGCTACAAGAATGTCATACTAGTTCACTATGGCGACTCCAAGTGAATCTATTTCGAACACTCTGACTCATTATATTGAATTATTCAATGATTTAGAAAAGAAATGTAATTTTGAATTAAACAAGAACCAAGAATTAACTTGTTTTATTTGCGAAAGGGGTTGCAATGTTTAGTTTCTTACATAATCCGTCTCCTCAGCAACAACTATTATCTTCTAAGCTTTATAGTGAGGCAAACTTTTATAAAGCTTTTATCAAAGATTTAAAACAAGCCAAAAGAAACATTATCATTGACAGCTCTTATCTGACAGAGACAAGGGTCAAATATTTAGCTCCCTTACTTCAAAAATTAACCAAACGCAAAATCAAAGTCAGAATCAATACACGAGATTTTGACCATCACAACCATGCTATGAGGCTTCAAGCCTGCAAGGCTCTCCAAATTCTCAAAACAACCGGAGTCAATGTCTATGCTTACAAAGACAGACGGCATTTTAAATTAGCCATCATAGACAAAGCTATTCTTTGGGAAGGTAGCCTCAATATTTTGTCTCACTCCAACAGCCGAGAAGTCATGCGTCGCAGTCAATCATCCAAACTGTGTCACCGGATGATTAAATTTATTAACTAACTAAGATATACTAAAATTATGAATGGCTATAAGATTACGGAAAAAGACATCCAAACTGTCATCAATTTTTTAAAGCGAGAAGATCCGAATAACGCCAACCGCCAGTATGCCCTCGAAGTGCTAGAAATCCTTCATGCTACCATTAAAACCGCCGTTTCAAACGACCCCGACTTTGCCGAAGAACTATACAAAGCCCTCAAGCAAAAGCAGGGCTCAGACAAACAAAAAGACTAAAAAGGCAGAATATCTGAAGCCTGAACTTTCAAAGCTTTGACCAATAAACCAAGCGTAAATATATTAGGAGTTGTCTCCCCTCTCTCAATTCGAGCATAATGACTAACATTAAGCCCCGTCTTTTCAGCCAACTCCAACTGAGTCAAACCTTTACTGAGCCTAACTTTCCTTAAATTCTTACCGATTGTTCTAACTAGCTTATCCTGATTCATACTAAGACCCAGTATATCTTAAAAGACCAAGACCCACCAACAAACAAAACAAACCAAACTTTAAATACAAAGAGAACTCGTTATTACCCACTCATTCTATACATAATCCCCCAAAAAGCAAATAAATCTCACCCAACAGATATAAACACTCCAAAACCCAACCACTGCAAACCGAAAAACAACCTAAAATAACAAAATATAGCTAAATTAGAACAAAAAATGCCACTTCTAGAACAAATTAGACCTGCTTTGGAACAAAAATAATCAGATTTAGGACATAAACCCAAATTTATTGAGATCTAATTTAGGTTTGAATTGAATTATTAGCCCACCTAACAACTATATTTATGTTAGACTTCGATTAGGCTTGGTGTTATTTTGCCTGAATCGCAATAACGCTAAATCAATGTTCAGGCTGTCTAATAAATAATGATATGAAACTAAATAAAATACAGTACATAAACTTTGCCAGTTTTAAGGATTTTGAATGTAGCAAAGACACTAAAGAATTCAGAAATATAAATATCATTTTGGGATGGAACGGCTCGGGTAAGACAACTCTATCTAAGGTTTTACGTTCCCTAGAATTAGAATTGCCCGAGGAAGGTATGAGCTTCCAATTAAAAATAGATTCAAGAAGATACACCGAATCTAACATGCCCCCGAATTCAACAAGCAAGATAAGAGTGTTCAATAATGATTATGTGAAAAAGGTATTAGCATCTAATTCAGCAATCCCCTATGTATTTTACATCGGAGAAGAGGGTGTTGATTATGCCGAAAAAGAGCAAGAGTTACAAAGTAAGCAAGATAACTTAGACGGGCTGAAGTGTGATGCTGATAATCATGACCGTATAGCGACGGACACAGCTGGAAGAATAAGAGATGTCGCAGGAATTAATATAATTCCTCGACCTCTTTCCGATGGTAAATATGGCGATTATGACAAAAGGGATTTTATATACCGCATTAAGTTTTTCGAGAATGAATTTGAAAAAGAAGGGTCGAAAATGCTCCCGGCGCAATACATAGAGAAAACCTATTTATTAACAGAGGATGAAGTAAAGAATTTCAGGAAGCAAATAAACAATTCTGAGCAGTTTAACAAAGTTGAACAGAAAACTAAGGAGATAATCGGCTGGATTAAAGATAATGAAGAACCCCTAAATTCCCTTTTGCAAAAGACCCCCGAACGGAGATCATCACAACGCATTGAAGATATGGATGCGGCGGAACAAGAATGGGTGCAATTAGGTGTAGGCATTCATTTCCCTGATAATGACAACGATCCCAGGACAAAATGCTTGTTTTGTGCTTCGGATATTAAAAACGAAGAGGAGCTTCGTCTACACTTTTCTAAAGAAGTACTTGAGTTATCAGGCAGGTTGGAGGGCTTCGAAAAACAGATTGCCGAACATCAACAAACGCTAAATAATTTATCCGTTATAGATGCCGACCAGAAGACAACCATTAAAACTTTGAATGACCATCTTGATTCAGTACTTGAAAAAGTAAAAGAAAAAAGTGAACAAATTCCTGCTGCTTTAGACCCCTTGGAGCCATTCAATCCTAAACACCTTACAAAGACCAATATTCCCGAAACAAGAACAGCGAACAGAGAACAATTTTGGGCTCAAAAGATTGAGTGTCATTATGTCGCGAAAGTAGTCGGGAAATATTTAGACGAAAAACAGCAATACGAAAAATGTGAAGAAGAACGCGGGGAATTATCACAAGAGATAGAAAAGTTAAACGAAGAGGTAGCTGAACTTAGGCTTAAAGCTCAGAATAAGCATGAAGCAGCGCAAAAGTTGAGTGATACATTTAAAGCTATTTTCCCATACGGACAAATAACAATACAGGATAATGATGAAAATACAGGGTACAAGCTCACAAGGGGTGGTGTTCCTTGCGATTTATCCAGTTTAAGCGAAGGAGAACACAATTTGCTGGCTCTGATGTATTTCTTAATTGCATTGAACGATGAGAATCGTAAATTAGATGATAATGCCCTAATCGTCATTGACGACCCTATATCCAGCCTAGATAAGAACTCCATCTACCAAATTTTCTCTCTCATAGTAGATGAAATTGAGAAGAATAAAGATAGCCGACAATACATTCTAATGACACATAGCTTAGATTTTCTGGGACATCTGCTTGAGCATTACAGAAAGAAAATCAACGAACAGGAAGAAGAAAAGCAGACTGTCTGCCTCTACAACGTATCTTTATCTTCCGAGGGCTCGGAGATTACAAATATGAACAGTTTGTTACAGAAATATAAGTCTGATTACTATTATTTGTTTGACATCTTAAGGCGGAAGTTAAAAGGTTGTCCACCCGAAGAGAACTACTTAATAGCTAATCTTTTGAGAAGATGGCTGGAAACTTTTCTCAACTTCAAATTTTCGTCTGACGGGAATTTCCAAGGTCTTTTAAGTAAAGCTCATAAAACAAGCGGGCTAGATCAAGACTCCAACTATCAGATAACAGCGTTGCGCAGATTCCTTGATTCTGGCTCCCATGGACTACCAGACACAGAAACATCAAACAACAGTCTCTTTGAGGATGATGTGACCTCAATGATAAAGATGGCTTTTAAGCTGGTTGAAAAGACAGACAAGGATCACTTCTCTAAATTAAAGAAGGTGCTAGGTGAAACTTGACAGTTATACATTCAGTTCAAAATAAGCTTCAGCCCATGATGAAATTTTCACATCAACCAGCTATCTCTCAAATAAAGAGTTAAACCTCATCACTGATTGATGTGTATAATAACAGTTACTTGTTGCATTTAAGCAATTTAATGGATTACAATTTGGTCATAACTATCACGATTAGCCTTTTCTCTGTCCTTGTGACAATCATAGTCACTGAATATATCAGATATATCTTAAATAAAGAATATAATGGAATAGTCTTAGCCAACTTTGTCAACAGCTGTATTGAAATCAGTGATGGATTAGAAAAAGCTATTAAAAAAGGAGAGCCAGAAAAAATGCTCTCAGTAATTAAAATGTTTAGCAAATTGAAACATGAATATCTTAAAAATATTAGAACAGACTTAATTACGAGATATTTTTTTGAACAGAGAATATTTAAAAAAATGAGGGTCAAAACATTAACTAAGAAGGATTTAGAGTTTAATAAAAAATCCTTATTCGAATCTGCCCAGACGATTAAATTATCTATTTTAGATATGAGTCAAATTAAGAATATTAAAGAATTGAAACTTGAAAAAGGCGAAGGAAATTCATGGCGGATAATGATAAAGAATAAGTACGGGTTTCCTTGCAAGTTTTCCGGTAGTTATTCCTCCAAAAAGAAAGCTAAACAGGTCTTAAAGAGAATTAAAAAGCATCAGGTTGATTAATACCTAGCTCTGTCAAAACACGTGATAGGTTGAAGATTTTTGTTTTTTGTTATATTAGCATCTAATTTAAAAACTCTGTTGTCTCAAGGTCTGGAGTATCTACCATAAAAACATCTATTAAATTCATAACTTCCTTTTTAACCCTTTCAATGATTGGTCGCCTCTTAAGAATTCGTGGCTTATTATTTAATATATTGGCAATTTCCTCATTAAGGGGTTCACGACCATGAAACATGAAGTTTGCAATAATTTCTTCTAGTTTCTGTCTGTCAATATTTTCACTTTCGCAAAATTGATTAAAAGCTAACTGCTTCTCTTCTTCCCAATAATCAACGAATTTTTCTAAAACTTGTTCTGGGTCTTCAATTATTGGCAAACTATTGTCTATGAATTTTTTAATCAATCCTTGCTTGCTTCTTAAAACTACTTCGCTAGATATAAGTGTTAATATTTGTTCTTTTTGCCGTTGAATTTCTAGTTCAGATTTCATTTTATTCATCTTAGATATGAGTTTAAGGATATAAGCTACGTTAATGTTATCTCTATGGATTAACTCAACTTCAAAATCAACATCTTCAAGAATAGATGCCTGCTCTTTCTGAGTGTCTGTCCTGACTTTATCCCATATGTCCAGATATTTACTTTTGTAATCCTCAAACTGTTGTTCGGCAATATTCAGATCAGAAAATTTAAAATCAGAAAATCCAATCAAATCGTTCATAAATCTCAATAAATTTCTAAAAGCTTGGACAAACCGCATTTCATCGTCTTCCGATGGTAATTTATTCACGCTTTCAACGGTTGGGGTGATTGAATATAAAATTTCAATAGCTTCATTAAATTTATCAACATAGTAACTATATGGTTCTGTAAAAATAATTTCAGGGGCATCTTTATTAGAATATAAAGCTATAGCATCATCTGTGTTCTTTTTTAAATTTCTAAAGCAAACAATATTGCCATGGGATTTCCTTTCATTAAGAATGCGATTAGTTCTAGAAAAAGCTTGAATTAAACCGTGATAGCGTAAGTTTTTATCTACATATAAGGTATTTAAATGAGGGCTATCGAAACCAGTTAGAAACATATTGACCACTAACAAAATATCAATTTCCTGATTTCTTACTCTTTTGGCAATATTTTGATAATAATCGTAATAAAGCTTTCCATCTTTAGTCGAATAGGCAGTATCAAACATCTTATTATAGTCATCAATAAATTCGTCTAATTTTTCGCGAAAATGAGTATTAATCTTTTTGCTTTCAATAACAGACAAAACATCATCTTCTAGCAACTCGTTATCCTCTTCACTTTCCTGATTAGCTCCATAAGAGAATATAGTAGCTACTTTTAAATCATGCTTACCTTCACTCTTCTTGGTTTGAAAAAGCTCATAATATTTAATCAGGACATCGATTGAATTGACGCATAAAATGGCTGTAAAAACTTTGCTATGAGTTTTACGATCATGATTGACTAAAATATAATCGATAATTTTTTCAATCCTCTTTCTTGACTCCATTAATTCTTTGGTATCTATAGCCTCAACTTCAATATCTATTTCATTATTGCTAGAAATTTGCCTATATCTGCCGACGTATTCATTAGAAAATCTAAGCACGTTTTCGTCCTTTATGGCATCGGTAATCGTATAACGATGCAGTTGTTTATCAAATAAATCCTTGGTGGTTTTCTTGCTGATGGCATTTTCCGCTAGGATAGGTGTTCCAGTAAAACCGAACATTTGTGATTTTAAGAAATGGTTTTTAATTTTGGCGTGAGTTTCACCGAATTGGCTGCGATGACATTCATCAAAAATAAGAACGACCCTTTTATTTTTTAGTTTTTCCATAATATTTTGATGACGACTATAAGAAACAGCATTGTTCAATTTTTGTATAGTAGTAACAATTAATTTAGTGTTGTCTGTTAATTGTTTGACTAAGGCTTTTGTATTGTCTGTGGCATCAGCAGAATTGGCTTTGTAAGCATTAAATTCCTGAATTGTCTGATAATCCAAATCTTTGCGATCAACTACAAAAATAATCTTTTTTATTTCAGGCAAAGCAGATAATAGTTGGCTGGCTTTAAAGGAGGTTAAAGTTTTCCCCGAACCAGTAGTATGCCAAATATAGCCGTTTTTATCTGAGTTTAATACTCTATCAATAATTGATTCTACTGCGTAATATTGATAAGGTCGCAAAACCATCAATTTTCTCTCAGTTTCATTTAAGACTGTATATTGAGCGATCATTTTTGACATATGGCAGGGTTCTAAGAAAATATCTGTAAACTCACTTAATTGAGTGACGGAAACATTATCTTTATCTGACCAGTAAAAAGTCTGTTTAAAAAACCGCCTTTTATTATTAGCATAATATTTGGTGTTAACTCCATTACTAATTACAAAAAATTGAATGTATTGGAATAAGCCATAACCAGCACTATAAGAGTGTTGTTGGTAGCGTTTAGTTTGCTTAAAAGCCTCCTTGAGTTCTAAGCCCCGCCTCTTCAACTCTATTTGCACCAACGGTAAGCCATTCACTAATAGAGTAACGTCATATCTGTTTTTATACCTTCCCTCCATCTCTATTTGTTGGGCAACTTGAAAAATATTTTTGCACCATTTATCTATGTCAAAAAATTCAATCCATTCTAAATCACCATTGTCGCGAGTAAGTTGCATCTTGTCTCGCAAAATCTTCGATCTCTCAAAAATATTGCCTTTATTTAAATGATTTAAAATATAACTGAACTCCTTATCGCTAAAAACAGTTTGATTATGTTTGCTAAGCTGGATTCTCAAATTAGCTACAATGTCAGCTTCATCTTTAATTTCAATTTTGCCGTAACCCAAATCAACTAATTGATTAATCAGTTTCCTTTCTAGTATTGCCTCTGACTCCCTGTTCATTGTATAAATAGTCTTTGCATTAACCCTTTTTTGTATAGCTTCCAATATATGATATTGGTCTTTGCAATTGATGCTATTTTGTCCAAAATATTTAACACTTGCTCTATTCTTTCTTGCTCTTTAATTGCTGGTATTGAAATCTGCAAATATTGGTATTCTGAAATCCAATGTCTTTTATGTCCTCGTGGTTTGTATTGTATTTGAGTTAGTAGCTCGTATATAACCTTAGGTCGAATGTTTTTATTAAATTTTAAAATTTTCATAGCAGAGGATTTAACCTTGAATTCAAAATTTACAAATTGTTTAGATGTGGTAAAGTCATCAAATATTACAACCGGTAGCTTTGTAAATCTGTTGTCAGATTCATTAGTATAGCCTAGTATGAAAGTTTTGCCAGCAGTTAGAATCGGCATAGAACCCTTCTCACAATATTGCTTACAAGTGGTGATATATCTAGTTGGTTGTTCATAAGTTAATAACTCTTTTAATCTATAGGTTTGCCAGTTGGGGTAGTTATACCCCCCCCCGTCCTTGAATCTAATCTTTTTATTAAAGATTTGTTGCATTAACCCTTTTTTATATTGCTCAAACTGATATTTTTGTTGCTCTAAGAGATTAAGCTTGTTATTCACAGTATCAAAAAAATCAGCTATCTTCTCTTGCTCTTCAATACAGGGTATTTTTAGTTTAAAATCTGCTAGGGTACTAAAATCAAGAGAATCCCTCACTGATCCTAAAGTGCCAGTTTTTATTAAATGCTGAAAATAATGAGTTTTTAAAATATGTTTTAAAAAATTTTCATTTAAATTATTACTACATCTAAATACGATATACATAGGACTAATAATTCCAATATCAAATTCTGTTAGATTGGCAATAGAACCCACATTGATTCTCGATGGATTGTAAGCGAAATCACCCCTCTCAACAATTTTATAATTCAAGGTATCTCTACTTGCAATTCTGTGATTATTAAAATATTCAGATTGTTCTATAAATCCATGTAAATTGCTAACAGTTAATAGCCTATTTATTTCGCCGTTTTTGTTGCGAATAGATTTATGAGTAATGAGTTCTCCCAGTCTAATTTTTTCCCATTCAGGGTAATCCTTACCATTCTTGTCCTTAAATCTTAAATGAGGAATATATTCAGAAGATATTTTCAATTCCTAACTCCTTTGTATATTGATTAATTTGAGCCTGAATCTTAATTCTTTCTTTTTCTAAATCTCTAATATTGTCAGATATTTCATCAATATCAATAAATTTCTCTTCTTCAAATGTATCTACATAAATGGGAATATTTAGCATATAATTATTTCTTTCAATATCGTCTAATTTGACAAGATGGCTAAACATTTTTATTTCAGATCTTAATCTATATGTTTGAATAATTTTATCTATATGTCTAACCAACAATTTATTTTTCTTTTTAGTTTTTTCAAATTCTTTAGAAGCATCAATAAATATTATATTGTCATCGGTTTCACGACATTTTTTAAAAATCAAAATACAAGCAGAAATATTTGTTCCATAGAAAAGATTAGGAGGTAAACCAATCACAGCATCTAGATAATTTTTTGTTTCAATTAAATATCTTCGTATATGTGCTTCGCCCCCCCCCCCGAGACAAAGCACCATGAGACATAATAGTTGCCATAACTCCATTTTCATCTAAGGAATGTATCATGTGTTGTATAAAAGCATAATCTGCATATTTTTTGGAAGCCAATCTACCATATTGTGAAAATCTATCATCACTTTTAAAAAGTGGGTTAGCTGACCAATCTGCTGAAAATGGAGGATTTGCTACCACCGCTTCAAATTTTCTATCTTTGTGCATGGGTCTTTCTAGGGTATCAGCTTGTTTAATATCAAACTGATTATAATGAATATCATGAAGAATCATATTCATTCTAGCTAAGTTATAAGTTGTCAGCACTTTCTCTTGACCAACGTATTCACCCACCTCCTTAACTTCCTTAGCTACACGCAATAATAATGATCCTGAACCGCAAGTTGGATCATAAACGTTTTTTAATTTGTTTTTACCAGTTGTTACAATTTTTGCCAATACTTTTGAAACTTCTTGTGGGGTATAAAATTCTCCAGCTTTCTTGCCTGCTCCAGCAGCAAACTGACTAATTAAATATTCATATGCATCTCCTAAGATGTCGATACTGGAGTTTTCAAGTTTAAAGTCGATGTCATCTAAATGAAGCAGTATTTTAACAATTAAGTTATTTTTCTCATTTTCAGTTTTACCTAATTTAGGAGAAGATAAATTTAATCCTTCAAATAAATTATCAAAATCATCTTCACTATTTGTCCCCATGGTGCTTGATTCGATGTTTTTGAGGATTTTTTGTAAATCTTCTAAGATAAAATTATCCTTTCCTTTTTCAGCAATGGCATGAAAAAGTTCGGATGGTTTCAAAAAATATCCCAAAGAATCAAGAGTCTCGATTTTAATTTCTTCCAATATATTCTTGCCTTGCTCAGCATTTTCATCTACATCTTCGTAATTGCAATTATCTTGTTGGAGTAATTCATTAGCTTTGATATGTAATTTTTCAGATAGGTACTTATAAAAGATAAAACCAAGAATATAATCACGAAATTCATCTGCATTCATCTGACCCCTGAGAGTGTTAGCTATATTCCAAAGTTGTTTTTCTAGCTGGTGTTTTTGATCTTCAGACATTAATTATGTTTATTTTTTTAAATATTGTCGTCTTATTACAGTTATACCTAAAATCAAATATTTTATCAATATGACAACTGCTAAGCAGATATGCCTCTTTTATCATTTTGATTTGTCAACAAACTTTCTTCTCGAGGATTGAATAACTGCCTGTCTTCTCTGTTTATAAGGAGGAGTTGGAGTTAATTTAGTTATACCAGAGATTGGTTCTTTAGGTGTAATAGCAGACAACTTAGCATAGAAATTATATGCTGGCAGATTAAGAAATTCAGGCAGAGAGATATATGGCTCGAATAGGGGCAGTATTAATCTGGCATCCATAGGTGAGCCAGACCTAAAAGCAATGATGTTGCCGACATTAGCTAGTATGACTTCGGTTAGTTTTTGGCTGTCTTGTTGCTGGGTCGATTGTTCGGCAAGTATAAGGTTAAGCTTGTATTTTCTGGATTCAGACAACATTTCAATGAAGCCTTTGGTGATGAAGTTTTGAAATTCATCGACATAGAGATAAAAAGGAATTCGCTTGTTTTCGCTCATGTTAGCCTGCTCTAAGATTGCCAGCTGTATTTTAGCGAGTATCGTTGCTCCAAACAGTCTGGAAGTATCTTCTCCCAGCAGTCCTTTAGAAAAATTACAAATTAGGATTTTACTAGAGTTAATGACTTCTTTGAAATTCAGACAGTTATCTGTTTTCTCAAAAACGCTTCTGGTAGCTTGAGAGAACAAGAATCGACCCATCTTGGCAGTTACTCCGGCTTGCATCTTGACCCTTTGGTATTCCCCGGCTTTATGGATTTCATTAAGCCAGAAGTTCTTTAAATTCTCATCTTTTAAAACGCTGTGGACAATCTTCTTGTTATAACTGTTATCATTTAAGAGCTTAAATATCGTAAAGAAAGTGGCGTCTTCAATGCAAAGAGCGGTATGAACGGTATTTCTTAAGACGTATTCTATCCGGTGTCCGCCTTTGTTTTCCTCAGTGAAGACTTTCCTGAAAATTGAGACGACCGTTTCAGCTACCAAGTCTTTAGCTCTTAATAATTCCTTGTCTTTTAACTTGGGCGGAATCTCCAATAAATTAATTCCTATGGGGTGATTATAGTCGCTCGGATTAAAATAAATAACATCCTTTATTCTGTTTTTGGGGATGTATCCCAACAACTCAGTTGACAGATCTCCGTGAGGATCGACTACTGCTACTCCTCTATCTGATTCAATATCTTGAATGATTTTGTATTTTAGGAGAGTAGTCTTGCCAGATCCTGTGCCGCCAATGATATAAACATGGCGACTTCTCTCTAAGGCACTTAGGCTAATTGGTGTTCTTCTGTTTTGATGGACATTCTCTCCAATGATTACTCCATCTTCTTTAGATTGATTCGTCTTGGGATGAGCCGGCAGAGTCTTGCTTAAAGTCGTATCTAAATTCTCAAAGGATACTGATCTTAAATCAGGCAGATGATACAAGCTTGCCAATTGTTCGGCATTCAAATAAAGACCGCTCTTCAAAGGCTCTATTAGTCTTAACCTAAAGCAAGCCAAATTAAATTTGCCAGTTTTATAACTCACTTTGAATTTAGCCAGCAAATCCAAGGCTGACCTCAAGCTTTGAGTATATTGGTTTAAGACTCGCTGACTAGAAGCTTGAATCAGGCATCTTAAATTGATTTGAAATAATTCATCAGGCTTGCTGGTCGGCTTACTAGTTGATATCTTTGCGACCTCAACTCCTTGGATAGGATGAATGATATTGGTCAGCAAACTGAGTGGCATCTGCCCTAGCTTAGATAGCAACGAACTGAATAAACCGGCAGCTCCAGCCTTTATCGGCTTATAAACAATCTGATACACAATTTGATCACCATCTTCAAGCTGAACCATGCCACTAAGCAGATAGCTCAAAGAATCATGATTCTCCCGATCTTTGAAGGTTTTAACATCCGCTTGTTTGGAAGCAGACTTAAAATTTAGCAACCTTATGAATTTAGTTTCCAACCACTGGTAATCGGAAACTTGGCTAACTCTGATTGTCCAATCATAGGAAGCAATCAGTCTCATGACTGTTTGTTTTTGATGCCGAGGCACTATCAACAAGAAACAGATACCCTCGGATTTGTTGGCGACTATTTCTAAACTGTAAAATGATCGCTTGGCTAAAAACTGCGTCTTATTAGCAAAGCTTAGATGATGCAGGGCTTGAAACAATGTCTTCATATTGTTCAAGGTACTGATCTCAGCATTAGAATTGGGCTTAATTTCCAAAACGATTCTGGGAGTCAGCCTTCTTTTCGCCCAAGCCAACTTTATTTTTTGCCAGTTAAAAATCAGTATCATACTCAATACCAGACTCAGTATTGAGCAGCCAACTATAATCGACAAGTTCACCTCCTTTTAAAAACAAATACGGATCAACATTAATATCTGAGACCTTAATCATCAGATAAAAATGAGGATTGCTAAAACCCAAAGTCTCACCTAAATAACCTACGATTTCACCAGCTTCAACTATTCGGTCTATTTCAAGTTCCTCATTAATTTCGCTCAAAAAACAATAAAAGGCTTTCAAGCTCTCAGTTTGAATAACCACTGATCTGCCGCAATCCTTATCTGTCTTGTTATCATTAATAGCTATGATTCGCCCATCAAATACAGCTTCCACTCCCAAATCATAGAAGTCATACTTTTGAGCAATGATCAGCCCTTGCTTTAGATGGGGCTGAATTGCTTGATTGTATCTTAAAACCAGTTGTTCTCTGTTTAAGAAACTGTCATTCTTAGGCAGAGTCGTTACTATTTGTCCGTTAACATCCAGCAGCTCAACGTATGTTTCTTGGTCTTTAACTAAGGCTTGTTCAACTTCAGCTATTGATTGATGACTAACAATGATCAAAAAGACAATCGGCAAAAGCAAGATGCTAACCAAGATCAAGCCCAGCAAGACATAGATTTGGATAACCGTAGATCTAAGCATGGCTCTCCCCGTCTTGAGGCTTTGTCGTAATGACGGGATGTTCCTGATTGGAGGCAATAATCTTAACGGTCGCATGTTGCTGATCAGCAATGATTAAGGCTTGCCCGACGGAACAAGTCAACAAGAAGTGCTTCTCATACTCGCTTAGATAAAACTGATCCGTTACTTCATCAATCGTAATCGCATCCTGTTTGAGTAAAATCTTAAGGCTGCTCTGGGCAATCAGAGCCTGACCATAGTTTGAATTTAAAAAATCCGAAGCTTGCTGAGAGATTAAACAAACTCCCAAATAATACTTCCTTGCTCTTCTCACCAAACTATTAATCGATTGACCGCACAAATCATCGGCTACCAGCGACCAAGCCTCATCGATAACCAGCAGTCTTTTCTGCAAATTATATTTAATCTGATTGCTAATGAAATAAGTTAGTATCAGCATTAGTGATGGTTTTAGCTCAACTGATATATTTTGTAAATTAAAGCTGATTAGACGATTATTCGTCGCCAACTTGGTTGAGACATTAAAGATTGAAGCCAGCGAGCCGGTCGTAAAACGCTTCAGCCTTAAACTCAACCCGGAACTTTTACTTTTAACCAACTTATATAAATCAATCAATAGCGGTTGATCATTATCTTCATACAGTTTTAGCAAAGCCTCGTCTAAAACAGCTTTGTCATCTTTTTCTAAACCTTCCAGCATAACGCTCAGAATCTGAATTACTTGGGCAATATGTTCGCTTAAATCCAGTCCCTGATTAAGCGATATATCCAAGAAATTGATGGCGACTTGGTCGCTTTTGGTAATATCCAAGGATCTACCCCTTAAGGCTGTAACTAAAAACCGATATTCGTTTTCAGGATCTAAGATGAAGATTTGCACCCCATGGTTGAATTGCCTCAGTATCTCAACTTTCATGCAGTAACTCTTGCCGGCTCCCGACTGAGCCAAGATAACGCTGTTGGCATTGGGCAGGCTGAAACGATCAACGATAACCAAAGAATGATGATTCTGATTGATACCGTACAAAATCCCGTCTGGATGAATAATTTCTGTGTTCGCAAACGGGAAAGTCAGTGCCAGCGACGAACTATCCAGATTCCTAGTTACTTTTAGCTCATCCCTTTGATAAGGCAAACAAGCCTGCCAAGCTGGCAGTTGTTGGTAAGAATTAACTTGTCCGGCAAACAGATTGGTTCTTAAAATATTTTGCACCGTTGCCGTTACTTGATCGAGTTCTGCTTCGGAATCAGCGTAAATACTGATATATAAGGCTAACTCAAGCAGTGACTCTTGTCTCTTTTGGAGTTTTGATCTCAAACTTAAGGCTGAATCAAGCGGACTGGTTAAGGTTTCATCGATTAGCCGTCCGCTTTTGAGCTGGATTCTTTTAGAACTTTCCATCTCGGTAATTTTCCGAGTCAGCCTATATAAAGCCAGCTGACTATCCAAAGGCTGAATCTGATAACTCAAATCTAAATTCAAATTGGCTTGAATCAGGCTGTTTAAACAGTTTGCCGTTAGCTTGGCGGGGTAATCGGCGATGCTCAACGTCCTCACGTAGCCGCCATTGAGCCTGAGATGATGAATATTCTCTTCTAATGCCTTATAACCGATGAAAGACAGCAACTTGTTAAAGGACTGGTCAGCCCTGATCTTTAAGAACTGAGATAGAGTGGTTTTGCGAGGGGCATGATAGCTGTCAAAAAGCAAATGCAAGACTTCGTCGGTATCCAGGATTTGGCTGACCAAATTCAGATTAGACAGCCCCTTGGTCAGCAGATTCACTTGGAGATGCAGCTGATTTATAGTTTCTACTTCTGTAACCGAAGCAGTTTTGGGCTGAGAGAGAATAATATAAAAGTTGCGACTAAAAATCTGCCAATCCTTAAGCAGACTGGGTAGGTTATCAGCATTCTTTAAAGACTGAAAACCATTCTTTTGGTCAAGCTCTCTGATTTGAATCAGTATCTGAATCTTATTAGTTAGTCCCGTTAGCCATTTCTGATACAAGCTCAGCAAAACATCCTGTCTGGCAAAAGAAAACAGTTCGAAGTTGAGAGGCTGGATTCTTAAGATTAGCAAATAATCGTCCTTAGTTTCCAAAACACCATGTTTAATTGATCTGATGGGAATTTGCCGAAAGCTACTGACTAATTTATCTCTTTTGGTTAACATCCACATATCCCCTATTTCCTAATATATTGTTTCGGACGACGATAGAATTTAAACATGATGACCAACCACTGATAAAGCAGTCTCTTCTGAATCCTTATGGCTAACAGGCAACAAATAAAACCTAATTCAAAGACAATTAAACTCTTATAGGCATGCCAACTAAAAGTGGGTGGCAAAAAGATCAGCAATAACCCGACAATAACCGGCAGAATTAGCAGTCCAGCTTGTTTGGGAGAGATAAAGCCAACGATTCGATCTTCCTTGTTTAAAACTTCAGCCGGTATATCTTGATCTCTCATGCTACTTGCCTGCCTTTAATCTTTTCTTCTTCCTTGGCTCTTTGCTTTTTAACTTCTTCAATCGTTTTGCTGATATGACTGACTCCGCTAATAAAATGACCGCCGATTCTCTTTAAAGCCTTAGGAGTCACGCTGGCATAATGCAGTTGATTAAGCAGTCCTTGAGTCTTTAAGACCGCCACCAAAGTGGCGATTCCTAAAACCAAGCTCATCAGCGTCGCTCCCCCGCTACTGGTTTGTATGCCCGCCAGCAAACTGCCACTTAAGATAAACAGGATGGTATGAACGAACAAGACGAAGATATGGCTTAGGTATGTCTTAAAACTAATGAAGGCAAAATCCCTAAAGGCTGGTAGCAAACCTAACAAAACAACCAGTGGCGACAGAATCGCTCCGACATACAAAGTAATCAGCCTCATAACGTAATAAACCATCAGAATAAAAGCCAAAACCACAAACAGCAAAGAGATGATCAGCAGAGCTATGCTCAAAGTTCCACTATTGCCAAAGAGCTGATTCAAGCTAACCCAGAAGGACTCAAAATCAAAACTGAGTTTTAAGGCTTCAATCATGCCGTTGGAGAGATTGATTAAAACGTCTATGATAAACAGTGAGGCGTTCATTAGCAAAAAGACGGCTCCGATTTTAGGTAGCAGTTGCTTGAAGCTTAATTCCTCAAAACCTAGGACGGAAGCCGTCATCATCTGAAAGCCGAGCAGAGTTACTATCAAAATAAGCAAGCCGTTAGCAATGCCAAGTACTGCCAGCCACATCTTCAAAACGACTCCGTTATCACTCATAAAGGGCGTGCTTTGAGACAAGTACTCCAAAGCCTGCATGAAGGGACTGAAAATGCTGCTTAAGATATTTTGCAAGAATCCGACCACGGTTTGGGTAATTAAATCCAGCAAACTGCCACTGCTGGGATTTACTTCTACTTCACTGATGTTTGGCAGATAAGATTGATCGACGTATTCGGCTCCGCCGTAAGAAGTGGTCAGCAAATGAACCAAGACACCTGCCCCTATAACCAGCACCAGTCCCAACAGAGCATTCTTCAAAGTTCGTTTGGCAGTTTCGAGCTGGTCAACTTTGCCAGCCGAGATCATATATAAGATACCCGACCATGAGACAAAAAAGACGGAGACTAATCCGGCTATGCCGATTAAAGCATAAAGCAGGGGTGCTAAGTAATGATCTAAAAAGTGGCTGTTAATAACCGCCACTGAAACTGTTGCCTCTGCATTGCTTAAAAGAGAGGCAACCAATTCCATGAATATTTAACTCCCGAAAGTTTCTACGGCTAAATCATTAATAATCCCGGACAAAGCGAAAGCTCCAATGACTATTACCAAGCCCAAACTGGCAAAGACCAAAGTCTTCTTGGCTTTTTCCAGTGCCACCGGATTGCCGCTGCTAGTAATGAAGCTCAGTCCGCCAAGCACGAAAAAACCGGTCGCAATCAGACCGGCTATTCCTGCTACTATCTTAATTAGATTTTCTATGAAATTATTGACTTGTTCGACCCCTTGAGATGTTTGAGCCAAAACTTCAGGCGATGAAAGAAACCAACTGCTAAGCGTAATTCCGACAATCAAGCTGATAATTAATCTTTTCATAATTTAACTCAAACTTAAATTGTCTAAACTATACCAGAATATTTTATTAAATGCAAATTAGTTGTATACTTAAGAAGTTTGGATTAAATATCACAGTAGTTTACAGCAAGTCATAATTTAGATATATTTAAGAATAGGAAGGTATCAAAAAATATAAATTATGCCCAATATATCAAAAAGAGATGAGTTGCATGTTCCCCTATTGAAAGTCATGCAACAGTTAGGAGGTAGGGTTAAAACCAAGAACGCTGTTGAAGAAGTAGCAAATTTTTGGCAACTTCGGATTTTAGAATTTAACATTTTTTAATGTTTAATTTCTTGTTAACATAAATATAATAAATTCCGAAAACACAAGTTTAAATAGTAATGCAAGATTCCATCCAAACAAAGTATCATAAGCAAGGTGTCTCATCTGTGAATCATATTATTCTTGATGAAACACCTACAACTCGTCTAATCTTTTATCCCAAAGTACACGATAGCGGCGTGAGAGGAGATATAGTGCGCCAAAAAATCGGTTCTGATGGGCAATGGAAAGACAGAAACGACATTGATTTCAGATCATTAGAGGCAGACAAGGGTGTCAAAATTCCAATTAGCACCAAGGCGACTGATTTATTATTTAACAAGCTTAGATCTTTATATGAAATTGTTAAAAAAGGAGCGCCTCGCTCTAACAAAGAACTTATAGTTACAGAATCAGATAAAGCTTTGACTATAGATGACAGAAATAAACAAAGAATTCTTCAGCAAATTATAAATCAAAATTATTCTGAGTCATTTTGGGAGGAATTATCAAAAACAAGTCCTAAGCTTGCGACGCAATTCTCTATAGATCGAATCCAATTAGATAGACAAGAAGTAATTAAAGAGTTCAAAACATCATTAATTCAGCATGCTAATGAAGAAAAATATTGGCAAAAATTTTTTGAGGATAATCCTTGGATGCTACAAGTAGCATTTGGGGCTTCTATATTTATGTTGGCGGGGGAAACATATTTAGGTGGTAAATCAACTAAAGGCAAGCAGGGGCGTGGTGGCGTCTCAACTGATTTTCTTTTCGCTGATGAAAGTACTAAAAGCTTTGCAGTTATGGAAATCAAAAAACCAAAATCTAGTTTAATGTTAAAATCTGCATATCGAGGCAAACTAGGCTCTAATCTCAAAAATGAAATTTATAGTTTAGGTTCTGAGCTTTCAGGAGCCATTGTTCAGGCACAAAGCCAATTAACAGTGGCAATCGAAAATTTTCAATCTTTATTAGGAGATAATGCTGAATTTTCTTACAAGATTAATCTTATAGATCCTAAAGCTATTCTAGTTATTGGCATGTCAGGTGAATTACAGCAACAAAGACAAAAAGATTCGTTTAATCAATTTCGTTCAGGGCTTCATAGCCCAATAATAGTTACTTTTGATGAACTATATCATAGGTTAAGTCAAATATATGGAATCAGTTCTCAGGATGAAGATATAGACTCAAATGATATGCCCTTTTAATTATAATCATTGATATGGCTAGAAGATACAATAAACGAAGCAATTATCATAGAATCAAGAAGAATTATAAACGACATAGAAACAGTAGGCAAAAGGATAATTTAGAAGACTTTCTATCTAATAAAGATGTTTTAGTATTCATATCTAAAATTATAATTACTATACTTCTCATTATTACTGTAGTCGGGGGTGTTTTGTTCGCTGTTTATAAAATTTGGCATCAAGCCGAATGGCTTAAATTAACAAAGATTATCTTAACGGCAGTTACTGTGCTGGCTGGTGCTAGCATTTTATACGGAGCATACCATTTTTTGATTAGTTGATTAATATAATGATTTGTTAACATATCATGCTAGTTTAATGCTTCAGAAATTTATTAATTTGCTAGAATATTAAGTGTAATGAAAATAGAAAAGTATACAGTTAATCTAGATGGCAATGATTTAGTCATTAAAGTTGCTCATCTAGATCAGAGTGATGGTCAAATCTTTAAAGAATTATTTGATTTATGGAAGAAGCTCAACGACGGACTTAAGCAATATGGTCGGATGGCGACCTTGCCAGAAGTCATCTCGGAAGGTATGTTTTGTGTTTTCACAGGTTCAGCGAGATATCAGGAAAGAGTTAGTGGCAAGAGTTCTGTATCTTTTGATGCTATTAATACGCAGAACAATCGTAAAGAACAAATTAAAGCTTCCAGCGTTGAAGAAGATCTAACTTCTTTCAGCCCGAATTCTAGCTGGGATGATTTGTATTTTATGGATTTTTATAACGGTGGTAAATTAGATGGTTCATTTAATTTATACCAAATCCCTGATCAATATATTCGATCTATGAAAGTTAGTCAACAGCAAACTTTTAGAGACCAACAAGCTCAAGGCAGAAGACCAAGATTTAGTATTACCAAAGATATTATTAAGAAGTATGACTTGCAACCAATTGCAACTGACGTACGGGTTTGGCATTCTGATAATCAAAAGCCTGGGTAATTTGTCTAGCAACAGCCTGAATAACCGGCACACTGACACTGTTACCAATCTTGTGATAAAGAACAGTATTACTTAATTCTTCAGGCAAAAGATAGCTATCATCAAAGCCTTGTAATCTAGCACATTCTCTAGGGGTTAATTTTCTTAGACCTCGTCCATCTTGAACAAGAGGGACATTATGTCCACCCGTTCCCATATTAGCTGTTAAAGTTGGACAAACACCTTTTTGGTTCTTTCTAATATATTTTCTCCGCCACTGGTAAACTTGTCCTTGCTTGAAAGGATAATCTTTTAAAGATTCAAATAAAGGCTTATCATTGTAATAGTATTTATCATCAATATCTTGGGGGTCATCTAACATATCTTGAATGGTTTGAATTAGTGCAATTGGATTAGGAAAGATAAAATTATCGCAAAGCTTTGGATCCTTAAAACCAACTATGTAAATTCGCTCTCTATTTTGAGGCAGATTACCATACTCCATAGTATTCATCACTTGAGCTTGAAAATGATAGCCGACATCTCTTAAGGCTTGACTCATAATCCTAAAAGTTCTACCGCCATCATGACTTCTCATATTCTTCACATTTTCTAATAAAAACCCTAGAGGTTTTTTAACTTTTAAAATCTTAATAATATTAAAAAATTGATTACCTCTCTCATCCTCTAAACCCTTCTGATAACCAGCAATGGAAAAAGCCTGGCAAGGAAAACCAGCTAATAAAAAATCAAAATCTGGTAAAGAGTGAGTCTTAATAGCTCCTATATCTCGTGTATCAAGTTGAGCTTCACTAAAATTAGCATCATAAATTAATTTACATCTTACATCGCAATCATTAGCAAAGACTGTTTTAAAACCCAGTTGACTAAAACCTAATCTAATACCACCCATACCAGCGTATAAATCAATTGATTTTAAATCCATCGTAATCCCCTTAAATTACATTTCTATTTCAATTGTATCATTAATTTCATATTAGACATAAAACTATTGACATTGTCCTTATAGGTATAGTAAAATGTACTTAAAAGCATAGTTAACAAGGGTTTCGTGGGATGGTCAATAAAAGTAATCAAACTATCAATTTATCTCTAGAAGATAGATTAACTATCTTGGCTGAACTGTTCCTAGAAATTATTTTAGAGGAAGGTAATGATAGCGACTGAATCAACTGCTAAAACTATTAATGCCGTCGGAGCTATCAGAGTTTCCAGCGTTAAACAGGGCTTGAAAGGTGATTCTCCCGAAGCTCAGAAAGAACAAATTGAACAATTTGCCCAAAACAAGGGTTTCAACATTAAGAAATTCTTTGTTTTCATGGAATCGGCATCTAAGGAGCAACAACCAATGCAGGAAGCTATAGATTATTGCAAAGATCCCAACAATCAAATTAGTCATTTTATTATTAAATCTATCGATAGATTTACTAGGGGTGGTTCACTGCCTTACGACTTGCTTAAAAACCAGCTAGAAGCTTCCAAAGTTAAACTAATAGATATCTACGGTATCATTGGCTCAAACCAAGTTAACACATTGGAACATTTAGGAGTTGAATATGGGTGGAGTGTTTATTCTCCTTCCAAGAAATCTGAGATCTTAGAGGCTGAAAGATCGAAGGACGAGCTGCGAGATATTATGACTCGCATGGTCGGAGCTGAAGTCCGTTATACTAGGCTTGGTTATTGGATGAGAAGACCGCCATATGGCTATGCCAGTCAAAAAAATCACACTGATCATGGCAAAAGAACTATCTTAGTTCCACATCCTAATGAATCCAAGTTTATTATTGAAATATTCCGACTTCGTTCTTTGGGTCAATACAGCGATAAGGAAATAGCCAACAAAATTAACGAAATGGGTTATTTAGGACGCATTAACCCATCTAACACTTTAAAACATACTTCCTTGAACGCTTCTAAAGTATGGCGAATAGTCAGAAAACCTATTTACACCGGCATTAATAATGAAAAATGGACTAACAACCAACCGGTTAAATGCGTTTTTAAAGGATTAGTGTCTATTGAAACTTTCAATAAAGCTAATAAGGGCAGAAGAATTATCAGGGAATGCAATGGGGAAATTATAATCAAAGACACAAAAGCTGAGCGTTATTCAACTAGGCAAGGCACTAGAAGTCAGGATTTCCCTTACAAGCAATTTGTTATGTGTCCCAAATGTGAATTACCCCTTTCTGGTAGCTATTCAAGGGGTAAAAGTGGCAAGCGTTATCCCGCTTATCACTGCAATCGCCAAGGGCATTATTTCAGAGTCAGAAAAGAAAAATTGGAAGACAAAGTTCATCAACTCATCCTCTCGCTTCAACTATCTCCCAAACATGTAGATAAGCTAACTCACAGCCTAGAATCAGTTTTCAAGGTTATTGAACAGCAACATCAAGCTAAATTATCTAGCTTAGATGCACGAATCAGTTCAGTGGAAAATGAAATCAAAGCCATAGTCAATAAATTCAAAATTCTTACCAACCAATTTGCTATCAAACATTTGGAAAATGATTTGGAAGAATTGGAACAACGATTGACTCTGCTAAAGAGTAAGAAGCTTGAGCTTGCCAAACAAAAACCCTTCAATTTAGGAGATTTTGCCACTAAGCTTAAACACGTTTTCGAACACCTAGACAAGAGCTTCGTCCAACAGATGTCAGAGGCTAAGAAAGCCAAACTTTTCAGCTTGCTTTTCAACAAATTGCCGACTTACGACAAATTAGAGTTTCGAACACCCAAAGATCCAATTTTTACAGATGTAAATCCGTTATTTTCAATTAAAAATTCTAATTTATTACGTTTGGTGACCCCAGGGGGAATCGAACCCCCGTTTCCAGGATGAAAACCTGATGTCCTAACCACTAGACGATGGGGTCAAAAGTAGACTCAAATCAACTTTTTCATTTTATAAGAATAATTAGTCTCTGACAAATGCAAAAAGCACTCCCTTTTTATTAGGAGTGCTTTTTGACTTATGGTAACACTTAAGCTATATCAGATTATTCAATCTTAATATTGCTCTTTCTCTGTAATTATTGAATAACAATTTCTCTTACTGAGAGTGACGATGAGCCATCGCTAACTGGCGATGAGCAATTGTCGCTACAGTAATCGTACCAATGATAAGTAAAGCTAGTGTTAAAGCTTGGCTTTGAGAACCAGTTTCAGTTAGTTCTGGAGGCATCTCTACCTCCTGCTCCTCTGCTTGTTCAATGACACTAACAGTCAATTGAACATTGATGCGAGCTCGGTATTGCCAACAGCCGGGAACTATGCCCTCAGCTTCATCTGACTGATAACCTAACAAAGCACCATTTAAGATATTAGAAGCATCAAAGTTGAAATTACCAAGCGTTTTCAAAGCCGGAGCTTTGTGTCCAAAATCACTAACAGTCTTGTAAGCTACTTTAATTTGCTTACCTTCCTGATTACAGGTAATGGTTACACCATCAGTAATCGGACTAGTTTGATCAGAATCAATACTGGCAACCACTGAATGCGATTGACCAACAGCACTTTCATCTATATCAAGAGCAATCTTGGTATTAGTTGCCACTCCAGGACCACTAAAGTCACTGTAGTTGGCTTCTTCAGAAGTTGAGTTATGAACATAAAGCCACAAATCAACAACTTGACCGTCTTTACAGACTTCAATTTCGTTGCCTAGTTCACCCCGAGTTCCTAAACGCAAAAAATCCTGTTCAGATCCAACGCCATAATGAAGCTGAACTGTTTCATAGGCATTAAAAATAGCAGTAGTTTTAGGATTGATTGCATTAACACCCGTAGCAATAGCTACAGATAATATTAAACCGGCGACAACTAAGCCACTTAACTTAATTATCTTATTCATAGTAAAAATCTCCTTTCATTAAACTTTAATACATTAGTTTATCAGGTTTGAGCTTAAAAATACAATATAAGCATTTTCTAATTAGTCAATCATTAGATAACATTTTAGATGAGACTCATATTAAGATATATAGAGCATTCAAAAATTCTTGAATTAAACCTTCTAAATTTTAGGTAAATGTATTTTACAAACGTATATACAGCTTATCTAAAAGATACGATTTTAATTTTCTATAAAAGAAAATTGTCATCCAAATTGTAAAAATACATCGTTATTCATTATGAGTAAAATAATAAACAAGTTTTTAAGTCTTAATATTTTGCTTTTATTTTCAAAGGTGTAACTTCAATGTGTTACAGAAAATTTTTTCCAAAGAAAAAGAGTTTGAAGGTTGTTACCTCCCCCTCTCCGCCAATGGCGGAGAGGGGGGGCAACAACCCCGGATCCTCTGAGGAGGCTTTCTTCCTTAGAAGTCTGCCCCCGGATCCTCTGACTTGCAGTTGCCGAAGGGATCGGATGTCCCAGATGAACAGCCCCCAGACCCATCATCAGACGGACCTGGATCGATGGCTGGACGCCCATCATCATCTTCATCGCCGTCAAGCGAATCAGGATTAATGGCTGGACGCCCATCATCATCACCAGATACTGGATCAGAATCCTGACCAGTTGGGTTGTCTCCACCACCACCGGTGGTGGATTCTTGCCCTACATCTGTAGATGTGTCTCTGGACTTGCAGTTGCCGAAGGGATCGACAACCGTCCCATCTGGGCATTCTTCCGTTGGCTCGACAGGCTGGGCTTCAGTAGCAGGTTCGGGAGTGACCTCCATCTCCGGCTCA
>JAPOWB010000008.1 GCA_026707815.1 Candidatus Saccharimonadota bacterium
TTGGAATGTTTAATAAACTTACTATCTATGTGTCTATTTTAAGGGTATCCCCGCCTTTTTCAAATTGCCATCAGCATATGCTTCCCATTTAATCCGATTACCATCAGCATCATATTCAAACTTATCATACCCCGTTGAATTACCATCAGCATCATAAGATTCTTGTTTAATCCTATTGCCATCAGTATCATATTCATACTGGTAATACCCCCTTGAATTGCTATCAGCATCATAGTATTCTTCATTAATCTTATTACCATCAGTATCATATTCATACTTGTAATACCCTATTAAATTGCCATCAGCATATGCTTCCCATTTAATCCGATTACCATCAGTATCATATTCAAATTTGATATACCCCCTTAAATTACCATCTGCATCATAGTATTCTTCATTAATCTGATTACTATCAGCATCATATTCATACTTATCATATCCCTCTAAATTACCAAGAGCATCAAACCATTCTTGTTTAATCAAATTGCCATCACTATTGCAATAGTATTTTGTTGCATTTGTATCTTTAGGGCATTCAACCACTTCTTTAGGAGCATCAACTGGTTTTACTTCATCATCATTAATTAAAGCATAGATGATTATGCCAGCTCCAACCAGTAAGACAATGATGCTGGCAAGAATAATGATTAGCTTTTTATTCATTGAATATAAGTATATCTCATAATCAATCACCAAAAACAAAACCCCCTAATTAAAGGGGGTTATCAGGTTATATACTTTTAAGGGGTAAAAATCAATTAGTGGTAATACCTAGTATCTATCAACTTGCCATCAGCATCATAGGATTCCCATTTAATCTGATTACCATCGGCATCATATTCAAACCTATCATACCCCTCTAACTTACCATCAGCATCATAAAATGCTTCTTTAATCTGATTACCATCAGCATCGTATTCAGACTTGTTATACCACTTTAAATTACCATCAACATCATAGGATTCCCATTTAATCTGATTACCATCAGTATCATATTCATACTGGTAATACCTCCTTGGATTACTATCAGCATTATAGTATCCTTCATTAATCTGATTACCATCAGCATCATATTCATATTTGATATACCCCCTTAAATTACCATCAGCATCATAGTATTCCAATTTAATCTGATTACCATCAGCATCATAATACTTCGTCTTACTAACCCTACCATCACTATTGCAGTAGTATTTTTCTGTATCTGTATCTTTAGGGCATTCTGTTTTATTTTTAGGTGAGATAGTTTCAATCAAATTACCATCAGCATCATAGTGTTCTATCTTAATCAACTCACCATCACCATCATGTTTATTTATGAAATACCACAATAAATTACCATCAACATCATAGCGTTCTATCTTAATCTGATTACCATCAGTATCATATTCATACTGGTAATACCATTCTAAATTACCATCAACATCATAAATTTCTTGCTTAATCACATTACCATCAACATCAGATTCATACTTGTGATACCATTCTAAATTACCATCAACATCATAGTGTTCAGCACTAATCAAATTACCATCACTATTGCAAGAGTATTTTATTGTATCTGTATCTTTAGGACATTCAACCACTTCTTTAGTAGCATCAGCTGGTTTTACTTCATCTTTTACTTCATCATCATTAATTAAAGCATAGATGGTTATGCCAGATCCAACCAGTAAGACAAGTATGCTGATGAGAATACTGGTTTGCTTTTTACTCATTGATTATAAGTATATCTCATATCAATTACCAAAAACAAAACCCCCTAATTAAATCTTTTAATTTATCTCTTATTGATAGGAGCAACAGATAACATTTTCTGTATTTTACCTAAAAATCAGCCCCAAAATAACTAAAATCAATAGTTTTTTATAGCCATATCTTAATTATTGAAAATATATTGATGTCTATTTTTTCAATATATACCACAATAATGGCAGTTGACATGGCGGGGATCTTAAGATTATTTACCCTTTTATGGCAAGGTTCTTACCAGCTATCTATTGGCATCAAAATTATACTTAATGCAATTCAAATTTTATTTCTTAAATATAAATTGGGGTAAATCTCCTGAGTTGGTTGACTGATTTCGTGCTTTAAATGAGGGAATGGCACCCCATCTCGAGCCATGACCCCCTCCAAAAGCCAGAATAACCTCTCGCTATAGCCTAGACCACAAGCAGGAGGCATGCCATATTCCAACATTTCTATAAAATCTATATCCAACATTTGAGCTTCTTGATTACCAGCCTGCCTTAAAGCTTGCTGCTTTTCCATGCGTTTCAGTTGATCAATCGGATCATTTAATTCACTAAAACCATTAGCTACTTCCGTTCCACCAATAATAGCTTGAAAGCGCTGGCTCAAATTAGAATTCGAATCATCTAATTTAGCCAATGGCGACATAAAAGCTGGAATATTGACCAGCCAAAATGGACCAGCCAAACCTGTCCTTATATTCTTGAATAATTTATCTATACAGGAGCTAAGATTGTCGATTTTTTCGACTTGAATATTTAATGATTTTAAAAAAGATCTCAAATCCTTTAAACCAATCTGAAAAACATCAATATCATAGTGTTTTCTCATTAAATCACTATAATCATGCCGAGACCAAGCACTTTTTAAATTGATATTGAAATCTCCAATAGAAAATTCTAAAGTGCCAAAAGTTTTCTCAACAACATAACGGATTAGATTTTCTGTAAATTCCATGCCATCCTGCCAATCCTTGTATGCCCAATAAAATTCCATAGCTACATGTTCAGGTAAATGTTCATCACTATGATGCTCGTTGCGAAAACGTGGACCAATATCATAGATTCGCTCATAGCCCCCTGATAACAACTTCTTTAGAGGCAATTCATGACTAATTCTTAAATAAAAATCTTCGTTTAAGGCATCCATATGAGTCGTAAAAGGCTTAGCTTCAGCTCCACCAGTGGTGTGCTCTAAGACGGGCAAATTAATCTCAAAAAAATTATGTTGATTCAAAAAATCTCTGGTACTTTGCCAAAAAATTGATCGCCGAATAAAACGCTTCTGCACTTCAGGATTAATAGCTAAATCTAAATAACGTCGTCTTCGACAAGTTTCGATATCTTCTAGATGCAGAGGTAACGGCCTCAAGACTTTACAGAGTAACTTCAGTATTTCAACTTCTAGAGAAATTTCTCCTCTTTGGCTTTTGGTAATTCGACCATAGACATTGATGAAATCTCCCCTAGTTAAAAGCTGTAAATCCTCGTATCTAAACTGTTGTTTATTCAACTGAGCAGAAGTCAGATTCTCTGAGCGAACAATCAGTTGCAGATGACCGCTTTGATCTTTGAGATCAAGAAAAGTAATCTTACCATGTTGGCGAATAGTCATCAGGCGGCCTGCTAACCAATAAGTTTGACCTTGAACCTGATTAAAATTCTTATGAATATTAATTAAATCAGAATCTTGGATAGCCTGAGCTGGATAAGGATCTATGCCAAGTTTTCGAAGCTTGGCTAATTTATCTAACTGCTCTAAACGATATTCTTTTAAGGAAGCCAATAGTTATATTCTCTATTTTAATGATATGAACCTATATAAAAGTATACACTAGCTAAGGTTAATTTTAACTAATGCTAATAATCTTATAGGGCTGGTGACCTTTGGCTGAAGGTAGATTGACTTCCTCGCCAATAATCTTACCCATTAAAATCTGACCAACTGGTGAATCATCACTGATTTTGCTTTCAAATGGATTGGCTTCCATTGTGCCAACAATAGTCAAAGTTTGTTTATCTCCACTGGTTAAATTATGTAGTTGGACAACTGATCCCAAGCGAATAATAGCTGTTGCATCCTTAGCTTGAGAATCTATTAAGATATAATTTCTGAGCATGCTGTTAATCTCCTCTATACGACTATCCAGTGATTCTTGTTCCTCTTTAGCTGTCTGATATTCAGCGTTTTCAGATAAATCTCCTTGTTCTCTGGCTTCGGCAATAATTTTGACAATTTCAACTCGACGAGCCTTGAGTTTGGATAATTCTAATTGAAATTTTTCAACTCCTGATTGAGTTAAATAAACTTGGTCTTTACTCATTTCAACTAATCTATATGCCTAATAATTGTAACAAAAAATCTCAAAAAGTATTAATGAATATAGCATTTAGTGAAATAGTAAATTGATGAAATTTTTTGACAAATCAAGCTGAGAATAAATATTGATTAATATATTCAGCTGCTTTATTAAGCTTGACTAACTCAACTTTTTGGTTAGATCGACATTTAATCTCTAAAGCTTCTGATTTTAATGTTTTGGGACTGATAATCACCCTCAAGGGTAAGCCCAACAAATCAGCATTGTTTAATTTCTGACCAGCACTAACATCTTGACGATCATCATACAATATTTCCCAATTTTGATTCTCGGCGAGATCTTTAATGATGGTTTGAGCCTCCTGATTGCCGATTAGATCAATAACATATATATGAAATGGACTGACATCAAGTGGCCAAATTAAACCCTGATCATCACTTAAGACTTCAGCCATAGTGGCAATTGTCCTACCAATACCAATGCCATAACAACCCATATAATATTTTTGTAACACCCCTTTTTGGTCAGTATATTCTGCCCCTTTCATCTTATCTGAATAGTGATAACCAAGTTGAAATATATTGCCAACTTCAATGCCTTGGGCTTGTATTAAAGTCTGACCACTTAAACTAAGATATCCATCCTTGGCTAAAGCAATATCTGAAATAATTTGAGCTTTGAAATCTCGATCATAATTAATATTAATATAATCAAAATTTAACTGGTTAGCTCCTGAGATAGCATTGTTTAAAACCAAAATAGAGTCATCGGCGACAATGACTAAAGGATGATCTTTAGATTGAGCTTTCAGACCGACTGCTGAAATAAAGCCAGCTTCTGAATCTAGCCAATCCTTAATTTGCTGATTAGTCAGGGGGGTTAATTGATGACAATTACTAGCTTTTTTTAGCTTGGTTTCATTGACTTCCAAGTCACCCCTTAGACAGGCTAAAATAATTTCTTGTTTTTCATTGAGATAAACAACATTTTTAATATGTTGATTTAAAGGTACTGGCTGATGACATTTAAAACTATCAGCCATAGTTGGTCCTCTTTCGGCTGAAACCTTTTCTAAAGTCTGGAGCTTCTCAGAAGATGGTGGTAATTCTTTATTGAAAACTGCTATATCTTCGTGAGCTAAATAGCCGTCTTGAGTGAAAAAATATGCACTCTCGCCAACAGGTGAATCAACCACAAATTCATGGCAATAATCACCACCAATATAACCCCCATCTGCGTCGACCATCTTGGTTGTCAGACCTAAACGCTTAAAAATGGTTGTATAAACTTCTGCCATTTGTTGATAAACGGCTTTAAACTGTTCCTGAGTGGAAAAACTGTAAGCATCTTTCATGATAAATTCTCGAACTCTCAACAAACCACCACGAGCTCGTAATTCATCTCTAAATTTAAGCCCAAATTGATATATATTAATTGGTAAATCTTTGTAACTAAGATTGAACTTACGAACTACATCAACAAACATTTCTTCGGCTGTACCCCCTAAAGCAAAAGCTGTGTTGCGCCGATCTTTGAGTTGCATTAATTCGAAACCTGTAGCCTGATCACGATTAGTCTCTTGCCATAAACTGAGAGGATGCAAAACTGGGGACAGCATTTCTAAAGCTCCAGCTTTATTCATTTCTTGTCTAATTAAATTCATGACCTTTAGCTGTAGTCTTTGACCTAAGGGTAGAAAATAATAACGCCCAGCTACGGATTCTCTGATGTAACCAGCTTGAACAAGTAGTTGATGAGACTTGATCTTCGATTTAAGACTGGTTGTTTTTGTTGATCTTCCAAAAAAACGACTATAAAAAATAATCTCTGACATATTTCATATATTACTGCATATCCTCAACAATATAATAAAACTATGCAGAAGATGTTAAAATTAACTAAAATGAAAGGTTTGAAATTTATAGATTTATTTGCAGGTATTGGTGGATTTCATCAAGCATTATCCAGTCAAGGTGGAAAATGCGTATTTGCTTCGGATTGGGATTCTCAGTCAAGAAAAACGTATGAGGTAAACTACTCTATGACACCATTTGGTGATATTCGACAAATAACAGATAGACACTTGCCAAACTATGATATACTCTGCGCTGGTTTTCCATGCCAACCATTTTCAATAGCAGGAGTATCAAAGAAAAAATCACTAGGGAAAAAACACGGTTTTGAGGATGGAGCTCAGGGCAATTTATTTTTTGAAATTATCAGATTAGTTAATGTTAAGCGACCCAAGATTATATTTTTAGAAAATGTAAAAAACCTTAAATCACATAATAAGGGCGATACTTGGAAGATTATTTACACTGCTCTTAGAGAACATGGTTATGAAATTTTCCACAAAATAATAGATAGTAGTTATTATGTACCCCAAAAACGCCAAAGGATTTTCATTGTTTGTTTTGATAAACATATTTATCAAGATATTCATTTCAATTTTCCAAATTATCCGTTACAACGTGAAATTAATCTGAAGACCATACTCGAAGATGAAGTGGATAAAAAATATACCTTATCTAACAATATGTGGGCATATCTGCAAAAACATAAAGAAAATAGTGCTAAAAAAGGCAATGGGTTTGGGTTAGTCCATCCCTCACAAGATGAATACACTAGAACAATGAGTGCTAGATATTATAAGGACGGTTCTGAGATATTAATTTTTCAGGGTAAAACTAGAAATCCTAGAAGATTAACCCCATCAGAAGCAAGACGCTTATTCGGCTATCCAGATAACTTCATTATTCCTGTCTCAGATACGCAAGCCTATAAACAATTTGGCAATTCGGTGGTTGTACCCGTTGTTAGACATATAGCCGAACAAATTACAAAAACTCTCCAGTATTATGCGATAGGAGATCCCAGAGCTTATGCTCCTCAAATGAAATTTTCACTAATTACTTAAAGTTGATATGTTAACAGAAGCAGAACGGCTAGATTTAAAAGGTATTGAAGACAGATATTATATGCCACCCATAATCAAGCGTCTAGAGCGACTATCTTTAGAAAAAGGCTATCAAGAATCAATGTCACATCTATATTCTGTAATAAATGATGCCAAAAATGAAGTAATGAAAATTATTCACTCAAGACAAAAGACTGGCAAAATCAGCAATGTATCACAAGCTAGCAGAGCGGTAGTTGGTAATATTTTCGCTAATTCGATAATTTATCTCTAGCTCTGACAAACGCGGTGACTCAAACAGGAGACTTAAGAACTAATCATCATCAATGATAGTACCAGTAGCTTGGGTAGTAGCTAAAGTTGCCCCAACAACATCGGAGAGAATCACATTAAAGGTTTCGTTTCCTTCTCGTCTTTTATCGCCGACAATTAGAACAAGAACTGTCTTACGAGTTTCGCCGGGTTTGAATTTAACGGTCTGATGCCACGCTGTAAGTGAACCAAAATCGACTGAGGCATCTGCTGTATCATCTTGAGTAGTAGCTCTAACTGTAACTGTCTCTGAAGATGCTTCACTTAATGTTATTCGAAAGTATAAAAGACCTCCAAAATGTTTTTCATCACCTTCATAATCCCAAGCATCTTCAATGGTTAGAGTGGGTAGATTTGTATTAACTGGCGGTTCATCATCGTCGGCTACAGCTACAGAAGCTGTCGCTCGAGTTGTAGATAGACTGTAGCCAGTACCGGTTTTGAGAGTCACCGTTACCAAGCCATTAGTTTCATCATTGTTGTCACCGACTGTAGCCACGCTGTAAGTCTTACTGCCACTAGTTGGAATGACTACTGTCTTAGAACCAATCGCTACTCCGTAGTCTCCTGTTTGAGTCACCGCTAAATTAACTGTCAAAGGACTGCTAGGAGCTGGATTAGCAGTAATAGTAAAGGAAGCACTACTGCCTTCAGTGATGCCAGCCCCAGCGGTTACACTGATCTCTGGCTCAACAACTGGCGGTTCATCATCGTCGGTGGTGCCAATTAATGGCACAACTTCAAGCTCCCAAAATTCTTCCTCTTCGACGGTATCATCATCAAATACCCAAACTACTGTTGACTCGTTAACAGTGGATACAGTATAACCACTACCGGATTGGAGAGTTGCTGTTACAAAACCATCAGCCTCAGCTGTTGCATCATTGACTGTCGGTACGATAACATAGGCATCCCTAACACCTGCTCTAATTGTGATCGTTTGAGAACCTATTTGATTTGAAGCAACATAATCTCCCTGCTGACTAACCATGACACTGACAGGTAAAGCTACTGTCGGTACTGGATCAGCATAAATGACAAAGATAGCATTACCACCTTCAGTGATTACTGGAAATGGAGCAATACTAATTTCAGGTGTTGCCCCAGCAGATCCATCATTGTCCATGACTGCTGCTTTAGCCACGCTTCTCTCGCTAGAGACGGTATAGCCTTCACCTGCATTAATTGTCAAAACAACAGCTCCAGAGGATTCGTCAATCCTGTCATTGTCAGTATAGACAAGCACATCAATGGATCCTGAGGTTGGAATAGTAACTACTTGATTACCTAGTGGACTAAGATATTGAAAGACATAATCACCTAGCTGACTCAGTGAAAGATTAACATCCAATGGTTTTAGTGGAACCGGATCAGCACTGATGGTAAAGACGACTACTCCAGCTTCACTAACCCACTGCTTGACATCAACACTAATATTGGGTGGCGTCCTATCATTATCAATGATACTCATACTCAAAGAATCAGCATAACCTATTTCATAAAGTGAATCAGCTGAACTGACAAGCGTTAGCGTGATATCGCCATCTATCTCATTCACATCATCATTAATAGTTGGAATGACTATCGTCAAGCGACTTGGACGATTTAAAGTTGGTTGAAGCGTCACAGTCCGGCGACCTAATTCATTCTCTGGTAAAAAGTCACCTGTTTGACTGATGATAATATCAACTTCAGTTGCTATTTCAGGAGCTGGATTGGCTTCAATGATGAACTCAACATCGCCACCCTCAATACCTGAGCTAACAGCTCCTAGAACATTAACAAATGGTCTTATAGGTGGAGCACTGCTTCCCAATACTCCCGGACTTGGATTATCATCATCAACTACTGCTTGACTTGACCAAAGAGGAGCATCAGCCTCCATATGAGAACCGCCACTGGGCCAAACTGAATTGTCGGGATGGTGTACATAGAGATGTAGATTACAGGTTGGCTCATCGTAGCTGTCATCATCAGTCTCAACGATGCGCTGACCTTTACCATTGGTATGAATGACGACATGGCGACCAGTATCACTTTCAACACAGGAGCCACCCTTGTGCAAAGTAGTAGATACTACTACCGGGTGACTAGGCTGTGAATCGGCGCTAAATTCCCAAACGATTGTATTGCCTTCAATAGCCCCAATTTCCGGCTCAATTAGGAATATTGGCGACATACCATATAGCGAGTTCTGACTAGCTGGTGCTTGTCGACCTTGACTGAGTGGTCCATAAGTTCGACCTTCACGGTGAGCTCCAATTTCGACGTCACTGGCATGACCTAACCAGCGATTAGTCCGCTTCGTACAATTACTACTACTACCCGTCCATGGCCAGTTATTGTCATTACTGAAAGCTTCCCCATTCTGATTGCGATAATCACTGAGTGAATCATTCTGCCACCAGTCTTGAGGATTGCCTGAGCTATCAGGATTCTGATGACAAAAGTCGGCATAGCTTCTAGCGACTAAAGCGCCATCACCAGTATCATCTAACCAGTAAATCTGAATCCCTGTCTGACCATCACCAGCATCACTATTGGGTGTACCATCCGTATAAGCATTACTGCCCCACATCTTCAAGTGATCACGGACATCCAAAGTCTGAGTTGAACCGACCGCCTTAAAGCCTGAAGCATAAGGCTTAATAGCATCTAAGCTACCACCGGTTATTTCAGTTTGTACTCGAGTGTCATAGGTAGCAATATCTGTTGAGGTAGCATCGCCTCGGGCAGTAGTACGGAATAATAAGCGGAACTTGTCACCAGGTTGCAAATTACTAGGAATGAGCGACCAATTATGTGGCACGCTGTAATAACCACCATCAGTCGCATCAGCCTTATTAAGCACTGGTTGAGTTGGCTGAGGACTACTACCTATCTCAAATGGCTGAGAAATGGCATAGAAGAAACGTTCTGTTGTGTTAGGTAACCGAGTTCCATTAAAGTGATTGAAAAACAATGGACCAGAGTTAGAACGTGTAAAAGACACTAATGATAACATCGGTCGGCTTGTTCCTAGCTCATGACCTTCTCTGCCCGTTCCATCATTGTTACTACCTGTCCACGTTCCATTTCGATTCTCAACGTCTTGCTGATACTCAGTTATAGCATTACCATTCTCATCTCGAGCTTGGCTGATTTGGTTGGCATTCCAACTACCATCATAAAAATCTCTATTGTCATCTGCTACTTTAACACCGTCTAACCAATAAACGGGAACTCCTTTGGAGCTTTGCATCCAAGTGTTGACCCGAGCATCAACTGATTCTGTGGAACCAACAACCCGGAAACCACCAGCATAACGTGCTAATGCATCATGCCCATCAGCTGCTAAACCTTGAACAAACTGATTATAATCATTAATATCTGTTGAAGAAGCACGCCCTCTTTCTGATGTATAGAATAATAGTCTAAATCTTGTCCCTTCACCACTTAATCCCGAGGGAATTAGTGGCCAATCTGAAGGCACAACCTGAGGTACCGGCTCGAGTGTTACTGTTGGCACTACTACTGAGCTTTTGGAGAGATTTTCCAGTTGGTGCATACCTAGTCGGGCACCAGTACAATCACTAGGTGGAGTCTGATCAGCTAAAGTCAAGCTGGAATAAATTGCTTCAATACAAGGCTGAGTTCCCCACAACCAATCATGCCTTAATGTGGTTGGCACTTTCAAGATGACATGACTGATTAGACTAACATCTGTCACGCCTGTATCTAGACCTGAGAAATATTCACCATGTTCGGTAAAGTATTCATAGCTACCTTGATTAATTGTAGATAATCCTGTCCCATCCTTAAAGAAGACATTAACATGAACATCCGGTTCGACTGGTTTAGAAAATGATACCCAAATATTACCTTTAGCTGAGCCTTTAGCAGTATAATGCCCCCGAGCTAAATATACCGAAGCTCTATCTTCATCTCTTACTAAGATGTCAAGTTCTGTTTTCTTGTCCTGCCCTAATTGATTAGCAATGCCTGCTTCTATACCCTTGGCAGCACCACTCTTTCTTAAAGTAGCAGTGATATACATATTGTCCTCTACCACATTATCATCGTAAGTATCAAATGCCGGGAAGAAGCCTTTAGTGGGATCTTGATGTTTGCTAGTTTTACCTCGAGTTGCCTTACCTGTGCTACCTGTTTGGAAATACCAAGTCTCCTTACTGTAAGGACGCATATCACACTTCCATTGACTCGGAGTATCATCAACTTCAGGGTAACAGGATTTAAATAATACATCGGAGGCAGTTTCGCCTGCGGGTGTGAAATCAATATTTAATCGAAAGTTACTGACAGCCGTAGCGGGATTAGTGCTAGGATCTTCACCAACTTGGGCATCAGTTAGCTCAACCGGTAACTTGAAGCGACCTCCTTCTGGAATACTAGTAATCCGACCTGATCCGGTATCAGCAAAGTACGCTCGGACTGCACTGGTCGGAGCAGTATCATTATCTGTAATTGTGACTGTATGTTCAGTTTTTGATCCTAAGGTCATAGGACCATCACCATCAGGGTCTAGCAAGGTGATAGTAAAGGTTTCATCACCTTCCGGTTCATCATCATCCTTAAGAGTCAAGCCAATATTAGCCGAAGTAGCTCCTGAAGCTACTTTTGTTTTGCCCACCCAATGACCTTGACCAGAAATATAATAGTCGTAATTGCCTACCGCACCATCAACACGTGTATGGTCACTCAGTTCATATTCTAACGTAAAAGCACTGCCAGCCCCCGCACCTCCGAAGCTGACGGCGATACTTTGATTGCCAGCATCTTCAGCAAAACTACTAGTTGTTTGAGTAAATTGAATCTCAAACTGTTCGACTATCGTAACATTAGTTGCAAAAGGAGAACCTAAATCAACCCCCGAAGGTAACATGTTCCTAGCAATACTAACGCCAAACTGTTCATTACCTTCTTTCATATTATCAGCGATTGTAGGGATACTGATTATTCCCTTAGTCTGTCCAGCTGGAATAGTGACACTAAAACTACCCTCTTGAAAATCTACGTTACCAATAGCTGTACTCCCCGTCGCTAGTACACTAATTACAGTATCTTGACTGCGGGGTTGAGACAAAACCAATGTCAGTTGGGCTTGACCACCTTCCACTACTTCGTAGCTGGATTCCTCGAAACTAACATTATAATCATCATTAACTATAGTTAAGGTTTGACTTGATGGTGAACCTAGCGTAATAGGGCTATTTCCATCTCGACCAAGAGTTAGAATAACTGTCTCATCAGATTCAGACACTGTATCGCCATAAATTCGAAGAGTAAGGCTTTCATTTTTAAGGCTACCCGCTGGGATACTAAATGTAGCATCTTGTCCAGCTGACACAAGCGTTCCATTAGAATATAGAGCATAATCTGCTGTAGCACCGTAAGTGGCAGTACCAGCTAAACTAAGTGAGAATTCTCTATTAGAACTACTTGGAACAGATAATTTTGGGATAACCTTAATTTCTGTATGACCTGAATCTCCTTCAACAACTCTGGTTGATTCTAACTGTAATGAAATTGAAATGTCACTCTCAGCGATCTGAAGAGTATGAAAATTGTTAGCTCGCACACCAACAGGTAAATCACCCAACATTATATATACCTTCTCTAAGGGTTCGCTAATATCATCGTCAATAAAGGGTACACCAACTGTAGGAGAGGAAACAGAGTTAGCTTGAATATTAACACTATAGGCATTTGGAACAGGTCGATAGCCGATATGACCATGATTTGCTGTAACTTGATTTGCATTCGTTAAGCTACCCACGTCGCCGGTACCATGCACTACGTGGAATTTTACCTCGGTGGGCGTACTAAGACCAGAAGGTAACGTAAATCGCACATTAGCAGGTTGACCCTCCGCTGTAATCTGACTTGTACCTTTAGCTTGTATTAAATGACCAGTATTGGCACTATCATTAATCATTAGACGTAATGAATTACTTTCACCGGTGTGGCCTGTGATGAACCCCCCCCCCCCAGTACCACCAACTGAAACTAGACCAAGGGGAATACTAATAGCACCATTCTTGGTGCCATCCACACTACCAGCTTTGGAAGTAACCTGAATGGTCACCTCTTGACCTGCCTGACTCACACCGGGGCGACTGAAAGTTAATATTTGATTAACAAAAGTCACACCTGATACAGGTGAAGCTACGGCTAAATCCCACTTGTCACTTTCAGTCAAATGAACAACAACAGTCTCTCCTCTATCTAATAGACGACTCAGCTTTACCTTGACTTCTGCAATATCTGTACTACTGCCCTCTGTCATGACCGCATCCACAGGCTCCAATGAAACAAATACAGGCTCATTTGAACCAACCACCAATACCCCTGACATACCAAACATAGGTCGAGTTTGACTAGAATCATAATTCTTAACCGACCCACCTTCAGTTAAAGGACCACCGATACCAGCAACCCTGACTTGGTTTCGCACAATTTGATATGGACCCCTTGTTTTTCGGCAACTATTATTTGAGCCACTCCAAGCGTTGCGATTAGGGGCAGTCGTACCTTGTTCGTTACGTGTCGCTGCATGACCGCTAGTATCCCAAGAACCAGTACAGAATTCAAAGTAATTATCTGCCACCTGGTTACCATTAACCCAATGAATGGAAATACCGTCAGAACTAGAATTGGTCGAACCATCTGTGTAGACATTATTAGAATACATCCCCAGATGATCTCGAGCATCCTGACCCTGAGAACTTCCCACTACCTTCCAATCTGCCCTAGGTATTTGACTGAGGGCAACATGCGCATCAGAGCGGGCTACCTGATTCTGAATCCAAGTATCATAAGTACTTAAGTCAGAACCTCCACCTTGGAGAGCTCTCTGTTGTGAACTTGTGAATAATAGCCGAAACTTATCTCCGGACTCTAATCCACTAGGTAATAAATCCCAATTAGAAGGTACAGTATAGCTCCCATCAGTATTCTTTGGGAAAAAATCATCATTTTTAATAGTAAGAGTTTTGCTTTCACTTCCCGAGGCAATAGTTAGCTCGTTAGTAGGATTAACTAGGCTTACAATTACCGTCTCATCTGCCTCATTTAACTGATCACCAATAATCCTTATCTTGTACTCATTCCGACCAGTACTGGGTACACCAACATGTGTACGTAATATGCCACCAAATGCACAACCTTGGGGGTTGTCATTCGTTGGTTTGAAAGATACTATTTGAGAATTATCCTTTTTATGAACGAACAAATAATCTGAACCTTCTCTGGCTCGCACAGTATTTCGCTCTAACACTGGTAAATCTACTCCATACAAACCACCAGATATGGCTGTACCACCTAGACAAATTTCAACTCTAGTTTGATTAACAGCTAAATCAGCATAATCTAGAGTTACTGTTACATCAGTGAATCCAGAATTACCTTCATTGCTACTTGAACTCAGAGTCATCGTAACAGTTGGGGTGGCTTGAGCTGAAACACTTATTAAGCCGAGAGCTAACAGCAAACCACAAAACACAATGAGAAACACCGAGAGAGACGATGGAGTCAAAAATTTGTGACGAGAGATTACAGTAGAGTACACTATCCCAACTTTACTATATGTAACCATAATTATATCACAAGCATATCCATTTTACCTAAATCAAAAGCGATTTGAGCTTGTCAAAACTTCTATTTATTAAAAACTCTTAAAAAAGTAATTTCAATCAATTACCCAGTTTTCTAAAATAGAAAACTGAATAAATAATTGTTGCAATCTCAAATTTTATATCCATAAAAAATCAAATTTCTAATTTAGATTTTTAAGAAATAAACAGATACACATACTTAATTAAAAGCCACTGTGTATAAAATTATTTTGAACTCTAAAAAATCTATAAAAAAATTATTCAATAATAAATAATCTATCAAACAATAACATCTCTACATTTTTAAGAAGCTATTATTTTCACAATACAGAATATGATATAAGCAACTAATCATGAGGGGTCTTGCTAACAATTATTCGTCCATAGATTAATTGGACAAAGATGCTAAAGTTCCCAATTACTTTTATAGTTCATCCTTGTTAGATTTTGATAAAGAAATCGAATATAAAATCAAAGATTAGCTCCTAGTGATCTTATTGAAGCAAAATTAAGCTCAAGCCTGCTAGAAAATTATTAAATCCATGGACGATAATGGGGTAAACTAAATTCCGAGAATATTCCATTAACCAAGCTAAACAACAACCTAGGAGAAAAATTTCGATTACAACAATTAAATTTAATTGCCAAGACCACAGTAAACTAATGTGAAAAACAGCAAAAATAAAAGCACTGATTAGAGTAGCTAACCAAAAATTCCAATATTTTCTCAAGCTAGACCATAAAAGACCTCTGAAAATAATTTCCTCTAAGATGGGGGCAATTAATAAAATGCCAATTATCAATTGAATATTGCCAAATGGACTAGTGAAATGACTTGAATCATTTAAGAAATGATTCTGATATTCATTGTTGATTTGATCTAAATCAACAAACCAAACATAAACAAACTGAGCCAATAATAACGTTGCTATATAAAAGCCAATATAAAGACCTATAGATATTAAAACTGACTTTGATTGAGTATTTTCAAATTCAAGCTTAAGATGCATATTACGAAAGAAAGAACTTTTATAAAGTAAAGCTACCAAGCTTAAAGTTACTAAAGCCCCCATTAATTCAGCAAAAGTAATTAAACCAAATCCAGGTATTAGATGAAGTTCAATCAGAGTAATAAGCTTAACGCTTAAAACATGAATTAAAATCAAGCCAATAACTAAATTGAGAATGATTAGACTGTTTAAAAATTTATTGCTAATTGGCATAGCTTTTTTATCTTCCGCCCTATTATCTTTCTCTAAAGATTAGTTTCTCTTTAATTATAAGCTTGATCTGGAAAAACAAAGAGTACTTAAAACCAGATTCGTTGAATATCTAAAATAGTAATCCCGACCATTAAGGTTAAAAGTAAAATCATGCTGATGCCAATAATTTTAGTTTCTAGACGTTTAGTTAAAGGTTTTTTGAGGACTTTTCTAAACAACAAAGTTAACATCAACCGCCCGCCATCTAGAGCTGGTATAGGCAAAGCATTCATAATAGCTAAAGTCAGAGATAGTAAGGCAATAATCATCAGAATGAATCTAAAACCATTGCTTGCTCCAGCCTGTAATATATAGACGATACTGACTGGACCACCAACTGAATCTTCAACAACATCTGTTTCTCCTGAAGATAATGAAGTAACAATCAGCCATAAATGTTCAAGGGTTGCCTTAGTATATTGACCAGTCAAAACTATGCCTGTTAATGGTGCCGACCAAGTATTCCTTTGTAAAATATATTCGTCTGTGGCTACACCTAAAACACCTAGATTATCCTCATCAGCCATAGCTGTACTTCTGAGAGGCACTTCGACAGATTTGACGATATCATCTTCAGTCCGAACTTCTAAAGAAACAGTTTGACCAGCTAATTGCCTAAGTTGAGCATAAAATTGATCGCTATCATCAATGATGAATGTTTGCCCTTGGGAATCAGTCATAGATATCAATTCATCACCAATCTTAATACCCATTAAATCAGCTTGAGAATTCTCAGCAATAAAGTAAACCAAGGTTTTATTCTCAATGATGTGAGTATCTGAGCTTAAGCTAAATTGCTCATCATCAATATATGGTTGAGCTGGCAGTAATTTAGGAATACCAATAAAAGCTAAGATAGTAAAAAGCAAGGTGGCAATTAATAAATTAACAATAATGCCAGCTAAAATAACCTTAGTTTTAACCCATAAATTTTGTCGACCATAACCATTAGCGACAGTTGATTCATCATTTTCTCCCTTTAACTTAACAAAACCTCCAATTGGCAAAAGATTAAGACTGTAATAAGAACGAAAAATACCCTTCCCCAAGGTTTTACCAAATAATCTAGGTGGAAATCCCAAACCAAATTCCTCAACCTCAATGCCATTTCTTTTAGCAACTAGAAAATGCCCGTATTCATGCAGAATAATAAGCAATTGAAATAAAATAATTGCAATGACAATAATGAGAATTTCCATAAAGCTTATCTACCCTCCAAATCGGCGGTGACGTTGCGAATATTCTGCTAGAGCTTGTTTTAAATCCTCAGATGTAAAATCAGGCCAGTACTTATTGATAAAAAGTAATTCAGAATAACTAGCTCGCCAAAGCTGGAAGCCACTTAATCGTTGTTCCCCGCTAGTTCTAATAATTAAGTCCAAATCTGGCACATCGGGATGATATAAACTTTGACGAATTGTCTCTAAATTAATCTGCTCAGGAGATATTTTTTGCTGAATAATTTTTTTAACCATATCAACTAATTCCGTGTGTCCACCGTAGTTAAAACATAAAACTAAAGTTGGTCCAGTATTATTTTTAGAGGATTCCTCCAAAGATCTGGCGGCTTTCTGAATCTTTTCTGATATAGGTTCGCCAAGTTGACCAGCAATTTTGAATCTAATGCCTTCTTTTAATAATCGTTGGCTGTCAGTCTTAAAATATTTTAAAAATAATCTCATTAAATGGTTAACTTCCAATCTACTTCTTCGCCAATTATCAGTTGAAAAAATAAAGAGACTGATAAACTGAATTCCTAAATCAAAACCCGTTCTAACGATTGATTCTAAAGTCTCTAGACCCTTAGTATGACCTTGAAAATCTGGTAAACCACGCTGTCTTGCCCAACGACGATTGCCATCGACAATAAAACCAAGATGATTTAAGGGTGGGGTTTCTAGAGACTTAGATTCAGACATAGCCTTGGCACTTTAAGAAATATTTGAAATCTCCTCAATTTTAGCTTGAGCGACTGTTTCAAGATTATTCTTTATTTGAGCTGTCAGCTCGTTAACTTGCTTGCTGAGTCGACCAATCTGATCATCAGACAAGTCGGCTTGATTCATTTGTTTCAAAACATGATGACGATGTTGGCGTAATTTAATTAGAAAATCCTCTTTTTGGGCTTGAAGATTTTTGATAATTTGTTTTCGCCTCTCCATGGTCACAGCCGGGATGGGAATATAGATAATTCTGCCATCATCAGTCGGATTTAAATCTAACTGGTCATAATTAGTAATAGCTTCACAGATGTCATCTATTTGATCAGTATCAAAAGGTGTCACCTGCAAGGTCGAAGCATCCTTGACTAAAATTGTCGCCATCTGATTTAAAGGCATCTTAGTATCATAGGCCTCAACTATTACACCATCGAGTAAACTGACTTGAGCTCGTCCAACAGATATTCTTTGTAAATATTTATCAAAATTAGATTCAAGATCTTTCAAGTGTTTTTGAAAAACTTGTAAGGAAAAATCGTCATTCATATGAAAAGAAGCTATCTTACTGAGTAATTATACAATAACTAATGCTCTTGTTGATTTTGAATGGGATAAATCTGAGCTTGAGATTGCCCTAATTCAAATCTAGCAAATCTCTGAATTACAATATTCTCTCCCAATGTAGCAATCAGGCTCTGCAATAAATCTTCGACTGTCAGCTGGGGATCTTTATTAAAAACCTGTTTTAATAAGCAGGTTTGAGAAATATCTTTTTCTAGTCGCCCTTCAATGACTTTCTCCAGTTTATCTTCACTAATCCCCTCTTTTAAAGCTTGTTGCTTTAAAAGATCTTTATCTTTGTCTAAAATCGATTGAGGAATATCGGCTGGTGTAATATATAACGGTTTAGAGGCAGCAATTTGTAAGGCAATATCTTTAGCAAAATTTAAAAAATCTTCGGTTTTAGCTACGAAATCAGTTTCACAATTAACCTCAACTAAAACTCCAATTCGGTGATTGTGGGTATAACTATAAATAACTCCAACATCAGTCTCTTTATCGGTTCGAGATTGAGCTTTAGCCAATCCCTTCAATCGCATATCTTCTAAAGCCTTATCAAAATTGCCATGTTCTTCCAAAGCTTGCTTAGCGGCTGACAAGCCTACACCTGTTAGATCATGAATCTTTTTAATTTCCATGACACGTTTTGTCATCTCTTCTGGTGTCATTTTTAAACCTCCTTAGATTGATTGACAACTTCTTGTTCATCAGCTTCCGATTCAACTGATTTAGATAGTTGATTTTGACCGGTTTTAATAGCTTCAGAAATTAAATTAATTATTAATTCTAGAGACCTAAGAGCATCATCGTTAGCGGGAATAGGATAAGTTGCTAAAGTTGGATCAACATTAGTATCAGCTAAGGCAACAATCGGGATGTTAAGCTTATTGGCTTCAGTGACGGCGATGGCATTAGTTTGCATATCGGTTATAAAGACTAGTCCGGGTAATTTATTCATTTCTTTAATACCCCCATAAAGTCGATTCAAATTATCTATAGTCTTCTGATAATTTTGAACTTCCAGCTTATTATATTTGCTGACTAATTCTCCAGAAGCCATCTTCTGCTCTAAGTCTTTAAGCTTCTTAATTCGAATATTGATAGTAGCATTGTTGGTTAACATGCCTCCAACCCAACGATTAGTGACATAAGGCATAGACAAGGCTGAGGCAGTTTCTTCAATTAAAGATTTGGTCTGACGTTTCGTTCCAACCATTAAAACCTTATTACCTTGAGATACTGCAGCAGTAATAATGGGTAAAATCTCCTCCAAAGCTTGCTTAGTTGCAGTCAAATCAATAATGCATCGACCATTATGAATGCTATGAATAAAATTAGACATATTGGGATGCCAACGACGCTTAAAATGCCCGAAGTGAACCCCTGCCTCAAACATCTGTTTTAAATCTAAATTAACCTTTGACATATAAAATAATCCTTAATACCTAAATCTTTCTAGCGAAACACTCTAAGCAGAGAGGATTAGTCTCAAAAAAAGAAAGACAACCGGTAATTTGACTTTCGAAGCTAAAATTTAGCTTAGACTTCATCAGTCTTCAATGATAAAAATTAAGTCTGCTTAGCAGATTACCATAAAAACTGTTAAATAAAAACTTTAAAAATAGAAAAAAACCTGTTTATCTGTTAACATGAATAAGGAAATCTTCATTATGAAAACTAATATTCAAACCACCAATTATCGCTTAGTAGTTTTTCAAGATTTGAATAATGATGCTAGCTTTTTAGTGAAAAGCACTATCGCTGCTGAAGAAACTATTAAGTGGTCAGATGGTCAGACTTACCCCTTAGTCAAATTGCACTTAACCAGTGCTAGTCACCCTTACTATACTGGACAAGAAAAATTGATTGATGTTGAGGGTCGAGTTGATAAATTTAAAAATCGACAGAAACAAGCTCGAGCTGCCAAAGACCAATTGAAGGCTAAAACCCTTAAAACCATGAAAAAACAAGCTTCGGATAAACCAGCCGCAGAGGCTAATCCTCTGAAAAATCTCAAGCAATCTAATCGTAAACTAGCTCCGAAGCATCAAGCTTCGAAAATCAAAGCAGATAAGGTCAAGACTGATAAGACGGAATCAACAGACAAAGCTTAAGTTTGTAATAAATCTTAAGAATTAGTATGAGGTCTCAGATTAATGAACAAGATTTGCGTCAAGAGTTTGATCGGTTAGAAAAAACTTTAAGCGACTCAAGTATTTATCAAAAAGATAATTATCCTCAATTAGCTAAGCGTTTTAAAGAATTGACAGAAATTATTCATCTGTTAGACAAACGCAAAATTCTTAACTACCAGCAGCAAGATGCCGAAGCTCTGACCAAAAATTCAGATTCAGCTTTGGCTGTTTTAGCTGAGACTGAATTGGAAGAAATCCTTAGTGAAAAACAAAAATTGCAACAGGCATTAGAACAACTTTTTGTTTCAAATGAAGACCAAAAAATTTCCGGCAATTGCTTATTAGAAATTAGAGCCGGAGTTGGTGGAGCTGAAGCTTGTTTATTCGCTACCGATTTACAAAGAATGTATTTAAAATTTATAGAAAAGAAATCTTGGAAAATTGAAGTAATTAGCCAAAGTTTGGCTGAATCTGGGGGTTATAAGGAAATTATTAGTGAGATTACGGGCCAACAAGCTTATAGTCAATTGCAGTTTGAATCGGGAGTTCATCGTGTCCAACGCATTCCAAGTACTGAAAGTCAAGGTCGAATTCATACTTCAACAGTCAGTATAGCTGTTCTACCGATTGCTAAAGAAACAGATTTGACCCTAGATGCCAATGATTTAAAAATTGACACTTATCGCAGCAGTGGTCCAGGCGGACAAGGAGTTAATAAAACTGACTCGGCAGTCCGAGTCACTCATCTGCCTACTAAACTGGTAGTTATCTGCCAGGATGGTCGAAGTCAGCTAAAGAACAAAGAAAAAGCCTTGGAAGTACTCCGAAGTCGTTTATTAGAAAAACAAATTGCTGAAACTGAAGCAAAAACTAGTTCTCAGCGAAAAAAATTAATTGGTCGAGCTTTCAGAAATGAAAAAATCAGGACTTATAATTTTCCCCAAGATCGATTAACTGATCATCGAATTGCCAAAAATTTCAGCAATTTAGCAGATATTTTAAATGGACAATTGCAGCCCTTAATCAATCAATTGATAGACTATGAAACTCAATGATTATCAAGCTCTTTTAAAAACTAAAGGTATCACCGATTGGCAATCAGAAGCTATTTACTTGTTGGAATTAGCTACTGGCTGGTCTAAAGTTAAAATCTTGACCGATCATTTTCAACTCAATAATCGGCAAATTAAAATATTGCAAGACTTAGCTAACCAACGACAAAATCTACCTTTGGCTTACATAAAATCAAGTAAAGAATTCTTCTGTTTAGATTTTTATGTCAATCAACAAGTTCTAATCCCCCGCCCTGAATCAGAAAATTTGGTTGAACTGGCTCTAAAGTTGAAGATTGATTTTAAGCAAGCTTACGATATTGGTTGTGGTTGTGGTTGTCTAGGCATCAGTTATGCTAAGCACCGAAATTGTCAATTAATCCTTGTAGATAAATGCCCTAAGGCTTTAAAGGTTGCCCAGATCAATTGTCAAAAACATAATATTGATAATGTGCAGCTTCAAAGTTGCGATTTAATAGCAGATGCACCAAAATTGCAAATTGCTCCGCAGAGCTTAATTTTAGCCAATCTACCCTATTTAGATGTCAATAAACGTCAGACTTATGAATCTGCTTGCCCTGAATTAAAGACTGAGCCTTCATTAGCCTTATACACCCAAGAGCAAGGTCTTAAATTATATAAACATCTATTTCAGTCAATTAAAAACCAACCTCTTCATGTTATATGCGAAACTTTAATTGAACAGCAACCCCAATTAGAAGTTATAGCTAAACAGGCTGGTTTTAAACTTATTGATCGCCTAGAATTAGCCACCAGCTTTGCTTTAATCAAATAGCTACCGTATGGAAGCTAGACAATAACAAGGCTACCAGAATGATGATTGATCCGGAGATGATAATCTGTTTGGTTAAAAATGAATTAAGAAGCTTTGAATGAGACAAATGTATCAATAAACCCAGCATGATTAATAAGACTGTCTGGATTAGAACAAGGCGTGGTATTATCCAAAAATGTAATTGCCAGTGCAATAAAACCCAAGTCAGTTGAATACTGGAAATTGCCCAAATGTAAACTAAACTCTCACTCTGATTGCGATCTAAAAAATTTCCCAGAAGATGACGAATTGAAAAAATAGCAATTAACCAAGTAGCTAGAAGAGCTATTGGTAAACCTAAGGAATCGATGTTATAGACAATTACGGATAATCCCAAACCTTGAGCTAAAAGACTCTGAATTGATCTACCCCAATGTCTTTTCAGAGTTTTGAGATATAAAATCCAAGCTAGATAAAAACCCAACCAAAGCAGTTGTTGAGCTAAGTTTAAGTTTGCCCAGCTCATGAAATGGACGATAGATAGACTAATGATTAAATCAACGCTATTTAATCTAAAATTATGCCACCAAAAATTTGGATGAACTAAAAAGATACGCCATTTAGATAATAAGATTATAATGTAAGCTAGAATCGGGAACTTTAAAACTACAGCAAAGATAAATATGAAAATGGGTAGTAAACTTTTTAGGCTAGAATATAAAATAGAGAAAAGCCGATCTTTGAAGATATGCTGATTGCTAGCTAATAGAGGCATTGTCTTAATTATAACAAAGCTATGGAAATAAAAATGAATCATCAAACAAGCTCCAATAATGATTAATCTGTTGCGAAAGTGGTTTAGATTTGTTGGCAAACTAAACCGGAATCAACCCCCTCTTGGACTGATTGTTCATGTCTTAGCTTCCCTGATTGTTATTCTGAGTATATTCTTGGTCGTTTCAATTGTTTTTATTGATGTCGCTCAAGTCAAGGGTATAAGCATGGAGCCAACCTTGAAGGCTGATAACAGACTCATCATTTTTAAATCCGAAGGTTTTTTCTATCGGTTAATTAATGGTGAATACAAGCCCCAACGAGGTGATATTGTCATTTTTGAAAAAGAAAGATCTGAACATCTAATCATAAAGCGTATCATCGGTCTACCCAATGAAAGATTGGTACTTGAAAATCAGAGATTAACCATTTACAATGCTGATTTCCCTCAAGGATTTCTGTTGGATAATCAGAAAAACTTAACGTCAGATTTCGACATTGATGAAAAATTTGATATTCAAGTTAAGCGGGGTGAAGTATTTGTGATTGGCGATAATCGATCCTTTTCTACAGATTCTAGAATCTTTGGTAATATTTTAATTGAGAATATTATTGGACGAGTCATTATACGTATCTGGCCAGTCGATCAAATGAAAACTTTTTAAAAATTAGAGAAAAATCAAATGATAAAACCAACTTTACGAAAACTTTCATCTTGGAAACGTCAAATCTCGCAACGTAATGAGTTTCTTGGAGCTTTAATCCATATCATTATCATCATGATAGTTGCTTTAGTGGCAATTACTGGTTTTACATACTTTATTCTTCAACCCTATCAGGTTGAGGGGGGGAGTATGAATCCGACACTCCAAAGCGGTGATCGGATTTTGGTCTTAAGATTGGGGCGAATCACCTCTGATATTTTGGGTAGTGATCACATACCCAAACGAGGTGAAATGATTGTTTTCAGCAGTCATCTGGATGACCGTAAACTCATCAAAAGAGTGATTGGTCTGCCGGGAGAAGAAGTAGAAATTCGCAATAAGAAAATTATTATTTATAACGACGATTTTCCTCAAGGTTTTGAGCCTCAATTTAATTTAGATCCACCCCTATTAGAATTATCCTCCATGGAACCATATTTAAAGCGGTCAATTGGACAAGGAGAATTGTTCGTAGTTGGCGATAATCGTCTGCCTAAACAATCTAATGATTCTAGAGGAGAGATAGGCAATATCCCTCTGAACCAAATAGACGGAACGGTAGTCTGGAGACTTTGGCCACTAACTGAAATGGGATTATTCTGATTATCGTCAGTACTTATATGTATCAAATTATATGCTCCAAATTTTACAATATCTTAAACTTGCCAGCAGTGATAATCTGAAACTATTAGTTTAGAGACAAACAATGCCTAATAACAACTCCTATAAAATGTGGGAAGATGCACACGTAAACCTGTCAAGCCTCTCTAGGGGGGGGGTAAATAACAGTGTGAAGTCATACAATCAAGGCTTCAATTTTAAAATATGTCTAGCAATATTCAGTATACTTTTGCTTCTAGTCTTAAGCTTGATATATATCACTCCCGTTGTTAGTGCTAATGACAATCTGAATCGACACGATAGCTATGATAGTGACAATCAACGGATCAAATCTGAATATCGTGATAGCGATAATAAACTCATCAAAGTTGAACACTTTGATGAGGGTAAATTAATTAGGCGAGAACACTATAACAGCGGGGGGCTGTTAATAATTAAAACGGAACATTATAAAGAAGATAAACTAAACAAAGTTGAACACTTTAATGGGGGTAAATTGATTAGTCGAGAGCATTATAATGGCGAAGGTCTATCAATTATTAAAACGGAACACTATGCTAACAGTCAATTAACCAATGTAAAGCACTACTATGCTGATGGTAATGTGTCTCAGCAAGAACATTATGATACCACCACTGGCAGATTAACTAGACGGGATATCTGGGACACCAATAGAACATTGACTTATTATAAATTTTATTATGATGACAATAATAAAATAACAAAAAGAGAATTCTATGTTGATAATAAATTAGCTCAAACAGAATATTATACGAATGATAAACTGACTAGACGAGAACATTATAAGAATGGCAAAGTCACTAAAAAAGAATATTATACTGCTGACAAATTAACCAAAGTGGAACATTATCATCCCGATAAGACTGTTATATCTCGCCGAGAACACTACGACAATAATGAAAAATTGACTAAAACAGAATACTACAATGAAGAAGGTCAACTAATCAGTCAACAAGAACATAATGCTAACACTTCCCTAGTCAGCCGAGATTATCGTCACGAGAACAAACTTATCAGAAGAGACTACTATGATACTACCAATCATCTACTGATTAAAATAGAGCACTACGATACTGACGGCAATATCACCATCTCCTACCACTGGGATTATGATGCTAATAAAAAATTAACTAAAAAGAAAACTTATTATCATGGCAAACTGTTCCGACTAGAACACTATGATAACGGCAAACTTACCAAAAAAGAATATTACCATAGCAATGGCAATCGATCTAAGACGGATTATTATGACACCAATGGCAAATTAGCTAAAAAGGATACTTATTATTTTAGTGGCAAAATGGCTAAAACAGAACACTACAATGCCGACGGTGAATTAACTCGGAAAGATATCTATACTGGAGATGGTAAGCTGTATCAAACAAAATATTACGATGCCCAGAGTGGCAAATTGATTAAAAGAGACAGCTATTATGATAGTGGCAATCTGTCTAAAACAGATTATTATACTAATGACAGATTAACTCGACAAGAACGATATCATGACACCAACAATAATAATCTGATTAGACAAGAGAATTATGATACTAATGGGAATGTAGTTAATAATACTCCCACCACCCCATCGTCTTCACTGAGTAGCAGGCAAACACATCATTATGATTCTAATAACAGATTAATTCAAACAAAATATTATGATATTAATAATAAGCCGTTTAAAAATGAATATTATAATTCCAGTGGTAATGTTATCAAAATAGAATACTACGATACCACTGGCAATATTTATGCCCCTCTGACAATCACATATTAGTCTTTGGAAAACAAGATTGTCCGAATATCAAAACCTCCGAATGAATTTAAATAGTATAATATAGTATACTAATTTAGCATAAAAACAGTATAGTAAAGTATACTAATCTGAACAAAGGCAAAAATGATGAAAAGAATTGCTAAATTATATCCAAACTCAGTTAACTGAAAATGAAGAACGCTTGTTGGTAAAACTAGATAACCAATCTACTGCTGGTAATCCCCTCTCTCCTCGAGAGTTATATAAGATACTACAAGATAGCGTCAATAATTTTCTCAATAACCTGCAGCCCTTTGAAAGGTGGAATAAATATATTACCCTCTCTTCAAGTAATTTCAACGATTTTAACTAAAGTTTTCTGTTGTCGATGACCTCGACGTTTATGCAGTCGTTTCTTAGCTTTATATCTAATGGATATAATTTTATCTTCTTTAAAACTTGCTTCTAAAATTTCAGCTTTAACAATTGAATCTTTTATTAAAGGTTTGCCAACTTTAGTTTTTTTATCATCAATTACTAATAAGGGCTGCCAAGTAACAGTCTTATCATCAGTGTTTAGCAGCTCAACTGCCAAAACTTGACCAACAGTAACAACATATTGTTTAGCGCCAGTACGAATGATCGCTTTCTTCATTTACCCTATATATGATACACTACTTTATCTGAAAAACTAAGTCATTGATGAATGGACAATAATTTAGGATTTCTTCAAAGAAAGAATAACTTGTTCGTCTGATACTCGACAGATTGTTTGATCTGAATATAAATCAGAGATTTCTGAAACTAGATTTAAGCTCTTAGCTAGAGTCTCAGTCTGAATATAGTCGCTAAATTTAGAAATAGCTTTTTGAATTTCGTCTATCGCTTTTATTTTCAAGATAATCCTATCTTCAACTTCTAAATTAGTCTGTTTGCGCAGAATTTGGATTGATCTGACTAGTTCACGAACGAGACCTTCTTGCTTTAATTCATCAGTTAGATGAGTATCTAGATCAACTGATGGTTTATCAGCTTGCTTCAAATCTACCGATTTGAGATTAAGTTCTTCTAAAAGAATAGTTTGCAATTTTGGGCTAAGATTTAAATCACTTGGATTAACTTCCGAAATAGTTATCTTAGCCAAGGGCTGGCGGACTTTTATACCAGCTTCAGCTCTCAAGGATAAACCTACGGTGATATATTGTCTTAGTCTTGTCATTTGCTCAATCAAATCATCGGCTTGATATGAAAAATCAGGCCAATCATTAAGATGGATGCTTAATCTAGGAGAAGTTAGCTTTTGGTAAATTTCTTCAGCCAGAAATGGACAGACTGGGGCTAATAGATGTGCCAGTATATACAGAGTGAAATATAAAGTATGATAAGCCTGCTCTTTATCTTGGTCATTATCAGTCTTCCAAAATCGTCGTCGATTTCGTCTAATATACCAGTTAGATAAATCTTCAATGAAGTCAATCAGAGCCTGAGCTACAACTGGTAAATTATAAGCTTCAAATTGTTGACTAACCTTCTGGTGAAGATAGCTTAATTGAGCCAGTAGCCATTGATCTAAAATATTTTCAGGTGATTTGGGGGCTTTTTGATGCTTAGCCTCATCTAATTGCCAATTATCAGCCGTGGCATAAAGTAAGAAAAACTCTAGGGCATTTCTTAAAGTATCAAGTTTGCGTTGGCTATCCGCCACAGCCTTTGTCGTTAAAACAAAATCTTCACCAATTAGAACTGGTGAATTAATTAAAACTAATCTGTAGGCATCAGCGCTGTACTTATTAATTAGCTCTAAGGGATCAGTGTAATTGCCTAAAGATTTGCTGATTTTACGCCCATCATTGCCTAAAATAGTTCCCGTTACTATGACATTACTAAAAGCTGGCTTTTTGAATAAAGCCACTCCCAGAGCATGCAAATAATAAAACCAAGCTCTGACTTGTCCGACATATTCAACAATGAAATCTGCAGGAAAATTATTCTCTAAAAGAGTTTGATTCTCAAACGGATAATGATGCTGAGCAAATGGCATTGAACCACTTTCAAACCAACAATCTAAAACTTTATCTATTCTTGTGTAAGTAATTCCATCCTTCTTAAAGGTGATTTGATCAATCCATGGACGATGATAGTCATCGAGAGTTTGTCCAGATAATTCTTCTAATTCAGCGTAGCTACCAACAACAATGGTTTGCTCTTTTTGAGTCTTAGGATCAACTCCTCGCCAAACTGGCAAAGGGGTTGCCCACAGTCGATCTCGAGAAATATTCCAATCTGGGGCTGATTGGACAATATTTTTAAATCGCTTATTCTTAATATGACTTGGAAACCAGTTAATCTTCTGATTATCTAGCAACATCTTTTGACGTTGGCGATCAATATTTAAAAACCAGCTAACATGCACCTTGTACATTAATCGAGTCTGACAACGATGGCAATGCGGATAACTATGTCGATATAATGCGGATTTTAAAAGTCTACCCTTATCAGTTAGATAGTCAATGATTTGCTGATCAATGCCCCAAACAGGTTGACCTAACCACAATCCACTGGAATAAACCCCATAATCATCGATATTTTCAATAATAGGCAAGTCTAATTGCAAGGCAAGATTATAATCTTCTTCCCCATAAGCTGGAGCTAAATGAACAATTCCAGTTCCCTCTTCTGAGCTAACATAATCAGCTTCAACAATCTTATGAGTTTGGGGGGAAGAATTGTCGAATAAAGGTTCGTAAACTAGATTGATTAATTGACAACCCGTAAAATCAGCTCGGAGTTTAATCTCGGATTCATCGAAGACTTTACCAACTAATTGACTGGCTAAAATGTAGAATTCGGATTTATACTCAATTAACTGATAATTAAAACCTGAATTGACAGCCAGAGCAACATTAGCTGGTAGAGTCCAAGGTGTAGTAGTCCAAGCCAAAATATTTATTGAGATCTGACTATTTCCAAAATCAAAAGTAATATCTTTAGCTAATTGATTAATCGAGTCTTGAGTAAGACCAAATTTAACATAGACTGCCTGATCTGAAACATCCTTATAAGAATTATCCATAGCTATTTCAGCTTTGGAAATAGGAGTAGCACAGCGACTGCAGTACATCAAGACCTTATGACCTTCATAGATCTTCCCTGCCTCATAAAGTTGCTTAAATGCCCACCAAACTGACTCCATGTAAGAGTTATCCATGGTCTTATAGGCATTCTTAAATTCCACCCAGCGCCCAATCCGTTCAATGCTTTCCTCCCATAGAGAGCCGGTTTGAATCATGTTCTCTCGACAAACCTTAATATATTTTTCCAAGCCATAATCCAAAACAGCTTGCTTGTCTGGGAGGTTTAATTTTTTCTCAACAAAATTTTCAGCCGGCAGACCATGACAATCCCAGCCCCAGAGTCGTTTGACTTGATAACCCCGCATAGTTTTATAGCGAGGAATAACATCTTTAATGATTGATGACAGTAATGTTCCATGATGAGGCAGACCTGTAATAAAGGGTGGTCCATCATAAAAGACATAAGTCTTACTATCTGATCGCTGATCAACAGACTGCTGAAAAACTTGGTTTTGCTTCCAAAATTCTAAGACATCAACCTCCATCTCGGCGTAAGGCTTCTTAATGTATTTACTGAATTGATGCATTTTAGATTTTAAACTTTTTAAAAAGAAATCTGCTAGGCTTGAGCTTTAATTGAAAAAAAACAATATAACTGACATTATAGATTATAAAAAACCAATAGTCTTGAAAACTCCCCACTGAAAGCAGAAGAGTTTTAATCTACATCTGCTAGAGATAAGGATTGAGATCTTCTAAGTAAGGCAACTTACCCTGCCAAGATTCAACTTGAACCCCGTCATCACGAACAACAACCACACTCGGATAATCCATTAAATCATACAGTCGACTTAATTGGTCACCTTGACGACTATCAACGTTGATAACTTGGAGTTTAGATTTATGTCTGTCTAATAATTTCAAAAAGGTATCAATCGCCAAATCCATGCCTACTTGCGGTCTATAAAACAGATAAATCTTCATCTACACAAAAAAGGCTTTTGAAAAACAAATTAAATTTTTCCTTAACCGCAACCGGTACTTAATCCGCAAACTGGACAAACATAGCAAGCTCCTGATTTTTGAGTCTGATGACCACAGGATAGACATAAAGGAGTAGATAAATCATCTTGCAATTTATTATTGGGGTTTTGATCTTGATTGACATCGGGTTGAGCTGGGGTAGAAATTTTCTGGATTTGATTAGTCGCCTGATCCTGAGCTTTAGTGTTGAGTAAGCTAGTTTGTATTTCATCAGCTTTTTTAGTTTGCTCTGAAAAATTAATAATTCCCAATTCGACCAAATCATCATAAGATAAATAAGTTCGAGCTAATTTTTTAAAAATATAATCAACAAAACTGGTGGCAATTCTAATATCTGAATCATCGGTTACACCGTTAGGGGCAAAAGACATATTAATGAACGATTTGACATAGCTTTTCAAGGGTACGCCGTACTGCAAACCATGACTAACGCTAATCGCCAAGGCATCAGTAAAGCCGGCTAAAGTTGAACCTTGTTTAGCAACGGTAATAAAAATCTCGCCTGGTTGACCGTCTTCAAATTCCCCAACAGTCATAAAACCCTTAGTATTGGCAATCCTAAATTTGAAAGTCTTAGATTGCCTCATAGCTGGCAATTCTTTTCTAATCGCCCCCCTAAAGACAAATTTTTCAGCGCCGAATGAAGTCTCTTCCCCGTCAGCTTCTTCGCCATCTTCAGTTTTCTGACTAACTGTCACCGGCTGGGTGGCTTTGCAATTATCTCTATAAATGGCAATAGCTTTAACACCCCGTCGCCAAGCTTCTATGTAAATATTCTGGACATCCTCAACAGTCGTCTCTTCCGGCATATTAACCGTTTTAGAGATAGCTCCTGATAAGAAAGGTTGAACACTAGCCATCATCTTAATATGCCCCAAAGCAGAGATAACATTGTCGCCAATGGCGCAGGCAAAAATCGGTAAATGTTCAGGCTTTAAATGAGGAGCTTCGACTAGGCTACTGTATTGGCTAATATAGTCTTCAATAGCTTTAATCTGATCAGCTGCATAACCCAGCTTTACTAAAGCTTTATTCACAGACTGATTAACGAAAGTCATATGTCCACCGCCGACTAATGATTTAAATTTCACTAAACCTAAATCTGGTTCAATGCCAGTTGTATCACAGTCCATCATCAGACCAATTGTCCCCGTTGGTGCTAAAACACTGACCTGAGAATTACGAACACCGTGGACTTGAGCTAAGTGAATAGCCTCATCCCAAACGGTGGCTGCCGTGGTTAAGAATTCCTCAGAAACTAACTTAACATCAATGTCCTCAACTTGTTGGCGATGTTTCTGCAAAACCCGAATCACATTTTTTGCATCTTTCTTATATCCCGAAAAAGCGCCCAACTTTTGAGCAACTTGGGCACTAACTCGATATGATTGACCAGTCATAATAGCTGTTATCACAGCCGCCTGAGCTCGACCAATATCTGAATCATAAGCTAAACCTTGTGACATGAGCAAAGCTCCCAAATTAGCATAGCCAATGCCAAGCTGACGATAAGCTTTGGCAGTCTTGGTAATCTTGGCAGTTGGGTATTCTGAATAACCAACTAGGATTTCCTGAGCTAAGATAATTAATTCAATCGTATGAAGAAAATCGGCAATTTTGAACTTGCCATCTTTATCTAGGAATTTCAATAAATTCAAAGATGCTAAATTACAAGCTGAATTATCTAAATGCATATATTCCGAACAAGGATTAGAAGCGTTAATCCGCCCCGCATTAGGAGTAGTATGCCAGTCGTTGATAGTATCATCAAACTGCAGACCCGGATCAGCACACTCCCAAGCCGCTTGGCAGATTTGCCTAAATAAATCCCGGGCTTTAACAGTCTTTAAAACCTTATTCTGACTATTGATAGCTTTAAGATCCCAATCTTGATCCTCAGCCACGGCTTTCATAAAAGCATTACTGACTCGAACTGAATTATTGGCATTTTGGTATTGGATATTATAAAGGTCTCGACCATCAATACCGACATCAAAGCCAGCTTTAGCCAAAGCATGAGCTTTCTGCTCTTCTTTAGCCTTACACCAAATAAATTCTTCTACATCTGGATGATCAACATTTAAGATGACCATTTTAGCAGCTCGGCGGGTTTTACCTCCTGATTGAATACTGCCAGCTGAAGCATCAGCCCCTCGCATGAAAGAGACTGGACCCGAAGCTTTACCAGCTGATTTAGAGAGACCTTCTAAAGAAGAACGAAGCTTGCTTAAGTTTACTCCAGAGCCTGATCCACCTTTAAAGATCAAACCCTCTTCCTTATACCACTCCAAAATATCGGGCATACTATCTTCGACATTGAGAATAAAACAAGCGGAAGCTTGTTGAGATCTATTGCTGACTCCGATATTAAACCAAACTGGTGAATTAAAAGCTGCTCGTTGAGAAGCTAAGACATATTTCAACTCCTCGACGAAAATCTGAGCTTCGGTGTCGCTACTGAAATAACCTTCCTTTTGCCCATGTTCGGCAATGGTATAGACTACTCGATTAATCAACTGCTTTAAAGAATATTCTCGATGTTTTGAATTCAGATCTCCACTGAAATATTTTTGGGCGACAATATTGATAGCATTTTGAGACCAACCAACTGGAAATTCCAAATCAGCTTGAGAGAAAATAACTTCATTAGTCTGGTAATTCCTAATTTGGGCATCGCACTTTTGCCATTTTAATAATTCATAGCCATCTTGTTTGGAGTCGGTAAAATGCCGTTTCAAATTTAAAGTTGTGGTGGGTTTTTTATTGCTCGGCATATTTCCTCCTTTGTTTTTATTGTTTTAATAAGCTGAGTTCCCTTTCAAAACTATTTAAAGTTTTCAAACCTCGATAAACGCTAACAAATCTTAAATAGGCGACCTTATTTCTAGTCGCTAAATGTTCAATGACAATTGAACCAATCTTTGATGATTTGATTTCTGTTTTACCTAAAGCTAAAATCTTCTTTTCGACTAAATTAGCCAAAGCTTCAGTTTGAGCGATATCCATTTTAGTTTTTTTAGTTGCCCTCAATAAACCGGCTAAAAGCTTGTCAAACTTAAAATATTCCCTCGCCCCATCATTTTTAATAACTATTAAAGGACTGGTCTCAATACGTTCATAGGTCGTAAATCTATTTTGACATTTACAACATTCTCGTCGACGCCGAATAACATTTTGTCTATTAACTTGACGAGACTCTAAGACCTTGGTTTCGATATCACATTGAAAACATTTCATAGCTTCTACCTAGTGTTTTGAATTGTATTACAAACCTCTACAACTAGTGCTTTTTGTCTAAAAACTACTTATAGTATATCAAACTTGTTATGGCTTTAGCAAGTCTTTTTTAATTATAAAATGATGAGAACTAAAGAGGCTTGACTGGTTGTATTGGCAGCGTTGTTATTTTAGCTATCTAGCTCGTCTTTTTCTTGCAACTTACGCTCTTTTCTCTTCTGTCGTCGCTTGGCGAGTTTACGCAGAATAGTTGGTTTATTTAAATCAATAGCATCATCTTCATCAGTATCAATATCATCCCATAAATTGGGTGTCTCATCGTCATCAATCAGTGATACTTCGTCTGTTTGAGTGTCATCAGTAACATCTCTAGTGATATCTTCGGATTCTAACTGCTCATTATCTTCTGGGTCATCAACTTTATCAGACTTAGATTTTTTAGTGGACAAAGATGGCAAATCTTCGACGCTCTTCAACTTCTCGTCTGGGATTTTGTTGATCGAAGGAACATCATCTGATTCGGTGGAGGCAGTAACCTCAGCTGATCGATTAACAGGGTACATATTGAAACCAGTAGCTACAACCGTGACTATAATTTCTCCATCTAAATCAGGATTAATAGTAGCTCCGAAAATGACATTGACATCTTGATCGGCTGCTTCAGTAATGACGGCAGCAGCTCGATTAATTTCATGCATTGTCATGTCATTACCACCGATAACGTTAAATAGCACTCCCTTGGCTCCATTAATAGAGATGTTAAGAAGTGGAGAATTAATAGCCTGTTGAGCAGCTATTTCGGCTCGATTCTCGCCACCAGCTCGACCAATACTCATTAGAGCCTGACCAGCATCTTTCATGATCGATTTAACATCAGCGAAATCTAAGTTAATCAGACCATGGACGGTAATTAAATCAGTAATGCCTTGGATACCCTGCCTCAAAACATCATCGGCTATTTTAAAAGCTTCCGGCAGAGGAGTATCGGTATCAATAATATTTAACAAATTATCATTGGGAATAATAACTAAGGTATCTATATATTTTTCTAAATTAGAAATAGCATACTCAGCATTACGAGCTCGACGGTCAACTTCAAAGCCAAAAGGTTTGGTCACGAAAGCAACAACTAATATACCCATTTCTCTGGCTATTTTGGCGACAATGTGAGCTGCTCCAGAACCAGTTCCCCCACCAGCTCCGAAAGTTAAAAACAAAATATCTGTATCAGCAATAGCGGCTTTAATTTCTTCTAAGGACTCTAAGGCGGCATCTTGACCTACTTTGGGATCGCCACCAGCTCCCAAACCTCGTGTAGTTTCCGGTCCAATATTAACCTTAATTGGAGCCTTGGAATGATGTAAAGCTTGAGCATCGGTGTTTATGGCGATAAATTCAACATCCATAACCCCCGACTCAATCATTCTATTGATGGCTGATCCACCAGCACCACCAATACCAACAACTTTGATTTTGGCAAACGTCTCTATTTGAGGTTCTATCCTTTTAGCCATATGGGTATCTCATTTAATTTCAATTCTAATAAATAAGTTATTATATTATTGCAAATATTACAATTTATTATGTGCTGTCCTTTTTGTCTTCTGCTGAGGAACTTGACAAAGATTGCCTCGAAGGTCTTTGTCTAAATTTCAACAAATCACCAAAAAAATCTAAAGCTTTCTGTGTCCAAGGGGCATCACCAGCAACTTGAGTTGCGGGTTGGTTTTGAAGCAAGAAATCAACTGCCAAAATCCCTGCCACTGTTAGGTATTCATGTTTTTCTTGGATGATCTCAGTCAATCCACTGAAGTTACGAACTTGAGCAATTTGGGCATGAGTTTCAAGTTTTTCTTTAAACAAATCACTTAGACCGGCAATTTTTGATGTCCCGCCTGCTAAAATTATACCGCCCGGCAGTTGTTGATATAAGCCTTTCTTTCTCAGTAAATTCTCGATAAAATCACAAATCTCCTCCAATCGAGCAGTGACAACTTCACTGAGTTGCTGGGGAGAAAAATTAATGGCTTGCTTATTAAATTCAATAGTCTTCCGACCTCGAGCTTGGTAATTGATTTGAGCATGATGGAGTTTCAGAAATTCAGCTGTTTCAAGATCAACTTGCAAGACAACAGCAATATCTTTGGTCACATTGAAACCCCCAACTGGCAAAACAACAATGTTTTCTATTTTGCCATCTTTAACTAAGATTACATTGGTTGTGCTATGACCAATATCTATAACTGCCACCCCAGAATCGGAGATTTTCTTATCATAGGTTGCCTGATAAGCCGCTAAAGAAGAGACTGTAAAACTGTTAATTTGAACATCTAATTCATTGCAAATGCGCCTTAACATATCTAAATAAATAGAATCTCCAGTGAGGACTAAAGCTTCCATGCCTAAAACGCTACCCTTAATATTAATCGGATGTTCTAAATTTTTAATTTGATCAACCCAATAAGTATTAGTAAAAGAGTCTATGACGCTCCGATTAGGGGCAAGTGTTAATTCTCGGACTTTGCGAGTAACTGAATAACAATCTCGTTCAGTCACTAAAAGATCACTATTAGCAATCGCTACTTCAGCTGTTTGGGAAAATGCCTTTACATGTCCGCCATTAATATTAATCACTAAAGAATCAATCGTGCAACCAGCATGTAATTCAGCTTGCTTAATAGCAGTCTCAACAGAGGCGAAAACTTCATTATAATTTGAGACAACTCCTCGTCTCATGCCCGTATTCTTGGCGCAGCCCAAACCTAAAATCTTAGGACTACTTTCTTCATCCTGTAGAGCTGGTTGAGCTCCGATTAAGCATCTAACTTCAGTTGTGCCGACATCTAAGCCGGCTAATAGATTTATTGGTTTCTTCGCCATATTCTCTATCTATATAGTATATATTTGTCATTCAATTAAACAAAATCTGAAATTATAATTGAGTCAGAATTTCACAGCCTGACTTTGTGACCCTAATCGTATGCTCAAAATGGGCGGCATAAGTATTATCTGCTGATAGTAATGTCCAGCCATCATCAGCCAATCTAATCCGTCCAGATCCTAAAGTGGCGATCGGCTCAATGGCTACAGTCTGATTCTCTTGGAGAACATAATCATTAGATCCAGCTGTGAAATTTGGAATTTCTGGTTCTTCATGTAAATGATGACCAACTCCGTGACCAACTAGCTCACGAACAATACCTAATTTAGCCTCAGACAAAATAGCCTCTATAGTTTTTGAGATATCCCTGATTTTGACTCCAGCTTTGACTATTTTCAAAGCCATATCCAAAGCTTTTTTAGTTTGATTGAGTAAATGCTGAACTTCGGAACTAACCTGTCCAACTGGGATTGTTAGACCAGCATCAGTAATCATGCCTTGATATTCAACACCAAAATCAAAATTGACAATATCGCCATTTTTAATAATCCGCTCAGATGGGATACTATGCTGAACTTCTTCGCTGATAGATATACAAACAATATCTGGAAAAGGAATGCCATTATCATGAGATTTAACGCCTAGAAAAGCTGGCTTGCCACCCAATTGTTTCAATTCTTGATGTGCTAAAGCCGATAGATCCTTGGATTTAACCCCAGCTTTAGTATTCTTAACTAGAACCTCCAAAACCGAGGCTAAAATGCGACCTGCATGTCGCATAGCTGTTAATTCTAAATCTGTTTTTGGTCTATTTTGCAAAGCTTAAAACTCCCTTGATTTCCTGAGCTATAGCCTCAATAGACTGATCAGCATTAATTTGAGTAATCTCAATATTCAAAGTCTGGAAATAACCAATAACTTCAGACATTGATTGATTATAAATTTGAAATCTCTTTTTAATAGATGATTGAGTATCATCGGTTCGCCCCCTTAAAAGCAATCTCTTTATTAAAACTTCTTCTGAAGCTTCTAGGAATAAACATGTTTTCAATTGGGCTTTATAAGTTTGAAGCAGCCATTGAGCTTGGACTAGAACTCGGGGATAACCATCTAAAATTAACTGATTATCGGAAATTCCCTGCCGACGTAATTGATCTATGCGCTGACCAATTAACTGATTGGTGTAATCATTGTTGGCTAAATTGCCCTTAGTGATGTTATCTAATATTTCTGACGGAGCATATTGACGCAAGAGAGATCCAGCTCCTATAACCTGCCAACCTTGATTAGCTAGAATTTCTACCTGAGTACTTTTACCACTACCGGGTGGACCAGTTATACTATACATTTGTAGATAATTTAACTTTTAATTTCTGGGCTATTTGCGATTGACTAGCTTGACCGTCTGTTTCAATCATCAATTCCTCTAATAAAATTTTAAAGTTGCTCATGATAATTTCATGATTAGTCTTATTTAGATAGTTAGTGACTACATTTTCTATCTCCGTATCAGTTAACTGAGGTGGAAGTAATCTGTTGAGGATTTCAATATCCAATTGTTTAGCCTCGGCTTTGGAGATATGACCATTCTGCTTATAAAATACCAAAGCTTCTTGGTAATTTTTCAAATGTTTATAAATGAAATCTCGACATAATTTATCAGTTGGTCTTGTCTGGTTAGTCTGCTTAACAGCTAGCAAAACATCGCTTTTAAGTAGTTTTAATACCTCAACGGTAGCTGCTTGCCGATCGAGTAGAGCCTGCTTGAGTTCCATCTCCAGCTGGGCAAATACTGACATAATCTATTTATAATACGAAGGTCGGTAAATTTGACGACGATTCCGCTTAACGGCTTGAATACGCCTCTCTCTCTTCGAAATCGGTTTACTGAAATATTTGTTATTTCTAGCAATGACTAGGATACCCGCCTGTTGAACACGGCGATTAAATCGCCTCAAAAGGCTATATCCCTGTTCACGCTCACTCCGACGAGTTACTTGTATCATCTATAACAAAGTACTATAAAGAACTGCTAATTACAAGATTAAAGACTGGGGCGGATACTTCGAATACTTCGACTGAAAGGCTGGGACTGAAGAACTAGAGACTGAAGTGGCTTGAAAAAGGGGCATTGACGATTAGTGCTATAAATTTTGGTATTATTCTTCTTAGCTGATAACAAAAAGCCATCTTTTTCTAAGCGACGTAATTCACGATAGACATTGCCGACATCTTCCTTGATAATGACGGATAGACCTCGTATATGAGCTCTATAGTCTGGATACTTAGCATAAACGATTATAATTTTGCGACGCACTCTAGAGGTAATCAAAGTATCTAACATTATTTGAACTCCCTTTTTTCTTTTTTTTATTTTTATTACTTTTAATGTTTTAAAATTGTGTTACTTAGCATATCACAAGAAATCTGTTCAATTCAAATAAATTGAAACTGCTAAGAATTATTAAAAGATTCGGAACAAAATAATTAAAACTAGACGTTAAGGGATTAAGGATCATGAATTATTATGAGATTTTTGTAGCTTCCAAAGCCAAGATAAATCAGCCTTTAATTTATGCTTCTTCTGATGAATTGAAGACTTATCAGATTGTTCAAATCCCTTTCAGGACGACAAATTGCTTAGGCTTTGTCTTGAAAAAAATCCCCTCCACAGAAATTTCAGCTAGCCTAAAGAGGAAGTGTCGAGGTATATCAATAACTAGCCAATATAGGTTACCTGAGATTTTGGTCAAAAGTGTTCTAAATTTTGCTACAAACTCAAGTCTGACCGTATCAATGGTCGCCAATCTACTCCTTAGCAATGCTCATCTAAAGGAAATTAAATTCGAGAACTTGAAAATTGACATTCCAAAGAAAAAGTTCTTACCCCTAACCAAATCTCAAGATGAAATCTACCAAAAAATTAAGCAAAACGAAACTTCAAAACCTCAGTTGCTTTTAGGTGTAAATGGCTCGGGGAAGACTAGACTCTATGCCGAATTAATCAAAGATTGCTACCAAGTCGGTCAGTCAAGCTTGATTTTGGTGCCCGAAATTGGTTTAAGCCAACAAATTTTCCAGCTTCTCAAAGAATACCTAAATCTGCCCATTCTTCTTTATCATTCCCAGTTGAAATCCAGTCAAAAAAAACAGCTCTGGATCCAATGTTTAAAACAAAAACCAGTTATAATAATTGGTCCTCGATCATCAGAATTCTTACCTCTTCCCTCTCTGGGTTTAATCATTATGGATGAATTTCATGATGATTCCTATAAACAGAATAGTCAACCGACATATCACAGTCTTCACTTTGCCAGTATCTTAGCTAAAGAACATGGAGCCAGATTTATTTGTGGATCAGCTACTCCCCGAATTGAAGATTACTATCATTTTCAAAAGGCTGACTACCCAATTTATCATTTAAATCAAAAAGTTTTAAAAACTATTCCCCCAGAAATTTTAATCGTCGAAAGATCGACTCAACATTTATTAATGCCCCAAACTTTGGATGTTATTTTACACACCATCCAAAACAAGCATCAAGCCTTAATTTTTTACAACCAACGAGGACACTGGCGTTTAGCTCAATGTCAGACATGTTTAAAATATATTGAATGTTCTAACTGTTTTAGAAAATTAGTTTTTCATAAAGATAAATTTAAGTTGATCTGTCATGGTTGTGGCTTAGCTCGACGACCTCTGTCTGTTTGTCCGAGCTGTCAAAAAGCTATTAGATACAGTCAGCTTGGCATTAAAGCCGTGGCTGATGAGCTGAAAAAAGAACTTCTCAAAGTTAATCTTAAAACTCCTATTTGGCGGTTTGATAGCGATAATCCTAAAAGTGAAACTTTAGCTAGTAAATTAACCCAAATTAACAAGCAGTCAGACTTAATTATTTTAGGAACTCAAGTCATTTCTCAAGGCTTAGATCTGACTAATTTACAAACTGTGGTCGTTTTAGACGCTGATCAGAATCTACAATTTCCCGATTATCGGACTCAAGAAAGGTATTATCGATATATCCATCAAATTAGCGGTCGAGTCGGTCGAGGGCATTTAGATGAAACCAAAGTTGTCTTACAAACTGCTCTGACAGATGATTTTGTTTTGAAATGCGCTGTTAGACAGGACTGGTTAAAATTCTACCAATACGAATTAAAGCAAAGACAGCAATATCAATTGCCGCCATTTGTTCATTTAGCTAATATAGTTATTCGTCGATCGAATCAAGAGTCGACCAAAAAGGTCGCCACTGAACTTTACAATCACCTCAAGGCTAAGTTTAAAGCAGATCTAAAAATTTATCCGCCCAATCCATCTCTGAGAGAAAAACAAGGTAAAAACTATGAATGGTTAATACATCTCAGCACTCAGAAGCGAACGAACTTAATTAAAGTTATCGATTACCTCAAAGACAGTGAATATTTCATTAATCTTGATCCAAGTCAATTATTTGAAAGTGGCATTTAAGTATAATAAGGGTTATGAAGTCAAAAATTATCAGACTACCGAATCCATTACTCAGACAAACCTCAAAAAAGATTGGACTAATCAATGATCGGGTTAAGAATTTAGTCGCCGAAATGATTGATCAAGCTAAAGCTTGGGAAATCAGTCGTCAGCACGAAATTACAGTTGGTTTGGCAGCGATTCAAATTGGTCAACCCTTAAAAATTATTATTGTTCGCTCTGATTTTAATCCTCAATCCAGTCCTGATTTTGAAGTTTTGATCAATCCTAAAATCACTAAAAGCTTCGGAGAGCAGATAATCCAACCGGAAGGTTGCCTGAGTGTTCCAAATTATTATGCCCCTATTCAACGCTTTGACAAAATCCAGTTAACCGCTCTTAATCTCGACGGACAGAACTTTAAAATTAAGGCCGAGGGCTTTGCTGCCCGAGTTTTACAACATGAAGTTGATCATCTTAAAGGTATCATGACTGTCGATCAGGCTGTTGAATACACTGATAGCATGGGACAAACCTTTAATTTCGCTCAACTTAATCAGCAAGGTCAACTGGAAGCAGTTAATCAGAAAGAAGTAATCAAATCTGGAATTTTAAATTATGAATAAAAAATCTAGTTTAGTCTTTTTGGGTAATGAAATTTTTAGCAGTGAATCCCATTATAATCAAGCCCCAATTTTGCAAGCTTTAATAGATAATCAATACCCCCTTGAAGCTGTTATAGTCAAGAAAAAAACCACTAAAAGCCGCCAAGAAAGAATATTTGCAACTTTGGAATTAGCCAAAAAGTATAATCTAAACTTAATCGTTCTTGATCAAGTAGGTGACTTAATAACTCACATTCAAAATCTGACATCTCCTCTAGCGATTGTTGCCAGTTTTGGTTGGATTATTCCCAGTCAAATCTTGAATTATTTCCCTCTTGGAATTTTCAATCTCCATCCTTCCCTCTTACCGCTTTACAGAGGAACAACTCCAATTGAAACATCTCTTTTGGACGGAGTCAAAGAGACTGGAGTCAGTTTAATAAAATTAAATAACGATATGGATGCTGGAGATATATACGCTCAAGCCAGATTAAAATTGTCTGAGCAATTATCTAAACAGGAATTGACCCAGAAACTTGGTCAACTTTCAGCAAATTTATTAATACGGACTTTGCCACAAATTATTAACAATCAGATCCAGCCCAAACCTCAAAATCACCAATTAGCTACCTATACAAAGCCTATTAAACCAGCAGTGATTAATGATTTGAGAACTAAACCGGCCCAATTTTGGCAGAGATATATTCAAGCTTATCTGCATTGTTCTAACAATCGCTTCAAATTTAAAAATCTAATAATCGAACCTTTGGAGGTCGGCATTCTGCCTATGAATAAAGATAAAGATATCTATTATAATAAAAATCGAAAAGCTTTGTGTCTGGCGACTCAAGAAGGCTTTCTTGCTATTTATAAACTTAAACCGGCTAATCGCAAAACATTAACGGCTTGTGAATTTGTCAATGGATTTTGCCAAGAATTGTTGCCGAATTACTCAACGGCAGAGTGAGGATAATCTACTGATGGGGGTTATGAAATTATATGCTTTTTATAGCAAGGGTTTATCAGCTATCTATTGGCATCAGAATTATACTTAATGTAATTATCGTTACATTAAGTAGGATTAAGGATTGATTTTTATCTGTAAAAATGGTATAATTGCTATCACTATGATAAAAAATAAAAACATTCTTAAATCTCCTAAAGATAATACAGAAAGACAATATAGTGTTGATGGTGGTTTGCTTAAAAGAGAACACTATGATGCAGATGGTAATTTAAAGTGGTATAACAAGCCTGAATATGATGCTCTTGGTAATATGATTAAAAGAGAACACTATGATGGTGATGGTAATTTAAAGTGGTATAACAAGTCTGAATATGATGCTGATAAGCTGATTAAAAGAGAACACTATGATGCAGATGGTAATTTGACGGGGTATGAGAGGTTTGAATATGATGCTGATGACAATAGAGCTAAAACAGAACGCTTTGATGCTCTTGGTAAGTTAGAGGGGTATAACAAGTCTGAATACAATGCTAATGGTAAGTTGATTAAATCAGAAAGTTATGATTATGCTGGTAATTTAAGTCGGTATTTGCAGAATTATGCTGATGGTAATCGGATGCAGATAGAATACTATGATGCTGATGGTAATCGGACTCAATATGAACACTATGATGCTGATGGTAATCTGATTAAACAAGAACGCTATACTGATGGTAATTTAGTAAATGCCTATTCTAACTAATTGATTTTTATAAGGCTTTCAGCCATTCGGCTTTATAGACATCTAAAATCTTTTTAATGGCAGTTAACTCACTTGGCAACTTGCTTATAAAAAGCTCTAAATCCTCAACCTCATATAAAGTAGTATCGTCAGTTTGAGGGGCTTTTAAGATAGCTATATTGTTTTCTAAATCAATCTCAATACTTATAAAAGGCTTACCATCAACTTGGCTGACTAGTTTTAAAGGCTCTTTCTTTTTAGTCATATTTTATCCTTAAAATCCAATGTAATGTAATTCGTGTTATGTTAAGTATACGGGGTATTTGGCTTGGCTAAAATTAGGACAATCCTATTTTGCATTTGCCATCTCACTGGCTTTATAAATATCTGAATAATATGCTTTTAGCAAACTCGCCATAGCCATAGCCGTCATTGATCCCAGTCCAGCCGATCCCATAAATATGCAAGTAGGTATCAGCAGTTTGGATATTTTAATTAGCAAATCGCCTTTTAATTCTTTTAAATAATCAGCATAAAAACCCTCTAAATCAATAGAGGGTTATTAGGTTATATACTTTTTATAGATTAGATGGGCTAGTTTTTAATCAAATTACCATCAGCATCATAAAGTTCTGTTTTAATCTTATTACCATCAGCATCATATATATGCTCGTAATACCATTCTAAATTACCATCAGCATTATAGGTTTCTGATTTAATTAAATTATCATCTGCATCATATTCAGACTTATCATATTCCGATAACTTACCATCTGCATCATAGTATTCTGTTTTAATCTCATTACCATTAGCATCATATATATGCTCGTAATACCGCCTTAACTTGCCATCAGCATTATAGGTTTCTGATTTAATTAAATTATCATCAGCGTCATATTTATATAGGCTATAACTCATTAAATTACCAAATGCACTATAGTATTCTGATTTAATTAAATTATCATCAGCATCATATTCAAACCTATCATGCCTCTCTAACTTACCATCTGCATCATAATACTTCGTCTTACTAACCCTGCCATCACTATTGCAGTAGTATTTTTCTGTATCTGTATCTTTAGGACATTCAATCACTTCTTTAGGGGTATCAACTGGTTTTACTTCATCTTTTACTTCATCACCACTAATTAAAGCATAGGTGACTATGCCTGTCACATATCCCAAGATGCTGATAAGAATAATGATTAGCTTGTTATTCATTGAATATAAGTATATCTCATAATTAATTACCAAAAAACAAACCCCCTAATTAAAGGGGGTTATATATTTTTTATGGGTTAAAAATCAATTAAAATGCTCGGTATCTACTAACTTACCATTACCAGTATAGCTGTATGTTGTAATCAAATCGCCATCAGTATCATATTCATATTTGATATACTCAACTAAATTGCCATAACCATCATAGATTTCTTGTTTAATCCGATTGCCATCAGCATCGTATTCAAACTTATCATATCCCTTTAAATTATCATCAGCATCATGGTATTCTGCTTTAATCACATTACCATTAGCATCATATTCTTGCTGAATATATTCCTTTAAATTACCATCAACATCATAGTATTCTTTTTTAATCAGACTACCATCACATTCAAACTTGGTATACGACTTTAACCTACCATCAGCATCGTATTCAAACTTATCATACCCCGTTGAATTACCATATGCATCATATCGTTCATATTTAATCAACTTGCCATCAGCATCATATTCATACTTGGTATATCCTTCTGAATTGCCATCAGCATCATACCATTCGGCTTTAATCAAATTACCATCGGTATCATATTGTCTGTCTATATTATCCTCAAGATATCTAATAGCATTTTTATTTATCATAATAAGTTATTATACCATTTTTACAGATAAAAATCAATATTACCCCTGCAGTCTGCTGATGCAATCGGATAGACTCTTTATCGTCTTTACCCTTACCTTGATCAATAGGATCAGATTGTTGCCGTCAAAATCCTCGACATCAATCCTAGTCAATTCAACCAATCTTAAGCCTTGATAGATTAGCAAAGATAGGATTGCTTTTAATCTTAAATCACTTGATCCTTGCATATGCTCACAAATCTTAAAGACTTCGTCTGATTTTAAGCCAAACTTTTTATGTTTTTTGGATTGGTTAAAGCCCTTGATCCCTCTGCCAGTGATGTCTTTAGAGGCATCAAATGGGATAATCCCAGCATTAAACATAATCCGTAAAAGTCGCTTGGCAGTCATTAGTTGCTTGCTTTTAGTAGCAACAGAGATTTTATTATGATTTAGCTTGGTTTAAAATTTGCTGAGTATTGGCGACAATCTCAGTCTTCAATCGTTCCAATTCTACTTCAACGATTTTAGGATATTGAGGAGCTTTCTCTCTCAATAGAGCTATTAACTGGGCAGGGGTTTTCTGGGGATTTTGCAAAGCTTGATCAAATTCAGCTAATTCTTGATTAGATAAAACTTTGGAGATTGCTAACCCAACCCGCAAACTTAATTGTTCTTCGATATAAATTAATAATTCTTTCTTTTCAGCCTCAGGTAAAGATTCTAAACCTAATTCCTTTAAAAAATCATTATTTAAAGCTAGCAACTTCATAGGGTTCGTTTTTTAACTTCTTGGCGATAAAATTCCAATTTATCATTCTCTTTAAGATTAATTTTTTTGGCAGTAGCCAAACGCACTCCACACATAACCCCCTGCTCAACTTCTGAGACATCAGTTGAACCTTTAGCTAAACTTTTAACTTCTAAATCCTCGGCTAAAATCTCGCCTTCTCTTGAAATTCTGACTAAAGCGGGCAAGCTGAGACGCCCAGAAATAACTTGACCACCACAAATTAATTCTGTTTTAGCAGTTTTAAAAATGCCCTTAATTTGCAACTGACCCAAATCGGTAGTGATAATCTGAGGAGTTAATAAAGACTCTAAAGCTAATTTAACATCTTCTAATAATTCATAAATGACATCATAGCTCTTAATAATTACCCCCAGTTTAGTGGCTAGTCTTTTGATATCTTGGGATATAGATAAATGAAAGCAATAAATTGTTGCTTGACCAATTTTCGCAACATTTAAATCATTCTCACTAATCTCGCCAACACCGGCATTGACAACACGATGAGCAACTTCCTCTGTATCCAAGACTTTCAAGCCGTCTAAGATAGCCGTTAGCGAGCCTTGGACATCAGCTTTAATAAGCAATTTATATTCCTGAATCTCAGTTTGGCGATTAATCATTCTTAATAACTCACCTCGACTCATACCCGAAGATTGAAAATCTGTTTGTTGGTGATGTTGATTGGCTAGTTGTTTGGCTTCTTTTTCGGAAGCGACTACTCGGAAATTCTGACCAAATTCTGGTAAAGATTTGAAACCACTGACAACAACGGGTGTCGAAGCTGAAGCTTGGCTAATGGTCTTAGACAGGCTGTCTTTAAGAGAGCGGATTTTCCCCCAGCTGCCCCCAGCAACCACGAAATCCCCAAGCCTTAAAACTCCTTCTTGAATTAAAACTGAAGCCACAGCTCCCAAACCTTGCTTCATAGAAGCTTCAATGATAACCCCAGTGGCTAAACCTTGAGAATCAGCTTGAAGTTCTTGTATATCCGCCAAAAGTAAAATCATGTCTAAAAATTCATCAATTCCTTGACCAGTCTTAGATGATAAAGGAATCATCACCACTTGACCACCTAAATCCTCAGCTAGGAGATCTTGTTCAGCTAATTGCTGTTTGACTAATGATAAATTGGCGTTATCTTTGTCAATCTTAGTTAAAGCAACTAAGATTTTAACATCTGATTTTTTAGCAAATCTAATTGCTTCTAAAGTTTGAGCCTTGACACCATCATCACAAGCGACAACTAAAACCACTAAATCTGTTAATAACGCTCCGTGTTCTCTGACAGCAGCGAAAGCTTCGTGTCCAGGGGTATCTAAAAACGTAATCAGGCGATCTTGATGCTTAATCTGCATAGCGGAAATATGCTGGGTAATGCCACCAGCTTCAATAGATACTTGATCACTGCCTTGGATTTTATCTAGTAAGCTGGTTTTACCATGATCAACATGCCCCATAACAGCTACAACTGGTGGTCTAGTTTGGTTAATGACATTCTCTCGCATGAGAGGTTGTTCTGCATCAGCCACCTTCGACGGGGCGATTACCTTAACATCTAAACCCAGCTCTTCAATTAAAAGAGAGACTGTATCTAAATCTATTCGCTCATTCAAGGTCAGCATCAGGCCATTACGAATCAACTGGGAGATGAGACTAGTAGCTGGTAAATCTAATTGTTGAGCTAGATTGCTGACTGTAATCGTCTGGTCGATAGTGATAGTTCGAGTCATAAATCTGCCCCTCCATTGTCTTCGCCTTAAGCTAGACTCAGCTTGATTTTCTTATCCGTCTTATCAATATCCGTCACAATAAATTTCTTTTTCTCGCCGACTGAAATGCTCTTTTTTAAGTTCTCCAACTCTTCGGCAGTTAATTTTTGATTGCCCGATTCTTGAGTCTTAGATGAATTTGCCTGCTTATTGTCCTGAGTTAAATAAAGCAAAGCTTCAACCACCGAACTAAGACGAACAAAAGCTCCGTAAGGCGTAACTCGAGTAATCACTCCTTCCACTTCCGAGCCTTTTTTGAGCTTGCCAACTTCCTGAGCCCATGGATCTTCTGATAATTGTTTCAAGGATAAAGCCACTCGCTCATTATCAATAGCGATAATTTTAACTTTAATCATCTCATCATTCTTAATATGTTTTCTAGGATCTTCGACTCGCCCCCAAGAGATTTCAGAAATATGAATCAGACCTTCAATGCCATTCAAATTGACAAAAGCTCCGAAATCAATAACTCCGGTGACTTTACCTTCGACAATGTCGCCAACATTCAATTTTTTCAACTGTTCAGCCACAGTTTCTTTTAAGGCTTCTTTTTCAGAGAAAATTAGCTTATTCTCTTGACGATTCATATCTAAAATACAGACTTGAATAGAACGATCGATTAGAGCATTTAATTTAGTTAGGATCTCATCTCTATCTGATGAGTTAACCCGAGGATAATTCTCGGTAGATAGCTGAGAAATGGGTAAGAAGCCTCTCATGCCATCAAGTTCGACTAGCAAGCCTCCTCGATTAACATCGTGACAAGTTACACTGACAATCTGATTGTTATCATAAATTTTCTGAATTTCTTCCCAAGATTTTTCCTTCATAGCCCGTCTTAAACTGAGCAAAACATAGCCTTGCTTAGTCTCGGGCATCATAACGCTAACTGATAATTTATCACCAACTTTTAAGCTCGAAGCTCCGACCAATTCTCGCCGAGAAATAATGCCGATGCCAAAGTGACCAACATCTAATAAAGCTTCATGTTTTTGAAGTTCAATAATTGTTCCTTCAATAACATCCGCCGGATTCAGATTCTCAATTGTCTGATTCTTTAAGAGTTCATCCATAGTCGTAGCTTGCTTTGTAGCCATAAAATAACCTCTGGTTCAGATGCTGAACCTATTTTTATTTATCAGTATCTAAAATTACAACTAGTTTAACATAGATGAGATTGAAAAATCAAAATCTCCCATAGTATCTAAAGACTAAGATGAAATTATCTAGACTCTGACTCGTTGAATATCGATTGTTTTAGATCCTCGTCGGCTTTTTGTACCACCGACAGAACCAACTAGTTTGGCTCGTTGCAAACCTGTTAAACCATCACTTCCGATTTTGCTACTGGCAAATCCACCTTGACGGCTTTTTTGTCCCCCTTTACGTCCAATTCGAACATAAAAATCACGACCATGTCGTTGCCGAATTGTTCTAGCAGCTTTATGACCACCCCGTTCAGTTCCAGCCATATAAGCCTCCTTTTATGATAAATAAGAACCTATCAAGGTTATCTTATTAGTCCACCATGCTTGATTTCTGTTAAGCTAATAACACAACCTTTATACATCTATATCATATACTATATTAGCTTTTATATCAAGATTATGTAATTATTTTAATCAATCTAGAAACTTCAATATTACAGAAAATTTTAAGTATTGATAAATTTCATATTTGTATATTTTTCTTTAATTTCTGAAGCTAGATTTTGAATCGTCAATTCTATGACTTGACGTGCATCTATCTCCTTGGCTACATCAGATATAGCCAGTATCAAATCTCTATAAAAATACTGATCGCCTGTAAATATAATTACTTGAGATTTACCCCTGAATAGCCTGATTAGGTGGGATAAATTGGCAGTGTGAGTGGTGTTGTGCTAATGACAACGTTTTTCATACTTAAACAGCACAAAAAAAATAACTTACACTTTAAAACTAATAGCTTAAAGTTCTGTTCTGCCTGTTTTAATGTTATGTCTGTTATTAGTCTGTATTCTGTTATGTTTTGTATAAGTATTGTTTTGCTTCATCATTGGTATCTCAGTAGCCTGCATAAAAATCATTGCTAACATCAATCTTAAGAGCCATGAAAGTCTTTGATAGATTGCCAGTCCAATAACATCTTTTTAAATGCCTCAGTAGTTCTACTGGGTTTTTTAAGCTCAATCCTTTCTGCTATGTGTTCTTGTACTCTAGGCTTATCCAAGACAATGATGCTAAAGGTTATGTCTTTATCTATCTGATCCTCAGCTAAGCTACTTAAATCTTTGTCTGCTACATTTTTGTATATATGCCTGAGATTTAGTATTACTACAAAATCTGTGTAAAAATGCACTTCGATATTGAGCAGATCATATGTTTTACCAAGCATTGTATAAGGCATGCCCTCTGGATTTGAATATTTACCAGTAATAAATCTGCCATCTATTAAGGTTGAGCTTAGCCAAGCATGATATCTTTGCAAAATCTCATTTAAAAAGTTCTGACTTAACATTAGCTGGAGCTGTTATTTTGCTGATGCCCTCTTTGCATATTAAAGGCAGGCAGTCTATTGTGTTCTATCTCAAATCTCTCAATCCAATACCTCTCAGCCTCAAATTCTTTAGCATCATCATTGATTATCGAATATTCAATAGTCTTAATACCCCAGCTTTGTCTATCCTGCTGTTGCTTATATCTATCCTTTATGTTGCCTTTGCCAATGTAAATAATGTCATTGCTATCATTTCTATATCTATAAATCCCTGATATAGCATTATCCAGACTATTTATGTTTTCAGGCTCGACAGAATACTCAAAACTAGGTCTTAGCTGAATATAATAGGCGTGATTGAGAGCAGGATATTCTTTAACTTCAAAAGCTCTATTTTTAGTCGGTAATCTAGGATTGCCTGCATGCTTTAGCCACTTATAATCATTAAATAATCCTTTAGCTGTAATATTGTGGTAGTCATTTCTCCTGCCTTTACCCCTATGTCTGCCAATCTTAAGATAATGTGCTTTATCGTCTTTATCTTTGAATAAAACAAAGACAATCTGCCTCTCTGCTTCATTTATACCAATCTGAGCGTAAAAATGATTGTCTAGATCCATGTATTTACTAGCTTCAACATTAAAATAAAAGTGCAGATTTCTTAAAGAGCATAATGGCTTATTTAGTGGAGTAGATTTAACGCCTCTTGGTTGATAAAATTCTAAGCCCATAACACTTTAATTAGCCTGTAATTTAGCATAGTGATTTATTGTATATGCCTCATAGTAATCCAGTAAATCCTCTAGGGATATATGATCCTCGATGCTATCCATGACATCAGCTCCATTGCTATAATCTTTGCCAAGCCAGTCATATGCTTGACTGATAAATTTATCTAAGTTATCCAAAGATGATAGTCGAATGCCACTAAGCAAATCTCTGCTGAAAATCCTGCCAAAAATATATTTCAAAAATTGAGGATTAGATGAATTGCTTAAAATTTCATCAGCTCTTACTCGTTTAAAAAACTTGGCTAAGAATTGTAGTTTTGATCTTAGCTTTTGATCCTTATAAATCGAATACCAATGATTATAAGCTGTTTGAGGATTATCTGCTTTATCAAGATTTATCAGATCATGCTTTTGCAAATCCTTAAAAAGAACATCAAAATCAGCAAACTTGCTGTTTTGATTAGTTACTTTATTCTTATCATCTGTCTTCAATGTCTGAACTGACATTGTTTCAAGGGCTGATTGATCTATTTCTGCAAAACCCCGAGATTGACCATCCAAAGAATCTAAGGCAACCCGAAATCCCCCTATGCCAGAAAATAAATCTATATAAGAAAACTTAGCCATTCTAATTTCATTATATATGGAAATTGACTTGGCCAAAGTATCACTTAGCTCTCAATGAATAAAACCACCCTTCATTTAAAAGGGTGGTTTAAATTTATAAAAATGGCGTCGTGCTATCTTCCCACAACTTAAGTTGCAGTATTGTCACCGATGCTTGGCTTAACTGCTGTGTTCGGGATGGGAACAGGTGTTTCCCAAGCTCCATGGACACCAAGCTCAATTGACTCACTCTCTTTTTTCATAAAATCAATTCAACTTGATCTCCATCTATCTTAAATATGTATAAAAGTCATTAAAAACAAACCACTTGGCTTTCACAAAAAGTCAATCGGAAATTAGTATGCTTCAGCTGAATACATTACTGTACTTACACCTTGCACCTATCAACCTGATAGTCTTTCAGGATCCTAAATAGAGAAACATTATCTTGAGGTTGGCTTCGTGCTTAATATGCTTTCAGCACTTATCACAGCCGCACATAGCTACTGGGCAATGCAGTTGGTACCACAACCCATACACCAGTGGTGCGTTCATCTCGGTCCTCTCGTACTAGAGACAACTCCTCGCATGTTTCTTAAACGTCCACATCGGATAACGACCAGACTGACTCACGTCGTCCTAAACCCAGCTAGCGTACCACTTTAATCGGCGAACAGCCGAACCCTTGGGACCTTCTCCAGCCCCAGGATGTGATGAGCCGACATCGAGGTGCCAAACAGCGCCGTCTATGTGAACTATTGGGCGCTATTAGCCTGTTATCCCCGGGGTAACTTTTATCCGATTGCGCTGTCAATCCCACTTTCGTAGATAAACAAATGTTAATCTTTACAGCGGACCACTAACTCCTACTTTCGTACCTGATTGGCTTGTCAGCCTCACAGTCAAGCTGGCTTATGCGTTTGCACTACCACTTCGATTTCCATCCGAAGCTAGCCAACCTTGGAACGCCTCCGCTACTTTTTAGGAGGCAACCGCCCCAGTTAAACTACCCGCCAGACACTGTCCTTAACCCTGAAGCTGGCGACTAAAAATTTTAATCGACACCTTAAGGGCTAAGTCAAGAATAAAACATACCCAAGGATGGTATTTCACTGATGACTCGACCAAGACTAGCGTCTTGGCTTCACAGTCTCCCATCTATGCTACACATGGATATACTCGATTCAATATCAAGCTGTAGTAAAGCTCCACGGGGTCTTACCGTCCTGATGCGGACAGACGGCATCTTTACCGTCATTGCATTTTCACCGAGTCCTTTGCTGAGACAGTACCCATATCGTTACACCATTCGTGCGGGTCGGAACTTACCCGACAAGGAACTTCGCTACCTTAGGACGGTTAGAGTTACCGCCGCCGTTCACCGGGGCTTCAGTTCAAACCGTTAAGCTCTCCCCTTAACCTTCCGGCACCGGGCAGGTGTCAGCCCCTATACATCCACTTTCGTGTTAGCAGAGACCTGTGTTTTTAATAAACAGTCGCACGGGTTCTTTCGCTGCGGCCTTGATTGCTCAAGGCAGTCCTTATCCCTAAGTTACGGACGCTGTATTGCCGAGTTCCTTAGCAAAGGTTCTCTCGTTCACCTTGGTCTACTCGACCTGAGCACCCCATCGGTCTGCGGTACGGGCGGACAGTAATTTGGCACAGATAAACTTTTCTAGTCAACTTGGCTCACTTAAGACCCAAAAAATGAGTCCGTTCATACTTCAGTTTCCAAGCTGTCAAAGACAGATTGAAAACCTAGATACTTAGACAGACATACCAATCGCCTGCTTAAGCTACCAGATTGCGCATTACCTGCAATGTTACCGCCGGTTCAGGAATATTAACCTGATGTCCATCGCCTACGCTATTCGCCTCGGCTTAGGCCCGACTAACCCTAGGTTGATAAACATTGCCTAGGAAACCTTGCTCTTTCGGTGGATAGGATTCTCACCTATCTTCTAGTTACTCATTCCAGCATTCTCACTTCCTAACGCTCCACCAAACCTTACCGGTTTGACTTCAATGCCGATAGGAACGCTCCTCTACCACTGCCAATAATCCAAAATGAATTACCAACAATCCAAAGTTTCGGTAATATACTTAAGCCCCGTTACATTTTCCGCGCAAGATCTCTTGACGAGTGAGCTATTACGCACTCTTTAAATGAATGGCTGCTTCTAAGCCAACATCCTCGCTGTTTGAGAAATCTAACTTCGTTTCCCACTTAGTATATATTTAGGGACCTTAACTGTTGGTCTGGGTTGTTTCCCTCTTGAATACCGATGTTAGCACCGATATTCTAACTGCCATGATTTCACTGATAGTATTCGTAGTTTATCAAGGAAGGGTACCGATTAAAGCCCCAGTCCAAAACAGAGCTCTACCCCCATCAGCTACCACATGACGCTAGCCCTACAGCTATTTCGAGGAGAACCAGCTATTTCCGAGTTCGATTAGCATTTCACCGCTATCCACAGGTCATCCAAGCACTCAATACACTGGTACGGTCCTCCACGTAGTTTCACCTACGCTTCAACCTGCCCATGGATAGATCACTCGGTTTCGGGTCTACTGCATGCAACTATATACGGCCACTTAAGCCTCGCTTTCACTACGCCTTCACCACTTGACTGGTTTAAGCTTGCTGACATACAGTAACTCGCTGGATCGTTCTGCAAAAAGCACGCCGTCACCGAATAAATCGGCTCCGACTCCTTGTATGCACACAGTTTCAGGGTCTATTTCACTCCCCGCCTAGGGGTTCTTTTCACCTTTCCCTCACGGTACTTGTCCACTATCGATCGCAAAATATATTTAGCCTTGGAAGGTGGTCCTCCCAGATTCAAACAGGGTTTCTCGTGCCCCGCCCTACTCAAGAATATAAATAATAAAGTTTGAAACCCTTAACATACGAGACTATCACTCTCTTTGGTGAACTCTTCCAAGTTCTTCTGCTCGGGTATCCAAGTTTATGACTTTATAACAACTTTGACAGCAGTCGTTGAATCCAAATCAATAAACAGATTGAATCAATTTGTCTATTAATTTGAAAATTTATACCTTACAACCCTCTTAAAGCATTAGCCTGTCAGCCAGATTTACTTTAAAACCAGTTTTATTTTATAAAAAATAAAACCTAACTAAAGTAAAAACTTTAAAAGTTTGGGCTCTTCCGATTTCGCTCGCCACTACTTTCGGAATCATTGGTTATTTTCTTTTCCTCTCCCTACTTAGATGTTTCAGTTCGGGAACTTACCTTTGCATATCCTATGTGTTCAGATATGAATAACTAGGCATTACCCTAGCTGGGTTTCCCCATTCGGAAATCTTCGGTTCAAAGCTTGCTTGTTAGCTCCCCGAAGCTTATCGCATACTGCCACGTCCTTCATCGGTATTTTGCGTCAAGGCATCCTCTATGTGCACTTGAGTAACTTTTTGTGAAAATTTGTAAGTTACCAATTGGCTTGATCTTAATGACTTTTAAGATTCAAACTAATTTCTTATACATACAATTTTAAGCCTACTTGTTAAGTTGCTAGCTCCAACTTAGATGAGTACAATACCCCAGACAAAATTCCAATCTGCACGGAGATCGTACCTAAAAAAGTCTAAAGCTTAATTTGACAATTTATCCTCTTTTTTTAAAAAAATCTGGGAGATAAATTAGCAATTTAAACCCTAAACTACTGAATATTCATAGTCTTAATATACTAGCAAACTCTTATAAGATTAGCAAAATAAAACCTGTAACTGGCTCTTTGGTTAATCTGATTAAATATATCAAGATTTTACATGCAGAAAAAATTAATTGGAATCAGATTCTCTCTGCTGGTGAAGTTGTTTATAAATTTTCCTCTGATCAGATTTGATTAAAATAATTAGTAAAGCTCTAGCTCTAGTACAACCAATATAATTCTTCATTTTGTTGCTGAATTTATCTTTGCTGTGACCGACATCTTCAATATCTGTTAAGATAACAACCTGATTCTCTAAGCCTTTATAAGAATGAATGGTTGAATAATAAATAACATCTTTGTTTTTATTAGTATGTAAATTGCTAATATTTAACTCCTGCAATTGATACTCATTCTTAAGAGAGCTTGAAACAGCTAATGATTTATGTCTATACGGGGATAAAATTATAAGATCAGAAGGCTGAAAACCATCCTTTAAAAGTTGGTCGATAATCTTAGAAGTTTGACGAACTTGGTCAGCTTGGTCGGTATACCACAGATGTTTAACTGGCATACCTTCTATGGGATCTTCAACATTGATTTCCATACCAGTCATTAATTGAGTCTCATTGACTATATTTAAGGTGTTGCGACAATTGGTATTTAAATTCAATAAAGTTGAATAGGATTTAATTTTTTCAAAAACTTTTGTCAAATCCCCATCATAGATATTTTGATTCTCATCCAAACATATTAACCATTGACCTTTTTGAAGTCCTCCCACAATTAATACATCTAAAACTGATAAATACTTTTCTGTTAATATATCTTGAGCTTCATCAACTATTAGGTAATCAAATTTATCTATAGGCTGTTTCTCAATAGCCGTTAAAAATTTGTCGGGAAATTGATTCTGGAATAAGTCCTTCTTATCCTTGAATAAATTAATATCCTCATCAGTAAAATTGATATAGGCTCGTATAAAATTATGCAAAGAATCAATGACCGAGTTGCTCTGAATCAAATCTTTATGCATAGTCTTTAAGTGACCAGCTAGCAATTTATTGAAACACAAAAATAAAGTCTTTCTAGCTTGTTTCTGATTGTAGGCAAACATATCCATAGCTAACATGGTTTTGCCTGTTCCAGCTCCACCAGATAAAGTAATCCGAGGATTACTTCTGACTACATCTAAATGCTTAATTTGCTCCCGAGTTAAATTAATAATTTCTTGTTCAGTATTAACGGCATACCTATGGGATGAGATATTCAAATCAAAATCTCCCCTTAAATAATTAATAATCTCAGCCACTTGATGCTGAGAAAATTTGCGAGATGAACGACTGCGTTTTTGCCAGTAATTGACTAAACGATGAATGTATTTAGAAATCGGTTGATTTAAATCCCTTTGATCAAAAATAATCTCATTATTCCATTCCGAACTGGTTTGGGTGAATTCAATATCCGGAAAGACAACTCCATAACCGAAAACATATTGATTAAGATGTTGATGTAAAACATTTTGGAGCTTGCGAGTTAGAGTATACAGAGAGCTTTGAGCCTGTTCAAAGGGTGATTGCCCCCGATGATTATGATTGAATCGATCGGTTAAAATCCAAACTCCTGATTCCCTTTTAATCCGACCACCTTTAACCTCAAGTGTAAATATGCCAGTGGTACTGATTAAAACAAAATCTACTTCTGATTCACGCTTAGAAACATGATCACTCATACCTAGAGAATGCAGACAGTACCAATAATCTAAATCTGAACTCTCTTTAAAGGCTTGGAATAACTTCTCCTCAGCTTTGGATTTATTGTCAGACTTTATTTGTTTTGGAATTAACTTCATAATTTGGTGACCAATTTTTATTTAAAGGACTTGCCTAAAGTCTAACATTAATGAAGTCAAGAATGGTAGTTTATGTATTAATCTAAATAATGTTTCAAATATCTAAAGTTCGATATTTGTACTACAACAATTCAATATTAATCTACCCATTTGATATAATAAATCTATGGAAAGCTGGCCTTGGAAAAAAGAAATTGATAATCCTGTTGATTTGGCATTGATTAAAGCTGATGTTGTTTTAGGTGATCCTGAATTTATTAATACTTCTGCCGAAGAACAGGCGTTAATCGAATTAGATCAAGTTAGTGAAGATAAAGATTTTTATCAACGATATCTGGTCGAAACTGATAATGCTTTTGCTATTCCAGTAAGTTTTGATAAGACTAAACCAGTTAATATTACTCATTTTAATGAAGGTTTAATTTTCTCTGGTCAATTAGAAACTTATTCAGCTGTAAAAATAGGTCGACTAGCAATTGCTGAAATAAATGTCAGAGCTTTATGTTTAACTTTTAGTTCCCTGTTCCTACTATCTTTTTTAGGGAATGTAGAACAAGATAGGTTGCTACATGTTCCAGCTTATGCCATAAATGACATAACGACTGAATCTTAATCATAGACTATCGTCAAAATCTAGCACCCCCTCCCTATTGATTTAGGGGGGGGCATTACATTAGGATTAAAGGGAGTTCATGGTCTCCGCCCCGCATATGCTATGCCTGTAATTTATTATCTGAATCATTTATTTTTTGAATGAGTTGGTTTAGTTCCTTCGCCCATTGCTTACTTCTCTCATTATATAGTTCTCTGTCTGCCATTTGCTTTTTAAGAATCTCAAGATCTTCTGGTTTGAGAGTGTTCGGGTCTAATTTCTTTGTGCTTATTTTAACTTCAGCAGATGCCCTAGAATACAGTTGCTCTAATTTTAACCATTACAGATGGAATATCTGAATTTGATTTTGATGATGCGTGATTTGATTTTGTAATCGTGAGTTTTCAGCCTGTTGCTTCTGTATTTTATTTGCCTGATCGTGAGTCATTAATATCTCAAAGGTAATCAAAGCTAACATAAATGTAAGAATCATGTCTAAAGCAATGCTGACTGAGGCATCAGTAAACTCCAAAATAGTCGCCAAAATCGTGAGCGCTACCATCACCACAACAATAAATAACAAAATGGGCAACAATTTAGACTTAATATATTCTTTTATCCTTTTAAATTCCATCTTGTGATTCCCATAAATCTAATCTTTGTCTTCGAGAAATGCTAAATCTGACAGCTTTAACCATTGGATTTTCTTTTCCATATTCCTTAAATGCTCTTGATAGTGAGTGGCTGGGTATGGCATGATATCTTGTTTGAGTTGATTGGCTATTCTCATGGGCGTAAATATCTCTTGGATAATAACCATCTTGTCTTTGGGTTTAATATTAGAGGAATTATATTGCATGAATAAATCTATTTGATAGTACATATTCTGCCATAGGCGAAATAAAGTCATTTCTTTCGGTATTGGCTCTTTTTCATGGGGTAATTTTATTTCAATTTTCACCCAATCCTTCATATTGGTAATACATTTGTTGATAATCTGATTAAACTCAAATCTTTGCCCATCGCCTCGCATCAATCCCCTAAACCCATCAACTATCATAAGCATTGCACCTACCGTAAAACCAATTGTTATGCCGTTCGCTATATCTATTTGGCTAGAAATCTCCATCATGTAACGTCTTTTTAAACAAAACCCCCTAATTAAAGGGGGTTAGTTTAAAGGAGGTTAGTTGACATCGTCTATGCAGTATAGATTTGTATCGTCTTCTAGCTGGTATAACCATGCTACAGAAGTTCTTGCCCCAGTATTAATTTGCCCAGCCGATACACTAATAGCGCTCACATCTAGGGGGGCTATTGCTTGTTGTATTGCACTACATTTATGCTTACCAATGGCAATCACTGTATTCGGCGTTTCCTCTGTAGGCGTTGGCCAAGTAACATCATTCGTTGGAACTTTATCTGAATAGTTAACAGCTCCCAATGTTAATGCACCTCCAACACTTATATCCTTATATGTGCCTTGTGCATGGTGAGTATAATCAGCTTTATTAATAGCCCTGCCGAATGCAGCTTCGTCAGGAAGTTTACCATTATTGTTGGCAATAGCTGTATCCATTGTTGCTCTCAGCCTAGCTATTTCACTTGTCCTAGCACTATTTCTCTGATTCCTCTGCAGAGCTGGCACAGCAATAAAGACCACCGCCAGGATCAAGCCAGCGATGGCGAGGACAATCATGACCTCGACAATGGTGAAACCTGATATCTTGGGGTTATGGATTCAAATAAGAATCTCGTCTCAACGGCAATGCGCTAAACGAACTCAATCACAGAGACAGCATTAATAAAATATTGAAAGCTAGAATCAGTTACTTACTATTTTTTCTTTTTTTTAGCATCTCTCGCTTTCTGTCTGCGTTGTCGGCGCGTGGAGTAACCTGCTTCCGCATTTTGACTAAAGCTTGTTTCCAATAGTGAGGGAAGTCCGAAATTTAATACAGTCTGATTGTTATTATTCGTAATCAAAAAATCTCCAAGAGTAATGATATCCATGCCTATCAGTAAATGCTCTATGTCTTTATTGATCATTCCATAAACTTCTATCTTTTCAATTCGTATGCTACTAGGGAGCAAGATATCGATGATAAATTTACTCGTTTTATCAGTTTGTGATGCTGAACTTATTAATCCCTCGCCAATTGGTATCAATCCCAATTGTGTAACCACTAACTGGGGAATACAAGTCTTCGTAGCCCCCGTATCCCACAAGGCTTTAAATTTATAGTTTTTTATTTCAATGTTCGTAATTAATCTTCCGCTAGATACTGGAAAGACCGTTGTAAAAGCGTTGGTATATCTAGTTGGAATCAGATGCATCTAGACTAGTTTATGTAAGCTATATTTTCCTGTTTGTCATAATCAACAATCTGACAGATAAACTCGCCTTCTTGGTATTGTTTTATCGCATCTTCATATGCTTCTCGAACACTATCATATATACCCTTAATTTCGGCATTAACTATTAATAAAACTTTATTGGAATATTTTTTCTGGAATTGAGTTTTATTTTTTTCAAAATAATCGCAATTTATCCTAAATTTCATATTCATATTTCTATTATATCTCAATAAAAACAAAACCCCCTAATTAAAGGGGGTTGGATTAGCTGGTTAGGAGTTAGTTGACATCGTCATTGCATCGTAAAAACGCTTCACCCTCTAGCTTGTATATCCAAGCTACGATATTTTTGTGATCTTTAACCACCATAGCATCATCAATAGTCAGAGCTGTATTTGCTCCAGTATTGGTGTCAAACACTGTAGCTGCCCCAGTACCCGTATTACATTTAGCCCCAGCAACCACGATCAGCAAGTTAGTTCTATCATTCTTTACTACATTATTCAGGGCTGTAGCATGCTCTATAGCTCCATGTGCATTTTTATAAAATAATACATTACCATTTGCAGTAGAATAATTTGGAGCAGCACTTACTGCTGTAGCAGTAAATTGATTGGTATTAATTTGACTAGCAACCTGAGATTGAAATATTGCTGCACTGCTAGGCACAGTATTTCTATTGTTAGCTACAGCTGTATCAAATTGAGCTTTAAGACTTGCTAAATCACTCTGTCTTTGTGTATTTCTAGTATTCCTCTGTAGTGCCGGTACAGCAATAAAGACCACCGCCAAGATTAACCCAGCAATGGCGAGGACAATCATGACCTCGACGATGGTGAAGCCTGATATCTTGGGGTTATAGCTTTAAATCAGTAAGAAGTATTCTAAAGGAATGCTGACAATATTATTTTCAATATCCAAACTTAAGCTTGTTTTAGAAAATACTAGACCATATTTGCAATTTACTCTCTTCATAGAATTGATGACTTGTACATTATTTTTATTACCCAAGCCAAATTCGATAGCTATTTTTTGAGAATTTACGATTCTTAAAATGAAGTCACAAAACTTCTGATTATCTTTGCTGTAATAATAAAACAATTTTCCTCGACCCTGGCTGGTGAATTCCTTATAATAATGCAGTCCAGCGATATCCTCTAATAAGAAACCTTGATGTTTTAAATTATTAGTATCTTCTGTTAAGTCAAAATAGGAAGCCCTAATAGTAGCACTGGTGAATAAATATTTTACCGGTCGGCGACTAGAATTAATTTTATTGCCTAGGCTTGGAACTTTAATTAAGACCTCTGCTTTAATTAAAGTATTAAAAATATTAATTAAGTTTACTTTACTAAGCCCCAAAGATTGGCTGAGCTTAGTCAGAGAAACAATGTCACTTGAGGTGGCTAGTATATGTAATAACTCATTAATGGATGTCAGTGATAGTGTATTGAAATTCTGCAAATTACGTAAATCAATATGAATTATTTTATCCATAATACTTCTGACATCTTTGTATAGGAGTACCAATGGATCATTATTCAAAAAAATCGGCAATGTTCCTTTTTGCAAATAGTTAGATAAGCTGGGAATATTATAATTAGTAGATGCTCTATTGACTAAGGCTTTAATTTCGGTTAATTGATCATAAACTGCTTGAGCGGTTTCGGAATAGTAAATGATATTTTTTAGCTGTTTGCTTAAGTCGTGGTTTATTGCCAGCTGTTTATCTAGCAATTGGAATTCGTTGAAATTTAATGGATATAGAGTTTCTATTCTGGCTCTTCGCCCGGCAATATTGGCATCCATTTGTAGGTGCAATGCTGATGAACCACTGCAGATGAAAAAGACTAATTTACTCCGATCGTAAATTGCTTTTAAAACCAAAGCCCATTGATTATCGGATTGTATTTCATCAATAAAGATAAAGGTTGGTATCTTTAGATTTTCACAGTGATCTCCCAAAATATGGTGTTCATAAATTTCTAGAATTTGCAAAAGGCCATATTTTCTGGGCATCATCTCATCCAAGGATAGATAGAGGAGATTAATTTGATGGTTAGAATTATGTAAATATAGATAAGTTTGAGCCAGTATAGTGGTTTTGCCCACGCCTCTGAGTCCTGGTATGACAATCCATCTGTTTTTTGTCTTATTTTTTAGAAAATTATCAACATGTGATTCAATCTGTTGTTGTAGCAATCTTTGAGGCAATAAAGTATCACCGCTACCGATTATATCTTGAAGTAGTTGAGGAGTAACATTAATTTGTCTTCTCAGATAGTTGAGTATAATAGTTTCCTGATCCATATCTTTCTTTGGTTAAGGGCATTATACCAATAAGTGGGTATATTAGTCAATTATACTTTACCAATGAATAAGATTAAAAATCTATTATTGGAATTTTGATTCGATCCAAGCATTTGATAGCCCAGCTTCTTTTCTATATCTCGCTCCGCCTGTAGATTTATAGAGTTATAGAGTTATAGATTAGTATGATGCTTATTCAGTGCATATGAAACCCCCCCCCTAATGAAAGGGGGTTATTAGGGTTAGAAGGGGTTAGTTGATATCGTCAACACAATAAGTAACTGAATCTCCTTCAAGCATATAAAAGATGGCTAGACTACTGCTGATACCAGATGGAGCAATGTCAGTAGCTTTAACCTCCTTAGAAGTTGCTGCTCTTTGGGGAGATGCTGTGCTACTACATTTCGAACCAGTTATGATAAGCAGTTGGTCTGCTTCATTAAAGCCGGTCCAAGTACCTGCTGTAGTAACAGAGGTTTCACCGCCATGGGGGCTTGTAGTTTCGCAATTACTTTGGGAAGTGCTAGCCACTGTATTCACAGTACCACTGCCAACTACTCGACCTTTGCAACCATTTCCACCAACAAATTTAACTATTCCATTTGTTTTAAAATTAGTTCCCTGCATGTATAGAATTTGAGCTGGTTTTATCGAGTGTTGAGCATTTAGTGAAGAAGTGAGCTTTTCTAATCCAGCCGCTCCCACATGATTAACTTCATTAGGATTATATTGAATGGTAGTAGGTACTCGACCTCCAGCATTAGCTAAAGATTGGTCGTACTGAGTTCTAATAAAAGCTCTATCATTATTTCTGCCACTATTCCTCTGATTTCTATTCAATGCCGGAACAGCTACAAAAACCACCGCCAAGATCAAGCCAGCAATGGCGAGGACAATCATGACCTCGACGATGGTGAAGCCTGATATCTTGGGGTTATGGGAGGCAAGATATTCTAGAATATCTAAATTATTAATGTATAATGCTAAAAATTGAATTTAACCCTTGGCAGTGAATATATTATTAATTCAATAAATTCTTATTGATTTTAGTATTATATAAATGCATCTAGCATCTGTAGAGATGAAAGTGTAGCAATACATTGAATAAAATTTATATGCAGATATAGAAAGTATCTGAAAGGCAAAATGTATAAGTCATTATTCAAGCTATCTAAAAACAATTTTGACGATGTTCAAGCTTAATGCAATCAAGAGTATTTAGTCTGACTGCAATAATTCACACGACGACCCCACCCCAGCATCTTATAGCAGAATAATACATTTTGATTATGGCGAGGGAGGGTAAATATTTAAAATGGACAATTAAGATTAAAGCTATGAAATATTTAAATATCAAACCCCTTAATTGAATAATTAGATTGCTAGATTAATACAATTTTATCTCTATGTAGTCTAAGTTTTACAGGTTTCAAATTTTACTTTATAGAGATAGATCCTTTATATAGTTAGTACTGGCTTTATCATGGGAAGTTTCATCTATTGTATTTTTAACTAATATACACCTATTGACTTATAAGAGCATTTAGATAGACTGGAGGATAACGATATTAAAAAATAAATATAAGAGAAATAGGGGAGTTTATATTATGAATATATCTAAGATATTAAGGAGTATTTCTTCTTTCATTAATAAGAAGAATACTAATAAAACCAAACTTGATAACCCCAAGATATCAGGCTTCACCATCGTCGAGGTCATGATTGTCCTCGCCATTGCTGGCTTGATCTTGGCGGTGGTCTTTATTGCTGTTCCGGCATTGCAAAGAAATCAGAGGAATAGTGCGAGACGGAATGATGTGGCATATGTTAAGGCTCAACTTAATCAGTTGGTTGCCAATCGGGGCAACAGAATTCCAGCAGCTAACGAAAATACCCAAATTGCTGGGATTTTGCAAGATGATGAATTGAATTATTTGGGATCTGCAGATAACACAGGTCGTCCAACTGTTACTCCAAAAGCTCATGGTGATGCTATAGCTATTGGTGATGCTCAAACAATACTGTGGTATGCTGCTGAGCCTACTGGGACTACAGCGCTGAATGTCGGAACAGACATTTTGGTTTTAGTGCGTGGAGAAAGTTGTGGGGGTAACAATATTTTGAGCAATGCAAATACTGCTAACATTGCGGGTTTAGTTGAAGCCAACAGAAATATAGCCATCATCTATACATTGGAAGAAGATACCAATGTTTACTGCGAAGATACCACTCTCTAGCAACGCCTAACAGAAAGTTAAGAATTGACTGCTATGAAAAAAATAAATTCAAAAGGCTTCACCATCGTCGAGGTCATGATTGTCCTCGCCATCGCTGGCTTGATCTTGGCGGTGGTTTTTGTAGCTGTGCCTGCACTGCAAAGGAATCAGAGAAATAGTGCGAGACGGAATGATGTGGCTTATCTGAAGACTGCCTTTACTACAACTGTTAGTAATTTGGGCAACCAGATTCCCTCTGCTTCGCAGTTTGGAAGTGCTTTAAAATCTGATGAAATGAATTATATCAGTAGTATTACCACCAATCTTGTAAGCACAGTTGCTTTACCGAGTGCGGCTGCAATAAACGCTCAGAATATATGTGAAGCGGCTGGATTGTTTTACAATGCCCATGCACCTCCCAATGCTAATAAATGCAGCAGTGCTGATGGTGGTAATGCATTTGCCCAAGCTTCAGCTACTCAAGTTTGCGCTGGTCTGAATGGCAATTTAGCTGGAACAAACTGCTCGAATATAGAGGTGCTTTATTATATGCCGTCTACAACTGCTTCAGTACAAAGAACACTGGCAGATACTGGTAATTCAGCAATGATTGTCACAAAAGCCCAGTGCGGTGGATTAGTTCACTCATTAACTATAGATACAGATACTGGATCTAGTAATGTGAATCTTCCCGCCTATGCTCAACAATCAGCTATATTCTTTAGATTAGAGGGAGATGATAACGTTTATTGCGAGAACATCTAATCTCAATCAGCTGCATAGCTCCCATTGATTTATTTAGATTAAAAGAAAATACTTCAAGGGTATGAATAAACAGTTATTGTCTATTTGCAGGGGCGTATTGGAAAAAGTGATTGCCCAGTTGCAATCAGTATTCTGTAAAGTATATTCCATTTGTGAGCCACCTTTCTGCCCTAATCCAAATTCGACAGCCAATTTATGACCATTATTAACCTGTAGAATAAAATCTGTCTGTCTGTCTTTGCCATAAGTTAAATTACCTTCATAAATAGATATGAAGTGCTTGTAAAAATGTAGCCCGGCAATATCTTCCAGCAACAATCCTTGGCGCATGCTCTTAGTCCGCTCACTGGCAATACCATGGTAAAAATTTCTAATAACTGGAGACATAAATAAATACTTAGCTGGATTACGATTATTCACGACTGTGTTCCCTTGAGAAGATATCTTGATTAATAGTTCTGTTTGATTTAAGGCATCAAGGAAACTGAATATTTGATTGCGACTGCAAGCCAAAATTCGGCTTAGCTTTTCAACGCTGATAATATCATTGCTATCTGCTAGGATCGACATCAAGTTATTGATGGCTGTCAAGGAACTAGCTTCAAATTGTTTAATCTTTCTTAAATCGGTATTGATAACTTTATCAAGCATAGCTTTAATATTATGATTCATACGAACAATATTATTTTGACTATAATTAAGAGGTAAAGTCCCGCTTTCTAAATAAGTTGTCAAATGATTCAATGAATATTTAATCCAAGCTGTCTGCATCGTTGAATCTAGCTTTTTCAACCGATTATAAGAATCTTTTGGATTTTGGGCATAATAAATGGCTTGAAATATTTTTTGTCCTAAATCAGCATCAATAGGCTGGTTATGATAGATGTTTTGGAATTCAACGAAGCTTAAAGGATATAATTTCTCTATGTAAGCTCTTCGACCGGCAATATCGGCATCCATTTGCAGATGAACAGCTGATGAGCCTGTGCAGAAGAAAAATATATGAGAGGTATTATCATAAAAAGTCTTCAAAGTTCTTGCCCATTTGGGATCAATTTGGACTTCATCTATGAATATGAAAGTTGGAATTTTTAGAGCTTCCAAATCTTCACCTAAAATTTTTTCATAGGCCTTTAAAACTTCATACAGATTAGAATTTAAATTATTTACCACTTCTTCCAAAGAAAAGTGCAGGAGATTAATTTTGGCTTGGCTATTAGCTAACTTTAAATAAATCTGAGCCATTAAAGTGCTTTTTCCTACACCCCTCAAACCGGGCATAACCAACCATTTAACTGAATTGCTGACAGATTTCAAAAATTGGTTAATATGTTGTTCAACTGTGACAACAGCTTTTCTTTCGGGCAGAGGTTTATTATTGAAGTCCACTGTTCGCAGAGATAGTAAATCATAAGCTCGATTTAGTCGCCTCTGTAAATAATCTATAATATCTATCATCTTTGTTAATTTGTTAGAATATTTAATAAATCTAATTTCATACTATATTAGCTCATTCAATTTATCTAGTCAATCAATCCCTATCCAATAGAGGAGTATCTTGTAAAATCTCGAATTTCTCGATTATTAATATCCAAATGCTAGGATTTAATTTAATCCTAGACATATATTTTTATGTTAATATTTTAATAGGATGAATCATAAGCAGAGTTTTGCCATAAATCCACTAGAAGAGGCAATTGCTTACGAAGCTTATATTGCTCTTGAGAAAGATCGCTCTGAACAAAAATTAGAACAGCAATTTCAGCTACATAATACTGATAACGAGTTAATTCAAATCCAGGCTAATCAACCTACCATCAGTCAGTTTCTAGATGAGCTACATATTAGTAGTGATTATCATAAACTAAAACAAGTGATTGCTAAAGAATTAAAGAAAGGAACTGGCTTCTCCATTTGCACCTTTATGAGTTATCACTATCCTCAAAAGTTGAGAGACAATAAATATCCTTTAAAGTTATTCTACTATCGGGGAGATATAAATCTATTAGATACAAGATGTGTTTCTATTGTTGGCAGCAGACAAGCTAGCGAAGCTGGTTTGAAAGACACTCAGCAAATCGCTCAATATTTAATAGAAAAGAACTATACGATTATTTCGGGTCTAGCCCAAGGCATAGATACAGTTGCTTTAACAACTGCTATAAAAACTCATGGGAGAATTATTGGTGTTATTGGCACTCCAATAGATCAATATTACCCCAAAGATAATAAAGATTTACAGGATGAAATTGGCAGACGACATTTACTCTTAAGCCATGTGCCTTTTTATAAGTATGATAAAGAGCCATTTTCGGCGAGGAGAAATTACTTTCCTCAGAGGAATATTATTATGGCTAGCATTAGCCAAGCTACTATTATAGTCGAAGCATCAAATACTAGCGGGACTCTCCATCAAGCTAAAGCAGCCTTAGATCAAGGTCGGCAATTATTTATTTTGGATAGATGTTTTAAAACCGCTACTTGGCCAGCTAGATTTGAAAGACAAGGAGCTATTAAAATAAATAATATTGATGACATCAAGGAAAATTTCTGATTATAAATGGCATCTGATTACAGATAAAGATAATATTAAACACATAACAGATACTGACTGCTTTGGAAAAATGAAGCATCAAATTCCTATGATTGGTTTATTTTGGTCAAAAACCGTCCAAATGGAATAATTTACAATTCTTTTTGGGATTAATATATGTTTTGCCAAAAATAAGACCATAACCCCAAGATATCAGGTTTCACCATTGTCGAGGTCATGATTGTCCTCGCTATTGCTGGGTTAATCTTGGCGGTGGTCTTTATTGCAGTGCCTGCACTAAACAGAAATCAGCGTAATAGTGCTAGAACAGCAGATAGAAACAATATCAGACAAGCTGTCCTGCAAGTTCAAGCTAATACTGGTGGACGAACAGCCGCCGACCACACCGTAGTTGGTGGGGCGTTAACAGGACTAGAAGTTGCTCACGTTGGAGATGGGAATGGTTCATATAACAACTCAATCGAAGTAGCTAATGTGAAAGCCTTCACAGTGGCAGCTCCGCAAATTGATGATGGTGAAATAGAATATATCAGGAGAACCTCTACTGTTACCACGCATACCACCACTGGTACTCCCGGTGATTTCCATTATAATGGCTTAGTAATCATTGGGGATGCAAGATGTGCCAAAGATATAATTTCATCTGATGGAAAATTTCCCACTGCTGGTGCTAATATTGGTGGTGGTATTCAGGGAGCTGCCAATAGAGGCGATATAGTTGTTCTCTATAGGATAGAAGGTGATAATAATATTTATTGTGACGATAATGTCTAACCCCCCTCTAGCCCTAATAACCCCCTTTAATTAGGGGGTTTTGTTTAAAAGAAATTATCATGTACCAAAATAAAATAGAAGAAATACACATCAAAAACATTATAGGAAACGTGCAAGTTGATCCAATTTCACAAGTAATTCTAACCAACCAATTCAACTTAGGCAGAAAGCTGGATCAATTGAGTAAAATGCTTGAACAAAAACTCAGCTAAACTCATTTTTGGAACTATTAAAATTATCTGTTTTATGGTATAATTATAGATATGAAAGAAGTTTATTTGTTGGTTTGCAAATTTTTAATGAAGTATTATAATTTAATAAAGAGTACAATGGCGGGTGGGTGATTTAAAATGCAAAAAGAACTTAAATCTCCCTATCAAGCTATGGATATAGCGGATTGGTTTATCGATCGAGCCAATAAGGATTTGACAAATAACAATCCTAAATCAACCGAAAAAGAATATGCTGAATATATTAGCCATTTAAAATTGCAAAAATTACTTTATTTTACTCAAGCAGCTCACTTAGCTCTTTATGAAAGAGCATTGTTTAAAGACAAAATAGAGGCGTGGGATTATGGTCCTGTTATCCCCAGCGTATATCAACACTTCAAATCTCAGAGAAGTCGATTCATTAGAAATCCAAAAAGCCTCCAATATAAGAAAATTGATAAAGATGCCCAAGAGTTTTTAGAACAAATATGGCAAATATTTGGCAAATTTTCAGCAAGTAAATTAGTGAATTTAACCCACAGTCATGAGCCTTGGAAATCTGCTTGTAAAAAAACAAACAGGATAATCACTCAGGATGCCTTAAAAGCTTACTACAAGAACATTTTTAGTTTCAAAGACTAATGCCTAAGAAAAAATCAAGACGGATCGGAGTTGATTCGAAGCAAATAGATGAGGGTTATCAATCAGAGCGAATAGATGCAGGAGAACAAGACTATTTATCCCGCCAAGTAAGGTTTAGCTTGGCTTATGCTGCTAGAAGCACTAGATACGGTATCTAGAAAGTATCTAGGGGCTTTTGGAAACATTTGTGTTCTAGGTTGGGGCATTTTGAAAGAATGACTAATCAGAAAATCCAAAGTATTCCCCACCAAAATGGCTTGAGTATTGAGGGAAAAAGTAATCCCACCCATACAAAATTGCAAAATGAATTTACTGAATTCAGCACTTTTGGACATTTTAGAGTTAGCAATAAAAGCAGTAAGCCCTCTAGGATTTTTGTGGGAATACAGGATGGATTACTCTATTTACTGCTTTTCGATGAAGCTGGTGAAGTGCATCACAAATAATTGGATGGTGTATAATGCTCCCCAATGAATCAAGCAAATAATCTTGAGCAAAAACTACAGCTCATAAATGACAATCTAACGGAAATTAAGTTCTTGTTACAAAGAATAGCTGTAGCTACTGCCGTTGATATGCATATTAATGGAGTTGAGATGGGATATATGAAAGCGGGAGCTAGAAAACAGCAGTCTGAGATTGCCATTTTAGATATTTTGGATACACTAAAACAATGCAACTGTCAGAAAAAGAAAGAGAGTTAATAGGAAAACTAGAGAAAATCGAAGCAGACATCCGAGCATTTATCAAGGATGCAGTCAAAACGCATGATGCGATATTACCGTCAGAAGTTCATATGAAGTGAGGTCTTGTTAAGGGGCTGACATCCGACGATAAAGTTCTTCGATATCAAATAGATATTGGGTTGCAGTATATCGATCATTCGCTCAAAATGATAATTTTAGATCAATCTGATCGGCGAAATTTTCACAATAGGCCACCCTCCGTAAGTTGAGGTAATTTATAATTGAAGGACATGACAGTCCTCTCATGTTTTATATTTTTTTGGAGGGGTTGCTCCAATCTTTTTCTGAATCTGTCTCCCAGTAAATTCCAATTCTCCAAGTCGATTTCATATGAAAATCTTGTTGCAGTGGCATCTGCAATTTTGAGTATTGCGCAGATCCATCCCTTAGCACCGCTATTAGCATAGAGGAATTAAAATGACTCGAAGCATGCGAAAAAATTCTAAATAGTAATATATTGAACGCCAACCAAGCAGAAAAATTTAAAGAAGTTCTAAGAGAGCGAATGACTCTCAATAAAATATTGAATAAGGAATCAATTGAGATTAAACAGCTGATACAGAAACAATATGATGATTTAGTGAGGGCAACTAAATAACTCCTATTGATTTAAGGGGCCTTGTTTTAAAAGTGCAAGTTTGCACCTTTTTTGATGGAGAGAATAGAAACACATATTGCTATATTTATTCTCTTTCTTGTCAAGGGGTCAATAAGATTCATTATTTTATATCTGCCAATCGCTGGATTTGAAGTATAATTTGTCATTCAAGCCATGAATAGATATAATTCATAGTATGAATAGATATTCATTAATCTCTCGCTTAGCTCAGCAAGTAGTTCAAAATCACTTAAAAACAATGCCCGTAGCAGTCATTACAGGAGCTAGACAGACTGGCAAAAGTACTCTTGCCAAAGATTTAATTAGTCCCTCTCGGCAGTTTTATAGCTTAGATGATTTTGAGATTCTGAGCAATTTCTTGCAATACCCTAGGCAATTATTAAGTAGTGACCTACCAATTACTATTGATGAAATACAATTAGCCCCCAGTTTATTAAAAGAGATTAAATTGGCGGTAGATCATCATCGCATCGAAGGGCAATTTTTACTGACTGGCTCAGCTAATCTGCTGCTAATGAAGGATATATCCGAATCATTGGCTGGTCGAGCCAGCTACATAACTTTATGGCCAACAACTCGGCGGGAGCGACTACAGGTAAATCCCCCCAGTCTTTGGCAGGAATTATTGAGCTTAGCGGATAGAGATTGGCTGGCATTTTTTAAAAGCCAAAAATTATATCGGGATGATTGGCGAAAATTAGTTTTAAGAGGTGGTTTCCCAACCCCAGCTTGGCAGCTCAAAACAAACCCGCAATGTTCTATTTGGTTTGATAGCTATATTAAGACCTACTTGGAGCGTGATCTTCGGAATATATCATCGATATCATCTTTACCTGATTTTCGTCGCATAATGCAAATTTTATGTCTGAGAATCGGACAATTATTAAATCAAGCAGAAATATCTAGAATAACTGGCATACCTCAACCAACAATTTGGAGATATATTAACTTATTGGAAATTTCCTATATGTTAATTCGCTTACCCGCTTATACATCCAATAAGGGGAAAAGTCTATTAAAAACTCCTAAAATATATTGGGCGGATACGGGTTTAGGCTTGCATATTTCTAAGGGTCAAATCAATGGCTTTCATTTAGAAAATTTAATCTTAACTGATTTCATGAGCTGGAATGATGCTTCAACTTTGAATGCAGAGATATTCCATTGGCGAACTACATCAGGTCAAGAAGTGGACTTTGTTATTGAATATAACGGTAATTTATTGCCAATGGAAATCAAAGCTTCAAATTTACCAACAGCTAAAGATATTAAAAATATTCATGTATTCCAAGAGATGTATCCTCAGTCTAGATGCGGAATACTACTACACAGTGGTCAAACTTTAGAGTGGCTTAGTCCAAAAGTTTTAGCTTTGCCATGGTGGTATTTAATTTAAATGAAGAGATTATCATATGTATAGTTAAGTTTCCAAAACTGGCAGTTAGATTACAAAAAATTCAGAATATATCTAAAGAATCTTATCTCTTTTATTGAGCGAAGCATTGCCAAGGTTTATCCTCACCTTGATTTGAAACTAAACAAATAAAATGTATATTAGGAAGTGAAGTAATGTTTAGAAAAATAAAACTATAAGTGGAACTAAATTGAGGCAGAATCTTGCTGATATTACTCAAGTTGTCGCTAATGACACAGATGTAATTATCACTTATAGAGGTGTTCAAAAACAGGTAATTATGAGTCTAGACAGATATGAAGATTTGCTAGCTTCATCGAATCCCAAGTATTTAGCAGATATTAAACAGGCTCGTCTTCAAACTAAATCTGGGCAATATTTAAAATTTGATGAAGTCTTCGATAATTTGTAGATGGCAAAATATCAAGTCATTTTGATCAAGAATACTATTAAAAATTTGGAAAAATTGGATAGAATCATTCTTCAGCGTATCAAACAAAGATTAGAATATTTCAGAAAGAACAAACCTCTTAGCCAAGCGATTCAACTAACCAAACCAGCAGATGCCCAGTATAGTTGGCGGCTCGGAGATTATAGAATCTTATTTGATTACAGGAAATCAGATCAAACAATTATTATTTTAAAAATCCAGCACAGAAAAGAAATCTATCGCTAAAATTGATGCAAATGTGAACTGAATGGGTTTTACACTAGCTCCCATAAATCAAAGCTGCTTATTCATCTAAATGCACCTCACTCCATCATCGTAAGAAAATTTGTTGAATTAAAATTAGTGGTACACTGAGTAGATATTAACTTACTGTTGTATTCTAAAACACCAAAAGATTATTTCGTTGTTGAATCTTAATACAACAGCATATATAATAAAGATATGGACAGCGAACTATATATTAGACAATATTTAAACCAACAACTAGAACATGGACATCAAGCCCTGAGCCTCAAGCTGATTGACTCGCAAAAATCAAGACTACTAATCAGAAAACTCCAACGATATATTCAGCAATTTCTTGGTGGCGAAAAACAGGCTGATCGATGGGTTATTATCCCCGGTCTAAGGGGGGTGGGTAAAACCACCATATTAGCTCAAACTTACATTTGGCTGGAAGCAACGCATAATATTGAAGATATAAATTTAATCTATATTTCCTTGGATGAAATCATCCCGCAACTTAATTCTAATCTAAATCAGGTTATGCAAGTTTACGCTCAAGTATTGGGACACGATTGGATTAATTGTAAAAAACCCACCTTCGTCTTTATTGATGAAGTTCAGCTTGATATCAATTGGGCGCAAACTTTGAAAGTGATATATGATAAAAACCCTAATCTATTTTTTATTTGCAGCGGCTCATCAGCTACATATTTACAACTGAACGCTGATGTTGCGGGACGAAGAGCTATCATTGAAAGGCTTTATCCTTTGGCTTTTACTGAATATCAGTTATTAGCCTATGACAAAGATAGCTCCCCTCATTTTAAAGATGAACTGATGACTATTCTTTATTATTCAGATTCAGCTGACATAGTTTTTAAAAAGCTAAAACAAAAACGACTGCTACTTGATCGAGCTTGGGCAAAGTATGACAGTAATAATCTTGATCACTACTTAACAATGGGAACTATGCCTTTTGCTCTGCATCAAACTAATAGAGAGAAAACTTACATAGCCTTAAGAGGTATGATTGATCAGGTAATTAATAATGATATACAGGCTGTTAAGAACTTTAATCAAGGTAGCCTAGCTGTCATCAGAAGATTGATGTTTTTATTAGCTGATTCCGGTGATGTTGTTAGCTTAGAAACATTGGGCAAGGTATTGGGGGTAGATAAAAAGCAAATTTGGGAAATGCTAGATACCTTACTTAAAACTGAATTATTAATAAAAGTTAATGCTTATGGCAATCATTATACTGCAACCCGCAAACCAGCTCGCTATCATTTTATGAGTCCAGCTATCCGATTGACTTTAGCTAGCAGTATCAGTAATCGCAACCTGACGATAGCTAGAAGAGGACGATTATTGGAAGATATAGTCAGTTTGTATTATTATCAAAACTTTGCTATTAATCATAAAGCTGATTTAACTTATCCTTACAGTGTTAATAACCAGAAAAACTGTGATTTCATTTTAAAGATACTCAATAGCCATAATATAGCTTTAGAATTTAGTCTTGGTAAAAAGGACATTAAACAATTGGTTGCCACCATGAAGACAATCGATTGTCGTTATGGGTTGATGTTTTCAGATTCTAATCTGAAACTGATCAAAGATCAGAATATTATTAAGATTCCCATACATTACTTCTTTTTGTCTTAGGATTTCATAACCCCAAGATATCCGGCTTCACCATTGTCAAGATCATGATTGTTTTGGTGGTTGCTGGCTTGATCCTAGCGGTAGTCTTTATTGCTGTTACGGCTCTGCAGAGGAATCAGAGGAATGGTGCTAGGCAGAATGATGTGGCATATCTAAAAGCTCAATGTGACACTGTCTTTTAATGCCATAAATTCGGAAGATCTTAATTAGTCTAATCAGGCTGCTGCTACCCCCCCCCCCTTTTTTTTAAAAAAAAATGGGAGGTTTTGATTTAAGAAAAAGAACTTAGAATCCCTAAGAGATATATCATATATACACCTAGTGCCTGAACTTAAACAATAAGTGTCTCAATAAAGTATTTTTCTCTAAACGAGTTAAAATCCAAAAGAATAAATAATGAAGTTTTTTAATACTTAAAGTATAAGTTGGTAAATAATCATAACGTGTTCGGGTAAATTTTGATTTAAAGATGGTCAGGCCATAGAAATTATGTTTACTGGTAGCTTTGGGTGGAGCTACGCCCCATAGATTATAAACAGATAGACCCTGTTTGAGAGCATCTGAGATAGCTTGCTTTTGCAATAAATAGGAAGCCCCCACAGTTTGTCCCCTAGTTGAAGATCCGCCATATAAATAGCTTCTCTCCCCCTCTAGATCAATCATCACTGCTGAAGCCAAAGCTTCGGAGTTGTCCTCCTCATGCACCAAATAAAGATGCAACTTATTGGCTTTAAAAAACTCTAAGGCTTGGATTTTAATAAAGCTTAAGGGCTCTTGAACAAATTTTTGGCGATGTTGAGTTAATTGATGAATCTTCAAAAAAGATTCTATACCACTTAAACTATTATCAACAGTTACTGATAGATTATTATCTTCGGCTTGTCTAATTTCATATCTTAGTTTGGCGTATCTTTTACCTCTAAATAAAGATTCCTCACTCAAATCGGTTAAATCCAACTTTAAAGTGCTAGGTGTAGTTAGATTAATTAGGCTTAATCTCAATTTAAACTTAGTCATCAAATCCACATTGTTGGCAGTATTCATTAAGCAACTGGCCAAATTAATAAAAATAGCTGAAGTCTCTGAAGCTAAAGACTTTAATCTTTCGATTAATGATCTGAAGAGAGCTTCGGGTGGTGAATCGTCCGAGAAATTGACGAAGACTTTCAAGAAGCGTCCCCGTTTGGCGGGAGTATTAATAACTAAAATTAAAGCCTTTGGTTTTTGATTTTCATAAATCCCCAGCCTAAAAATCTCAAAGCCAGCCTTTTTGAAGGCTTGACCTTGCTCCCAAGCAGTTAATAAACTGCGTTTGTGAATATCTAAGCTTTTATAAGCTGATTGCCACTGCTGACTTGTAAAATTAGTTTTCCAAACATATTCAGGCATATTCTGAAATTATCTGTCAAACCCTCATCTTTATGCAAAACAATCTTAAAATTATCTAATGTAGTAAATTCAGCTAATTAGAATATAGTAGCTTCAAAATTCTGCTAACATACTAGTTACTAAATACAGTTGAAAATGAAATCTGGTACGTTGCAAACTAAGTTCAAAGAATATTCCTATGCTCGCAAACTAGATTTAATTACCTCCAACGAACGAGATTTTTTTCATACCCTCAGAAGAGCTGTTAATATTGAGCATTACTACATTTTCGTTCAAATTCATTTGTCTGCTTTATTTAAGCATCAAGTTAGGGGGCAAGACTGGCAAAAAGCTTTATCTAAGATTGATCGAAAATCTGTTGATTATGTAATCTGCACTTTTAAGAGACTTAATCCAGTTTGTGGGATTGAATTAGATGATCTAAGTCATAATCAGCCTGATAGAATCAAAAGAGACCAATTTGTCAATGGTCTTTTTCAACGAGCTGGCTTGCCTCTGCTTCGTATAAAGCAATCTGACAAAAATAATTTGGAGTCTTTAAGGGAAAAATTAGGACAGATTGAAATTCCACAAAACTTCAGTTTTTATTAACCTAGCAACCAATAAGTGAGACTAGTCCAAGCTAAACCAACCATAAAACCACCAAAAACTTGAGACGGTGAATGACCTAAGGCTAGAGAATAAGCTTTTTTCTGATCACCCAGTTTTAAAATTTCAGCAATTTGTCGCAAAGTTTTAGTGTTTTCACCGGTAGCCCTTCTAACTCCCATCGAATCATAAACTACCACTCCCCAGACGGTTAATGCCAAGCCAAAAATAGTTGAATCAAAGCCTTGATCCAATCCGACCAGCAAGGCAACTGAGGTTACTAAAGATACATGAGAAGAAGGCATGCCCCCCGAAGTCAGTAAATCATACCAATTTAAGCCGTCTTGTCTCAAAGAAAGAATGATTTTAATCAGCTGGGCAGTAATCCAACCACCTGTTGCCACGACTATATAAATGTAATCAGATAAGAATTCAATCATGATTTCTGTTTAGAAGCTTGAGATTTCTTAGATTTTGGTTTAGTCAACTCAGTCCGGGATTCCTCTTCTTCGTTGGCTAAAACAATAGCTGAAACAACTTGATCATCAGCATCAACCTTCATTAAGCGTACTCCCTGAGTGGCTCGTCGCAAACATCTAATATTCTTAGTTGCCACTCTAATGGTTTTACCTTTTTCTGAAATAGCAACAATTTCAGATTTTGAGGATGTTAGACTATGAACGAAAACTAAATTACCAATTTTTTCATTAATAACCAAAGATTTTACTCCATAACCGCCTCGTCGATGAGTGGTAAATTCCTCAATCTTAGTCCGCTTACCATAACCATTCTGACTTAAAAAGAGTAAGGTCATATCCGGTTCAACTAAATCCATACCGACGACATAATCATCTTGTCTGAGTCTGATGCCTCTCACTCCCCTAGCAGTTCGACCCATAGTTCGAACATCTTTTTCTGAGAAGCGATTGGATTGACCTTGAGCGGTTGAAATAATAACTTCATGATCTCCAGAACTTAGGCGAACATATTTCAGTTCATCTCCTGCCTGTAAATTAATAGTGATTAAACCGTTTTGTCTTAAGTTCTGATATTGGCTTAAAGCCGTCTTTTTGACAACTCCTTTTTTAGTACACATAAACAGATTGCCTTTAATATCTTCCGCTTTAAAAGAACCTTTATCTATTTTAAACATGGCACTAATAGTTTCATCACTTCTCAAAGCTAAAAGATTAGCAATGTTGACTCCCTTAGCATCAATTTTAGCCACAGGAATTTCATGACATCTTAAACTAAAAACTCGACCCGTATTAGTGAAAAATAATAAAGTGTCATGAGTATTAGCTTGAATTAAGTCTTGGACTAAATCCTCATCCCGAGTAACAATGCCTCTTCTACCCTTACCACCCCGTCGTTGTTGCTTATAATCACTGGCTTGGGTTCGCTTAATGTAATTAATAATAGTCAAAGTCACTATAACTTCTTCGTTGGGGATGAGGTCTTCATCACTGAATTTGTCTAAATCATGAGGAATGATCTGACTCCTGCGTTGATCTTGGAATTTATCTTTTAATTCCAATAATTCTTCTCGAACAACTTTTAAAATTAGTTTGTCTGAAGCTAGGAGTTTTTCTAATTTGGTAATTAATTTACGTAAATCAGCTAATTCGTCAATAATTTTCTGTCTCTCCAAACCAGCTAGACTACGCAATTGCATAGCTAAAATAGCCGAAGCTTGAATATCTGTTAATTTGAATTTTTTAATCAATTGAGCTTTAGCTTCATCTGAAGTTTCAGCCACTCTAATGAGTTTAATGATGGCGTCAATATGATCTAGGGCAAGGTTTAAGCCTTCAAGAATATGAGCTCTATTTTGAGCTTTATGTAATTCATATTCCGTCCGCCTTCTGACAACTGTTTGGCGATGCTTAATATGTTCTTTTAAGATATCCAGTAAGCCTAAAACTCTAGGTTGAATACCATCGATTAAGGCCAGCATATTAAAATGAAAGGCTGTCTGAAGTGAAGTATATTTATAAAGCTGATTTAAAATCTTCTTAGGGTAAGCATCTTTTTTCAAATCAATGACAATTCTAATTTTGCCTCGAGCGGATTCATCACGAATATCGGAAATGGCGGTGATTTTTTTATTCCTAACTAAATCAGCAATTCTCTCAATCATGTTAGACATATTGATAGCGTAAGGAATCTCGGTGATTATAATCCGACTAGTTTTTCTATCTTTTTCCTCTATTTCAGCTTTAGCTCGAATGATAACGCTCCCTCGCCCAGTAGCATAGGCTTTATACATATCCTCACCAGCATAGACTAAGCCACCCGTTGGAAAATCTGGGCCCTTAATAAACTTTAAAGCGTCTTCAATTTTCGATTCAGGCTCATCAATTAGAGCAACTGTCGCATCAATGACTTCAGAAAGATTATGGGGCGGAATGCTAGTCGCCATCCCAACGGCAATCCCAATTTGACCATTGAGCAATAAATTAGGCAGTTTGGCCGGCAAAACCTCGGGTTCAACTTCTGTGCCATCATAATTGGGTCGAAAATTAACTGTCTCTTTGTCTAAATCATCAAGCAAAACCTCAGCATGTTTACTAAGCTTAGCTTCCGTATAACGATCAGCGGCAGGAGGATCGCCATCCATAGTCCCAAAATTACCTTGACCAATAATTAGGATATAGCGAGTTGACCAATCAACTGCTAATCGAGCCATAGCATCATAAATAGCCAGATTGCCATGAGGATGATACTTGCCCATAACATCGCCAATAATTCGGGCGCTTTTTACGGTCTTGCTGCCTGATTTGATGCCGTTTTTATTCATGGAATATAAAATCCGTCGATGAACGGGCTTTAAACCATCCCGAACATCCGGCAAAGCTCTGGCGATGATGACACTCATGGAATAACGCAGGAAGTTATCTTCCATAGTCTGGGTGATGGACGAAGCTTTGATTTGAGAATTTTGATCTTCTAAATTAGAGTCTGGTTGACTGGTTGAATCTTTGTCCATTTTAAATATCTAGATCCTTGACAAATTTGGCGTGCGTCTGAATAAAATTTTTACGCAATTCGACTTCTTCACCCATTAATTTATTAAAAACCGCATCGGCTTTTTCAGCATCCTCAACCTTTATCTGAAGCAAAATGCGATTGGTTGGATCCATAGTTGTCTCCCATAGTTGTTCAGCATCCATTTCTCCTAAACCCTTGAAGCGAGTTACAGAAACTCCAGCTTGTTTTTCTAGTGTTGTTTGCAAAATAGCCTCAGCTTCTGACGAATTATTATTTAATTCTGCCGATGGTTGTTGAGGGCTGTTTTTAGCCGAAAATTTCTTAGTCTTTTCGGCAACTAATTTTTCTAATTTAGTCTGATACTCATCATCACTGTAGATATAGTGGATTTTCTTACCCAGCTTCAAAGCATGAGTTGGGGGCTGAGATAAATATAAATGACCAGCTTCAATAACCGGTCTCATATACCTGAAGAAGAAAGTCATTAATAAAGTAGCAATATGTGAACCATCAACATCAGCATCTGTCATGATAATAATCTTATGATATCTTAAAGCTTCCAAATCGAATTGTTCATCTATGCCAACACCGATGGCTTTAATTAAAGCAACAATCTCTTTATTAGCTAACATTTTATCTAAGCGAGCTCTTTCAACATTTAATACTTTACCCCTCAGAGGCAAAATGGCTTGGGTCTTGGAATCTCGACCCGTTTTAGCTGAACCACCAGCTGAATCACCTTCGACAATAAATAATTCACTCTCAGCCGGATTGCGGCTGGAACAATCCCACAATTTACCAGGCATACTAGCGCCTTCTAGAACCCCTTTGCGAATAATGTTATCTCGAGCAGCTCGAGCAGCTCGACGAGCTCGAGCAGACAGAATAGCCTTAGCGATAATCCCCTGACCTATCTTCGGATTCTCGGCTAGAAAATAACCTAGATACTCATTGACCGTTTTCTCAACCACTCCTCTGACTTCAGGATTGCCAAGTTTATTCTTGGTTTGACCTTCAAATTGGGGATCAGAAATCTTAACTAAAATAACCGCTGTTAAGCCTTCTCTGACATCTTCCCCTGTCAGATTTTCATCTTTCTCTTTCAGCAAGCCATTAGATCGAGCATAGTCATTTAAAACTCGGGTTAAGGCTGTTCTAAAACCGACCAAATGCGCCCCTCCGGCTGAATTAAAGACATTATTGGCGAAAGCTTTGGCTATTTCATTAAAGCCATCATTATATTGTAAAGCGACTTCGACGGAAATTTTATCAACGATTTTATCAACATAGAAAACCTTCTCTCCTACAATATCTTTGCCATAATTAAGATGTCGAACATAGGATTGAATGCCCCCTTCAAAATAAAAAGCTCCCCTTAGATTAGTTTTTTCATCGACCAATAATGTTTTAACTCCCTTGGTCAAATAAGCCTGATGCCGTAAATAATCTAGGATAACTTCAGGGTTGAGTTCTTCCTTCTTCATAATGCTGTAATCAGGCCAATAAGTAATAATAGTCCCATTCTTATCTGATGCCCCTATTTTCTCAACTTTTGTCTTTGGTTTCCCTTTAGCATATTCTTGCTTAAAGACAGAACCCTCGCGATGAACCTCAGCGATAAGCTTACTAGCTAAAGCATTGACAACACTGATGCCCACTCCATGTAGACCACTAGAGACTTTATAGCCTGAATCGTCGAACTTACCCCCAGCATGCAAGACTGTCATAATGGTCTCTAGAGCACTCTTATTAGTCTTAGCATGTTTGCCAACCGGAATACCTCGCCCATTGTCTTCGACTTTAACTCCACCATCAGCTAACAAAGTGACTTTAATCTCACTGGCAAAACCGGCTAAAGCTTCATCTATACCATTATCTGCCACCTCCTTAACCATATGGTGCAAGCCCTCTAGACCGGTGCTACCAATATACATGCCCGGTCGCTTACGTACCGGTTCCAAACCTTCTAGAACTTGAATAGAGTCTGAGCTATATTGATTAGTTGACTGACTTTTTTTTGTTGACACAAAAAACCCTTATGATTTCACGTATTTATCCGATATAAATGTCTGTTATAATTTGCTTATATTTTAACTTGAAAGAGAGTTTTTTTCAACTCTTGGGCAAGTCTTCTTTAGAGGTTTTAGTGAAGTTTGGTGGGGGTGGATTGCCTGGATTGTGTTGGGCTTGTCGCTTCAAATCGTGCAACTGCTTCAAGCGTTCATCTAAAAGCTGACCTTGTCGATTAGCCTGCTTCTGTAAAGCCTGCTTACGCTTTAGCCAGCCATCTATAAATTGTTGATTGTTAATATTTTGAGCTGGGGGTTTTGGGGACTTGTCTAGAGCGGGATTTAATCTAGGTGGCATTTTGGAGGGCGGAAATTCTGATCTAGGTAACTTACTAGGATCAACCTCAAGGCGTTTGAAAATTTCAGTTTCAACTTCATCTCTTGGGCGAGAATGTCTTTTTAAAACATACTCAGTAGCTTGATTAATCTGGTCTTGATTATAGTCAATTGCCGGAGGCAGAGTTGTCATATTAAACGGCGGGGTTGGACTGCCATCAACTAGAGTCCTGACCACTGTATGCCCCAAGGATAAAGCTGTTAAATCATCTATTTTAAAAGCTGGACTATAAAATTGTTTGGTCAAAGCTTCCGCATCCGAAGCACTAATTCGAAAACTTACAGCTGTGCCGACATTGCCGAAAACTGCCTCACGTATTTCTTCTTTCAGTTGAGAAGTATATTGATTGGCCACTACTAAAGCTAGACGATATTTCCGAGCTTGGGATAAAATATTCTCAAAGCTGTCGGTGGCGAAATTTTGAAACTCATCAACATACAGCGTAAAATTGGTTCTCTGATCTTCACTGACATCAGCTCGACTCATAGCTGCCATTTGAAATTTAGTCACAAAGAGCATACCCAAGAGTTTCATATTTAACTCCCCCGTCCGACCGAAGCTTAAATTAATAATCATGATTTTACCGTCATCCATAATCTGTCTCAGATCAAAAGAACTTTTAGTCTGACCGATAATATTTCTCATCATGCTGTTAGAAAGAAAGGCGGAGAATTTAGAAATGAACCAGCTTTTCATATCCCCGAATTCACTGGAACGAGAAGCATCCAAAATCTCTTTCTTCCAAAAATCAATTACTGTCTTATCTGTGACATGAAGTAGCTTTTGTTCGACGTAACTACGATCATTGAATAATTGGGGTATGTCAATAAAACTGCCCCCTTGAGGATCAGCCATGATTAATTTGGCAGCATTGCGAAACATATGTTCATAGCGTGGTCCCATAATACCCTGGTGATGAGGATCATAGAGTTTATACAGCATGGCAATAGCTTCTTGAATAAGTAAATCCTGTTGATCAACAGTGTCAGCCTCAAAAATATTCAAGCCCAAGGGATAATCAATATTAGCTGGATTAAAATAAATAACATCGTCTAATCTTTCTTGAGGAATTTGGCTGATAATCTTATCAGCTAATTCTCCGTGGGGATCAACAACAGCAAAGCCTTTACCAGCTTGAACATCTTGCAAAATTAAATTTTCCAAAAAAACTGATTTACCTGTTCCAGTTTGACCAACGACATACATATGCCTTTGTCTATCTTGATCGCTAAGATAAATTGGGCGTTTCTGATCACGAAAGATGTTATAACCTAACAGTAAACCTTCTTGGGAAAAATTGCGGGGTCCATCAACTTGTTTGGATGTTTGGCGTTCTAATTGTGAGGTCGGAATATTGGCTTGATCAGGAATATGAAAAATAGTAGCTAATTCGGTAGTATTTAAAATATTTTTCTTAGCCGATTGGGGGAAAAGCCTTAAATTGAAATTGTTCATGAACTGCTGTCGATCATTGGTTTTGACAATTTTAAAGCCATTACTGCTTGGATCATCCAACAGTGAAAAAGTGGCTATAATATTCTGATAAACATTCTCCGTCAATTGAGCATCATGAGTTACAGCTAAAACTCTGATTAGAGTCTCAAATCCAGGTTGACTAATTTTTTCGCCAATAGCTTCGACTTTCGCTTTTTCTAAACTGCTTAATTCTTTAGGTTTATTATCTTTGGTCTCTTCAGGAGATTTAACAGCACTAATCAACAAATCCTTGGCTAAATTATTAGATTTCTTTTGCTCGGAGATATTTCGTGCTATCTTCTCAGCAGTTTTAATCCAGCGTGGATCAGCCGGTCTTAATAAAAGCTGAATAACCGCTCCATCTGATTCTTGCAAATTAGCTAAAGAACCCAGCAAAGATTTCATGATATCTTGTCGGGTTTTCACATAAGTAGCAATTGGATAAGCAAAATGCTCCTTAAGAGCTAATTCTCCACCCCGGGCATTTTCTAAAGTTGCAGTCTCAGAAAAAATATTATATTCATCGACTTCTTCTATTTTAGCTTCCTTATAGGTTGATGAAACTGCATGCTTAATAACCTCCACTAATTGCAAGGGGGCAATAGCATAAAAATAGATTTGACCGGCTTGGAGAACAATCTCAAAACCAAAATGAGATTGCCCCAAATAATTGGTCTGAAAACTCTGCTTTTCGGCAGTTGAAGTCAGGATGTTGTACAGCACTGAAGCCTTTGAGACATTCTCTTCAACAACCGTACGAGAATCTTTGTTCTCTGAAGTAACATCATCACTAATCGGAGGTAAATGAATCCTTAAAGGTATCATAGATAGACCCCTTTCTAGATTAATCTGCTGACGGCGTTTATATCTGATAATTAGAAAGAGAATTAGAATAACGACTACCGCTAGGACAAATATGCCCACCACAATTCCTAGAGTCTTAAATACCATATATATCAGCTATTATACTCAGAATCTAAGCATAAGGATTTGAAAAGCTTTCTTGAGCTGATTAAATTCCTGACGACTTTGATGGGGATTTGACTGATTGGCTTTAAAAACAGCCCCAATCTGCCGAGAATATTTTTGAATTAATTCTTTACGAGATAATTGGGTTTGCCTAGCAATAATTTCCCGCCATCTCCCATCAATATCTTCACCCACCGATGCATCTTGATTAATAAGCTGAGACCGACTTAAAGCTGTTTCAACAGAGGGAGATACAGATGGTTTAGTAACATTTACAGATTTTGGGGCTGAAGATCCGGCATGGATGCGAGAAACTCCCTCTTCATGATATTGGGAATTCAGAACTGTCTCTCGACTCTGCGCTGGTGATACTTCTCTATTTACATCTTTCATACTACGATGCAATTATACATTACTTCACCACTTATTTGCATAAAACTTAATAACATATGCGAAGATGCAAAAATTCAAAAGCAAAATAATAATGATTGAATTAAAGCTTAGAAAATTGCCAGTATTAATTAAGAGTAACTGGGCAATAATCAAACTGCCTAAAATGGCTAGTTTATTGGCAGATACAGATGTCAGGAAAAATCGGCTGATAGCTTGGATGATTAGAAAGAATAAAAAGGTTATAACGCTGAAAACAATTAGAATCACTAGTGGATCTAGTGAACCATCTTCCATATAGGGTGAAAATCTAGTCATATATGTATATAAAAAGAAAATTAACCCTGCAACTAGAATCCATTTTAAGAATGACTGCCGCAAATAATCTAAAAACTGCTTTTTAAAAGACATAAAAGTGAGTATCTGAAATTTATTTATTCTATTTTAGCAAGTTTTCTAAAAATAATTGAGATAAATTGCCTATCTTATAGAATCAGCTTCTATCATAAAATCGCCTTTGTAATTTTTGGAGTCAAAATGTTGTTATACAAACAACTAAAAGATAAGAAGTCTCCAAAATTTAGGATTTGCAATACTCAAATCTTCGTTAAGCTGAATGAAAAAATGATATATGCTGCAATTCCTTAGTGATTTCAAGAATCTAGGCAATATATCAGTTTAAACTGTAGAATTTTGATTTTTTAAAGCTAGTTATAAGCTCTGCTACCTAAAATTCAGTTATCTATCTTAGGCAGTCTAGGATGTTGGGTTGGAATATTCAACATAGGCAGATTTGGTCAAAACCGGACTAAATTTAAAGATTTTGGATTGACTGAAAATGTGCATTAGATTACCAAATTGATTGGAAAATAACAGAAATGATGACATGAAAATATAAATCAAAATGCTGACTAATTTTTGGGGCAAAATATTGGTTTTCCACATATTGACAATTAAACTTAAGAGTATTAAACTGAAGCTAGTACTTGACTAAAAAAGGTACTCAAAAATAAAAATATCAATATGAAAAACAACGGCTTCTCGCAGGTCGTTGTTTCTATTTTATAGAGAATGCAAAGCACCTCTGTAATCTGAGAAAAAGATTGAAGCCTAACAGATAACTTGTTACAATAAAATATATACATGAAATCTAAGGAGTTTACAGATTAGAAAAAAACCTCCCATTAATGAAGCAATTATTGCCAAAGAATTGCGGGTGATTGATGAAAATGGTCAATCATTTGGCATAGTTTCTAAAAATGAAGCTTTAAAAATGGCAAAAGAATCTGAAGCTGATTTAGTTATAGTTTCCCCCCAATCTAATCCACCAGTAGCTAAAATTATTGATTGGGGTAAATATACTTATCAAAATAAAAAGAAGAAACAGAAGAATCTGAAAGCAAACAATAATAGATCCAGTGATTTGAAGCAAATGAGATTTGGCATGAAGATTAGTGAAAATGATTTGGATGTTAAGTTGCGAAAAGTCAGTAAGTTTTTAGAGGAGGGCAGTAAAGTGAAGCTCTTTGTTGTTTTAAGGGGGCGAGAATTAGAATATAAAGATTTGGGCTTTGAATTGGCTCAAAAACTTATTGCTAAATTAGAAGGTATTGGTATAGTTGAACAGGAGCCTAGATTCAGTGGGCGACAGATTAATATGCTAATTAGAAGTGCAAAATAATGCCCAAGCAAAAAACTCACCAAGGTGTCAAAGCTAGATTTAAAATAACTCGCAATAAGCGAGTCTTAGCCCGTAAATCCCATGCTAATCATAATTTATCTAAGAAAAAACCAGCCCGGAAAAGAACCTTTCAAATCCCTAAAGTTATTACCGGTAAAATAAGTAAGCAAATTAAAGAAAATTAAACTATGCGCACAAAACGAAGTGTAACCGCTCGGAAAAGACATAAAAAAGTTCTCAAAGCCACAAAAGGCATGCAGAAAATCCATCGCAGCAGTTATCGTCTGGGTAAACAAGCTCTGATTAAAGCTTTGAGATATGCTTACCGAGATCGCAGAACTCGAAAACGTTCAATGCGACAATTATGGATTATTCGAATCAACGCAGCTTGCCGACAATATAATCTAACATACTCACAATTAATTCCTCAATTAGAAAAAACCAAGATAGAACTAGACCGCAAATCTTTGGCTTATTTAGCTACTCAAGAACAACAAGCTTTTGAAACAGTTATCAAGAATCTAGATAATATTTAAGAAAAACGGGGTGAACAATATGCAATCACCATTAAAGTTGGTTGAATTAATTGAGAAAGCCCCTTGGAGGGAGGCAGTTACTTTCAGAAAGACATTTCCCCATGAGTATGTTTTTTTAATCAAGAATAAACAGGCGGAATTGTATTTAGAAATCTGCAAGAGAATGTGCGATGGCGAAGCTATTGAGGGGCAATTTTTTAGAAATAAAATGACCTATCTTTTCATTGGAGAATACAAATATTGGTTTATGGTTCCCTGCCATCAGATTCCAATTATGAATCCTGACCAAGACTATGTTCTCAATAGGTGTCCGCTTACCAGAACCCGTTATGACTTCATAATAGATGGTAAAAAGGAAGTTGTAATGACTGAAAAACAGCGTAAAGAATATTATAATAAAGTTGATTACACAGAATAAAAAGCTAGATAGCCGATAAGCCGGGTTTTGTCGTGATCAATCATTTATCTAGGACAATGATTACTCATTACCTCTAGCGGTTCACGTAGTTTATTTAGCGAGCAACTATTTATAAACTACCCCCTTGCTACAGATAGGGTTTACCTGCTTTTATTTGTCGCCAAATAAAATTGTAAGCTCTTACCTCACTCGTTTCACCCTTGCTTAAATTCAAATTAAGCGGTACACGTTTCTGTGGCACTTTCCCTAAGGTCGCCCTCGGTTGCCGTTAGCAACTATCCTGCTCTATGTAGCCCGGACTTTCCTCCAGTTTAAAACTGGCGATTGACTAGCTATCTAGCTTAGTTATTTTAACAATTGAAACAAAAAACTCCAAAATAACCCTCCCTACAAATTTTGATTCAAAATTTGATTGACTATAGCATCAGCTTTTTGGTTGTATTTGCGAGGAATAAAAGTAATGCTATAGGTTTGCAATTGAGCTAAATAATCAACAACCTCTTGATAAATCAAACTTAAATCTGGATTGCGAACCTTGTATTGCCCTTGAATCTGCTTGACAATCAACTGACTATCCATAAAAATTTGCAAAGATTCAATTTGTTTATTCAAAGCTAATTTAACGCCTTGGAGTAAGCCTTGATATTCAGCTTGATTATTAGTGCAATATTTATAAAAAGTTCCTCCAGAATCTAAAACTTGATCATTTTTATCCAATAAAATGAAACCACAAGCTCCTGGACCTGGATTACCTCTTGAGCCACCATCACAAAATAATTTTGCGGAATCAATGGAGAAATCCTGATTAAAATATGCCTCAATAATGGGGATTAATAATCTGCCGCCAGTTTGAGTTTCAAGCTCAACTTGATGGTCTTTAAAGTAAATTTTCAAATCCTTAATCTCAACTGATGATAGTTTTTGACTGAGATAATTTATGAAATCCCAAGCAGTCTGCCGGTTAGTAAATTCTTTTTTAAATTTATAGCTACCCAAAGACATAATCCTAAAGATTTATTCTATGTAATTACTGCCAAACAACCTTCAACTGTAATTCTGATTTCCTCAAGACTCATTTAAGATATAATAAACGGATACTTATGTATGACAAGATTAATTATCGGGATGTGGCGCAGTTGGCTAGCGCGTACGGCTGGGGGCCGTGAGGTCGCAGGTTCAAGTCCTGTCATCCCGACCATTTAATTAATTCATCTAAAAAACATAATAAAACTAGCGATGACTTTGAGTTATATCTGTTCGAAAAACCCAAGGTGGTAATTCTCATATTAGTTCTTCAACTAATGAATATTGAATCCCATAACTATTATTTAGCAGATTAATCATAGTTTCACCGCTAGTATCTCTATTATACCAGTAATTCAATTTGTATTGACTGTCAAATTTTTACAATTAACCTGAGATTTGCTAAAATATTGCAGAATCTAATATTAATAAGAGTATAAAAGATATGAGAAAATGTGACTTAAGTGGTAAAGGTAAGCAACACGGACATAACGTTAGCTTTTCCTTGAGACGTACCCCAAAGATTTGGAAACCTAATCTACATAAGAAAACTCTCTTCATTAATGGGCAAAAAGTACGACTCAAGATCAGTACCCATGCTTTGAGAACATTGAAAAAGAAAAATCTGCTTGACCAACCGCCCAAAAAATATGTCACTAAGCGAAAATCTTCAGACTAAGAGTTTCAGATAACTCATTTCTGTTAATTTTAAAAGTGCCACTTATAGAATCAGAATCAATGGCTAGCTGTTTGACGAATTCTTTATAATCTTGTTGCGAAACTTCATATTGAAGCTTCGAATTATGGTAGTGGGTTGGAATCACGATTTTGGGATTAATGTTTTTGGTTAATTGCAAAGCTCCAGTAGCATCTAAAGTATAACCATTATTGCCCACCGGAATGAGTAGGATATCAATAATGCCTAGTCGTTCTAGTTGATTATCTCTTAAATTCGCCTGAATATGTCCAACTACAGCGACTGATAAATTTTCGGCTTCTATTCTATAAATAGTATTCCTCAGAATTCCAGTCTCATCCATATAGCTTTGGGCTTCAATTCCGTTAATAAAAACCTCACCAACTTCATAACTACCAGGACTATCTAGAAGCAGTTTATACTTGTCGGGAAATTCAAATAAGTGGTTAGCCGTCAGACATAAAACATCATCAGAAGTAGTGACAGGTTTAGCGCCCAACTGCTTCAAATTATCATCAAAAATTAAGTTAGTAGAACCAACTTTAATTTTTAGACAGTTGGCGCCAAAAAAACTAATCTGCATTTTTTAAAATGCTATGTTTGTCAACCTTGACAACCAATTTACTGCTCAACATTGTAGCAGTAAATCTATCCTTAATTTTTAGTCGATAATGAAATTCTTCTTCATTCATGACCAAGTACCTAATTTCGCCATCAATGGAGGCTTCTAAGTTATCTACGTAAGTTTTCAGGCTGCTTGGCGTAACATTACCAACAATTAGAACATCAGCCGGCGCCCGGGCATCAAGAGTAAAAATACCACCCAAAACAACTAGTGAAACATTACCCAAAGCTTTTTCTTGAGCAGGCAGTTTTGGAGTCGGAGTTTTAACTACTGCTTCACTTTTTGTAGTCGCTTTACTGTCTTTAGTTTTAGTCACGCCTCCACCGACGACTTTAGTTACACTATTGAATAAATTAAATAAATCTTTGTACTTATCAAACTTCTGATTAACCTCATAATACAACTTATTATTAGCACTGTCAGAAGTGATAACACCTATAGATAGCAAATTAGACAGTTCTCGGCGAACAGAATTAATTTGTTCATTAATCTTGCGAGTGATTTCTCGCACATAAAAAGACTGATTTGGATTTGATAAAAACAGTCTTAAAAGCTTATAACGAGTTTTGGAGCCAAATAAATTTTCAATCATTACTTTAATAAAAGTTTAACATAATTCTGAAAATTACAACTATATTTTTTGAGAAAAATTAATTTCTGAAATCAAAATAAATGACTTTATCTGAATTTTTTCTTTTAAATTTAACCAAATCTTCAGCGGGAATTAATTTGTGATTTTTGGGTGAACATAAAGTATTCAAAAAATTAGCTGATTCCTCTTTGGTTATTAGAGTATCTAAATCTCCAGCAGATTTCTGTAAAACATACCAATTACTAGAACTTAAAGGCAATACAGCACTTAGAATCTGTAGAGCATATTCAAATGGGTAGCTGATTTTATGAAATCTTCTGGCTAACTTAAAACTTCTAAGCCAAGAAGCTGAGCGTTTGTGGATAATCCTAAATTTGTGTTCAATTATCAATCGCTCCAAATAATTCGCTTTATAATTACGGATTAAAGTAAAATTATCATCTTTTTTTTCTAATCCCAACTTCAAATCAAGCCAATCTTTCCGCCAAACTTTAAAATTGAAAGTTAGCAAAGATTTTAAAAATAGACCAAGATGATTCTTATTTGAGGCTTGAAAAATAAATAAGCTGTTGGGTTTTAGAACTCGGAAAGTTTCTTTGAAAAATTGGCTTGGATCTTCAAGATGATGAATTAATCTAATAGAAATTAGGGATGTCTGCGAATTATTAATAAAGGGTAAATTATAGGCATCAGCTGCAATTAGGTGTAGTTTTATGTTTTCTTTTTTAGCTGATTGCTTAGCAAGATGAAAACCATTATCAGCATAATCTAAAATAGCAACCTCTCCAAAAGTAGTGGCGTAGAGAGGTAAAAATCGTCCAAAATTCCCACCAATATCAACTAGACATTTTGATTTATCGAATTTTGGAAAATATTTTTTAAAGTATTTTTTTAAAAGCAACGTCTCTGCCCGTTGGTCATAATTTCTGTCATCCCAAAAATGAGAATAGACTTCTTCAGCTTGCTGGACGTTGTAATCAACCACTCGAGGTTGAGTATTTGATTTCTTAGACATTTTTACTTCTTAATATTCAATTGACGAACAATATAATTATAAGCTAAATCAGAGGATTCAAACCATGAAATATCTGGATAACGCTTAAACCAAGTCCATTGTTTTTTTGCCAAAGCCAAATCACGTCGAATGAAGTCTGAACATGCTTCTTGAAAAGTTATCTTTTGCTCAAAATAAGGTTTGAAAGCTCTATAAATATTGCTTGTTAAAACTTCTGGCTGGACTGCTGGCATTTGCAAAACTCTTCGAATCTCTTCCAAAACTCCCTGATTGAGCATTTCTGTTAAACGTAGTTGGATTCTCTGACTTAAAACTTCTCGATTTAAATGCAATCCAATAATTAATGTATTGGCTCTACGATTTAGGCTGGTTTGTTGGACTTGCCCTCTTTCTAGAGTCCGAAGAAGATATCTACGATTCTGATTATTTTCAGGCATGGTCAAATTCAGTTTTTGAATTCTCTGTTGGAGTTGCGGGGTTGTGAGTTGATTTAAGGCTTGTCTATCTTGTTCGAAAACTTCCCTGCCTTCAAATTTATAGTCATTTAAAATGCTATCCATATAAAGACCTGATCCACCGACTAAAATGGGCAATTTCGATTGACCATGAATCTGTTGAATAGCTCGAGATGCCAAGGTCTGAAATTGATAAACATTGAATGTCTCATTCGGCTCAACAACATCAATTAAATGATGCTTAACTAATTTTTGATCAGATTTTGAAGGCTTGGCTGTACCTATATCTAAGGTTTTATAAATTGTTTTCGAATCTCCAGTAATAATTTCTGAGGGAATACTTTGAGCCACCCTTAAAGACAAAGCTGTTTTGCCAGTGGCGGTTTGACCGACAATTGCCAATAAATCTATCACGTTAATCAGAGACTATTCCAGAAATATACTGATATGATTAATCCAAAAATTATGAGAACTAAACCACTGAGAACAATAAAATAAATAGAGATAGTAGCTTTTTGAGGTTCTTTTTTATTTAAAAATTCAATAAATTTAGCTCGAATTTTGAGATCATACTTCAATTCCAATTGACCCAAAAAACTAGCAGGCTTTTTAGATAGTGATCTATGAGGAATTGTTCGATTCTTCATATAAATTTCTATCCATTCCTTGGCATTAAATAACCAATGGACTAGGTAAGTCCCTATTAAAATCAATATGATAACTCCGACAACAATTAAAACTCGCCAAACCATCTAAACCTCATTATAATCAAAATCTACTCTCAACCAAATAACCAGTCATTATCCAGTATAATGGCATAGGAGTACGGAGAAATTAGATGGCGCGTGGCCAAATGGTAAGGCACTTGTTTCTGGCACAAGGGATTGTAGGTTCGAATCCTACCGCGCCAGCCATATTGTAAAACGACATTTTCTCAAATTGTGACTAAATCCAAATTGCCTCAAGACAATCTAACAGCCCTGTCAATGAGAAGCTTTAAACCTTCTAAGTCCAAATCATCTAGAGAACTAAAATTAATGCAAGCTTTACCAATTTTAACCCGCCCTAATTTTGACTGATATCTTTCTATTAAAGATTGTTGATTTTCCCAGCCCCCAACATATAAACTGCAATATCTTTTATGATCAGCTAAACCCAAAATAAACCACTGATTTACTTTGCCACTAGATAGCCTATAAGTTGTCTGCCCCCAGCCGAGAATCTCATATCCCATAGATGACCATATTTTAATTTGCAAATCAGGATACCAAGTCGTTATCACTAAAGATAGCTGTTCAATAGTTAATTGCCAACGATTATCGACTTGTTTCAAATACTGACTAATAATTGATCTAGACACAAAAAATTAATTCTTATTCTCTATATCCGCTTGTATATTCTGTAAAATCTCTGACCAATTGTATGTTGCATCAGATTTAAATTCAGATTGTCTTAAATCCTTGCGAACTTGGACTTCAAAAGCTTGACTATCTATCTCCGCCTCCCCTAAAACTACTATGTATGGAGTATTCTCTATTTGGGCTTGTCTAATCTTTTTACCGACTGACTGAGATGACTCGTCAAGTCTTAATCTTATTCTTTGATTTAAAGCTAGACGTTTTAAGTCATGAGCATAGTCAACAATTTTTTTTGAGTGATTAACTGTAATTAATTTAATCTGGCAAGGAGCCAACCAAACCGGCCAGCTACCTTCATAAAATTCAATTAAAAAGCCCATCAATCTTTCTATAGCTCCGATTGAGGAGCGGTGAATAACAACCACTTCTTGTGTTTCCTGCTGATCATCTATGTAATGAAGCTCAAAACGCTTGGGCATAACAAAGTCATACTGAACAGTGAAAGCTGTTTCTTCTTTGCCAGCCTGATTACGCATTTGAATATCTATTTTCGGACCATAGAAAGCTGCTTCATTTTGAGCTTCCACAAACTGCTCACCCCGGTTTTGTAAAACTTGTCTGAGTTTTTCTTCAGCTAGATTCCACGCTTGATCATCCTTAAAATATTTCTGATTTTGATCCATTCTATCCCCCAAAGACAATCTATAAGAATAATTCTTATCCTTGATTAAGCCAAAAACTTGAGCAGCGTATTCAATCAATTGCAAGGCTTGTTCGACCTCAGCTTCTACCTGATCGACTCGGCAAAAAATGTGGGCATCAGATAATGTAAAGGTTCTAACCCTCAACAAACCACTCAGTTCCCCCGATTTTTCTCGGCGATACAGTTTAGCCAACTCAGCCAAACGAATAGGTAGTTCTCGATATGAGCGAGGTTTCTGTTTATAGATTTGAAAATGATGTGGACAAGTCATTGGTCGGAGCATGAACTTCTTATCATCAATATTTATCGGAGTGTACATATTATCCTGATAATAGGGATAATGCCCTGATATCTGATACAAATCTAATCGGGCAATATCTGAAGTGTAAACATGGATATATCCCCTTCTAATCTCCTCGTCAATGATGAAATTCTCAATTTCTCGCCGAATAATAGCCCCATTTTCTAAAAATAGTGGCAAACCTGCGCCAATTAAATTAGAGAACATAAAGAGATTCTGATCTTTGCCGAGTTGACGATGATCTAAAGCAAATTGAGAAATTTGCTCCTCCAAATAAACTTGTAATTCCTCGGCAGAACCAAAAACAACAATCTGCAAACGCTGCAATTGATCTTTATCGGCTTGATCTCTCCAATAAACTCCTCCCACCTTTATAATTTTGAAAAAGATTTGATCCTTGTTCTCAATAAAGGACTTAGGCACTTCCTTTAGGTCGACGACAATTTGAAAATCATTTTGCTTATATAAATATAAGACCTCTCCATCATAGTCTTTGAAGAAATCTTGGAGATAAATTTGCTGGTCTTCCTTCAAAAAGGTTAAAGCCTTGCTGGTTGTTATTTTCTCTAATTGAGGATGCTGGGGAGAAATTAATCGTTGAATTTCCCTTTCAATACGATCAAAATCTTTTTCTGAGATATTCCCTTTGCCAATGTCAACATCACAAGTCAACCCTTGAGCTGTAATTTTTGTTAAGCCAAACTTAACCTGAGGCCATAATCGCCAAAGTGCCTGCAATGATAGATATGCCAAGTGTTGATGAATTGAGCTGGATATTTTCATTTATCAATATCTTATGTTGTTCGGCATCTAGCAACAAGTCTGATTTATGGATTGTTTATAATTTTCAAAAAAATAAAAAAACCGATTATCTAATCTCGCCTTTAGACAATCGAATTCTTTCGTTTTAAGAGACTCAAAAACTGGTCTCAAAACTTCACTTTTTACATATTACATTATCTAGCACTTTTTTGCTAGTACTTTTTGACTATTACAAAAATTGCATCTGTTCATCTTTGAATATATATCATAAAAGATATATGCAATATTCTGTCTATGACATAAAAAGTATAAATACTTGGTGGGTTCTAGAGGATTTGAACCTCTGACCTCTACAACGTCAATGTAGCGCTCTAGCCAACTGAGCTAAGAACCCAATTCCAATATTCGATTCTAAATTCTAGCAACTTCTATCATATCTGGCAATTATCTAATATGGATAAATAATATTTTTATGTTATAATATATTGTGGATTTTGATCCACGTACTTAAACAATAAGGAGATATATCTGAAGATGTATTTATTACAGGATTTCAAATCTTTTTATGAAGATTTAGAACTCAAATCAGTCAGTAATCCATAGAAATAAATGAGATAATTCGACAAAGTCCTTCCATTGCGAGGGACTTTTTAGATTTTTTACACGTATTGAAATCATTTTCCACATGACTTTTTATCCGAATAATGTCAATATATAGCTATGGTATGTGTTTATTGCAAACAACCCACTAAGGTTACCAATACTAGACCTCGTCGCACTGGTTGGTCAATTTGGAGACGACGTTGGTGTCAAAAATGTCAACTGTCTTTTACTACCTTAGAAAACATGTCTGTCGCATCAGCAATCGCCATAAAAAGCCCTCAGGGGCATTTGCAGCCTGCAAATTACTCGCAAATATTTATCAGCCTTTATAAGGCTCTAGGAAACACCCAGAAAGATATTGAAGAGGCGGAATACCTTACCTTAAATGTTATTGATAAATTATTCAAGCAGCAACAAGCTATCCTGACAACAAGCTTTGTTAAACAGCAAATTTTTGAAACCTTGAATTCATATCAAACTAAAGCTGGACAACGCTATCTTTTAGAAGAAATGGATGATTAAATTCTTAGCAAGGTTTCAATAATTAATAAATTGGCGCTTAAAATCACTATTCCAAAGAATAAACTGAGATAACTTCCCAAACGATAAGAATTATATATTCTGTAAGCAATAATAAAGCTAGATAATAAACATATAATAGAGAGAGTTACTAAAGTATATAAATAATTGGCATCACCGGTATGATATTGAGATTGTCCCTCTATAATTAGATGCTGAGTTACTACATTAGTCCGATCTAAATCAACCCTTAAAATAACTGATAAAATCGTAGATACTGTTAATGCTAAAGATGCTAGGATTACCCATAGAATCAATTTATCTCTCAAAAAGTCTCTCATTATAACTAATTTAGATTTATTATAACTTGCAAAGACAACATGGAGATTAGAAGTATTACATTCTAGGTTAATTTTTGGTAAACTGTCATAGTCATTCAAATTTTAAAAATGGACTCGTGGTGTAGCCTGGTTAACACACTTCCTTGTCACGGAAGAGAGCGCCGGTTCAAATCCGGTCGGGTCCGCCAGAGCGAATGTTGTGAAACTTGCCTTTATTTTTTAACTGTTTCACTTCTGTTAATCCTGAGTTTAAACTGGTTCCACCAATACTTTTAAAAACTCCATTTTCTAGTCTTAAACATTCCCAACAAATCCATACAGCTTACGCCTAAATCTTTGCAGATATCAGGAATATTTGGTTTATCAGCATTATTACTTGTTTTTTCAGAGGTAATTAAAGCCCAATTATGATGAACAGCTAAAGCAATTAGATGTATATCTGCATCATAACCCCTTGTTGATTGAAATTTAACTACATTATCATAAGAGCTAGTAATCTGATTGATAATGCCTTCTAATTGAATATTAAACTCTAAAAATATTTGTGAATATTTTTGTGACCAAAGAATTGGTAAATTATATTCACGAGGATAATCTCTTTCAGTTTTATTTAACCATTCTTTGGGCTTCTTTTTAAAATCAATTCCCAATTCTCCCAAAACTTCTACTGATGAAATTATAAAACCACTTTTAACTAATTCACTGACTTGACTGTGAAGATTGGGGAATACCAACTCTGGATATAAACGTCTTGTCAAATCAAGAATAGCATTGGTATCTAGTACGTACCCTTGCCCTTTATTCATAATCTGCTCATCTGCCTCTCACCTATAAAATCAATATAACTGGCTTTGATATTTAAATAATGAGCTGCTTCACTTTGAGTCATATCTTCACTAGTTAACTGGTTAAAAATTCTTTGAGTAACCTTATGTCCATTCTCTCTCCAAGCTTTCCTAATAGGGTCAGCTTGGCGACCAAAGCTCTTCTGATTCTTATATTCTTCTTGCCATACTTCGCTTTTCTTTTCGTATTCTTTCCAAGTTGCTAAGCCTTGTTCAATCATCTTAATTAAAATAACTTCTCGACTAGTTTTAAATTGATTAGCAATTCTGCGTAAATTAGCATCCTCTGTACTATCATCTTCTATAAGAGCTTGTTTTAATTCGGTTGGAGTTATTAAAAAATTAGAAGCAAATTGATTACACTGAGCCTCTATAGATCCCAGCCCAGATGTCAATGGTTGACAAAGACCAGTCTGCCTCTTAATAACATGAAATAATTCATGCAAGAGTGTGAATATTTGACTCGATTTAGCGTCAGCACTAGCAACTGCTATTACAGGCAGTTGACCGATTAAGCTAAACCCCCTTAAATCATTTCTATCAAGACTTAAAGCTAAAGTAATAACACCAAGCGATTCTATCTTCGTTCTTAACTGGGTAAATAAGTCATCAGGGTTAATTCTATCTTGAGGAGAATACTTAAACATATTTCGCATAGTCTGAGCAACTTCAATGGGTTTAAGATTGCTCAAATGTTGCAATTGAAACTGTTGCTCATCACTAAAAGATAACATCAAATCCTGAATTAGATAACCTCTACGAATAGCCAAAATTGATTTCACACTTAACGAAGAATCAATCTTATTACGATAATCAATGGGCAACTCTTTGCCATCTGGTTGACGTTTAAGATAGAAAACCATTAAGGGAATCTTAAGAGTTTTAGAAAGTCTGCGAACTTGAATAAGAGTTGGCTTAGTAATGCCTTCTTCTATTTTGATATAATTTTCAACCTTTTTAATGCCCATCTTTTTGGCAATATCAACATCACTAAGTTGAAATTCCTTTTTCAACCATTTAAAAATTTGGGGATTTATAGTTAATCTTTGCTGGCTCATTTTTACATTCTTAATTTTTATTAATGTGTATAACAATATTATTCAATATCGTCATTTTCCTCTGTAATCTTTTGATTTTCTAACAAAGATTTGTAAAACTCTTCGGCTAATCTAGGATCTTTTTTAGCCAAGGTCTTGGCAAATTCTTGAAAGATTTCTAAAAGTTGTAAAACATATTCTCTAGTAGCATTTTGAGGATCATTTTTATCTAAATGTTCAAGAATTATTTGTATATCTTCTTCTCTAAATTTATATTTATTCATTACTTTTAATTCTTTAACTTTTAGAATACCACTTATTGGTTAATTGATAAACTGCTACATAAATCACAAATTAGTTGCTCATTTAGAGTGATAATTTAAATTCCTCTATTGCTTCACTAATGACCAACAAATCACTATAAAGGTGTTCGAACTGCTTTTGGTTGAACCCGCCAGAACGAGTAGTTCGCACCGCTTTCTTGTTGCTTAATAATTTATCCCCTGAGCTATTGATAGTAAATAATTAGTAAACGTTTCAGATTGCATAAGCTTATTTGTAGGTCTGCCAGCGACGTTTGTCCTCGGTTGGTTTTTTGCCCTTGCTGTATATTTCGATCAGGGTTAAGTCTCGGTCGTTAGCCAAATAGATGACCCGCAAACTTTTATCTCTTAAGTCAGTCGAATATAGCCGGGCTTTGATGATTCGCGCCTTATCCCTGAGTGAGCCGTGGAGAATGGTGGCATTTTTGCTACTAAAGAAATTACGACGATAGTCATCGGGCTGATTAGGGTCATTGGCAACCTGATGGGTTTGGATAAATGTCTTCAAATCTGAGGCAAGGTGCTTGTGTTTTTTATCAAGTGCCTTGATTTCTTTTTTACATTGGTCATCAACGTTATAACTCATCTTCGGGTGGCATTACGGAGGTCAAGTCAGTCCGGTACTTACTCAACTGGTAATCAATCCGTTGACCAGGCTTGGTCACCACCCATGGGGTGTCCCAATGAGCGTAGTCGCTAATCTGGCTGGCGGTCTTGTGGCTCAAGCGATCTAGAACTTCGTCAATGTGAACCAGTTCCTGACCGGTTAGGCTGGTCAAATCTGGGTCGGCATTAGCCAGATATTTGATCTGGGGTTTGTCGTGAAATTTAGTTTTGACAATCTGAAGCTTCCCAGCGTCAATCAGGGACGCAGTCAGTTGATTGAAGGTTGATCCAGGGGTCGGACCAAAATGATTGTGATAGTAGCTCAGTCCCGTAATCGGTCGGTCGTGCTTCTCGTAGAAATCAAAATCAATGAAGTAGAGGATTTTGTAGATTACTGTCTGACCGATATTAGGCTGGGATCCGACTTTACCCAAGACATAGAGTAAGACGGCTTCAAGTTTGTCAAGGCTGACTTTGGTTGCTAGCTTATGATTTTTCTGATTGATTTTTTCAGCAAGCTCGACAGCCTCCTTCGGTGGCTTATTGCCGTCAACAGCTTTGCTACCGATCATGTAGTCAATACCGACATCTAAGCACTTGGCTAGTTGATTAATCTGATCTAGGGTGGGAGACTTAAGTCCCCGTTCAAGCTTGATATAGGTAGTCCTAGTTATTCCTATTTGGTTGGCCAGCTCCTTCTGAGTGTAACCGACCTGATGGCGAAACTTTGCCAAGTTGTCGCTAAAAGTACCCATGATTACTTCTTCCTTTGATTTATCTTTATTTCTGCGATTATAATTCAAGTACACCTTTTTAGTCAACTATGAGTATAATATCATTGACAATAATCTGCTTGGGGGATATATTTTGCTCTTTGAGTGTATGAATGACCTAACAATGTAACTAGTTGTCGGTTTATCTTCTACATATGTCGCAGATTAGCCGGTCACTGAACTTCATTATTGAAATCTCGCCGGTCTTTTTCGAGAATCATCGCGGAGTTAATCAGTAGCAGTGCGAACTGTTTTTGGTCGAATCCGCCTGATTGAATACTATTTCTTAAATAGTGATTTCTGTTTTAGTCACAGAAAATTCTCGTCGGTGCGAGAATCAAATCTATTATTATCCCAAATATAGCTCATAAGCATATTCACACTTTTGTGCCTACTAATTTCCATAATTTATCTAATCTAGCTCCATGAATGGTTGCACTGGTCATAAATTCTAATTTTATCCAGAGATAATTTAAAGCCTGTACTAATTCTCTCATCGCCAAACATACTGCTTATCAAGTTAACCTTGCAAATTATTAAAACACCAAATATCTCCATATCTTTAAAAAAGGAAAATAGGGAGAGGGGCTGTTACCCCTCTCCCCTTGTATCACCCCCTAGATGATCTTAACTGTCGTGGATATCCACTCCAACAGAATGGCTTCCCATCAAGCGAACACCGTCTGGAAACTCGTATCTAACAAAGACTACTCCAAAGTGTTCCACTCCCTCGGTGAGATTGTCAGCCGCAATATGAATGACAACCTCGGCAGAGGTGCTATTAGCAGGAATATGTACCTGCTTGAAACCGCTGTCATAGTCTACCCCATAGCCGGTGGCAGTAGAGCCGGTGGCAAGCACCCACATGTCGAACGAACGACCATTAGGAACAATCTCAATTGGTATATGGAGATCTACTCCCTCGTAGGTGTCTATATCAACAACTCCCCAAGAGACAATGGCTTGACTCTTGATAGTAGCTAGTCCAGTCGAATGACCCCCCAATCCTGCCAAGGAAGGATGATAAGCCCGAAGTCCGAAAACTTCATTAGACTCAACTTCCTCATCAGACAAGATGCGAACGGTAACTTGAATTGAAGGAGCAGAAGTAGTCAGAATGACTGTTCCTGACGCCGACTGATAGTCAACTCCTGCCTCAGCTGAAACATCAACTGTCTCCCATTCAACCATCACTTCCAAGTCTTGTTGAGGAACTGGAATGGCTTCAATGGTGAAAACAGCAGTCGAACCTTCCCAAACCTCTACGTCGGAAACATAGATTTCAGGTATGCTCGGCAGTTGAGCAGATGAGCCTCCAACAGCATACCACTCATCTGAGTGATAACTACCACCTGACCCATACTCATCAAACTGAGCTGAAGCTGGCATGACAGTCAAACTGAATAGGATGACTGCTCCTAGGCTTGCTATGAGCAAGCTTTTAATTTTTGGCAACATAATTGATTACTCCTTTCTGCTGCCGGGGTTTGTACAAAAAATGTCTGTTTTTTAGCAGACCACCTTAATGTACAAAACTTCTGCAAAAAATAAAAGAATTTAGCTATATTAAAAAGAAATATTTTAAGGGAATACTAACAATGTTATCTGCCTCATGAAGTCGTAGTGGTGTCTTAGAAAAAACAAGCCCATAATCACACCTAATATTCTGCATTGTCTGCTTAACTTGATCAATATTTTTAACTCCCCAGCCGAATTCTAAAGCTACCTGATGATGATTATTGACTTGCAAAATAAAATCGCAATTGGGTTGGCGCTTCTTGATATAAGGATAAGTTAAAAAACCTTTCGATGTAATGACAAATTCCTTGTAATAATGTAGAGTCGCCACATCTTCTAATAAATCTCCCTGCTTACTAGCAAGAGTCGCTGATTTACCAACTGGACTACGTAACACACTACGACTAGAAGAACTCATAAACTGATAGCGAGCAGGAGCTTTAATATTATATAAACTACTGCCATAGGCTGGTATTTTAATTAGTAATTCTGCTTTAACTAAAGCATCTAACATTGATGCAATCAATGGTCGACTCACGCCTAATGCATCGCTTAAAGTAGCCAGACTGGGGGTTTCTGTATTATCAGCTATGATTAACAACAATCTTTTGATATTAATTATAGATTCATATCTAAAATTAAATCGAGTATCAGTCATCAAATCATTGACAATTATCTTTTCAAGAGTGTTGAGTAATTCTTTCTGAAACTCAAACTTATTATCATATTTTAAAGCAAAGGGCATAATATCTGATAAAATATACGGTTCTATATTATTTTCATCATATTGACTCCATGATCTAGCAATCTGAGGCTCCAATTTTTGTAAGGCTTGATAAACTTCTCTTGCTGATTGACAATAATAAAGGCTTTGAATGATTTGATTTTTCAAATCTTTAACTGGATATAATTTATGAGCTATTGTCTGGTATTCAGTGAAACTTAAGGGATATAAACGTTCTATACATGCCCTACGACCAGCTGTATTAGCATCCATCTGCAAATAAGTAGCTGATGAACCAGTGCAAATCATAAATAATTGGGGTGTCCGATCATAAACAGTCTTAAGAAATTGAGACCAATTTCTGTCTGTTTGGACTTCATCAATAAACATAAAAATCGGCTGTTTAGCTTTATATAATTCGCAACCCAATATTTGTTCATAGACTTCTATAACATCACTTAAATTAGCCTTAAAATTATTAATAATATCTAAAGAGATATAGATAATATTAAATTGTTCAGAATCTTTCTTATGTTGCACAAATTGAGAATACAGTTTAGTATAAATTTGTCCAATTAAAGTTGTTTTGCCAACACCCCTTAAACCCGGAACGACTATCCAGCGGGGTTTCCTATTATCAGCAATAAAATCCTTAACATATTTATCTAGTCTTATTTCCATATTTCTAGATACATACTGGCTTTGATTGATTTCATTAACAAGATGATTATCGCCAATCTGACGCAATAAATAAGCCTCTAGAAGATCTTTTTTATAATTCATAATTATTTCTAGTAAAGGTAATTTTACTAAGAATATTATTTTAAAGCAAATTAATTTTACTAATAACACTCATTTCTCAAAAAACTAATTTAGTTATACCTTATATATCAGATTAGTTGTCATCAAACATTAAAAAATATAAGAAGCATCTTTCAATTGAAGCTCTAATAATTTTTCCCTAACCTTCAATAAGATCTTGATAGACTAAACGAAAGCCCAGATTAGCATGTTGTTCTTGATGATTAATTTTTAAATCTAAAGCTGGTTGTAACAACAAGAAGATATAACCCCTCACTGTAATTGCGGGAAAGCTATCTGGTGCCCAAAAACGCCACAAATTTTCTTCAGCATACCTGTTAGGATCTAAAATAGTATTTGGCAAACCAGTTTTGGGATTAATATCTTGCAATTTCATTAGTCCGGGATGAGCATAAGGGATTTGATGATGCTTTAGTCGACCCTTAAAATTAGTATGCTTATCATTGATTTCAAGGCAAGGTTGATCTATGTATTGACTATTATTAACAATAACTGTATCTAGAAATTCTGTATAATCACTAGATGTTAACGATTGAACCATATCATCGTCATTAATAGCCATAGCATCTTTTAAGACTTGATAGTACTCAGTTAGAGTGAGCAGTCTGCAAGACTGAGATGCTAAAAGCTTCTTTACCGTTATGTAGTTAACATTAGTAATCCAATTAATGTCTCCTCTTTCAAAATTCAAATCTTGATAAGTGGCTAAGGTGCGAGAAACATATAATTGGCAACTGTTTGAATAAAAGAATCTATCTAAATCAGAAATTATCCGAGCTATGCCTGGCCCCAATAGCAGTCTGGGGAGTTGAAAGCTGATGTTTGTATATTTAACCTCCGTATTAGTGATTTCAATCTTGGGTTGCATTTGTCTTTTACGATAATAATCAAGTATATAAGCATGAATATATTGAATTAATGATTGCCTCAGTTTAGGTAATCTATTTTTGCCTAGATAGATTAGAAAACTGCCTTGTTTAAAATTGATACCATCGTATTGAGCTAAACTAATAATAATAGCCGCTAAATTTTGTTGATTCAAAACTGAATCCACTAATTGACTTATCTGATTATCAATATTCTGTTTGTTCGTTTGATAATATTGATTATCCAATTTAATAACTGATATCCCAAAATTGCCTAAATCCTGCTTATAATCCCTCCAAAATAGAGATTGCATTGATTCAACTGATAAAAATTTATCCATCAATGGCTGATATATCTGAGACAGATTGTCATCTGACCAACCAGCTATACTTAAAAGTTGTTGCCAAAGACATCTATCTTTAGCTGTCATATTTTTACGCAAAGAAGATAAATCTGCCTCTAAAAGAGTGGCTTTGATGATTAATCTGGCCATATCTGCATCAATCTGAAATCCACCGGCCAAATATTTATAAACTATTTGCAAAATGCTATTCCAAGCTAATTCATTACTGCAGAATATATCTTGTCTTTGAGCATAATAATCAGGCAAAATGTGATGGTCAATGATGCCATCAATGAATTTTGGGTATTCATGATAATAAGTATCTATTAACACCCATCTCCCCAGCCCGCTATCAGTGGTTGCTTTATATAAAGCTGAATCAGTATAAATGAGTTTGTCGTCTATATTTTTGGGCAATAATTCAATTACTTCAAGAGGGAGATTGTCACCACATATCACTGGTACAACTGTTCTAGCTTCATAAAATTGAAGTCTATAAGCTTCTAAGATGGCTCCGATGATAGCATCGGCATCTGGATGCTCATGCCCCATAACTAGAACTATGTCCGAGTTATTTTCCAAGGCTTGTTGCAACTTTAATTTAATTGTCTCTAAATAATATAAAAGATTTTGTGGAGATAAAGTCAAATCTGATTGGTTTTTAGAAAGGAATAAATTACTGAATAGGTTATCTCGTGGAATTTCAGAATGATAAACGTAAATTGAACCGACTAGGTCTAGATAAAGTTCCCTATAATACTTTTGATCAGCTGATGCCATTTGTTGGACCTCCGCCAGCTGTCGAATTAAAATATTTCTGATGGTCGCCCAATTGATAGAAGGTTTGTTGGTTTGTGGTAGCTTAGATTTAAATTGGTCGGTGATTTGGCTTAAGTATTTATGATTATCTAAAAATTGAGAGCTCGGTTCAGTAGCCTCAATATTGTCTCTCACTTCACGAATGCATAGTGACGGTTGATGGGCATCGAGCGGAATATCCATATCTAGCGACAAGGTATCTGAAGAAAGGACATAGCCCCTAATAGCCCCTACCCACTGCTCCGTCCGATGAGGTGACCAGTATTTCCAGGCAACTCCTTGGGTTTGCAGATTAACAAAATTCTTGACTATTTTCTTCGGATAAATTGAATCTTGAAAATTTGATTCCATAAACCAAGCTGGTCTACCAGTCAAAATATTTGTGGCTAAACTAGATTGATTTACAATCTTATTATCTGCAATAGTGGGATGATTGATTAATCTAATCTCATTCTGCTGATCTCGATAATAAACAGTATCTAACTATTCAGCATATTCTTTACTGGTTATTTTTTTATAGATATCAGGTTGAGTCAAGTTCTCTCTTAATAAAATTATATAGTCTTCAGTCGATAAAAAAGAACTTCCTAATTGTTCAAGCAATTTCTTAGCTTGCAAGAAAGTCAGATGGTTAATTACTCCAGCTTGATTCCAATTTAATTGAACACCAACTTGCTTGGCAGCCCTAATCACTCGGCTGCTGACAGTTAAAGGTTGTAAGGCAACATATTTCTTAAGTTGATGAGAATAGATATAACTCATACTATTTGAGCTTGCAATATATAATAATCTAGCCCTCTTCCATATTGGATTGAACTGAGTGTCTGAAATGTGATGTAACATAGGTAAGACTATGTCTCGGCAATTCTAAGCCGAAGATTTTTCGGAATAATTGTCGTTGTTGTTGACTGGCAGATTGACCTTCTATGAATCTCATATGATCTCTCACTAGAATCTTTTCATCAACAATCCATAGTTTATTTTCGTCTTGCTTCATTTGATATTGCTTAAAATTATTGCCGATATAACTCCTCAGTTTTCGATAAGCATCTACATGGTCTAATTTACCCAACTCATTAAATTGATAACTTATTTTGAGTTTTTCTACGTTATTTTCGTAATGATAATAATTTTCATATCGTTTAATTCCCTTTTTATCATAAATGTGACGGACTAAGCTCTTATTGTAGATGTCATAACCCTCTATTATTCTGAGTCTACCCTGCTTGTCGAATTTGTCTATACGATGAATTTGATTGCTATCAAAGTATACTCGTTGAAGTAATTTATCATTGCTGTCATGTAGTTCTCGTTTCATTAATTGATCGTTCCTATCAAAAATATCTTTAACCAAACGACCCAACTCATCTCTGGAATATTCCTCTGAATGGAGGAGTTGATTGTGCTTGTTATAGAATTGCTTCCTTGATGGATAATTCTTCCTTTCTATAAATTTAGATATTAACCGATTGCTATTATCGTCATACTGACAAGTTGCTGTATAGTATGTTTCTCCACTATCATCCATTTTGGTCTCGACAGTAAAATTAGAGCCATAGATTACACTTTCCCGCAATTTTTCATTTTTATCATGTAGTTGCTGAGCTATCTTTTCGGAGCCCCTGAAGACAGTTGTAATAAGCCAACCTTTGTCATTTCTGGCATACTTTATGGCGGACTCGACGACGCCATTGATATAAAAGAAACATTCTCGTTGATGAGTATTCAAATGATTTTCCTCTCTCATAAAAATGTAACCTTGGTCATCTCTATGATAGATCGTCTTATGCTGAAGAGCTTCTTTAAAATATCTCAAGGTTTCTATTTCGTACTCTTCACTATCATCATAAAGATGACGAATTTCTGTTTGTCCTTGAATAACAATCAGTGGCTTATAGTGTCCTCGCTTGTTTTTCTGATACAGAACATCACTAGTAATTACTTCGTTGCTACCATAAGGTCCGTGCTGAAAAATAAGCTTTCTGAATTGACCATTGGGCAGAGGCAGATGTTTCTCTAGTAGACTCCCCCGATTATACTCTCGGTTAGCATCTCTTTGATACACTTCAGAGCTCACATAAACCCATTGAGAATTACTTTTATCATAATCATAGTGATCAACATTAAGGGTATTTTCCTTATACTCGTAAATTTCTCGGTCTGTGGCCAGATGTTTATTCTCTATTGTTTGCGGAGAATAAAATGTCCGACTCTTTAAATTGCCATTTTCAGCAAAACGATGTAGTTCATGCAATTCGCCATTTACGAACAGGAATCGCGCTTTTTTTCTGCCTAAATTCAATGAGGTGCATTGATCTTTTTCAAATATATCTCTATATTCCCAAACAGGTTCTTCAGTCTCATTATCTGCATAACTGTAATGATCGATGGCTATAACATTGTCTTCATATCTATAAACATCTTCAGAATCCAGTTTTACTTGTACTTTGTCATGCATAATATTTTTAGAATAGAATTTTTGATTGCACAACCTACCAGATTCTGGATCTAAATATCGCTGCCACCGCAGATGATTCGATGCATCTCTTAGCGTATCTATATTCCAAATCTTGCCGTTAATATTATTGCCATATTCTATGATTCTATTTTGACCATGGAAGACGGTCGACGGCTTCTTTGGTTTGGGGCTGTGAGGATGCCATTTAGTTGTATAGGATTCTTTGCCGCTAAACCTTTCAGTCTTAGGAACAAGTTTATTGCGGTGTCTTTGCAAATATAACTCAGATCGTATTTGTTCTTTCTTGGCATCAAAAAATGTTCGTAAATATACTCCTTGCTGGGAGTTTTGTATGTTTTGTATTACAATCTCTTCATCTTCAGCTAAAACAGTTTCTCCAGCTTGATATTTGACCAGTAAATCTATCAGTCTAGAATCACGTATTCTAGCGATTGATAATGGCTGATAGTCAATATCAACAATGGCTTCAGTATCAGAAGCAGTCTCAACGCCTTTAGCATCGTTACTATGAGGAGGGGTTCGATCTGCTTCCTTTAAGGCAGTCATATTTTTATATTTGTTATGTTCCTTTAATCATAACACAGCATCCCTCCGAATAACCGTTAGCTCCTTTGTGAATATCAAAAAACAAAGTTCTGTCTATTCAAAGTGGTAAAAAACCTGATAACACTGTCAACCGATATAAATACCTTAAAACTCACTATATCGCTGACAAATGCACTAGCAAATTTAAGAATCTTAGATTTATCCGATAACTTTTTCTGTTCGTTTAATATTGAGATGAATAATCTATGCCATCTATATAGATAGTGACAGGTTCTTTTTGACGAATAGCTTGTAAAACTTCGGTCAGAGGAGCATAGAAAATACGAATATGAGCTACTCGTCTTAAGCCCTCACCCTCGTTAGATAGAATCTTCAAAATCTCTAAACGTTCTCCAGTATCAATAATATCTGAAATTTGTCCAATTGGAGTCTGAAAAGCAACCTCTAAAACTATAGGATCTTCATGGCGATCTTCTAGATCAAAGAAAAAATCATGAATGCCTGCATTTAAGGCGGTTTGGGGATTTTCAGAAAATTCTTCGGCCAACTCTGAAAAACTAGCTCCATTTTTTAATCGGACTTCTATATCTTTCATTCTCTGAAGAGCATTATTCTTTAGTATAACGTCCATAACTCTGACAACCTTTTTTTGTAATAAATTCTCGGCGACAACTTGACGATAATCTGCAGTAGACCAATCCCAAAAATCATCTAAAATACCCTCAATCTCTTCAGGATCAGAAGCCAATTTGTTCTGCCTCCTGAGACGTTCTAATTCTTCATCTATCTCTTGTTCTGTTACTGTTAATTGATACTGGTCAGCTAATTTTTGAATATATGTCGCAGTAATAACTCTTTGCAAAGCCTGTTGCTTAAGTTCCTGCAGCGAGATTGTTGCTTGGGTGGTTGAATCATTAAAATCAACCTGTTGTTGTATTTCAAAATAGTGAATTTGGCGATGCAACTGCTTCAGATAATCTTCATAGGCAATCCAAGTGGATCCTACTCGAGCTACGGGCAAAGGAACAAAGCGAGTGATATTGTACATAAAAACCGAATAATCTTGAGCATGATAAAGTCGCCAGTAAATAATACCTGACAAAATCAAAAAGGTGATTGAGATAACGCCCAAAGACCATAAAACTGTTTTTTGATTGGTATGAACCAGTAAATGAGCTTTCAATTTCTGAGCTCTTCTCAGAGTTCTTTGGCGGTATTTCTCAACTGCTCGAGTCTTTAAAATTTCTTGAGCTTCTAAATCTTTTTCTAATTTAGAATCAGAAATGGGATCATCAACCTGACCGCCTGCAGATCTCTGCTCTAAAGCCTGCTTGCGTCGTTTAATAAATCTTGTTAGCCAAATAAATCGAACTTTTCTCAAAATTATATTTTCCCATTATATCAGTTAGATATTGGGAAAATCTAGCCTCGTTAATATTTTTTCAAACCTATCCTAACTAGAATAAGTATTGGCGAATATCTGAAACATTAGTTCGACCTTGCTTTATGAACGCCTTAATAGTTTCTATCTGCTTCAAAGCTGAAGATTCATACCAAATAGCTTGATGGCTAACTAGGCGGGGTTTAAGGAGTTTTTGATCAGTCCAACGCCTAATGCTTGAAGCTGGTATTTGAGTTTTTTGGGCTAATTTAGAAAGAGTGAGAAGTCGTTTTTGCAAAAACATCTCAACTAGCTCTGGCTGATTAATAATAGATTTAATAAGCTGATTATTCCTTAATCCCCCAAGCTGCAACTTTTTAATATTTTCAACCTTTGCCGAAATTGTTGCATCAAACCAAAAACCGCCATTAGTTATATGGATGGAATTCTCAACTAAGCCTTCATTAGTCCATTTCCTGATGGTTTGTTCCGCCAAATTATGTTTGACTGCTAATTGACGGAGATCTATCAGTTTCCCAGTTATGATTAATTCTGATAAATCAGGATTATCTAAAATGCATTTAATGGATTTTAAATTAAGTTGGCAGGCTTGGAGCTGATTAATCATGTCTAACCTTTTCAAATTCTCATCAGTATTCAAATAAATCGTTCGAGTTGGTAGCCCCATATCAGTCAAAAGCCCCATTTGATGATAGAATCTAATTGTCCCTTCGGGAATTTGAGTTAACTGGCTGAATTGTGCTAAATTAGTTCGACCCTGATAATCATCAATATGATCTAAGATTTCATCAAAATTCGGTTTCTTGAAAATTTCCTTAATTTCATCAAAGGTAAATCCTTTGCTAAGGAAGACATGAATATTTTTGACTAGACTAATATCTGCTTGGATGAAAAAATCCCGACCATTGAATGCAAAAGTTGGTTGAATCAAATCTTGCTGAATAAATTTTTGTATATACCCCTCTGGTATTTGGCTTTGTTTTCTAAGTTCGTAAGCTGAAATCAGAGCTGGTCTTTGCAACCATGTTTCGGCTGTTTCTTGCAAAAGATTAGCTTGAATAATTGATTTCAAAGCTTCATTGGGTAAGCCTTTATCTTTCAAAAGCTTAATGTGTTTAAGATAGTCAATTGTCGATGGCTGGTAGCATTCAATGTTCTTCAGTTTGAGAACTTCTACTAGATTTTCTTGAAGTAAGTAATTAAAAGTAGCGGGTTTGATCTTAGTTAATCTAGTTAATTGCTCCCGATTATAAAGTTGAGGTTGGGATTTGAAAAATGCCACAGATTGCTCATCCTCTAAAACAGCTTTGACTTCTTGATGTTTGGGAGAAAGATTGAGTAAATTCTTAATCAACTCAATCTGGGTTATAACTTCTGAATCATATCTTGGATGTTGAGCTTCTGATTGCCGACTTATAGCAATCAGTCCGGACTTAGTCAACCGTTCCAACTGAGATCTACTGCAACCAGTTAGTTCAAGTAATTGATTAATGGTATAAACATTTTGATTCTTCAAATTATCAACAACCTGACTGATAGTCCCTTCCTTGATTAGGATTTTAATTTGTTCATATGAATAGCCAACTTGAGTCAAAGCCTTAATTTGATTAACTTGCTCTATGTCAGTCTCTTTGTATAAACCTGTGACTTGATTGGGGTCATCTTTGATTGTTTCGATTAATTTGGCTTTTGCATAGATTATTAAGGTATTATTTCCAATATCACTCCTCTCCAATAATTCTTTTCGAGAAATCAGCTTCTGTGTAAGGGATAAAATTGTCGATTCTTGAGATATTGAATTAAACTCAGGATTGATAGACATTGAAGAAGACTGGTTGCTTAAACAACCATTCTCTAATCTGTGAGTTGATTTCTTTTCGAACATTGAATCATAAACTCCAAAAGGCACAAGAGAAATAATTCTTATAAATCATATAATAATTTGTTAATTTTGCAAAAAGCAAACTTAATCAAATCATTTCGATAGAGTAATAAACCTTATACACAATCACTTAAAATATTAAGAAATTGGAATTGTATAACCATCCAAATTATTAAAGATGGGATAAATGCTGTGGGAATTTAAGTCGACAATTAAGTGCAAAATTGACTCCAAAACACTAATAGTTTTCTCGTGTGATCAAATTTGAGTCGCTTGATGTGTGTTTGTAGGTAGTTTTCATACATGAAACAATGTCAGTAGTTATCTTGATTTTTAACTCAATATTAGCTAGTATGTGGGCAATGTATGATGTGCTTTAGTATGTCACTACAGGAGGGACGACTCGATTGAGCGTCGCAGAAGGACTCTTTATAGAAGAGTCTCTTTTGTTTTTAGGGCAATAATTTTTTGCCATTTCCTTTAACTCCTGTATTTCCTTTGTAATATTTATCTTGAATCACTGAGATTACTTGAGCTGTAAAGTTATCGCTTAAATGATCTATATGGTTATAAGCTTTTAAGACATCTATTTTAGAACTCAGTGCAAGCAAATCAGCCATTTCCAAACCACAAATGAGATGAATCTTTTGCCTGAATTTAATTTTATTATTGGCTAATCTGAGTTGAATATTAATCGAACTAGCAAAATCTGAGCTGGAGGCATAAAATTTACTGAAAGCTTCTTGAAGTTCTCTGTCTTCTTTTTTACCTCTAGATTCCGCCATCACGTCGCCACTGCTATTTTTGCTTAGTAAAAAGGAACAGTATCTTTCCATGATGCAACGTAATCCCCAGTGATAAGGGTGAAACGGCTTAAGATATTTATCCTGATGCTTGTTCTTGTCTATAACGACTGTAATTATCTGATAATCCACATCCCCCACCAAAGACAAAAAATCCTGGTTAAAGCTCTGCTTTATAGTTTCATCTTTAATAGCTATAAAATTATCCTTACCAGCCATGATATCGCTTAGATGGAGAGGAGGCTTATCATCATAATCTTCATAAAAATATGATCTGATCTTTTCAATTTTGGGAATTACTTCTTTCTGATAAACTTCTTGCTTTAAGATAATACCCGTCAAACTCAGATAGCGTTGAGCCATAATTTGGCTACGATGATATCTATGATCTCCTGATTCGTCGATATAAAGCCTATACACAATATTTTAAGTTTAACATGATGAACCATTTGATTATGCGCCTTTGTTTGGTTTGTGATTACTGGTTACTTTGGGTAGCTAAAGATTACACTACTATCCATGGCGCAGGAAGAAGAAGTCTTGCTATTATTGTTGTAGGCTTATTTATATATCTTGTCTTGGTCTGTAAGAGCGTTCCAAGCATCATCAGTCATTTTCACACCAAAAGCTAAGAACAATGTGTTAGTTTTATTTATCTGCGATTTACTGTTTATAACTCTGCTTGGGTTCTAGTCTCTTTTTGCTATTAATGTGTTTTGACCCGGTGTTAGAGATATTCTATGAAGTGGTATAGAAGAACTCTTACCAGCTGTTTTTTAACTTAATATAAAAGCCTCCAAGTATTAGGAGTTTGATTGTTCAAATCCTTTTATCGTTAAAAAAGTTATTGAATATTAAGTTATTCAAGGCGATCTGTTAAAGCTTTGTCAATCTTCTTATGAGATTTCTCTGTTTCAATGACATGAATATAAGAGGCAACTGATTGAATCGATCGATATCTAGAGAAGTATTTTAAATTATCTAAGGTTGTACCTTTGGTTTTGACTGGTGCTCTCGCCGGGAATCGAACCCAGAGCTATTCTTTAGGAGAGAATTGTTTTATCCATTTAAACTACGAGAGCTTGACAAAAACTAATTCAAGTAAGCATAAATTGTTGATGAACTGATTGGTAATCAAAAATTTCGTTTGGCGAAAACCAAATTTTTATTTCTAATTCAGCTTCCTCCTTGTTGCCAGAGGCATGAACTAAATTACGAACTGATCGTTGAGTTGAATTAGCAACATGGGAAGAATCAAAAGAATAATCGCCATTAATAGTTCCCGGTAAAGCATCTGAAGGTAAGGTCGCCCCCCTAATTTTACGAACAACGGAAATGGCATGTGGTCCAGCTAAAACTAACGCCCAGATTGGACCTGATTGCAAAAATTCAACATTATATTTCTGAATCTGAAGACCTAATTCATAAGGATCGTCTGTACCTGAAACATTTTTTGTATCAATGCCTAATTTCTTATCTGTTTCTAAGGTTGTTCGCCCCATGTTAATCAATAATTCTCTCCTAGCTGGAGGATAATGTTGATTAATTAAATCTGCTGTAGCCTGAAGCATTTTAGCAGCTATAATCTTTAAACCAACTCTTTCGAATCTGCGAATAATTTCGCCAGTTAGCCCCCTAGCTACGGCGTCTGGTTTTAATAAAATTAAAGTCTGTTCAATCATAACACTTGTTATTATAGAATATTTAAATTCAAAAGAATCAATAAACTTCCAGCTAAAACTAATCTATATATGCCGAATATCTTCAAAGAACGAGTTTCAACAATTTTAATTAAAAAATGAATGGTGATTAAACCAATTCCAAAAGCCACAAGATTACCGATTAAAATTAATAACCAGCCTTGTTCAATTAACTCCCAGCCTGATGGAGATAGCCAAACCCTCAAAACAGCCCCCGAGATTAAAGGTAAAGCTAGCAAAAAACTCCATTTAACTGCTAAGTCTTTTTTGAATCCCAACCACAAACCAGTTAAAATCGTTGCTCCAGATCGAGAAGTCCCTGGTATAAGAGCTAAAGCTTGAGCTGAAGCAATTAAAAGAGTTTGACGCCAAGAAATTGCTGATAAATCGGCTACTTTCACCTTTGGGGGCGTTGTAAACAACATCAAAATACCGCCCAAACTAAGCATCAAAATTAAAATAACCCAATAAGAAGACAAATTATTAATAAAATCAATCAACCAAAAACCCAGCAAACCCGCCGGCAAAGTGCTAATAACTATTTTTAAGACTAATTGCCAGTCACCCTGTTTTAAATCTTGCAATATTGATTTTAAAATACCTCGCAGAAAAAATATTAAAGCTGCCAAAGTTCCAATGTTGAGCAAAACATAGGCTTCAAAAGATTTTTCAAATTCAAAAAATTGGCTGACTAGGAGTAAATGGGCTGAACTAGAGATAGGTAAAAACTCGGTCAGACCCTGAATCATCCCCCAAGACAGGCTCAGCAAATATTCCATATTCTCTCTTATTTTATACTAAATACCTAGCTAGAGGAGATTAATTAGCTTGATTGAAAGCCAATTGATATCATCAAATATTAATGATATGGACTGGTTAGTCAATATATTATTAGATATATTGCTCCCTAGCTCCAAAGATGCATTAGAGTGATTACCAAAATTGCTTTAATAGTCTGCGTTTTGCTTTGCTAATAGCACTGGCTTTACTATTTACTTGGATTATTTACTTAACGCTTCCCAATTTAGTCAGTTCTCTGGCATGTCATTTCTGACAAAATGACAGCTCAACCTGCCCCAAAGCTCGGATTATCTTGTATCAAAGAATAAACTGGTAGTAAAATAGCTAAAACAATAACTATAGCTATGCCGCCGACAGTTAAGATTAGAACTGGCTCCATAGTTGTTGTCAAAGCTTTGATTTGCTTATCGACTTCTTTTTCATAATAAACAGCTGCCTTTAAAAGCATTTCTTCAGTCCGACCAGATTGTTCACCGATACTAATCATACTGGGAACTAAATCTAGAAATAATGGCTCATTCTCTAAAGATGAAGATAGACTTTTGCCCTCTCTAACTAAGCTGGAACTTCGGTTGATAGCAGCTTCTAGATGCATATTATTAATTCCCTTAGCTATGATAGCTAGGGTTTCCAATAAATTAACCCCCGAAGCGAATAAAGTTCCAACCGTTCTAGTAAATCGAGCCATATAAACTTTCGACATTAAACTTTTAACAGCTGGAAATTTTAATTTGCTATGATCAGCAAAACTCTTGCCTTTGGGGGTTTTTAAAGCTCTATTAAGAGCTATCACTGCACCTAAAGCGACCAAGATATAAACGTAATAATAATCAACCAAAGAATCAGAAACAGCAATTAAAACTCTGGTAATCCAAGGTAGAGGCTTGTCAAATTGTTCATAAAAAACAACTACTTGAGGTAGGACGAAAATTAACATAAAAGAAACTACTCCAATAATGACAAAAACGACAATAATCGGATAAATTAAAGCCCCTTTGATTTTACTGACTAGATCACCATCTTTTTCCTGTTGAATGGCAAGTCTTTCTAGAGAGGTATCTAAAGTTCCAGAAGCCTCGCCTGCTTTAACTAAATTAATATAAATCTGATCAAAATATTTAGGATACTCAGCTAAAGCATCAGAAAACGCCGATCCTGATTCGATACTACTAACAATATCATCAATAATTCTCTTCAAATTCTTATTTTTCATCTGCAAAGATGTCTGTTGCAAGCTTTGAAGCAAAGGTAAACCGGCTGAAATTAAAGTTGACAATTGATTTGTGAAGAGAATTTTATCCCGACGTTTAATACGACCCGTTAAACCTCCCAGCAAATTAGCTCGCTTTTGTTTGGCTTGAATGGGCTGTAAACCCCGTTCTAAAACTAAATTGGTCGCCTCATTTTGATTGTTGGCACTAATATTGACTGAAACCTGTTTACCGGTACTAGGATCAATAGTTTTATAAATATAATCAGGCATATTTTACATTCCTTGGGTTAAATTCTTGAAAGCTGAAGGATTGCGAGCTACTTTCAAGCCATTGTCATAAGTTATAATGCCAGCCTGAACCATTTTTGCTAAAGTTTGATCCATGCCCTGCATGCCAAGAGCGGCATTGCCCTGAATAATAGAATCAATCTGATGAATTTTGGATTCTCGAATCAAGTTGCTAACAGCTGAATCAACGATTAAGATTTCTGTTGCTACCGATCTTGTCCCCTCAATATTGGGGACTAAGTATTGGGCGCAAGTAGCTTTTAAGGTATTACTCAATTGAATACGAATCTGAGCTTGTTGGTGAGGTGGAAAAACATCAATGATACGATTGATGGTCTGAGGAGCTGAATTAGTATGCAGAGTTCCAAAAACCAAATGTCCTGTTTCAGCGATTGTCAATGCTGCTGAGATAGTTTCTAAATCTCTTAACTCACCAACTAAAACTATATCCGGATCTTGTCTTAATGCTGATCTTAAAGCTGCCGCAAATGAATAAGTATCATAATGGACTTCTCTTTGAACAACAATCGACCTTTTAGAGGAATGAACAAATTCAATAGGATCTTCAATGGTAATAATTCGTTCCTTACGTTCTTCGTTGATTTTATGAATTAAAGCTGCCATTGATGATGACTTACCAGAACCAGTCGGACCAGTGAATAAAACCAAGCCCTGCTTATATTGGGCAAATGTACTGACAACCGCTGGCAAACCCAAATCATCCAAACTGGGAATCCGACTGGGAATTAATCTCAAAGAAGCGGCTAAATTCCCTTTTTCGTGAAAAACATTGACTCGAAATCTACCTAACTCCCCAAAAGAAAAACCACAGTCTACTTCTTTATTCTTTAATAAAATACTCTTTTGCTCATCGTCTAAAATGGCAAAGATTAAACTCTCTATATCCGCAGGAGTTAGAGGTTTTTGGGCAATAATTTCTATTAGCTCACCTTGTTGGCGAACCATTGGCAAAGTCCCAACCTGCAGATGTAAATCAGACGCACCTAAATTAACAACCTCCTGCAGTAATACTTCAATTCTCAAATCCATAGTCTTTGAGTATTACCCCACCACATTTCTTGCATAAAATTAATTATAAAAAATTGTTTGAATTTTTACACGCTATTATGAGAGATTACTCTATCAACTTCAGAAATTGTTGTTAAACCAGCTAAAGCTTTCAAGTAGCCGTCTTGACGCATAGTGATCATACCTTCCTTCTGAGCTATTTCTTGAATTGCACTACTGGGAGCTCTTTTAATGATTAAATCTTGAATAGCTTCAGTCACAGCAAAAGCCTCATAAATACCTACTCGACCCTTGTAGCCATTATTAGCATCATGTCGATCAATACCTCTATATAGAGTATAAGCATTATCATCTATGGATGGCAAAGTATTATAACCGAGTAATTTGTGCAGAGCTGTCAATTCCTCACCCGACACATTCTTAGAAGCTAAAACTCCCGATAAAGTCTGTTTAATACTTTCAGTTTCAATGGGATTGGATTGATATTCTTCTTGCTCATCAGTATTTTTACGAAGCAACCTCTGCCCAATAACAACTCGAATAGTGGAGGCAATTAAAAATGGCTCAATACCCATATCTAAAAGCCTAGGCAAGATTCCAGCCACCGAATTAGTGTGCAAGGTGCTAAAGACCAAATGTCCCGTCAAAGAAGCTTGAATAGCTAGTTGAGCAGTTTCAGCGTCACGAATCTCACCAACCATAATCACATCAGGGTCTTGTCGCAAAATTGATTTTAAACCACTGGCGAAAGTTAATCCAATGCTAGGATTGACTTGAATTTGATTAACTCCAGCTAATTTATATTCAGCTGGATCTTCTAAGGTGATAATCTTAACTGAATCACTCAAGATTTCTTGCAATAAAGTATAAAGAGAGGTCGTCTTACCCGAACCAGTTGGACCAGAAGTTAAAATCATGCCTGAGGATTGTTTGAGAGCTTCTCTAATAACCTGTAAACTTTTACCACAATAACCCAAATTCTCTAATCTGCCTGACATAACACCAGTACGATCCAGAATTCTCATAATAACCTGTTCGCCCCAAACAGTTGGAGAGACAGCTACACGCAAATCAATATTTTTACCATTAACATTAATGACAAATTCACCATCTTGAGGCAATCTTTTTTCATCAACTTTCAGCTGAGCACAAATTTTAACCCTAGCTATTAAGCCCGCCTCTAAGGCTTTAGGGAATTTAGTGATTGGAACTAAAACTCCGTCTATTCTTATTCTGACTCTAACATCAAACTCTTGAGATTCAATATGTATATCAGATGCTTTAGCGCCAACTGCATATTGCAAAATATTCGTCAGAGCTTTTGAGGCTGGGGATTCCTCAGCCATAGTTTCAGATACTTCAATCTCATTTTTTGTTCGCTTCAGAGGACTAAGAAAAGAAGGTTTGGGTTGATTCTGTTTAGCTTTTAATTTCTGGGCATCTCTTTCAGAATTCTCCAGTTTTTTGATTATTTCTTGAGTTTTAATCTTAACTTCATATTGCCCCAAAACATTGCGAATACTAGTCTTTGAAGCTAAATGAATATCTAAATCTCTGCCTAAAAGTTTGGTCAAAAAATCAACTTTTTGAATATCGCCAGCTTCATACATGGCCACCAATAATTTGCCATTTGATTCGCCCACAGCTACTGCTTGATACTCCTTGGCAAGCTTTTCAGAAATTAAGTCCAAAGTTTTAGGATGGATTTCAGTGCTAGTCAAATTGACATAGGGTAAATTACTAGTTTGGGCGACTATACGAGTCAATGCTTCTTCGTCGACAAGTTTCTGTTTAATCAAGTAATCAAAGATATCTGTGCCAGCAGATTTGCTTTGATTTAGAGCTTTCTTGATTTGAGTAGCTGACAGCAGATTATCTGATTTGAGAGTGTCTAATATCTGATCTTTTTTCTGAGAGAGTAACCTCATAAATTTCTTGGATAATATTTATGTTTGTTTTGAATAAATTAATACCCTAATTATACTGAATTACCCCTAAATTAGCTGTTGTGTTTTGAGGGAATTATGTAGCAGAAGGAATTTACAGAGGGTAATTTATCGTATTTACAATTACATTACATCGGATTTTAAGGATAAAGTATGACTAAAAAGAAAGAGCCTTTAAAACTAGTTAGCCAAGTTGATGGTAAGCCTTTTATTGAGATTGATTTAGAAAGCAATGTAGCTGTCTTAAAAGCTCCTCAAATTGAGGCTACTACTTTATATGGGGTTGAGAGGATTTAGAGCTTTTTATAAGCAAGTTGCCAAGTGAGTTAACTGCCATCAAAAAGATTTTAGATGTCTATAAAGCCGAATGGCTGAAAAAAGCCTTATAAAACAAATTAGATTTTGCAACATCAAGCCTATCCCCAATATTTTTAAGATAATTCAGTAGCCAATCAAAAAGCTCCTTTAATAAGGAGCTTTATTGATGCCTATCTAATCCTAGTTATTGGTATATTCGTAGCTATAAATCTTCCAAATACCCGAAGCATAGGCTGGATAATCACTAGTACCATCAGCATAAGTATTACAACCTCCTTTGGATATGGCTATTTCTGTAGTTTGCTTCCTAGCATTATTATAGTTGTACTTCTTATTGGGGTGGTGTTCATGGACAATTGAGCCAGCTTTAATAGTGATATTTGAGCTGTGCGGGGCAACACTACTTACATCGCCTTGTTGCGTCATACCAACATAGCAACGGTAAACAACTGGAGCAGGGGGAGTAGATAAACCATCTAGACAAACTTTAACTGGCATATCTTTCATACCATCTTTAATATTGGGGTATTTAAAAGCACACACTGTGGCTGTATTTGTTGGCATTTGTACTTTACTCCAATCAGCTATACCAGTCTCCTTGTTAATTACAGGATAATTGATGTTAGCAAGAACTGATCCGTTGCTATCTAAAGCCATTAAATCAAATTGCAAACCTGCAGGTCTTATCCTTTTCTCACTGATTAACCAACCATTTTTATGTATAAAAGTACCACCACCGAATAAATCACCTGTATATTTGTTAGCTACTCTGCGCTTTTTACCAAAAGGCACACAAATCCATCGCCTCATTTTGTCATCTTGGTGATGATGTTTAGAGGTGAGACCAAAATAAACTTCTGCGAAAGTTCCGTTGTAGGGGTTGTCTACTACGCCATCACCATCGGGGTCAGGAACATAAGTGGCAGATTGTCCATTCTGATACCAAATCTGCCTACTTATTATTGGTTTCGTAGTATCACCATCTCTGTGTACATTAACAACATTAGCGATTTTATGGTAGGTATGACAATCACCACCACTTTTATCATGGTTTTTTACATAGACTACTGATTTTGTTTGGGCTTGTATATTAATTTCACATTCAATGTTATTGTCTCTATCAGGGAGGCAAACTAATTTTGTAAGCTGTCTATTTCTGTGCAGAAATACTTGGGTTTGTTCTACGCCTGTTTTAGTTTGAGCTTTAGCTTGATGACTAAATAAGAGAACTGCTACTAAGAAAGCCAATAATAAGATAGCAGATAAAACTAGATAAACTAGTTGGGGGGGGGTATTTTTTAAAAAATTGTAAGGCTTAAACATAATTATTATTCTTTCAAAGATTGTTATTTATTGCTTTTATAATATCACATGATGGGAAACTGGCTTTAGCCCCATCTGCTACATAATTCCCTGTTTTGAGAATATATACCCAGAGTTGAGATTTTGTGAAATAAATTATTGATTGCCTGGAATGCGAGTGGTTTCAAAATAATCCAAAGACTGATGATTGAAATATTTTTCATCTAATTGAAAGGCATTCTCTAAATCATGACCCCCAATATCTGTAACTGTTTGATAAGTTTCAGTTTTATTAGAATCAATTCCATCAACAAATAAATGGACTAAAAGAAAGCTAACAATAATAGCCCCCAAAGCGACCCCCATAGCTGATAGCCAATATTTCTGTGACATAAATATTACCCCTTTTTTAGAGAATTCTTACATTTACTTAAATTTAATCTTATCATTTTCTCTACGCAACTCTCACTAGGGATTTGGAACATTTTGAGGGATACTTTGCTCTGAAGTAATGGAAATTGGTATTTTTGGCTTGATATAGGTTTCTAAATTTAGACTAATACTGAGGCAACTATCAGAAGCATCCTCAGCGTTAGCACTGGTCGAACCTTTAAAATCTACAGTAATCTCGGTAATCCTCATAGGTCTGATTAATTTATCTAAATCAGCAAAAAATTCTTCAAAAGTTTTACATTTAGACGACCCTCCTTCATTTAATTTTAAATTAGTAACCGTCATGGTCATATCAGAAATTGGAATAACTCCTGCTGGCAAATCTGTTCTATCAGCAGTGGCTGTATCTAAACTGATAGAATCGGGAATTTCCACATTGCCAATATATTGTTCCTCTTTTAAGAAATTATCTAGACTTAGGCGAAAAGTTAAAGCATCATATTCTGTGGGCAAAGCTCTGAGGATTAAAACCTCATTAGTCACATCAGATTGATTGGGATGCGTGACAATTGCCCCATCTCGAAAATCTTTAAAATTCTGAACCAAAGTTTCAATGCTTTGTTTATGTTGCTGAGCTTGGTTGAGATTCTGCTGCTTTTGCAAAATTACAACCTGCTGATATTCTCGACGATCTAAATATTTTTTGGTAGTAAATAAAGTTATACAAATTAAGGCAACTAGAACGGCTAAAATAATCAACGTAATATGATGATTGTGACTAATCTTAGTTTGTTTGGTTTGGAATGAAGTAGTTGCCATATCCTTTATTCCTCAGCTGGAGCTTCTATTCTTCTACTTTGACAGTTGTGTGTCGGTTTGGCATCAAAATCATCGGAAGATATAATTTCGGGAGTTACTAATGTGAGATTGTCGAAATATTCATCTAAGTTTTTCAGAGCATGGTTATAATCCGGATGATGTTTATAGGCTGATGGAGATTCCTGACCGATCTGCGAATATTTCAAAGCTAGACTTTCAAATAATTTCGGTTCAAACCTGCCAGTAATACTGTAGTTTAAAGCTTGAGCTTCATCATCTGAAGTACTGGTATTAGCCCTGAGATTTGGAAAACTGGTTAGAGTAATTGGATATTCGCGATATTCTCTATTTTCTAAAGTACAACCCTCTTTGAGTCCAATATATAAAAGACTATCTCTCAATTGTATACCTTCGCTCAAACTGTGCGTTTGACCACTAATACTGAAAGTTCCTTCCAAGAAATTGAAATTAATCTGTTCATATGTCCCCAAATCTTTAGAGATTAAAGAATCTAAATAGTGTAACCGATGGAAGCTGAATAAACGCTCCACTTCGGGTTTGAGTTTATGTAAATCTCCTAAAGCTTCCAGTTGACTTCGAACAGTTAAGATTTTGTCAAAACCTAAAGCTGGTTTATCATCATCGACTTCAACCTCAACTTCAATAACTCCAGCTGCTAAGTCATTGATTGACTTAATAACTTTAGTGGTGGTTTGATCTAATTCTTCTATTTTTGAAGGGTGGCTAATGTTGACCTGATAATAAAGCCAGCTGAAGAGACCGAGGCAAATCGGAGTGACGATAATTAATAAACCAGTTAAAAATCTCCTGAATTTTTGGATGCGAACGAATTCTATTTTGATTTTGGGCAATAAATTGACAAAGATCATCTCTCTAAATTACCTGCCTTTCAGCTAAGCCCGTTGCCACAGCAAAATTGACTGACAAATCCCTTAATTCTTCTCTCATTCGAGGTGGATAAACAATATTCTGCCAAGAATTGCCAATTTCAACAGGCAGATTGATCGCCGAAGCAAGATACTCAATAAATCCAGGAACATAAACGATATCGCCCCAAAGAGTAATTTTTTCTAAATTATGATGAGTATAACGATTAATAAAATAATCTGTGGCTTTATTAAGATTGATGATTAATAATTCTAAACTTTTAATAATTCTTGAATGAAGCTCAGGCTGACTCTTCTGATCTCTGAGACCGACTTGGAAAATTAATTGCTGGTTCTGAATTTGATCGCCATGCAGGGTATTTTCTACGGCTCGCATAATAGAAGCTAAACCAATTGGAATAGCCGATATCAATCTAGGTTGATTATGTACACTAATAACTATATCTGTATGACGAAAACCAACATCAACCAGTAAGCTAGCTTGAGAAGTGTTATTGGCAATAGCTCTATTTAAAGCCAACCCATCCGGTTCAAAAGCTAAAACATTCAATTTAATACTCTCAAGCATCTCTAATCTAGCCTGAGCGTATTGGCTATTAACCGAACAGATGAAAACACTTTTCTTTTTAGTTGGTGTCTTAGTCTGTTTATCTAAAACATCCCAAGCAATTTGTGAATCATCTCCTTGGGGTACAATGGTATTAGCTTGAAATTTCAACATTTTTTTCAAATTTGAAGCTGAATTGACTTCAAATTCTTGAACAGTTGAATAAATCTTGTTATTAGGTAAGCCGACTACAACATTTCCAGTGCTAATCTGAAAAGTTCTTAAAGTTTCTCGTATTTTCTGAGCTAGACGACGTAAACTTGCATCATCATTTTTATCAGAAAGATAATGTTCAATCGGCATCTTACCATACCTAAAGAGAGCTTTAGGATGTTGTTTACCTTTGAGTTGGACAACTCGTATAGCTGTTGTGCCGATATCTAAACCAAAAAAGTCTGAAAACCCACCTAGCATAATAATTATTTAAAGAATACTACAATAGTATAACTTACTTCAATATGATTCCATCAAAACTAGAGTATAATGAAAATGCTTTACTTATCTGTTTTAAGAACTTGAAAATATGTCTCTCAGTATCGGTCTGGTAGGATTACCAAATGCCGGCAAATCAACTCTCTTTAATGCTTTGACTTGTCAAGAAGTTCTCATGGCAGATTACCCCTTTGCCACCATAGAACCCCATTATGGTATTGTGGCTATCCCTGATTTAAGATTAAAAGTTTTAGCCAATATATTTAACAGCTCTAAAATTACTCCAGCAACTATAGAATTTATTGATATTGCTGGGCTTATTAAAGGAGCTCACCAAGGAGAAGGATTGGGCAATCAATTTCTCAACCATATCCGACAAACCAGTCTAATAGCTCAAATAGTTGGAGTTTTTAATCAGAATAACATCGCCGAAGACTTAGAAATTGTTCGATTAGAGCTAATGTTAGCTGATAACCAGAGTTTAACGAGACATCAAGATAAAATTCAAAAAAATGCACGAACTGATAAACAACTGGCTAAAGTTCTAGAAATCCTCCAACTGGCTAAGGCTGAATTAGATCAAGAAATCTGGCTTTATGATAGTCCTCATCGTTTATTGTATTTAGAACATTTAAATTATTTAAATCTTTTAACTTTGAAACCAACTGTAGCAGTGATTAATTACCAGAATTCTCAAGAACAACGAATAGACTACCAGAGCTTGGAGACTAAAAAAATTCCCTTAATTTGTTTAGATGCCAAACTGGAGCTGGAAATTAGTCAATTACAATCTGAAGATCAAGCCTTCTTTTTAAAGGAATACAATTTAAGGGAAACTGGCTTGGATCGTCTAGCTAGACTATGTTTTGAAACTTTAAATTTGCAAACCTTTCTAACTGCTGGTCAAAAAGAAACCAGAGCTTGGATTATTCCATCTAATTGCCCGGCTCCTGAAGCAGCTGGAATTATTCATAGTGATATGCAAACGGGTTTTATTGCCGTTGATGTCATTAATTATTCCGATTTAATTAAATTTAAATCTTGGTCTTTGGCTAAAAGCTCTGGAGTTTGTCGGACAGAAGGTAAAAATTACTTAATGAAAACAGATGATGTAGTTGAATTTAAATTCAATCTTTAAGTATGGGTTTTAAAAGATAGAATCTTTCTCTATTGCCCTTCAATCCTAAGACTTCTGAATCTATTTTAGATTCAATATGACAATTCTGATTCTTTAACCATCTCTCCAAATCTTGAAAAATTTGACGGCGATAGGTATCATTTTTAACTATTCCCTTATTAAGATAGGTCTTCGAAGCTTCAAATTGGGGTTTAATCAAAATTAAAAGTTGAGTTTCAGATTTGCAAAAACTTAACAAACTTAACCAAATTTTTTTAATGCTAATGAAAGAAACATCAACTAAAATGATATCTGGTAAATCCAAATCTTCAGGCCAGTTAAACGACCTGATATCTTGTTTCGGGAAAGCTCTAATTCGTTTAGATTTCAATAAGTTCTCGGCTAACAATTGACTGCCGACATCAATGGCAATAATTATTTTGGCTTGAGCTTTTAAACAGTAATCAGTAAAACCACCTTGATGAGCTCCGACATCAAGGATAATCTGATTGGCAAAAGAGATTGGAAGTTTAGAAACAACAGAAGCTAATTTATACCCCCCTCGAGAAGCATATATTTGATCTAGTAATTGAACTTGGGGTTTGGGGTTTTGTAAATTAACTCTGAAACTTGGCTTATCAATAATTTTTTGGTTAAGTTGAACTTGTTGACGTCTAATTAAATCAGCAGCTTGGTGCCTAGATTTAACTACCTTTTTAACAACTAGATAATCATCTAGGCGCATCTTCTTGAAGACAATCTTTTTGTCGTTCACGATAAGCTCCTGTCAATGTATCTATAGAGATGATATCTTCACACTCAATAAAATTTGGGACTTTAACCCTTAAACCCGTTTCTAGACAGACTTCCTTGGAGACATTATTAGCAGTATTGCCCTTAACGACAGTGTCAGCTTGAATAACCTTCAGAGCAACATTTTTAGGTAATTCAAGTTTTAGAGGCTTATTATCTTGAAGAATTAAAATAACAAATTGCCCCTCTTTTAAGAATTGGCTTTGTTGAGCTACGATATCTATGGCAAGTTTATGCTCCTCAAAACTAGTTTGATTCATAAAGTAAAAGAAGCTGCTATCTCTGTATAAAAACTGAACAGACTGTTTAATAATTTCTACTGGTTGCAATTTTTCATCACCCTTAAAAGTGTAAGCCTGCACTTTACCGGTTCGCAAATGGCGGGCTTTAACAATGACATTGGCTTGTTGGCGACCAAAAGCTTTTTGCTCATAATCTAAGCTTTCATAGACTTCACCCTTGAATAAGAAAATTATCCCTTTCTTTAGATGGGTGGGCTGTAAAACCATAAAACAAACTAGGAATTGTCTGAGCTATCAATATAGGGTAGTAAAGCTAAAAAGCGAGCTCTTTTAACGGCTCGACTGAGGCGCTTTTGTTGACTCTCATTTAAAATAGGTTTCAAACTATTGGTCATTGATCGATAACGACCCTCAATTTGACCAAATTGATTAACAAAATGTTTCAGCGTCTCAATATTCTTATGATCAAAGTATAAAAATTTGTGAGCTTTGATACCTTGGATATTTTTTCTAGGATAATAATTAGTTCTATTCATGAGTAATGTATTTAGTTTCAAAATGGAATATCTTGAGGATCAATTTCTTCTTGATCATAGTCAAAGTCCTCAACTTCATAATCAACAGCTTCCTGAGAAGTTTTCTTCTTAGGAGTCGGTTTAGGTTTAGCTTCATTTGAAGAAGCTGGAGTATTACCTAAAAGCAGAATGTTATCAGCTCTGACCTCTAGCTTAGATCGAGTCTGTCCATCTTGTTCCCAAGATGAACTTTTAAGTCTCCCAGAGACTAAAATCTGCTTCCCTTTATGACAATAAGTTTTTACGATTGAAGCTAGACCTCCCCAAGCTGAAATATCAACAAAATCAACCCCTTCATGTGTCTCACCATCAGAAGTTGTATAGCCATAATTTAAGGCTAAGCTAAAGCGACAGACTTCATCACCACTGGGAATAGCCCGAACCTCTGGATCCCGAGTTAAATTCCCTATTAAAGTTACCTGATTGAAACTACGAGCCATCGGCAACTCCTGTCTGTTCACTTGATTGTCCATCAGTAATAGCTGTCACTGATTGGTGAGTCGGATTATCTAAAGCTTGTTTTAAAGCTTTTAAATCTGTTTTATGGAACATATAGCGCAAAATCTCATCCATAATGTTGAACTTAGGTTTTAGCTTATCAATGGCTTGAGGAGGTAGTTCTAAATCATAAAAAACATATAGAGCTTGAGTTTCGCCTTTAATTTTATAAGCTAAATCTCGCTTGCCCCAATGATCCTCTTTGAGGATTTTACCATCAGCACCAGTAATTAGTTTCTTAACTTTCTGAGTTACTTCATCTAGATTTGATTCTAGATTGCTGAAATATAAAACAGCTAACTCGTAATGAACTGAAGAATTCATAAATAAAAATCTCCTAAATTCTGATGGTTGTTAAATTGGCTACAATAAGACATGCTTTGAAACATTATAAATTTTAAACTATCTAAAATCAATTATGAAGATTGCTGGTATTCATCAGAAGTATCATCCATATCTTCAAAATCGGAATTTGATTCAATCGAATCCAAAGTATCATCGACTGATTCAGGTGATGACTGAAGCTCATCCAGAGATTTAACCAAAACTGTCCGAGGACGACTCCCATCAGCTGGACTAATAACCCCTCTATCTTCTAAATCTTCAATCAATCTAGCTGCCCGAGCGTAGCCAATTCTCAGACGCCTCTGGAGTAAACTGGTTGAGGCTTTGGCATCTTTGATGACCGCTTCAACTGCTTGGCTGAATAACTCATCTTCAGCATCTGACATCTCGGAGGAACCTAAGACCTGATTTCTAGAACTGGTGATAGTAACCTCTTGACTGATAATCTCATTATCATATTCGGGTGGTGATTGCTGACGTAAATAGTCACAAATCTTTTTAGTCTCGGCTTCGGTCATGAAAGCTCCCTGAAGTCGTTTAGGTTTAGACAAGGAGGTGTGAACAAAAAGCATATCTCCCGAACCAAGCAGTTTCTCGGCTCCGACTTGATCAAGAATCGTTCGGCTGTCTATTTGCGAGGCTACTGTAAAGGCAATTCTGGCTGGAATATTAGCCTTAATTAGACCGGTAATAACATCAACGCTTGGTCTTTGAGTAGCTAAAACTAGATGAATGCCAGCTGCTCTAGCTTTTTGAGCAATGCGAACAATTAAAGTTTCCATATCCCGAGAAGCCACCATCATTAAATCTGCCAATTCATCAATAACAACAACAATAAATGGCATTGATTGGCGATCATCTAAAGCATTGTATTCTTCTATGTTACGCTTAGAAGCCTGGGCGAAGGTTTTCAGCCTTCTTTCCATTTCAGCCACTGTCCACTTTAAAGCTGAAATACATTTTTCGGGGCTAGTAATAACTGGAGTAAGAAGATGGGGAATGTCATTATATAAACCTAGTTCGACTTGCTTGGGATCAACTAAAATTAATTTCAGCTGGTTGGGAGAATGTCGGTAGAGTAAGCTGGCTAGTAAAATATTAAGACTAACTGATTTACCTGCCCCAGTTTGCCCAGCTAGAAGTAAATGAGGCATCTTCGTCAGATAAGCTATCTCTGGCTGACCAGATATATCTTGCCCCAGCCCGAAAGCTAAATTATTCAAAACGGCTTGTTGCCAAGCTTCTGAATCAAATAAGCTTCTCACTCTGACCGTGGCAGCTTTCTTGTTGGGAACTTCAATACCAACAGCTTTTTGACCTGGAATCGGAGCTTCAATTCTGATTGACGAGGCTGCCAAATCTAGAGCAATATTACTTTCTAGACCAACGATTTTAGCCAGTTTAATGCCTGAAGGTGGTCGCAGAGTATACTGAGTTACACGGGGACCAATATTAGCCCCTTCCATCTCGACATCAATATTAAAATTGGCTAAACATTCTCTAATAATTTCAGCATTGGCTTGAACATCGCCAGCGTCAGTTTTATCTTGGCGATCACTTAGTAAATTTAAGGGAGGAAACTGCCAATCGGAGTCAACTGGGGTGGTTAAAACTTTCTTAGCTACTACCTTAGGTTTGGTTGAGTTGATTTTGGTTGAATTTTCAAGAGGAACATTGGAATTGAGAGTTAACTTCGTAGAATTTTTAGCTGGTTGAGGTTTAGATTTCGAATCAGTGGAGAAATCCTTCTGCTTTCGAGAAAGAAAATTCTTAATAAACTTAATCACTGATATAACTGAAGTATCTAACAAAGATAATAAGGCAATTATTGCAATAAAAAAGAAAATTAAAAAGACAATTGAAGAATGAAGTAACCAACCAAAAAGTTGGCTGATACCATAACCTAGATAACCCCCGTAACGCCCTTGATTAGCTAATTGAGAAGCTTCTGATTCCGGCAGGAGAACGTGCAAAATCCCTGCTAAAGTTAAAATTAAAATTATTCCAGATAATAGTCGAACAAAATGCAGATGATCTTTAATTTTCTGCAATCTCATAAAGGCAAGATAAAGGATTAAAATCGGTAGAACAGACCAAGTTAACCAACCAACTAATTTAGAGACTAATCCGGCAAAAGCTATCGGCAAATCTCCACCCCAATCCAGACTGCCAACGACCAAAAATAAACTGATTAAAAAAAATAAAAAGAAAACCGACAGATTCTTAACTGATTGACTAACTGAATTGTCAGTCTTAGGTTTTGGTTGTGCGATTGGTTTAGCCTTTGAGCTTGATTTGGATTTACGCCCCATAACCTAATTTTAACAAATTATTTCTCTTTAGTAATTTTTAAGAGATTCACCTTGAAGTCTTCAAGCGTTGGCGAGTCTTGGAGGTTTTAGAGCTAATCGTGGCTTTGGAATAAGCCTGATTGAACTTAGCAGTTTTCGGTTTGGCAGTAAATCCGTTGCCAACTACATTGACCACCGGAATGACAATGGGTGATCTTTGAGTTTGGTTATATAGAAAATGAGTAATATGGTCTTTTATCTCTGTCTTAAAACGATCCAAGGGTATGCGATTGAAACGTTGATCAACAGCCCTTTTTAATTCATTTCGAAATAGATCCATTAATTCTTCATTATCTCGAATATGTATAAAGCCTCGCGTGACAATATCTGGACTAGCAATAAGCTGACCACTTGGACGATGAATAGTGAGAATAACAACGACTAGACCATTGGATGTCAAAAGTAACCGATCTTTAATGACAACACTGGGGATAATTTGTCCAGAATCATCTATTAAAACCGAGCCCTGAGCGACCGATTGGGGATGAACTTTGGCTATCTGCTTAGAATTGATGGTTAACATATCACCATTGTTGAGCATAAAAGTCTTTTTAGTATCCATTTTGGCTAATTGTTGAGCAATTTGTAGATGGTATTGTCGGTTCAGGGCTCCAGCATAAATGGGTACAAAATATTTAGGTCTGACTAGTTGGAGCATTTCGTGCTGTTCATCTCGGCAGCCATGACCAGAAACATGCAATTCTCCGACCGCCTGATCAACATCCCAAGTTGGAGCTCTATATAATCGGCAACCCAATCTAACTAAATCATCACCGAGTTTTTCGTAGGCGATTAAATTGCCAGGAATCGGTTTAGAGGAAACCACGACTGTATCACCTGGTTTTAAGTTAATATATTTATGTTCGCCAATACTCATACGTTGCAAAGCTGCCCCCATTTCTCCTTGACCACCAGTACAGAGCATTAAAATTCGATCATCCGACAAGGAAGCTAATTGAGCTAGAGTAACAATTGTGTCTTTGGGAATTTTTAATAAACCAAGCCTAATAGCCAGTTCAACATGCTGTATCATGCTTCGTCCATCAATCGCAATTTTTCGACCACTGGCGGCGGCTGCTTGGATAACCATCTGAATTCGATTAATATTGGAGGAGAAACTGACCACAAAAATCCGGCCTTGGCTGTGTTTTAAAATATGATCAAAACTGGCTTGGAGGGTATGCTCAGTCGGAGTTCTGCCCGGTTTTTGGGCATTAGTACTTTCAGAAAGTAAAAGTAAAACTCCCTCATCTCCTAATTCTTTCAATCTCTTGGTATCTGAGGGAAGCATATCTAACGGCTCTGGATCGAGTCTGAAATCTCCCGTGTTAATAACCCGACCAACTGGAGTATCAACAACCACGCAAGTACTTTGAGGAATTGAGTGAGTGATTCTGACTAATTCAAGATAAAATGATTGACCGATTAGCAGACGTTCATGACGATCAATGTTCATTTCGTGATATTCCAAATTCTCCACTAAATCCACGCTCTGAGCAAAGTTGCTCAAATTTTTCTTAATCATGCCAATGGTAAAAGTTGATCCATAAATAGGAGCTGGATATTGAGGTAAAGTATGAGGCAAAGCTCCAATATGATCTAAATGCCCATGAGTTAAAACATAACCCTTCAATTTAGATTTAATGGTTTCCAAATAACTAAAATCACAGATAGCATAATTAACTCCCGGCAAATCTAAGCCCAACTCATTGCCACAATCAATAATCAAAGCATCTGAACCATATTCTAGGACCATCATATTTTTTGAACCGATGCCATCTTGTCCACCTAAAAATATAACTTTTAGCTGATCTTGACCGAATAAATTGACTGTTTTGGATTTGGTGGTTGATTTAGTCCCGGCCAACTGGGCGTTATCAATAACTTGATCAGCTAACCGTCCGCTCCTTTGTTGGGTTCTTAAAGCTTGGGTCATGCTAACTTGGGTTTGACCAATTAGACTCAATTTATTGGATCGAGATGAGGTCTTCCGAACTGGTCGCTTAGCAGTCGGTCTCCGAGTGGGTTTTCGATTTGATTTAGAGGAAAATCGCTGATTCATATGATTAAGGGTTTTAATTTTAAAAAATCTGTCTGCATAATTGAAACCAGTTGAGGGTTATAAAGACCAGCAGCTGGATGATATAAGGGGGCAAATAGAATTTTCGAATCTACTTCAGATGAAGTCTTAAAACGTTTCAATTTATAAGCTTGACCATGCTCTTGGCTTAATTTCAAATCAGGTTTGAAATAAGCTCCAGCATGACGACCTAAAGTTAAAATGAGTTTGGGCTTGATGATGTCTAATTCTTTCTCCAGATATGGGGCATGGTCGTTCTTTTCTGAATCTGACGGATCTCGATTACTGGGTGGTCTATATTTAACTAAGTTGGTTAACCAAATATCCTCAATCTTGAGTTGAATTAAAGCTAGCAATTGTTTAAGCAGTTGTCCAGCCCGACCGACAAACGGCCGTCCTTGCAAATCTTCATCTTTACCAGGAGCTTCACCAATCATTACTAACTGAGCTTGAGGATCGCCATAACCGAAAACCAGTTGAGTAGCCGATTGACCAAGATCAGACTCTGTCAGATGGATATCTTCTAGCATGCTTCTTTTAAGAGCTTCTAATTTTTGGGCTTTCATTTTTTACATTTTTAGTCTTAATCTGCCTCATACTGAGATTCAATCGACCATGTTCGTCAATAGCGGTTAATTTAACATCAACCTGATCGCCAAGCTTAACTAATTGACTAGGATGCTTTAAATGACCTTCAGTCATTTCTGAGACATGAACTAAACCATCATGACCATGCAGAATATTAACGAAGATACCGAAATCCATAATTCTAACAACTTCTCGCTGACGATAAATCTTACCGACCTCTGGTTCCTCGGTTAATTCTTCGATCTGAGCCAAGGCTTGATTTAAGGATGTCTCTTCTTCGGAGAAAACCAAAACCCGACCATCATCTTTAATATCGACCTTAGCCCCAGTTTCACGAGTTAAAGCTTGAATAGTTTCTCCACCTTTACCAATTAAATCTTTAATCTTATGGACTGGAATTTGTAAGCTTTCCACTCTAGGAGCTAAAGGATTAAGTTTTGATCTAGGAGCAGACAAAACACTAAGCATGTGGTCTAAAATAACTTTCCGACCAACTTTGGATTGAAGTAAGGCTTGCTTAAGAATATCGACAGATAAACCAGCGACTTTCATATCCATTTGTAAGGCTGTAATACCTCGCCCACTGCCAGCAACTTTGAAATCCATATCCCCAGCAAAATCTTCAGCATCGGCAATATCTGTTAAAACCAGAGGTTTACCTTCCGGAGTTAAAATTAATCCCATAGCTACACCTGATATAGGGGCTTTAATTGGAACGCCGGCATCCATTAAAGCTAAGCAACTTGAACAAGTGGCTGCCATAGATGTACTGCCCTGCTGACTCATAATTTCTGTCACACTGCGGATAGTATAAGGAAAATCTAGATGATCTGGCAGAACCGGTTCTAAAGCTCGCTGAGCTAAATAGGAATGTCCAATCTCTCGCCGACCTGGGCTACCCAATCTTTTAACTTCACCGACTGTATAACCCGGGGCACTGTAATGATGAAAATAATATCTCTCTTCATCACGATCCATAGTTTCAAGTAACTGACTAAAAGAACTGGAGGCTAAGGTCACAATATTCAAGGCTTGAGTTGCTCCCCGAGTAAATAAGGCGCTGCCATGAGTTCGAGGCAAAACTCCAACTTGACTGCTAAGAGGTCTAACCTGATCTAAATCCCGACCGTCCAACCTCTTTTCTTCGGTAATAATTTTCTGCCTTAAAGCTTTATGGAGTAAACTTTCTAAGGCATCAAGGTGTAACTTAGCTTGAGTATCCAGCTCATCCTCTGATAATTGAACTTCTAGGTGTTTTAATAAATCTGATTTCAAGTCCTCAATTTTAGCCAATCTTTGAGCATAATCTCCAGTCAAGGTTTCGGCAATTTTATCTGAAGCCCAATCTTCGACAAATTTAGTTATTGACTCCGTTGGGGTAATCAAAAGATATTCCTGTTTAGGTATGTCAACTTGACCTAGAAGTTTATTCTGAAAGTCGATTAAAATCTGGTTAGCCTGATGAGCTTCCTCTAGAGCTTGGGAGATAACCTCCTCAGAGATGACTCGAGCTGAAGCTTCGACCATCATTACCCCATCTTTATTCGAAGCGACCAGCATATCCAAACTAGCCATATTTTGCTCATCCCGGCTGGGGTTTATAACAAACTGATTATCAACTTGAGCAATGCGAACTCCAGAAACTGGACCAGCGAATGGAACACCAGTTAGCATAACAGCTGTACTGGAAGCTAGAAGAGCAACGACATCAGGTCGGACTTGGGGATCCAAACTTAAAACTGTAGCCACAACTTGAACGGGATAGCGATATCCTTTAGGGAATAAAGGTCTGATAGGTCTATCAATTAATCGACCGATTAAAATAGCATCATCTGATGGACGACCTTCCCTTTTGATGAATCTTGAACCAGAAATTTTGCCTGAAGCATAGAAACGCTCTTCATAATCAACGCTTAAAGGGAAATAATCCATCTTATCATCCATATCACCAACATTGACAGTCGCTAAAACGACTGTCTGTCCATAACTAGCTAAAACGGCTGATTGAGAACGAAAAGCTAGACGATTAATCTCTAAGCTCAAAGTCTGACCCTTGAAATCAGTCTCTACTTTGGTAATTGGTTTAGAAAACGGGTTAATGATATCCATTATTTTTCAATGTCTAATAAATTTGGGGTTGAAATCAGAAAAATTATTTGCGTAGTTTTAGTTGCTTTATAAGAGTTTGATAACGTTGAGTATCTTTGTCGGCTAAATAATCTAACAGCCGTCGACGTTTACCAACTAGTTGCAGTAAGCCTCTTTGAGCCATCTTATCTTTTTTAGCTGATTGCAAATGTTGATTAATTACTTCTATTCTAGCAGTTAAAATAGCTACTTGAACTTCTGGTGAGCCGACATCCGTCGGTGATCGCCGAAACTTAGCAATTAAATCTTTCTTTTGATGCAGAACAACCACTACCCAGTAATACTAATCTTGATATCTTTTAAATATGAATAGGAGAGCTATCTAAATTCAGACTTCAATGTAACAAAAAATAACTGATTAGTCAATATTTAAGTCATTGAAGCTAAGGGCGGGGCGTCAAGAGGAGCTCTAGGATTAGACTGTTTATCTTCCCCTTGGAGAGCTTGGGGAGGTAAGGGTTGTCCGTACGGAGATTGAGCTTGGGGAGTAAGAGGTGGATTAGATGCTGAACTATTATTAGTCGGCTCTGATGGTGTAGAAGGTAGCTGATTGTAATAATGCTCCATAGTCATAGCTTGATTGGGTGAAGGTGGTGGATTAGCCGATGTGGTGGATTCTTGTTTGGGCGACTGTTGAAGAGGTGAAGGGCTTGATATGGCAGATATATTTGGTTGGGGAATAGAAGCCGGGGAAATATTCGACAATTCATAACCTTCAATTTCATTACCTGCCAACGGTGGAGTAGCTGATTGGGTATTAATATTTGGTTGCAGATTAATAGTTTTAGCGGAGTTGTTACCAGAGATAGGATCTCTAGTAGGACTAGAAGTTTGAGTTGAATTAGCTAATGGCTGAATAACCCGCTGACCTAAATTAGAAGTTTGATTATCACCAAATTTTTGATCATTTACATTTGCAGTCGGAGACTGACTCATCCCCACTCCAGAACTGAATGATGGATTACTCTTTTGTTTCGATGAATCTGCTGATGGGACTTTAGGCAAAGCTGGTTTAGGCTCTACAACCGTCAATCGACCACTAGCATCAACTTGGACTTCATCGAGTTGGTGTTCATCTTCGGTTTGTTCTTTATTATTAGCAGTTTTACCGATAGTTATGGCATTCTCTTTTAAATCTTTTTCTGATATGTATCTAGAGCGGACTTTAGGTTTGGTGGTTGAAGCTGTTTGTTCTTCAGTTAATGAAGTTGCTTGAGTTTGAGATAAAGTAGTTTCATCAGCATCAACAACTATTCCAGAGGTTAATTCAAGTTCACAATCGACTAAATTTTCAGAAATAGCCTGAGGGCTAGCACCAAATTTTAAAAGCTCCCCTGCTACATACATGGTTTGTGGCTGGGTTTGTTGGTTTTTGAAATGATCGGTACAACCTATGATACTAGTCAACAAAGCATTAGATATCTGAGTCGTTAATTCAGCAACTTTCAGATATTGACTTAATTCGTAAATCATGACTCCCAAGCCACCAGAACTATCCTCTTCATGCCAAGTATCAATATTTATATTACCTTTTCTATGGGTAATATTAATCATTGGAATATTTTCCATTAATTGTTCATATTGCCCAATAGTTGAATTGATTTCAGATTGATTAGCCACATCTAAAGTGAGAACTAAATCTACATTAAAATCCCCTCGCCTATATTTCATATCCTCTTCAGAAATAATCTTTTTAAAAGCTGGGGTTAGAAGAATTTGATAGGCATCATCTTCTTGAGCATAGTGAAATCTATCTATAAGATCTTTATTACAACTAATGATAAAGTCTCGGAGAAATCCAATATCATTAGCAAGAACCTCATCTAAATCCAAAAAATCTAAGTTTTTGGGAGATTCTTTATCATAAGCAAAAACGACTTGCTTATTGAGGCTTTCTAAAATCTTAGCTAGACCTAATCCAGCTGTTAATTGCTCAACTGTGGAAGTTTGACTAGTGGCAATCAGAATGCTCTCTGATTCCTTCAAACGACTGGCTAATTGTTCCTTTGTGATGAGTGACGACATAACTCCCTACTTCTTTTTGCTTTTATTTATTTTAATATCTGTACAAAACATACTGATAATCTATACCTACAATCTACCATAAGTGTTTTATTATTTGCAAATTAATTTCCTTGTTTTAAAAACCAAGTTTTTCAGTTAGAATAAGTCAGACAATAAGTCAGACAATCTTTAAGGAAGACTCAAAAAATATGCCCATCATTAAATCATCCAAAAAACGAGTTCGCCAAGCCAGTGTTAGAACAGCACGAAACATGAAGCTCAAAAAGGATATTAGGCTGGCTACCAAGAATTTAGATGAATCCTTGAAACTCGGCAAAAAAACCGAGATTAATAATGCTCACACTAAATTAGTTAGTCTGCTTGATAAAGCTTCCAAGAAAAAACTTTGGCATAAAAATAAAGTCGCCCGACGCAAGTCGCGAATCATTAAAAAAATTAAAGAATCTCAAGCTAAATCAACTTCAACCTCAGTCAAACAAAAGAGCTGAATAATTAAATTATTTCAGACAATGGATTGGATGATGTAGCAACCCCTTGTCATCAGATATTCAACTGCTCGTTCAGGATCCATAAAATCAACCTTAATATGTTTATCTGTTAAATGACATAAGTCAATTAATTTATTCAATTGTCGCCAAGAAATTGATTTAGCTAAAACTTGAGATTTTTGAGCAACAAATTCATGCATTTTGAATGCTTTGGCAGTTATAGGAATTGGCTGAGATTGAGACTTAATAATGACGACTTGTTGCAATTGCCAGACAATAGATCCCAAAATATTCAGAGGGTGATTTTTTTGAATTAATTGATCGTTATACAATTCCAAAACTTTGTTTAAATCTCCACTAAATAATTCTCGAAGAAGCTGGAAAATTTGACTGGTTGTGGATTCAATTACCAAATCATCAATTAAATCTTTAGTGATTTCCGGATAAATTTGCAACTTGCGGAGTTCAGTATCCAAGCTAATTGAATCTTCACCCACTTTACCAATCAAATAATCAGCTACTGGGGGAGTGATTTTAGTTGAATAATTGGCTGCTTGTTGACATAGCCAATTTTGAAGCTGATAACCCGTTAGAACTTTGTATTCTTTATGAGATGGATGCCGTTTGAGTAACTTGCCAAAGTTAGTCTTCAAATCTAATTTAGATTCTATGATAACTAGGTGAATATCATCTGCCTTAACCTGTAAAATATGTTCAATATTATCCTTGAATTCTGCCCGACTACTTAGGTGATTGATGAAAATAAGTTTGGGGGAATTAAAGAGAGACAATGTACTAATTGAAGTTAAAAATTCACTTAGGGTTATATCTGGACGAGTTTCTAAATCTATATTCTCTACCCCCAAAATCTCATTCTGAGATAAAAACTGATCAATTAAAGCCTGCTTACGAGCTTTAATTTGATAAATATCTCCACTTAAAATTTCTAACATCTTTGACATACTGGGCAAATATGAGTCCCTCTTCCCACAACAACTATTCTTTTAATTTCAGTCTGACATCGCCGACAAGGTTGACCTGTTCTTTGATAAACATAAGCAAAATCTAAGTACTTTCCCTTTTCGCCTTTAGCGTTAACATAATTGCGACTGCTACTACCTCCCTGCTTTATACTTAATGTTAACACGTCTAAAAGAGCTTGATGGAGTTGTTTAAGCTGTTTTTTGGTTAATAAATGAGCTGGTATTAAAGGCGAAATCTGACTCTTCCATAAAGATTCATCAGCATATATATTGCCACAACCAGCCATAAGAGTCTGATCAAGTAAACAAGCTTTTATGCTTCTTTGGGGTCGAGAGAAAAGTGTTACAAATTGGTCCGAAGAAATAGTCATCGCATCAATACCCAGAGTCTGAATATAGGTTTCCTGGTCTAATCCAGCCGTTGGGATTAATCTAATCCAGCCGAACTTTCTCATATCGTTAAAAAATAGCCAACCGTTGTCACTTAATTGAAAAATAGCTCTGGTTGTTTTATCTGGCAAACTGCCAATAAAACTATCAGTTGGATGACCAGCCCCAAATCTTCGTTTCTCTTGACCTTTAACAATTTGTTGATAGATGAGTTGCCCGGTCATTTTCAGATGAATAGTCAGACTATACCGACTATCTAAATCTATACAGATGACTTTACCTAAACGTTGCAAACCAATAATCTCAGCCCCTATAACGAATTTTTCCAGCTGTAGTTTAGAGAGGCTAAAACTTCTCGGGGATTTAATATCAACGGCTTGAATTCGATGCTTGATTAAATATTCTTTCAAACCTTCAACTACAGTCTCTACTTCAGGTAATTCTGGCATACTAATCAAATCATATAAAAGATTTGCCATATTTTAAAATCTCCCAAAAACATTTATGATAGATTACACTAAAAGTTTTAATTTTATGCTCATGGAATCTCTAGATAACTTATTCAAAAATCATCAGTCAATCTCTCCACTTAAAACCAATGTTCAGAGATTAAAAACTTACATAAATAAAAAATATGGGTTCAATCCCGAAATTAGCCTAGCTACTGATAAACTTATAATCTATGCACCAACGTCGTCTCAAACCGCTGTTTTAAGACTAGACTTAAGTAATCTCAACCAATTAATTGCTTTTCACTATCCTTTGCAAATCCGACTAAAAAGACAATCTAAACTGGCCAATGATCAGCTACGCTGATGATAACTTCTAGATTAATGCCTAAGGAGGGATAAATATTCTCCATAGTCTGTTTGAGAATTTGACTAGTTGTACCAACTTTAGCTTTTGGACTTTCAATCAAAATACTGTCATGAATTTGCATAATCTGACGGCAGTCAGAATCTAGAGTCTTACTTAATTGAATCATTGCTAACTTCATTAAATCTGCCTCTGTTCCCTGAATAGGCATATTAATAGCTTGGCGAAAAATGGCTTCTCTCGAATAAAAACTGGCGTTCTCCATTTCGGGAAAAGCTCGCCGACGACCGAATAAAGTCTCAACATAGCCCTTATTTTTAGCCATGATCCTCAGAGATTCTTGGTATTCCAAAAGTTTAGGACGATTTTCGAAATATTTAGCAATGAAATCTTTGGCTTGGTTGAAAGACATCCCAGTCAAATTAGCTAAACTATGAGGTCCTTGACCATATAAAATACCAAAATTGATTGTTTTAGCTAGATATCTTTGTTGACGGGAAACTTTTTTTAGAGGTATATCAAAGACCAAAGAAGCTGTTAATCTATGAATATCTTGATTTTGATTAAAGGCATCAATCATAGCTTGATCACCAGCTAAAACTGCCACTAATCTTAATTCAAACTGACTGTAATCAGCGCTAATCAATTGATAGCCTTTGGGGGCAATGAAAGCTTGACGAACTTGACTGCCAACATCTGTTTTGATTGGGATATTCTGTAAATTAGGATTAGCACTACTTAGTCTGCCGGTGCTTGTTCCCGTCATGCGAACATCACTGTACACTCGACCATCCTCAGCGAGATGTTCTAATAAACCAACAACATAGGTGCTTTGCAGCTTGGCTAATTCTCTCCAACTTAAAATATAGCCAACAATTGGATATTTGTTTTTTAGTTTTTGTAAAGATTCAGCATCAGTGCTGTAATTATTTTTGTTCTTTTTAATGCCTACAGTTGGTATTTGTAGTTTTTCATACAGCACTTTAGACATTTGACTGGGACTGGATAGATTGAATTCTACCCCAGCCAAATCATAGATTGTTGTTTTTAAGTCATCAATTTTCTCTTGAAAATCTGATTTTAACTTAATCAAAGTCTGTTTATCTAAAGCCATGCCTTCTCTCTCCATGTGAGCTAAAACAGGAATGAATGGCCAGTCAATTTCAGTAGCAACTTCCTTTAATTTAGTCTCTTTATCTAAGGCTTTGACTTGGAGTTGCTTCAATTCAATTAAGATAGCTCCAATTTCTCCAGCTTGGAGTTTAAAATCTTCTAAAGACAATTCATCCAACTCATTAACATAACCTAACTGTTCAGAGGCTAGAGTTGTTAAAGTTTGTTGGCGAAGACCCGAATTTAGTAAAAAAGCTCCTGTTTTTAAATCGTGATTAATCTCAATATCTTTTAAACCTAAATCTGTTAAAACTTGAACTAGCTGTTTAGTATCATAACCATAAATTCGAACTGCTCCCAATTCTGATAAAGAAACTAATTTATCAGTCGGATAAAGATGCAATTGTTTGACATCATCTGAAGCTAGTAAACATTTTAGATTTCGCCCAAACCTACCCTGACAATAAGCATGCAGTAAAACTGGCTTTGACCAATCAAGCTTTTTGATATCCTCCAAAGAAGTATGACTGATAACTTTAAGTTTCTTTAAAGTAAAATGCCCCTGCATTAAGAAGTCTGCTTGATCTTTCATTTGCATAGGTTTGGGTATTTGAGATAAAAGACTAAAAAATTCTAATTTTCTCAAAGATTGCTGAACTTTTAAAGTATCCAAATTAGCAATTGACATACTCTTCAAATTTAGCTTGACTGGAGCATCTAGCATCAAGGTAACTAGCTTTTGGCTTAAAAATGCCATATCTTGACTGTCTTTGAGTTTTTGAGAAACTTTGGGATCAATTTTATCTAAAGATTTATATATATTCTCCAAAGTTTTATATTCTCGAATGAGAACCGTCGCTCCTTTAACTCCAACACCCTTAACTCCAGGAACATTATCTGAACTATCGCCCATCAGGGCTTTCAAATCTCTGAATTGAGAAGCTTCAATATTGTATTTATTCTTAAATTCTTGTTGATTAAATTCGGTAATTTGACTTAAACCTCGTTTCAAAACATATATTTTGACATGTTCATCCAAAGCTTGGAGTAGATCAAAATCAGAACTCACTAAAACAGTCTCCAAACCTCGCTGAGAAGCTTGATGAGCTAAAGTGGCCATAATGTCATCAGCTTCATAATCATCAAATTCATAAACAGGCCAATTAAAAGCTTTTAGCAAATCAAAAAGGCTGGGAATCTGATCTAAAAAAGGTTGAGGTGGCTGAACTCTTTGAGCTTTATACTGAGCATATAATTTTCGACGGGAGCGTATATTAGTTTGAGATTTATCCCAAGCCACACAAACATAGTCTGGATTCAATTTTTTAATGATATTCAAGGATAGAGAGGCAAAACCATACACTCCCCCCGATGGCATGCCCTTAGAGGTAGTTAGATTGGGCATAGCGTAATATCCCCGATAAAAAATACTCTTACCATCAATAACAACTAAACGTTGGCGCATGCCTATTATTATACTCTGCAGGTTTAGAATTGATTCATATCCAGTAAAGGATGTTTATTAGAATTTTTATCAAAGATAAACAGATGTAGTGGATTAGCTAAAATTCTCATAGTTTGTGAAATAATCAAGAATAAAGGGGGTTTATGTCTAGACAAGGTTATGATCTCAAGTTTAAGACAGAGATCTTACAGATATGAAGCAGAAGGTTTATTTGTTTATGAAGGGGCTAAAAGTATGAGATTGATCTTAAGATCATCTATAGTTGATTAGACACAAACAGGATGTTAATTTGATACAAATCTTTATTAAGAGTTACGCTCTAAAGATTATTTAGTTGGAGTTATCTGCATTCTGCGATCGAAACATAAGAAGGCTTAGAATTTCATGCTAAAAAGAGAAGAAGTAACTGGCAGATCCATAGATAAAGAGGGCTTTGGATCAACTTGTTAGAAAATTCAATCTAATTTATTGAATATTTTTCAAGTTTATGAGACTAATTCAAAGTTTCTAGTCGGCTTAGCAAATGAGCTGTTCAATTAATTGGTAACAACGCTAGATAATGCCAAGTTAATTGAGAGAATCTATTGAAGTCATCAATTCGTGATTGGTGGTATGATATACTAAGGAAATAAAGGAAGTTCATTGCAATATGAAAAAGTTGTTTAAGAGCAAGGATGAAGATCAGCAAGGTTTTAGCGTCGTTAAGATTATTATCTTAACTGTTGTTGTTGGGCTAATCTTGATTATCTTATTTACTGTTTTTGTGTTTATTGTTATACCGCAACTGCAAAGAAACAGCAGAAACACTGATCGTCAAACTGATATTGGTGCTATCAGAAGTGGGCTATGGTCTTATGCAGCCGATCAAGAAGGCACAATACCCGATGACACGACCAAACTCAATACTGTCTTGAGTGTTGTGGATAGAATTTTTTACACTGATGCCTCTAGTTCAGCCTTAACCAATACAGCTCAAACTGCATTCAAAATCTATATAGAAAAAAGAAGTGCCGTGGTAACAACTGATGTTTTGCCTGACGCTGATTCTGTGCATATCATTGTTGGAGCTGAATGCACAACTAGAGGATTAACCTCAACAGATGGGAATAGAATGTATAATGATGCTGAAACATATGACGATTTTGCTGGGATTCTGACAAAAACCGCCAGTGACAAAGCATATGTAATGCTATATCTATTAGAGGGCAACAAGCAAAAGTTAACTTGCGAAAATAGTTAATCCTCTACAATTTCTTTTAAACTTTTGTGGGCAATTTTATATTGCGTGAGCTTGAAGTGCGTAGTCTAGAGGAAAAATTAATATCTAACAACAGAATCAACCAAGATCACAAAAAGGATTAAGAGCAAAGGGATAAAGATTAAAAACGTTGCCACTATGGGGATTGAAATTAAAGATAATGCTACCGTAGCCTTAGCCTTACCTTTGCCATTTAATTGTTTAGACCTTTTTAATCCTATGATTGCAAACACAGTACTAGCAATCATACTCAGAACACCTACTAAACCACTGATTATCCAAAGCAGAGAAAGGATACTAGCATCTGTTGGAGTACTAATATACATTGCTACTCCAAACAAAACCCACATCATCACTATAAAGATCAGATAGAGTATGCTACACGTCAAGCTCCATGCAGCAAATTTATTGCTAGGCGTTTTATTCATTACAAACCTAGTTTAGCATTTTGTACAAGTACTATTCAATTTGCGCAGCAAATCAACCTCCGAAAAATCTAAATAGCTAACAAATATGAATCATATCTTAAAATCTGGTTTATATAATTGCAGAAAAGATACTCAAGAAGATTAATAAAAAACCAACTAAAAATAAATAAAGTAACCTCAGAGAAAAATATTAATGTCGTTGATGCCCTTGTCACCCTAATTAAACACATCAAGTTGAAGATTAGGTCATAATCTATATGTCTATCTATGCCTAAAACTACACATTAAGACTTATAGTCTTATTAAAGGCAGAGTAAACAAGTTGTAAAAACAGAGGTGACGTAATTCTAATCCTTTAATGGAGTTACCGAATGTAATCTTTCAAAAACTCCATATCTTTGCGACTTCGGAGCTTACTTAAAGCTTTAGCTTCAATCTGCCTAATTCTCTCTCTAGTAACTTGTAGCTCTTGACCGACTTCTTCTAAGGTGTGAGTTTTACCTCCATCTAATCCAAATCGCATTTTAATAATCTTTCTCTCCCGATCATGAAGACCTTCTAAAATCATGTGAACATGTTCTTTCAGAAGCTGATTAGTCGTCTCTTCTTCCGGTTTAGCAACATTATCATCCTCCATAATGTCACCGAAGACGGTATCTTCTTCTCCTTCCCTCAAAGGCTGGTCAAGTGAGCTAGGTTCAGATTGAATTCTTAAAATATATTCGACTTTATCGACTTCAATTCCTAGCTCCTTAGATAGTTCCTCAACAGTTGGTTCACGATTAAGCTCCTGAGTAAGATGTCTCTGAGTTCGTCGAAGCTTCCTAATCGTTTCGTGCATATGGACTGGTATACGAATTACTCGGGATTGATCAGCGATAGTTCTGGTAATTTGTTGTTTAATCCACCAAGTGGCATAGGTTGAAAATTTAAAGCCTTTATGGGGATCAAATTTGGTCACAGCGGTCATTAAGCCTAAGTTACCAGCTTGGATTAAATCTGAAAAAGCCAAACCCTGACCAGTGTAGATTTTAGCTATACTGACAACTAATCTCAAATTGGCCTCAATCATTTTTTGATGAGCTTCTTGATCTCCATCTAAAATCTTATAAGCTAATTCTCTCTCCTCATCAACTGTCAATAATTTCGTCCGACCGATATTACGCAGATAAAGTCTAACTAAATCATGGGATGAAACTTCATCTAAAGTCTGATTAATTTGATTGAGGGTTTTGATATTCTCGCCAAGTTCATCTTCCTCTTCTTCGGCATCTGGTCTGATAATATCTATGTTTTGCTTTTTAAAATCCCTGATTAATTTCTTCAAATGAACTTCATTCTCCGGTTTATTGGGAATAAATTTAGTGATTTGATTATAGGTTAATAAACCATCATCACCGACTAAAGCAATTAATTTCTCTTTAATTTCCTCATATTGCTTGTTAGTTAAGCTGACAGAGGATTTAGACCTTGAAGTCGTGGTTGTTTTTTTAGGCATAACAAAAATTAAACCTGACGCTCAGATTTCATTTGCTGAATATGTAACTGTCTGAATAAATCTGTAAAAGCCTGCAATCGAAGAGTTGAGTTATTATAGGTATTTTGAGAGACAAGTTTCAGAGGAATTCTAACATGCTCCATCTTAGATTGCAAACTCGCAGGCAGATCTTCAACTCTTGTAATAGCCTCATAAGAATTCTCTGTTAGAACCTTATAGATCTCTAATAAATCCGGATAATCTTTTAAAATCCTCTTGATTCTCTTATCCTCTTCTTTATCAACCCTTCTTAAAGAAGGTTCGAATAATAATAAGCCTATTAATAGATAGACTTTATTTGTTAATGTCTGCTTATCGCCAGTAATGGCTAGAACATCTGATGCAGGCTGGGGATTATTGGGGTTTAACCCGCTAGGGGGTGATTTCAAATCTACTTGTCCAATTTTTGCTAGCTTTTTATCTAAAGAAGTTCGAGAAATACCAACTTCCTTAACTAATTTCTGAAGATAATGATCCTGCTCAACTTCATCTTGAAGTTGATTAATGACTCCTAGCATTACATCTGTCAAATGCTTCTTTCCCTCAGCAGTAGATAAATCCAAACGAGACTTATATTTGTCATATAGCCAATCCAAGGCTGGTTGAGGTTTAGAGACTAAACTCTCCCAAAGAGATAGATTATGTCTGACTAAATCATCTGGGTCATAGCCTGAAGGTAGACTGATAATAGACAGATTAACTTTAGCTTGAGAAGCTGATATTAGGCTTCTCTCCATAGCAGAAATCCCCGCCTCATCACCATCAAAGGCTAGACGTATGTCATTAGTTAATCGACCAATTATTTGCAAATGATCAACAGTTAACGCTGTTCCTCCACAAGCAATCACCTGTTTAAAGCCTGCCTGATGACAGCTGACAACATCTAGATTACCCTCAACAACAATACTGCAACCAGCTTGCCTAATATAATCCTTAGCCTGAAAATAGCCAAAGACATGTTTGGACTTGTTATATAACACAGTCTGAGCAGTATTAATGTATTTGGCGATTCCAGTCTTATCTTTTAAAAGACGACCAGTAAAACCAACGACTTGACCATTACCATCGCTTAAGGGAATCATTAACCTATCAGCAAAGAAATCCCCAAAACGTTCTGTCTCTTTAGATTGGTTTTTTTCTATCAGCCAAGCTGGAATTGGGCGTTTTTTAATCAGACCAGTCACAGCTCCTTGCTTTGGGGTGATTTTTAATTTTTCAAAATACTTCAACAAAGCCTCCCAAGAAGCTGGAGCATAACCTAATCGAAAATCTTCAATAACCTGGAATTTCAAGCCCCTCTTCTTTAAATAGGCTTGAGCTAATGGAGAGCTTTTTAGCTGCACTTGATAAAACTTAGTTGCTGCTTCCAAAATCTTTAGAGCCATCTTTCTCAAATCCTGTCTTTTTTTGACCCTCGGATTAGATTGATATTGGCTCATCTCTAAACCAGCTTTTAAAGCTAAAATTTCTAAGGCTTGTCTAAATTCCACCCCCTCATACTCCATGACAAATTTAAATAAATCTCCACCTTTGCCGGAACTAAAATCTTTCCAGATTTCTTTGCTGGGAGTGACAATCAGACTGGGAGTCTTTTCTTCTTTGAAGGGACTCAAAGCCTTATAAGAACTACCAGTTCTTTTTAGGGTGATATAACTGCCAATAACCTCCTCGACAGTTAGACGAGCTTTAATATCTGAAACTAAATCTCTATCCATTTAAATTCAATTATAAATCAAATTTGAATAGAAGTTTACTTCTGCTTTTGGCTGACAAAATTATAACTATGGTCAATTAAATCTTTGATTTCTTGCCAATTTAATTGACCACTTAAAATAATGGTATTCCAATATTTTTTAGGTAGATTATGACCTGGGAAAACTGACTCATATTTTTCTCTCAGAATTTTGGACAATAAAGAATCACATTTTAGACTTAAATGCATTAAACCATTATGCTCTCTCAACAAAGCAAATAATGTTGCTACTGACTTGAAAGCGGAAGGCTGCACTGCATACGCTTTCAAGGGTAATCCAAGCGAATAATCTTGCTTAATTTGAGGCAGGGATAAAATATAATTTTCAACCGTTGAAAAATCCATAGATATGTACATTATATAAAAACAAAAATCCTTGAGCATGATAACTTTCTTAAGATTTTCAATAAACAGAAAACTATGCGTCAGCACAAACAGTTTTCTAATATATGAACTTAAAAATGCCCGAATCTCAGTCGAAATACGTTGTGTTTTATCAAGAAGCATATTATTTGTTAAATAAACAACTCTAAGAATCCTAGATTTAAATCTATAGCAGTGCAAATTTAACAACAAATCATTTATATTCTTGTTGTATTTTACTTTATATCATCTGTTATCATCTGTTATCAATGATAAAATGAGCTTATCAGTTGCATCTAATTTGCGAACGAACTTTATTTAGCTCATATTCTCATAATTCAAAACTAGATGGAGAACTGAGTAGATGTAGATTGAATAATTAAATCAACAACTAAAATTCAAAAATGCTTAAAACTCAGAAACTGCAATCAATTAAAAGATACCATCTGAATCTGAAAAGTGCTTTATTGATTATTGCAACAATCTTCGGCAATATTTTTTTTATAGCTATCTTCTATCTGAACTTCAATAATATTGTTCATGCTAGTAATTGGTGGGACGGTGTTGCATCTGGAAGTAATTGTATATTGCCAAACCCTGAAAAATGTCCTTTAATGCTATCTGATCATGTGCGTGACGAAATAAGCTCATCAATCCCGGCAATCCCGGAAAGAAGTCATTTAGATAATGTAAAATACGACTATACTGCTGTTCATCACCCTATACAAATTTTCGAAATTACCCATGTTACAAGCTCACCGGCTACATTTAAGATATATTGCAGGAATATAACAACAGAGTTAAACATCGACCACTTAGTGGATGATGGTGAAGCAACCCCCTTGTCAGGTGGAAGATACCAACCCAGCCGAGGCGGCTGGAAGGAGAAAAATATACGGCTTAATATATACGATTCTGAAGACGTCCTTAAATTTGAAAAACTCAATGCATGCCCAAGTTCACCTAAGCATATGGAAAAGGGGTGGGGTGGGTGGCTAAATACCAATGGGTCATGGGAGGTAGAACAAGGGTATCATATATCACTCGAATATTCTGACAAAAATGGATTATCATACTTTCATTACACCGTTGAATGTGAAGACTGTGAAGCCACTATAGATACAAAAAGGAAGCTATATAATGATCCTTCCATTGCTTCTCATCCAGATCCTCAATATCCTGGTCGTCCAGAAGGGACTGAAGGAGACGCAGTTTTTGGCAGAACTGTATTAGGATGGTATGACAGCTCAGATAGTGAATATCAATTTAAGTGTAGATTAGAAAATAGGCATGTTGACCAAGTTTACCTTTTTGATGATGATTCTGGATACAAATCCGCAATTCATAAATATGGGACGGGCAGTATAGAAATTACTGCAAGTGACAGCAATAACAAAACGAGTACGTTTCTGCAGACGTTTGAGTGGCCCGGTGGCTTGAACAATACTGGCCTATATACAATATATCAAAACCATCGATATATACCTCTTACAGACGTTCAAGAGTGGCTAAAAAAAGCCGATACTAGTCCTCCATATACATTGCAATTTACAATTCCACGGAGAAATTATGCATCTTGTAGTGTTATATACAATGATCCAAAGCCCTTAATAGGAGCGATAAATATGACGCTAGGTCCAGAAAGTGATGGCGCATACAAGTGCCTCATATATTTTACTCATCTGAAGTTTGTGGATACTAATTTAACTCCCCCCAATCCTGAGCTAAGACTGACTATCAAGAAATGGGGTAATAACAATGGTGTATTATTGCAATCCGTTGCAAATCCTCTGCCGGCAACTGGTGATCCTCTGACTAACGCCAGTCCCAGCCAATTGTTAAATCCTCCGCCTCCGGCCGTCAATGCAGCCAGCCATAAAGATCATTTCATTGTTGATATCACTAATTCTCCGAAACATCTCAGAGCTTTAAGAGATAAGCTTAAAGCTTATGAATTTGAGATAAGGCATGTAGACACTGAAAACAATATAAACAAGGTAATTGCCGAAACACTGCCTTGGCATAGTGATAATGGCAATATTAACAAAATCAAAAATCAGATTGATAAATGTTTGGAAAAATATAGAAAACTAACAGTAAGTATAACTGCCGATTGTGTTATATATGTATCTGAGTTGATGTGGACATCCTCCAATCCAAATAATAAGCATCCAAAATTAACCATTAAAGGCAAAAACACATCTGAACCATATAAGTTTCCGGTTGGCGGTACTAATAAGAAAGTATTCTACCAGCGATTAGAAGATGGTGGGGAATCTGTACAATATTGGTATTCTAATCCACTGCCGAAAGCTCTAAGCTTAACCTCAGCTGATTTAGAAAAACCAGAACATGATGGTCGACTTATTATAGATCTTAAAAAAGCTCCAAGCATTCTAAGAGGTATCCAAAATAATACATACACACTGACAGATTTTGTCTTTTGGGTTAGAGGTTATGAAAGAACCCCCAATTCAGACAGAACTATCTGGTTTACTAGCACATCTGAAAATTATTCCCATTCTAAAAAAGATATTTTCGAAAGCACTTGGGAGCTACCACCAGGTCAAACCCTAAAAGATGTTGCTCTAAGATGTGCTGGCGATGTAGATGTGACTGGCGAAATTAGAATGACTAATAATTGTTATCTGTATATGCACTCTTTGAAATGGGAGGCTCAACCGAATGCCAAACTCCAAGTAGTTTTGGCGTACAATGAAAGCCAAGCTAAACAAATTCAAGATCAGGCTAAGATAAATAATCACATTAAAACTTATTCTATTCAAAAGCTTAGACCAAGTACTACAGGCATTATTGAATCCTCGGCCAACCTTTTAAATAATGGTCTGCACAAACAAGTTGATGCCCCTGCTCAAGGTTTTAATGTCGACGACATAACTGTCACTAATCCAGTTGATCGATTTATGATTGACTTATATGAAGTAACTTCCATCAAGGATTCTAGTGGCTCTTTAATTAGTCAGCCGGGTCATAGCAGTCAAAATATTTATCAGAAATTAAAGCAATTAAAAGCCTTTGTCATTGGACATAAAGATAGTAGTGACAACTTCCATTTCTGGGATGGTGATACTAATACTCCGACCATTAGCGAGATCCCAATTCAACAAGTTCCCGATCAATACTGTGGACTAAGAGCTGAAGTTTACGCTGATGACTTATGTCATATTTATATTAATATTCTTAATTTGCCATCCAACCAAACAAGCAGCTCTGTAGAGATTAACCCCTTTGTAAAAGATTCACCTAATACAAGATATACAAATCCAAAGATAGAACAGGTCGATTCCACATTTGACCTAGGATTTGGGATGATCTTGGATGCTTTTGGCGCACCTCTGACAGATGCTTTGACATTACGAGATGTAGACTATAGAACATTGGTCACTATCAACTCGTCTACTGGAAATATAACTACGCCCATGACTATCGATTATAAAAATGGCTATGCTACGTATAGACAGCGTATTGAGAATTGGCCTAAAAACACCGACAAGCCAGACCAACCTGTTTGCGATAAGGAGCCTGGTGAGTGTAGTCCAAGTGCTGGAGAGACTTTTAAATTCAAGTTGGAGCCGGGTTCCTCACATCCTGTATCCTCAGCATCAGAAGCTTATAATCATTCCTATAATATTCAAGGAGCTTCTCGGAATGTCGTTCGTTCAGCTGGGCATCATTCATGTTCTGCTGGGACTTATCCATGCGGGACTGAAGAAAATCCACGAACTTGCACTAGATGGCGGTCTTGTGGTGCATCTCATTCTTTTTCCTATCTAACAGCAACCCCTGGCTCACCGGGGCATGCCCAAATACTATGGAGTCAAATGAGAGCCTTAACTCAAGCTGACATAGATAATATGATGGAGGCTATCAATTTAAATAACCATGATGTAGACACATATACAATTTTGACTCAAGATAATGTCGGCAGTTCAACAACTAACCAAGTACCGGTTGGTATTAATATTCAATTTACAGCTCCAGACCAAATAATAAGTAGCCCAGGTAATCAGCCGGACGTTACATTATCGGGTTTTCAATCATCTTCTAGAGTAAACTTTGAAAGAACTATTTATGATTTAAAAATATACTTTTCTCTATACGAACTCAAAGAGCCAATAACTAGTTCTAGACGAATAAAATTCAATGAATCACAAAGATTTCGTATAGTCAATGGAGGCAGTGAATCACAAATTTGGAGCTACGATAATGATGGTGAGAATGCCAGTGGTGATGAGATTAGACTTTATGGCTGGGGGGCACTAGAAGATCTGGCAGCTTCAGGTGGGACTTGGGATTTAACAATTAGCCAAAGAATTTCCTACAGTTGGGAAACTTGGGCGCCTAATCCGGGGCATGCCGGAGATTTTTCTAGCTGGCGGACTCGGACTGCTCCAAAAAGTCACCCCGGTGGAACATTGGAAGCTAGGGGGACTTGGGGAGCTTGCAGTAGAACACTTATAGTTCAAGTACCAGATTGCAATACTTGGGATATGCGTGACCCTCCAGTAACTAGCAGACACTTCAGTGCTAATACAGAAAATTCAGCTTCCGGGCGTAGATCTCACGAAGTCTTTGATGTTGGTGAACAGGAACCGAGATCAAAACTAGAATATATCAATCGCAATAGACACTTCCATATTCTGGGTCTACCTAAATACAGTGTTATAAGAGATGATCCTTATAAGAATATTGGGGGCAACAGCACTGGTGCTGCCCGCCAAATACCCACAGGTCAAATAGATGCCACTCAGAAACAAATCCAAAAAAGTGACAGAGATTTTATAAAGGAAAAACCGACCACCATTAATTACCCAGGTTCTTATCAGGTAACTTGGATACCGACTTGGAGATCTGATGCTCGAAGATCTCCTTGGACTGGCGATAATCTAGGTCCATGGAAGGGTAAAGAAATAGAACAGACCAGTTGTTTTAATAACAATCCTACTCTAACTAGCCCTAAACTAGAAAAACCGACTTATGTCTGGGCAGATCCGCCTAATTGTGAGGTGACTCTTTGGAAAATTTATGAACTCGGTGCCGGTGGAGGCAATACTTTAGGAGTAACACTCAAAAACCCCAATAAAGCTCCAATGCGCATAGATAAAGTTGAACTCTTAGTTACACCTAAAGTCGGGGCAAGTAGATTCACATCTAATAATTCTGAAGAAGTCATAGGATCAAATCAAGCTGAAGGACAAATAATCCCCGCTAACAGTTCAGTCAATATTGAATTTACCTCTGCTGGTCAAGCTCGTTTGGGGCGACATTTCGCTCACCCCAGTCAACTCGGTCAACATTATTATGAATGGAAAGTTCAAACCAGTATGGGAGTTGAAACTTGGTCGACCAAATACCGAGATGTAGCTGGTAATAATAATGGCCTCAATCATAGGTCTTGGTTTGAAAAGACTGGCCAAGCCCCAGGAACAGCCACTTCTAATACAGAAAGAATTATTACTGAAGAATCTAATGATACTCCACCAATTGAACCTGCATTTTCCAACCACTGTGTCGGTATTTACCGACCGGTGATTAGACCTTACGTCAAAGTTTTTTACAGCTCCTTAATCATTGGCGGGCGTTTTAACCCTTCTGAGGGTCGTAATTGCCCCAACCTAGACTTCAGCCAAGTCAAAGGTTATATCTTAGGTCATACTAATCCCAACCCCATTGAAGACATAGATGGCGATGGGAATACTCATGGAGATATTACTGGATCATCGACAGAATACAGCTTACAAGTGACTAATCAAATTGATGGTTTCTATTCAGCCTCCCAAAGACAATCTAAATTCGATCCCTCACCTAAAGCTCCTTCTGGATTGACCTTGGGTAATACTAATCCCACCTTAAAATATGGCGGACATTATGGTAAGCAAGAAACCTGCATTGCCAATTATTGGCGAAAAGTCGACAAAGTTCCATCTCTACGTAGTAATTGGTTGCTTGGCGATACCTTATACCTATCTGATCAAAGAAGTCGTCTCCATACCTATGATGTTGGCGGCGGAAAATACAAATATAACGGCGACTTGATCATCCGAAACAATTCCGCCAGTAGTCTGAATCTCAAAACTACCCTCTATGTCAATGGCGATGTTTGGATTAAGGACAATATCTACAATAACAATGACAATCTGCCTTGGACGCACCCGGTTCAGATTGGCTACATCTTCATTATCGCCAAAGGTAATATATATATCGATCCATCCGTTACAAATATTGACGCCATCTTAGTCGCCTACCCAGAATCTCATAACGATGATGACACTGGTCGAATCTGGACTTGTGATCCAGAGGGCTTAGGTCGGGATAATCACTATTATGCCTGTAATAAGAAGCTGGTTGTTAACGGAGCTTTAATTGCTCAAAATCTCCACTTAGGACGATTTGCCGGAGTCACTGGCAATGATGTTGGTACCACCCAAGCCGTTGACTGCTTGGAAGTTTCAAGCCACTTTAGACGCCCAACTGGAGATTCAACGAAATACTGTGGTTTTGGCTCTGAGGGGGATACGCCCAACAATATGGCTGGAGAAGAAATTAACTTACTGCCTGAATATTATATTGGTTTACCATCTCTGCCACCTTGGGATGAATGGATGTACGAACGAGATAGTTTTGCTATTAAAGCTCTCAATTGGTAAAGAAAGCCATGCTTTTCCGTCAAGCAATTGTTGATTACCTTGAATATTTAGAGATAGAGAAAAATCTCTCTCAAAAAACCATTGCCAATTATGATGCTTATTTAAAAAGATTGCTTGATTTTGCTGGCGATGATTTAAAACTGGAAGATATCGACTTAGAGCTAATCAGACAATGGAGATTATGGCTGAATCGCTTGGGTGGTCTTAAACAAGCCCAGCTATCTAAGATAACTCAAAATTATCATCTAATTGCTCTGAGGAATCTCTTAAAATATGCCTCTAAGAGAAATTTGCAGGTCTTAAACTATGGTCAAATTGAACTAGCCAATGTCAAACGTCAAGCCGTTAGCTTCTTGACATTGGAAGAAATAGATAGGTTGATGGAAGTTTGTTCTTCTAATAATCTGAATTCTTTAAGAAATCGAGCTATTTTAGAATTGCTCTTCAGTAGTGGTCTGAGAGTTTCTGAGCTGACTAATTTAAATAAGGATCACATTAATCTAAAAAACAGAGAATTCGTCGTTAGAGGTAAAGGCCAGAAAGATCGTCTAGTCTTCATCACTGATGAAGCGGCTGATCATTTACAGAAATACTTAAATCAAAGAACTGATAACGCTTCTGCTCTTTTTATTAATACTTCAGCTAATAAACAGAAAGATGTTCAACAAGATGGCAATTACTTAAGATTAACCCCCAGAAGCATTCAGAGAATAATCCAAAAATTAGCTCTGCAAGCCGGCATCACCAAGAAAGTTACTCCCCATACCTTAAGACACAGCTTTGCTACCAATTTATTAAGTAATGGGGCAGATTTGAGAAGCATCCAAGTCATGTTGGGGCATGCCAATATTGCCACAACTCAAATATATACCCATACGACAGATTTACAATTGAAAAATATTCATCAGCATTATCACTCTAAAAATAAAGCTCAGAAAGAAAGATTAAAGCAACCATCTCAATAATGAGTTATTTGTGATTGCTAATCACTGCAAGAGGGCGACAGAATATATAGAGCTCCATCAAAGATTACACTAAAAAGAAGTATGGTAGAGGAATATTAATGATATTCTCTGCCTCGTATAGCTGTAGAGGTGATCTAGAAAACATAACGCCATAATCACATTTCATATTTTTCATAGTGGTTCTTACTTGATGAATGTCTTTTTGCCCCAAACCAAACTCTAGAGCAATTTGATGGTTATTGAGAATCTTCAAAATAAAATCACAGTAACCCAAATCTTTCTTAGTATAAAGATAGGTTAAAGAAGCCTTTCTTTTGCTAATAAATTCCCTATAGTAATGTAGACCAGCAATATCTTCCAAGAGATTGCCTTGTCGAGTAATAGTGGTGGATGATTTGCTCGATAAACTACTATAAGCATCTCTAATAGCTGAACTCATAAACTGATAACGAGCAGGAGCTTTAATATTAATAGAATTCCTGCCATAGGCTGGAATTCGAATTAAAACTTCAGCCACAACCAAAGCTTCCAACATATCGGAAACTAAGGCCGTTGGCACCTCTAGATTACTGCTTAAAGTCCGCAGACTGGGGGTTGAACTGCTATCAGCTAAAAAATAAATTAATCTCCTGATTTTAGAAATCGAGCGGTGATTAAAATTAAAACGCTTGTCAGTCACCAAATCATCAACCAAAACCTTGTCAATATTATCCAAAACTGCTTGTTGAAATTTGTATTTGGCAAGATTAATAGCAAAAGGCATTGTCCCTTCTGTCATATATGTGTAAATATTATTAAGATCATATCGTTGCCAAGCTCTATGATACAGAGGTTCTAAATCTTTTAATTTTTGATAAACTTGTTCAGTTGATTGGGCATAGTAAATACTGGTAAGTAATTTATCTTTCAAGCCCTTAATAGGCAGCTTGTTATAAGCTATCATCTGATATTCAGTAAAATTTAAAGGATATAATCGTTCTATAGAAGCTCGACGACCAGCCGTATGGGCATCCAGTTGCAAGTATGTCGACGCTGAACCCGTACATAAAATAAATAAATTAGAGTTTTGATCATGAATGGTTTTTAATTTTAAAGCCCAATCAGATTCCATTTGGATTTCGTCTATAAATAAAAATATTGGCTTATCTATTTGGAATAATTGTGCCCCCAAAATACGCTCATAGGCTTCAATAACATCCAACAAATTGAAATTCAGCGTTTTTAAAACATCAACGGATATATATGCCATATGCAATTCTTGATTCGAGAATTTGGAGCAAAGATCTTGATAAATCTGAGCCATTAAAGTAGTTTTCCCAACTTCTCTTAGTCCCGGCATAATTACCCACCGGCGGTTTGAATTATCATGAATGAAATCATTGATGTATTTTTGCAAGACAACTTTCATATTTCTAGCAAAATATTTTTTTGACTAATTTCATAAACCAAATGGTTGTTTTGAATTTGATTATTTAAATAATTGATCAATTTATCCATGACCTTAAGGCATCAAGTTCTGTCTACTTAGAGTAGTACAGAAGTCCCTTGGTGCTGTCAACTTGCAAGTAGACAGAAAAGATAATCTTTAATGTTAACTAATTTATGCATTATGTTTAATTTCTCCAGACGACTAGTTTTGATTACTGCATAAACTATGAGAATTTGAACTAACCCACTACATAATGGGTAGCAAGCAATTCTGATCCCATGAAAACTATTTGATATATCATAACCAAAATAGATATACTTTACTTAGATATAGAATCAATTGGATATGCGTTCATTAAAATCTCCGCAAATGATATCAGGCAAATCATTTGAATACGCTTTACTAATACAATTCTATGGAAAACTCAAGCAAACCACTACGGTTAAAATTATCAAAAACTCATCTTTTAGGATTGCTAAAGAATGCTTTGGCTTTCTTTCAACCGATAGACGGAGTGATTATTTGTTGACAGCAAGTTTTGCTGTTAATTTCTTTATAGATATTGAGCCTCGGTTAAACAATCATCTAAATAACAGCGATTGTTTGCAACTAGAAATAGCCCAAGACTCCAGAGGTGAATTGGGGGATGCAAGAGATATTCTAATTATTAGATCTCTGCAAGATTGGGAAATAGGTATCTCTGTTAAAAATAATCACAGAGCCATTAAACATTCACGTTTATCATATAGCATTGATTTTGGACAAAAATGGCTAGGTATAAATGTTTCTCAGCAATATTTAAATGATATTAAGCCCATTTTTCAGCAATTAGAAGAGATTAAAAGATTAACCAATAATACCAGAAAATGGAAAGAACTAGATAATCACCATTCGTCAATATACAAGCCTTTACTAGTAGCCTTTCGGTCTGAATTAGGTAGACTCCATGATGTAAATTCCTTGAAAGTATCACAGAATCTAATAAAATACTTAATTGGTAAAAAAGACTTTTATAAAGTTATTAAATTAAAAAATCAAATTGAAATCCAAGCCTATAATTTCAATCAAACTCTAAATTTATCCTTCAAAAATCAGAACCCTCTATACATAATTCCTGCGATCAAATTGCCAACCAAAATTTTAGATATTAGATTTAAGCCTAATAGTCAAACAACAGTGACAGTAAAATTGAATTATGGCTGGGAACTATCTTTTAGAATTCATAATGCTAGTTCAAAGGTTGAACCATCTTTAAAATTTGATATTCAACTTCTGAAATCTCCTAAAAAATTATTCAAAAATCATTTAAATATTGTTGGGAATAAAGACTGATGAAAATAGTATCCTTATTTACTGGTTGTGGAGGACTGGACTTAGGCTTTAAACAAGCTGGATTTGACATCATTTGGGCAAACGAATTTGATAAAACAATTTGGGATACCATCAGAATTAATTTTCCTACAGTCAACTTAGATACTAGGAGCATTACTGACATTAAATCTAGTCAAATTCCTTCTGCTGAAGGTCTTATAGGCGGTCCGCCTTGTCAAAGTTGGTCTGAAGCTGGAAGTCGGAGGGGTATCAATGATAATAGAGGTAAATTATTCTATGAATATATAAGAATATTAAAAGCTAAACAGCCTAAATTCTTCATCGCTGAAAATGTGGCAGGAATATTGCATAAAAGACATGCATCGGCTTTGGGTAATATTATCACTAAATTTTCTGATGCCGGCTATCAATTATCAATCAAGCTTCTCAATGCCTCCGATTTTAATGTCCCCCAAGATCGTCTGCGGGTATTTATAGTTGGTTATCATCGAAGTTTAAATAGACGATTTCAATTTCCAAAACCTAGTAAATATAAAACAAATATGAAAGAGGCAATTTGGGATCTTAGAAAGATTAAACCAACTAAGATTTTAAATACGACTGTCATAAATGAAGATTTACAAACTCAAAACCATCATTATCTAGATAGCACTTTTTCCTCTAGATACATGTCTAGAAATAGAGTCAGGCAATGGCATGAGCCATCTTTTACCATTCAAGCCAATGGTCGACACATACCTCTCCACCCTCAGGCTCCTAAAATGAAATTAGCATCTGCTAATCAACGAATGTTTGACGAACAACAATTAAAAAAATATCGGCGATTATCAGTTAGAGAATGTGCTAGAATTCAAACCTTTCCCGATGATTTTATCTTGCAATACAATAAAATCAACAATGGCTATAAAATGATTGGCAATGCTGTACCTGTAAATTTGTCTCAATGCTTAGCTCAACAAATTTTAATTGATTTGACAGATAGTGATATTTCCTCTAGGGATACAGAAGAAAGTCAATTAGAGCTGTTTGATGTTCAAATGCAAAAGATGGTCAAATAATAAGCTGGAATTAACTTTATATCTCGCACAAAATTTATATTTACCAATGGAAAGCCCCGAAATTAATAGGGGTATAACCAGCAAATTTAATTTATCAGTCATTCTTTCACTATTAGTTTTATGAGTTAAAATTTCTGTTTGGTTTTCTAACTTCAAACGTGAGGTTAAACTAACCTCAACTGACTTAGGTCAAATCTATGAAACTATTATGTCTTATGTTAACTACTACAATCATTATCGTCTCCACACTACTCTTAAAACCACCCCCTATGCCTATTATCTACAAAATCTCTCAAACTAAATAATAGCTATTAATCTGTCTAATAAAAAGAAACTTGACATAAATTTACCTTGTTTAGCTTTAGATAATTTAATTAGCAAATCACTCTTTAATTCTTGTAGATAATCAGAATAAAAACCCCCTAATTAAAGGGGGTTATCAGGTTATATACTTTTAAGGGGTAAAAATTAATTAGTGGTAATACCTAGTATTTATCAACTTGCCATCACCATCAAACCATTCTGATTTAATCTGATTACCATCAGCATCATATTCATACTTCTCATATCCCTTTGAATTACCATCAGCGTCATAGTTTTCTCTTTTAATCACATTACCATCAGCATCATAGTGGTCTTGCTGAATAAGATTACCATCAGCACCATAGTATTCAAATTTAACTCTATTACCATCAGCATCATATTCAGACTTATTATATCCCCTTAAATTATCATCAGCATCATAGCGTTCATATTTAATCTCATTACCATCAGCATCATATTCATATTTGGGGACTTAGGTAGCAAATAACACTAAAATAAATAATATCTGATAGATGTCTCTGCTACTTCCTTTAATATAGGTAGCATTTCTTGTTCAGTCCACATATCGTTTCTATGATACATGGTAATAGGTGCATAAAAATTATTATTAGCGTTGCCATCTATCTTATGAACATAAATGCGATTTAAACTATAAAACTCATTCATCATGCTTAGTCTAGATACATTTAGTTTTTCATTATCAGAGAAATCACACCCCCAAGCAAATAAAACAAATGGGGTTATTTTTTCATGATTAAACATGGCTCTGATGCCAGTTAAGTTTTTACCAAATCTTTCTATGGCATTACCCTCAGCTTGCAGATCCTTACCCTCTTTAATGCGAGCATCATTTGTGCCTTGTCTTTTTATTTCACTGATTAATACAATTTTATCAGGTCTTTTCTTTAATCTGTGCCTTAATATGATAATGCCACCATCAGGCTTTATGGTGCGATAATTGTAGTTAATTGCATTAAACTCAGATCTTACTTTATTATCTTTAATTCTATCTATCATGTATTTGAAATTAAGCTCTTTTACATGATCTAAAATGTAATCCCTAAGATATGCTTCAAATCTATTTGTCAAGTTTCTTTTTATTAGACAGATTAATAGCTATTATTTAGTTTGAGAGA
>JAPOWB010000007.1 GCA_026707815.1 Candidatus Saccharimonadota bacterium
TAATACTGCAAACGCTCAAACTAAAACAGGCGTACAAGAAGTAGATAGATATTGGCGATACAAAAATGTAGATGCTAGTAATATGACACTAGTCAGGCATGGTAGAGATAACTCCGTTAGAATAGCAGCTATTAATGGCTCTGCCCGAGATGTAGTTAGAGTTAAAAACTACTCTAAAAGTGGTGGTAATTGTCATACTAAATATAAGATAGAGAGCATTAGTTTTCAGAATACAATACCAATAATTCTTTATAAATCCAGTTCTTTACCCGCTGGCTCAGGGATATATGTTACCAATACCCTCAGGCTGACTGGCTTGAATGAAGCTTATGACGGACATTATATTGAGATTAACCCTAGAGCTTATAAAACTCAAAATAGCCCAAGCTCAAAAGTAATTTGTGTGCCTTTTGGTAAAACTAGGCGAGTAGCTACTGAATGGCAAACCGTTTTTAGTTTACAACTAAACTTTGATTTAGTATTTCACTATCACTTAACTCAAGATGATATTAACAATGGCGTAAAGCCTACTGAAGTCAAACATCTAAACTATAACTATCATACGGTAAGCAATGATGATGTAAGAGATGGTTATTATATGATTTGTGCTTGGAAATTCCCTACTATCTCATATGATATGGCAGAAATACCACAGCGAACATGTATAGACATTGATACTACTCCAGTTGTTTACCGTTGCTATGTTGGTATGACACAAGGCGATGTAAGTAGTGTTGCCCCACACAGCTCAAATATCACTATTAAAGCTGGCTCAATTAAACATGAACATTCTGATAAGTACAAATATGGCCATGCTAGGAAGCAAACTGCAGAAATAGCCATAGACAATGGAGGTTGCAATACTTATGCTGATGGTACTAGTGATTATCCAGCCTATGCTTCGGGTATTTGGAAGATTTATAGCTACGAATACAAATAACTAGGATTTAGCTCTAGGTATCAATAAAGCTCCTTTCATAGGGAGCTTTTTGATTGGCTAAAGACATATAACAAATTGTTTTTTTATATAATCTGTATCTCAAAGACATAGTTACAATTATGACAAATAGCATCTGTTTTATGTCTGTAAAAATTGGATTTTAGGGTGTTCAAAACTCTAATTTATCGTCAGTCGGCAGTTTATTAAAAAGCAGGCTGAGTCTGATTATTAATGTTTCTTCGATGAGCGGTAAGATATATACGCCATTTGGTGCCTAGTATCACGCCACAAAGCACGCTTTAGAAGGTTGGTCAGATTGCTTGCGACTTGAAGTTGCAGAATTTAAATCCAAGTAGTTATTATTGAGCCGGAAGGCATTAAGACTAATTTTGGTGAACCAGTAGCAGCCTCGCTCAACAAAATCAAAGACAAGACAGCATACAAGGGAGTTGGCAGAATGATGAAGGTCACCCAGGAGATGACTACCAAAGGCAAATTTAGAGGCTCACCACCATCAGTAATTACAAGTCTTATTAAAAAGGTAATTGCCATAAATAAATCTAAACCTCGCTATGTTGCAGTGTAGGTTTGCTCGCCAATTCATATTGACGTGCCAACTATTTGGCGAGCGGATTTATGATCGCATGATTATGAAAATGATTACGTAGCTTCTACCGCAGTGGTATTCCGACTGGTGGCGATTATTTTGTTGGAGTCTTTTAAAAAGTAATCCAGCTGGTCAGGTATGTCTTGGAATACTTCATATCTTTGGAAATAAAAGGAGGGTATAATCTCCGCTGCTCCCAACACTAGTCGACTGACTGTGGTATTGACTTGAGCAATGGCTAGAGTGGGAGTTTTTAATGTATTAGCTACAGCCATTTCCCAACCCAAACCAAGGCTGGGGTAATCCACAATAGCCAACATAACTTCACAAGTTTTAACGCAGTTTTGTATGTCTTGGATGTAGACTTCTGATGGTGTTGCTATTTGTTCTCCTGTAAATTCTAAAACATCATAGTTTCTTTCTCTCAGAGTCTCTTTGACACTGGCGACATTTTCTTTGAAGCTTTCGGGAGCATAAGTCAGCCCACAACCTACATACAAGCCTTTTTTAGATTCCATAGTTTTACCATCAATTAACCATTTACTGATTATTATATAATATTATACAATAATTTTGAATATTTGAGGAATATGCAAGTAAAGTTACTTGAGCTATAAAGTCTGTTAATAATTAGGAAATAATTTTGTTCTTGAATCTGCAACCATTTCATGATTAATCAGAGTCGAACAAATGGATTTTGTCAAATTAGCTCGGTTATCCCGTTAAATAACAGAAACCAAAGGTTAGATTTATCTCATTTTATATCATAAATAAAAACAAAACTTGAAATTTTGGGCTAATTCTAGGAATTTGAGAGGTTATTTTGGGCAATATTAATTATATTTAGCAGATTTAGATAGATTTATCTCATTTTATATCATAAATAAAAACAAAACTTGAAATTTTGGGCTAATTCTAGGAATTTGAGAGGTTATTTTGGGTAATATTAATTATATTTAGGCAGATGCTAGATACAATAGATTGCACATCAATATGTTAGATGAAATAAACTTTATCAAGGTGCATTTGCTTCATAAATTCTATAATTTTTTTAAATCATTTAACATATAATAAATAGCATGTTTCTGAAGCCTTATTTTGTAGCGAAGATTTCTAGACTTATTATTGTCTCGGGCATAATGACAGGGCTATTCATTTTATTACAATTTATGACTAGCCAATCAGTTTTTTCAAACAGCGAAATTTATTATGCTCATGGCTCTGAAGATTCAGAGCAACCCATCACACAAGAAGATTTAGACAGCTTAAGACAGTTAGATCAGACTATTCCTTTGAAACAACCTTTAGAGACAACTCAAGAAGTAGAGCAAGAATCATCCAGTCTTTCTACTGGTGATCACAACAATCCTCCTTCCAGTATTCCGATTGATGCTTCTAATATTGAAGATGAGGTAAAACCAGAAGAACAACCCAATCCTCCAAGTCAAGAGATTGAATCATCCAATAATTGGGGGCAACTTGCTATAGTTGGTTTAGTGGTAATTATTTTAGGATCAGGGATTGTTTTTGCCACTATTCATTTCACAAAACGATGAAGTTTTCAAAATATGACTCAGATCTCTAAAGCTCAAGTATTGAAAATTGCTCAATTGGCTCAATTAAAATTAAGTCCCCAAGAAATTGATATTTATCAAAGGGAACTAGGGGTTATTTTAGATTTTAGTAATAAGCTCCAAGCTGTTTCGGTTAATCATCTGGAAGCAACTGAACAAGTCACTAATTTAACTAACATAACTAGGATTGATGAGATTGATGCAAATTTGGCTTTAGATTTGAAAGACTTAGAAAAGAATGCTCCCAATTTTATAGATAGGCAATTTGCCATACCAAAAATTACCCATTAAGAGAGTAATGATATCAAGTTTAGAAGATTTAGTTAGACAAGTTAAAAAACAAAAACTCAAACCTAGTCAACTAGTTGAAGAAGCTATCAATCAAATTCAGCTCAAATCTGATTTAAATATTTTTATTGAAATTTATGAGAATCAAGCTCGTTTTCAAGCTCTACAGATTGAAGATAAATTGAATAAAGGTCACCCAATCGGTCGACTGACTGGTTGCATTTTTGTTGTTAAAGATAATTTTTTGCTCAAAGGCAGTAAAACTACAGCGGCTGCTCCAATACTTCAGAATTTTGAAGCTCCTTTCACAGGAACTTGTTTGCAAAAAATATTAGATGAAGATGCTATTTTGTTGGGCAAGACTAATTTGGATGCTTTTGCTCATGGTACCAGCACGGAGAATAGTTATTATAAATCAACTAAAAATCCCCATGATTCACAGAGAACACCTGGCGGCAGTAGTGGTGGTAGTGCAGCTGCTTTAGCAACTGACATCTGTCATTTTAGCTTAGGAACAGATACAGGTGGTTCTGTTCGTTTACCAGCTAGTTTTTGCGGAGTAGTTGGTTATAAGCCAACTTATGGTTTGTTGTCTCGCTATGGTCTAGTAGCTATGGCATCTAGCACTGATTGTGTTGCTCCATTTACTAAAACTCCTCAAGATGCCAAATTATTAATAGAGATTATGGCTGGTCGAGATAATTTAGATGCCACAACTTTAGATAGTTCTAATTTAGACTTTCGCCCTAAAACAGTTAATCAAAATTTGACTCTGGGAGTTATCAAGGAATTGAATCAAAACTTAGATTCTGATGTTCAAAAAACCTTCAATGAAGCTTTAGATCACTTAAGAACTAATGGCTGGCAGATTAAAGAAGTCTCTTTGCCAAATATTAAACTAGCTCTAGCTTGTTATTATGTTTTAGTCTCAGCTGAAGTTAGCAGTAATTTAAGTCGGTATGATGGTTTAAGATATGGAGTCCATCAATCACATGATGATTGGGGGGAGTTAATTAAACTTAATCGTCACCATGGCTTTATGGCAGAGAATAAAAGGCGAATTATGCTGGGAACCTATGTTTTAAGTCAGGGTTATTATGAAGCTTATTATCAAAAAGCTCAAAAATTAAGAACTTTATTATGTCAAGAATTTGATCAAGTCTTTAGGCAAGTTGAAGCCTTGTTGAGTCCAACTTCACCGACCGTGGCTTTTAAATTGGGTTCAAAAATTGATGATCCAGTTCAAATGTATTTAGCCGATTTAATGACAGTTGCCCCTAGCTTGGTCGGTATTCCAGCTATCAGTTTGCCCTTAAAAACTGCTGGCTTGCCAGTAGGCTTACAATTAATGACTCCTCAAATGACTGATAATTTTAACTTAAATTTAGCCCAGGAACTCTTTAATCAGCTATGTTAGAAGATTTATCAATCCTAGAAATTTCATTAGTTATCCTAGCTGGGGTTATTTTGCTTATTTTAGCTCTTTGCAAAGCTAAATTGGATCGAAGTCAAAGATTAAATAAATCTCATTACCAGAAAGCTTGGCAAGGACTTCAAATTCATTTAAAGCAACCTCAAACTTATCCTCTGGCCATTATTGAAGCAGATAAGTTACTAGATAAAGCCCTCAAAGAAGCTGGTTATAAAGGTGATAGCATGAAAGATCGCTTAGTTTCGGCTCAAAAACATTTGTCTGATTCACAATCTCTGTGGCGGGCTCACAAATTAAGAAATCGTTTAGTGCATGAAATGAATGTTACTCTGTCTGTCAAAGAAACTAAACAGACTTTAGAAGCTTTTCAAAAAGGATTAAAAAATATTGGAGCTTTACCGAGATGAATTTTAAATCTGAACAATTAAATGACTGTTTTGTTGATGACTATTTGCCGACCATTGGAGTTGAATGTCATGTTCAGCTTGATACTAAAACTAAATTATTTACTGCCATAAATAATCAATTAACAGATGATCAGTTACCCAATAGTGCTGTTGGACCTCTGTGTTTAGGTTTACCAGGCACTCTGCCAGTCGTGAATCAAAAAGCTCTAGATTTAGCCATTGCTGCCGGTCTATTTTTGAAAGCTAAGATTGCCTCTGAAACTCGCTTTGATCGTAAGCATTATTTTTATCCAGATCTGCCGAGTGGCTATCAAATTTCTCAACATCATTATCCAATAATTGAGGGCGGACTAGTTGAAATTCCGACTGATGCCAAAACATCTTTTTCTGTCAGAATTCAAAAAGCTCATCTTGAGGCAGATGCTGGCAAACTAACTCATGTTGAGGGACAAGATTATAGTTTAGTTGATCTGAATAGAGTTGGTACTCCACTTTTGGAAATTGTCAGCCAGCCAGATTTACATAGTTCCCAACAAGTCAAGCAATATGCCAAAGAATTATATTTATTAATGACCTATGCCAGAGTTTGCCAAGGTAATTTAGCAGCTGGCAATCTTCGATTTGATGTTAATGTTTCAGTCAGTAAATCAGCTAATCAACTAGGTATCAGGACAGAAATCAAAAATCTCAATAGCTTTAGATTTATTGAACAGGCAGTCAGATTTGAGATTAATCGTCAAATACAATTACTTGAAGATAATCAGACAGTGATTCAAGAGACGAGGGGTTTTGATGAACAGACCAAGACAACCTTTAGTCAACGCCAAAAGGAAGATGCCCAAGATTATCGTTACATGCCTGATCCAGATATTCCTCCGATCAAAATTGACTCCAATCAAGTCCAAGAAGTAGAGAAAAATTTACCAATTAAGCCTCAGATAGTCAGACAAACCTTAAATAATTGGCGAATACCATTTTCAGACTGGGAAACTATTTTGGATAATCAAGATTTAGCTCAATTTCTCGTTGCTAAAAATCAGGATTTGAATATTGATCAAGCCCAATTATTTGTCAAGTGGTTGATAGGAGATTTATTAGCTTTATTAAAGCAAAATCAAATTGTTGTTAAAGATATCTTAAATAATTTTGAAAATTTAAAAATTATCATTAATAAGCGACTAGCTGATGAGATTAGTAACTTAACCGTGAAGCAAGTTTTAGTCGATTTGTTGGTTGAAAAAATCTCTCTGACTAATATCTTAAATCAGTCAGTCAAAACTCAAATCACTGATCAGACTCAACTTCAATCTTGGATAGATCAAATCATACAAGAGTATCCCCAAGCTTTTGCTGATGCTAAACAAGATGCTAAAGCCTCTGGTTTTTTGGTCGGACAAGTTATGAAGCTTAGTCAAAACCAAGCCAATCCTCGAAAAGTGGCTGAATTAATCCAAGTTCTGTTGAAAAACAAATAGTCATCAAATAGCCGAGAATTTGCTATACTTAAAAATAGCATGGAAGAGACTTTACTAGGCATTGTTCTATTAGTTGTTGTCATTATTTTATTGATTTTAGATATCATTATTGCCTTAATGATGTTGAAAATTTTAAAGACTGTTAGGGGTATTGTTGAGACTGTTGAGGGCATTGTCGATGATGTCGACAAAGTCAGTCGAGTTGTTCGACATATTAGATTGCCACCAACCGCTGTTCGTATTTTTAAGAAAATAGCTGGCTATTTTCCAGACGACCAATCAAAGTCAAAAGATGATTCTAAAAATTAAATAGTTTTTTCAGATTCTTATCAACATGCCCACCAAAGCATCAGCCAAACAGCTCCAGAGCAATCAATTAAAGCAATCTGATTTTGTTCATCTTCATGTTCATAGTCATTACAGCTTGCTTGATGGTTTATCTAAAATCCCCGATTTGGTTCAACAAGCCAAGGAATCTGGCATGACAGCCTTAGCCTTGACGGATCATGGGACATTAAGTGGAGCCATTGAATTTTACCAACAAGCCACCGAACAGGGCATTAAGCCAATCATTGGTTTAGAAGCTTATTTAGCTAAAGATTCACATTTGAGTCGAACTGGCGGTGCGGATAATTTTACTCATCTGATTTTATTAGCTCAAAATAACCAAGGCTATAAGAATTTAATGAAACTTTCAACTATTTCATACTTGGAAGGTTTTTATTATAAGCCTCGGATAGATAAAGATTTATTACAACAATATCAAGAAGGCTTAATTGTTTTATCTGGCTGTTTAGGTGGAGAGATTGGGCAGGCTCTCCAAGCTAATCGTTTATCTGAAGCTGAAGAGATTGCTCAGTGGTATAAGTCAGTTTTTGGCGATAGATTCTACTTAGAAATACAAGATCATAGCCATACTCAGTCAATTCAAAAAACTGTTAATGAACAAATTATTAAATTGTCAGATAAGCTGGGCATAGAAGTTGTTCTGACTGGTGATAGCCACTATTTAAAACCTGAGGATGCTGAAGCTCACGAAGTTTTGCTATGCATTCAGACCAAACATTTCATTGATGATCCTCGACGGATGTCTCTAAAGGGCTGGGATTTATATTTGAGCTCTTCTCAAGAAATGATTGAGCGCTGGCAAAATATTTGCCCCCAAGCTATTTTAAATACCAAAAAGATTGCCGATCAATGCCAAGTTGATATCAAATTTGATCAAATTTTGTTGCCCAAATTTCAAGCCCCCAACTCCTTATCTGCTTATCAGTATCTAGAAAAATTAGTCTTTGAAGGCCTGAATATTCATTATGCTGGTTTGACTCAAAGTGAAGTCAGTCAAATGACGAAAACCAATTTAAAGAAAAACCTAGATCAAGAAGTTATTGATCGAGCTGAGTATGAATTAAAAGTTATTAAGAAGCTGGATTATGCCAGTTATTTTCTGATTGTTTGGGATTTTTGTCGCTGGGGCAGAGATAATAAGATACTTTTTGGACCAGGACGAGGCTCAGCAGCTGGTTCACTAGTATCTTTCGCTTTGCAAATTACGACCATTGACCCCCTTAAATATGGTTTACTTTTTGAGAGATTTTTAAATGATCAGCGGATTGCCATGCCTGATATTGATATTGATATTGAGGATAGTCGTAGAGATGAAGTTATTCAATATGTGGTCAGTAAATATGGTCAAGATCAAGTAGCTAATATTGTCACTTTTGGCACAATGGCTGCCAGAAATGCTGTTAGAGATGTGGCTCGGGTTTTAAAAATGTCGTATTTGCAAGCTGATCAATTAGCCAAGATGTTGCCAGCTCCAGTTTTTGGTCGCAATATCCCCCTAGAGAAAGCTTTAGAAAGTGAACAAGCATTAAAGCAAAAATATCAGTCAGATTCTCAAATCCGCAAGGTTTTTGATTTAGCCTTGCAGTTGGAAGGGACTATTCGCAATCATGGTGTTCATGCAGCTGGAGTAGTTATTTCTCCAACCCCCATGGTCAATTATGCTCCCTTAGAAATTACTAATAAGGGGGTAGTTACCACACAATATGCTATGAATCCTCTTGAAGATTTAGGTTTGTTGAAATTAGATTTTTTAGGTTTATCTAATTTAACGATCTTAAAAAATGCTTTGAGAATTATAAAGAAAGTTTATAAACAAACCATTGATATTGATAATCTCAATTTAGAAGATGGGGCTGTTTATAAGCTTTTGTCTGAAGCTGATACCACTGGGGTTTTCCAGCTTGATTCTCGAGGTATGAGGCAGTATTTGAGGCAGTTAAAACCGTCTAATTTTGAAGATGTTGCCGTAGTTTTGGCCCTATATCGTCCTGGTCCTCTGACAGCTGGTCTGTCAGAAAAATTTGTCAATCGCCGACATGGTAAAGAAGCCAGCCAGGTCATCCATCCAGCTTTTGAACCAATTCTAGCCAGCACTAATGGTGTTTTAGTTTATCAGGAACAGGTTATGCAAATTAGTCGGGTTATCTGTGGTTTTTCTGGCATGAAAGCCGATGAATTACGCAAAGCCATTGGCAAAAAGAAACGTAAGATCATGGCTCAACTCAAGAAAGAATTTATTGAAGGAGGCATTAAGATTAGTCAAATCAAGAAAGATGTCATGGAAAAAGTTTGGCAGGAAATTGTCGGTTTCGCTGATTATGCTTTTAATCGATCTCATTCAATAGCCTACGGTTTAATTGCTTATCAGACTGCCTATCTTAAGACTCATTTTCGAGCAGCTTTCATGGCTGCCGTGATGACTTCTCATGCTCATGATCCAAGTTATTTAAAAACTGCCATTACTGAATGCAATCAAACTGGTATTGAAGTTTTAGCTCCCGATATCAATGAATCTTTCCCGGAATTTGGCATCGTTCCAGTTGATGATAAGAATAAATTAGTACCTATCAGATTTGGTTTAGAGGCCATTAAACACGCTTCTTCTAAGGCAATCCAGCGACTAGTTGATATTAGAAGTGAATCTGGATCTTATAAGAGCTTTGATGATTTTCTTCAACGCCAGACAGATAACCCAAGCTTAAACAGAAAAACCATGGAGAGCTTGATTAAATCCGGAGTCTTTGACAGCTTAATTGAAAGAGGTAAGCTTTTGGCAAAGATTGATGACATTATGGATATTTTATCCAGCATTAATCAAGTCAGTGATAAGAATCAGATTACTCTTTTTGATGCTTTACCCAGTTCAGAGCAACAACAATTGGTGGATTTTGGTTTTGACTATGTTCAACCAATGATTATTAGTGATTTAGAAAGATTGGAGTGGGAAAGGGATTTACTGGGTATTTACATTTCTGAACATCCCTTAGATATTCATCAGTCGACTTTGTCAGATTTAAATCTGAAATCTCTGGCTTCTTTGGATGCTAATCAAGATCAAGTCAATGATGGAAGCAGATTTCAAGTTGGTGGGATTATTATTCATTTGAAATCTGCGACCGCTAAAATTAGTCGCAAGAAAATGGCAATTATTGATTTTGAAGATCAAACTGGAAGTTTGGAATTAGTAGTTTTTCCTAGTCTGTTTGAAAAATATCAAGCTTTTTGGTCAGAAGGTCAAGTCTTAGTTTTAACCCTTAAAGCTCATACTTATGATGCTCAGGGCAATAGCCTGATGAAACCCAGCTGGACAATTGAAGAAGTTAGATCTCTATCCTAATTATTGGTTGCATCAGTTTTGGAAACTTTTTATCCGTTGAGCTTAAAAAGATTTTGATATCTTAAATGGTATAGGGCAATAGCAGTAGCAATAGTTACATTAAATGATTTTTTAACTGATAACATTGGAATATCTAAGTGATGATCTGCTTTATCTAACAAAATTGATGAAATGCCATTAACTTCACTGCCGACAACTAAGTAAAAGCTTGACTTTTCGGTAGCATAAGAGACTAAAGATTGGCTTTTGTCAGTCTTTTCTAGGCATAGTAGGGGTAGAGATTTTTTGTGCTTTAGAAATGAGTTGGCTGATTGAAAATATTGCCCCTCAATCATTAATTCTGAGCCGAGAGCTGTTTTGTGAATTTGTTTAGCTTGACGATTGATTTGATGAGGCAACCGATAGTCATTTTTGATTTCTGGATAAGGGGTTGTCCCCAGAAAGATGAACTGTAAACAATTGAAACCATTAGCTGTTCTGATTAGAGAGCCAACATTGTGGCAACTTCTCAGATTATCTAAAACCAGAATGATTTGAGCTGACATCATCTTTTATTTAAAGAATAACTGATAATAGTCATACCATTGAGACAGTTCCTCTCGTAGTATTTTTTGCTGAACACCTTGTCTAATAATTATTTGTCTAAAATCATAACCAAAGTCAGTCGCATAAATTTGCTGAATAAAGAAGTTGCTGGGTAAAATTGATTTCAGGCTTGATTGGTAATCAGCATAAGTTAGTCTAGATTTTAGATCTAAGATTTGTCTTTGATTGTCAGATAATAAATTAACATAAATCGCTTCCAAAATAGCCAATTTCAATTCATTGAGATTATTCAAGTTAAAATTACCATCTAAAATATGAATATTGCCATCTTTTAGATTCAAACAACTTGCCCTAAATTTAGTCTCACAAAAGAGGCGAAAATCATTAGGTGTGTCATGGACTGTGATTGGCAAAGCATAGAAGATAGCCTTACCAAATTTGGTCAAATTTAAATCATAACTAAGACTGACTCGAAATTCTGAAATTGTCTGATTATTCAGCAAATTACCGGATTGTTTGATTGGGCTTCTGTAGAGCTGATTGTTTGAATTAGATGCCCAAAAACAATAATTTTTCTGAGGCTTTAATTTGGCTAATTGTCCAGTATTTAGATCAGTTTGCTCTTCTCTTAATTTTGAGCAAGATTGATTAATTTCTTCAGAAGCTGGCAATTCAATATATTGCCAATCAGTTAATTCTTTGGCAGTTAGACTTTGAGCTTTAATAAAGTTGCTATCTCTATATAAAATTAAATTTTCAGCTGTAGCCGGCAAAGAATAAGCTTGATAGAAATCAGAAGTGTCGGTTTCTAATTGCCAACAGTAAATAATTGGCTGATTTCTCCAAATATTTAGTCTTAATTGATTTGTTTGAGCGATTTTTTGCGAATTATTGAAAGCTTGTTTGCGACAATCAGTCAAACTAGCAACTTCCACTATTTGCCAAGTTTTGACTTCAGCCGAAGTTTGAGCTGTTAAAATAATGAAATTAGCATCAGAATTATCAGTTTGAATCGAAATATCTATCTGGTTTGGGGGATGATTGAGAGAATAAGTTTGATAATTTTCTACACCTTGTTGATTAGCAATTTGAATGCAGAGTTGCTGAGTAGTAGATAAATGGGGTTTAATATCTAGAATCGGCTGGTTCTGATAACTAGTAAAATTGTGATAACTTTGAAAGATTTGCCAACGACATTCTGAAGATAGGGGTATAATGGCAGTTCTCCAAAGTTTAACTGGTTGGTTAGCGGATAGATGCAATTGATTACCGATCAACTGCCAACTTATAACAGGTTTGTCAATTTGGCGTAATTGGGTTGTTGTTGCCTGATAAATATAATCATTCAATTTAGTTTTTAATCTAAAGCAATAGTCAGTCGGCTGATTTAATTGACTGGTATCAATTTGAAAATCATCAATAATCTCTTTAGCTTTTTGTTCAAAGATTTCCGCTTGGCAAGCGGTCAATTCTTCAGGCAATTGAAGATGTTGCCACTCATTAGTATATAAGTTGTCATCAGCTTGATCAGATAATCTAGCCGACAAAATTTCAGCCTGAGTTTCAAAAATAATAATTGGTTTCAATAAACTAGAAATCTGATAATTGGTAAAACTAATCTTGCCATTTTTACCAATGGCTTTAAAGCAATAATGTTGTTTATAATCACGGTCGAAATCAAGTCGGATTTTCTGACCAGCTTTAAAGGTTTGCCCAAAATTTAAAAATTCATCAAAGATAGTTTCATTGCAAGTCGACTGACGGTTGGGTCCAACATATTGCCAACTAATAACTGAATCAATGGAGGTTGCCTCTAAGAGATCACCTTGCCGTTCAAATAGAATTTCAGGAGCTAAATTTAGTTGATTATTAGATTTAGAAGATGTAATCCAGCTAGTGAACAAAGTTCCCAAAACCGTGGCTATCAAAATTACCAAACTAATCATGATTAGCTGGAAATGCTGTTTCTTTAACCGTTTTGTTTTGGGTGCTGAATCCATTCAGTTTTGTTTTTTATCTATTATAAAATGAGATTTCAAGAGAAAACTTGTTATAATAATTTTTACAAACTTATAATCTATTATTACTAATAAATGGGGGTGAGCCAGTATGCCACAAGACGGACGGGATATTGAAGAGTTAAATACTCTGAAACGATCTGAAATACTGGGCTTCAGCTATTTAGATATTCGCACTCTAACTCAAAAACCTCTCTATCCAGATTTAATTCCTGATTCAATTATGAGGGAATATCAAGTAATCCCAATTATTTCGACCGATGATAGATTAACTATTGGTATTACGACCATGACTCCTCCAAATATTTTGGAGGATTTAAGACGTATCCACAATAAGCAACGTATCCGGTATGTTCTCATCTCTAATGCTGCTTTACAGGATTATTTTAATCTTTATCATCCACCGATTAAGGTTATTTATCATGATATTGTCCTCAGCACAGATTTTCACGATGAGGCAGCTAAAAAAGTTGGTAGAGCTTTTCAGGATGTCCGAGCTGAGGATATGTTGGCATACTTAGTTCATCAAGCCTATCGTTTAGAGGCTAGCGATATTCATTGTGAAGTTCAAGAATCATCAATTCGGATTCGTATGAGAGTCAATGGTGTACTGTATCCCGTGGTTGAGTTAGAGGATAAGTACTATCGTATTTTAGTCGGAGCAATTGCTTCGGCAGCTGATATTTCAACTGTCGCCCAAGACAGTCAAACTGGTCAAATCAAACAGACACAAACTATGACTGATGGCTTGAAGGTTGATATAAATATGAGAGTTGAGACTGTCCCCAGTATCCATGGCATGGATATTGTTATGAGATTTTTTGCCTTTAATCCTTCACAGCTACATTTAGCCAAATTGGGCATGAATCAGAAACAGGTTGAGATTGTGAATGATATTATTCAATATCCTCGGGGCTTAGTTTTGGTTGTTGGACCAACTGGTAGTGGCAAGACCACAACTTTGTATAGCTTATTGGGAGAATTAAACAGTGATCAAACTAAGATCATTACTCTAGAAGATCCGGTTGAATATCAAATGTCAGGCTTGACTCAGATTCCGATTGATGTCCATAAAGGAGCTTCTTTTGCCCAAGGTTTGAGGGCAGTTTTGAGGCTAGATCCAGATATCGTTATGGTTGGGGAAATTCGTGATCATGACACAATTTCAACGGCTTTGAGAGCTTCTTTAACTGGTCATTTGGTGATGAGCACTTATCATGCCAATTCTGCAACTTTGGCTATTATTACTATTTTGAGAATGATTACAGAAGATCCTTTAATGCTAAATGCTATTCGCTTGATCCAAAGTCAGAGATTAGTTCGTCGATTAGATGATTCAACTAAGGAAGCTTATCGTCCGAATGAAATGGAAAGAGAGCAAATTAAACAAATTGTCAACAGTATGCATCCAGCTCTACGACCAAACTTGAAAACTGACTTCAAGTTGTATAAACCAGTTCCTTCCGAGAAAAATCCCTTTGGCTATAGTGGACGATTTGCTATACGAGAATTATTGGTTTTAGATGATCAAATCAGAAATAAATTGCTCAATGAACAAACTACTCTAGAGGCTAATAAATTTGAAGCTTATCTTTGTCATTCCAAGCAATTTGTCACTATGCTTCAAGAAGGTATTTTAAAAGTTTTGGCAGGCCAGACTACTTTGGCGGAATTATATAGAACAGGAAGTTAATCATGCTCCAACATACTCTTGATTTAATTAAAGATTCAGCTAAGATTCTCAAATTACCCCAGCAACACTGGGAAGCTTTTTTAAAGTTTCAAGTTGTGCATGATTTTCCAATTCATTTATCAACTGGCAAGAATTTTCAGGCCTTTAGAATCGGACATAGCAACTTATATGGTCCATTTAAAGGAGGTATTCGATTTCATCCTTCAGTTAATCTCGGTGAAGTTCAAGCCTTGGCTTTACTGATGAGTTTGAAGACAGCTTGTGTTGGCATCCCTTTTGGTGGCGGTAAAGGAGGAATTTGCGTTGATCCGAGAACTTTAACTGTTTTTGAATTAGAAGAATTATCTCGATTATATGTTCGTTATTTGCAATATTATCTGGGAGCTGATAAAGATATTCCGGCTCCTGATGTCAATACTAATGCTCAAATTATTGACTGGATGGTGGATGAGCATATTCGACTAACTGGTGATTCTTCAGGGGCTTCTTTTACGGGTAAATCTTTAATCAGGGGCGGTAGTCTTGGCAGAGCTGAAGCTACTGGGCAAGGCGGAGTTATAGTTTTGAAACAGTTTTTGCAAATGTTTAGAGATAATCGTCAGCCAGTGAGAATTGCTGTTCAGGGTCTGGGTAATGTTGGTGGACATTTCATTAGAATAGTTCAGCAGGAACAACCGAATTGGGAAATTGTGGCTGTGGCTGATGTTTCGGGGGCTGTTCAAGTGGCTAAAGGCAAGTTGCCTTGGCTAGAAATTAGCAGTGTTTTAAATCAGGGTAAATTTTTAAGAGATGTTCAAAGAGAAGAATTAATTCCCATTACTGAAGAACAATTTTTAAATCAAAAGGTTGACGTTTTAGTTCTGGCAGCCTTAGGAGATGCTGTTACTGATAAGAATCAACATCTTATTCAAGCTGATTATATTTTAGAATTAGCCAATGGACCTCTGACTAAGCAGGCTCTAGAAGCTGTAGTGCATAGATCAATTCGAGTTATTCCAAGTATTTTAGCCAGCAGTGGTGGAGTTATTGTCAGTTATTTTGAGTATTGTCAAAATCTAGTTGGATCATGCTGGACTTTAGAGCAGATTAATCAGAGATTAAGATTAATTTTAACGACAGCTTGTATCTATGCATATAATTTCGCAAAACAACATAAATTAAAGCTTTATCAGGCAACTTTCTGCTATGCTTTGTCACAATTTTTTCATAATCGTCCGACTTTTCAGCTACCTTTAGGGCAATCAACTCGAATCTTGGATGATTATGGTTGGCAGGCAGGTTCATTAAATCAGGTCTCTAGTCGCCATAATGGGGTCAATCTTCAAGCTGAATTAGGTAGTCCAGTTTTCAGTATTAGTCGAGGTCGAGTGGTGGAAATTATCGAAAAAGGAGCTTTGAATCGAAGCTTGATTATTGAGCATCATTTTGGACTTCAAACCTTATATGGTAATTTGGATAATATTTCTGTTGAAATCGATCAATTTGTTGAGACTGGTCAACAAATTGCCTGTGTTGGCAATACCAATTTTGCCCTCAAACCCTATTTATATTTTGCTCTTATGCAACATTATCATTGGATTGATCCTAAACCTTATTTGAGGCACTGGGGCTTGAATTGTTAATATTAGCTTCATTATTTATAATGAAGTATTGTATGATGTGTGATTGATATCCTATTGTGTGAGAAATTAAAGTAATCAGAAGTAGAACAATGCATAATTTAATTTTAGAAATTGAGAGAGACTATAAAAAACCCCAAGTAGTTTTAGTCAAGAGTGGGGATACTGTTAAAGTTCATCAACGAATCAAGGAAGGTGGCAAAGAAAGATTGCAAGTTTTTGAAGGCTTAGTCATTAGGGTGAGCCGAAAAAAATCCTTAACTTATAGAATCTTGGTTAGAAAAATTACAGGGGCTATTGGTATAGAGAAAAGTTTTCTACTCCATTCTCCAACTATTGTTAAAGTGGAGATTCTCAAAAGAGCTAAAGTTCGACGTAATTATTTAAGTTATATGAGATCTCGAATTGGCAAAGCCACTCGCTTAAAATCTTTAGACTTTGATCGAAAATTAGTCAATCAGGGAGAAAAAACGGATGCTACTGTTAAGGTTGCAGATACCAGCTCAAAGATTGATAAAGAGCTTGAAGAACAAGATTCCCCTAATAAAACTGAACATCAAGAGATTAGCCCCAAGCCTCAAATAGCTAAACAAAAAGATAGTTCAGGAGATAATAATTCAGCCACGGAAGTAGCAGACGATGCTTCTACTGCTAAGGAATCTTCTCCTGAAGCCTTTGCAGGGGATTCCGATAAGGAATAATCTCTAGAATTTCTTTAATTTTATTTTTAATTCTCAGCATCTTATAAAATTAGGTGACTGATGAACAAGGTATATTTAATAATGATTGGCATAGATGAAGCAGGACGAGGAGCTTGGGCTGGTAGCTTTATAGCTGCAGGTGTTAGATTTAGAACTTATCCACAATCAATTGTCAAAAAACTAGCAGATTCTAAAGCTCTAACTAGTTACAAAAGACAGGTTCTAGCAGATAAATTGCTAAATTTCTCAGAAATAGACATAGCCTATGCTGAAATTAAGGCAATTCACATAGATCAATATGGTTTGACATGGGCTCAAATCCAAGCTATGAAACGAGTTGCTAGGCAGTTGAAACCTTCTCTCAAAGAAGAAATTATTGTTGATGGTTCAATTAATTACCTGAAGTCAGATTATCCTTCAGCCCGAGCTATAGTTAAGGCGGATCAAATCTATCCCTCAGTTATGGCAGCCTCCATTTTAGCTAAAGTGAAAAGAGATCAATCAATGGTTAATCTAGCTCAAATTTATCCTAATTATGGTTTTGACAGACATAAAGGTTATGGAACTTTATTTCATCGAGAAGCTTTAAAAAATTTTGGAGCTTTGAAGAAGATTCATCGTTTTAGCTATAAGCCAATTGCTAAACTTACCAAATTTTAGCTCGGTGCTTAGGAGCTAAGTAGAGATTATCTGATGGTTGGACATCAAAGGCTTTATAAAAATCATCGCAATGCCTAATAACTCCATTGACTCGAAAGACTGGATCAGGATGGACATAGGTTTGACTAGACATTTGCTTAGATTCTAGAGATTCATTGGAAGCATATTGAAAAGCATAACTGGTAAAAATATTTCTTAAAGCTTGTTTTAAGATTTTGGGATTTGTTATTTGTTGTTTGACGACCTCTAAGACAATTTCCAAACCACCTAAATCAGCAATGATTTCACCAATAACATTTTTGCCCTTCATTTTAATTTTTGGAGCATAGTAATGTTTATTAGCTAATTTAATGAGTTTGAGAGCTTGTTTTTTAAAGCCTCGGTGTTCTGGAGTGGTTAACCAAGAATTTAAATGACCGCTATGGTCATATAAAGAACCTTGATCATCGAAATTGTGGGTTAATTCATGCCCAATCGTTGTGCCTAAGCCACCTAAATTATAAAGTTGGCTGGCTTTTGGATCATATAAGGGCGGTTGAAGATAACCAACTGGGTAATTGGTATTGAGTAAGACTAAATTTGTCCAAGCGTTGACTGTCTGAATATTTTCACTGAATTCTCCGAATCGATAACGATTGGGGGTTTGATGCAATAATTGAGTCCATTCAAATTGCTGATAATGTTTTTGAATGTTTAAATGATTCTGGAGGGGATTATCAGTCAGTTCTAAGTTTGCATAATCCGCCCAGTATTGGCTGTAACCCAAATTAATGATGATATTGTCTAATTTTTTTTGGGCATAATCGCGAGATATCTCAGACATCCAGCCATTATCGCCTAGGCGTTTTCTAAAAGCTTTTTGAACCAAATCAGCAATTAACTGAGCCTGTTGGCGATCAGTTTCCGAGAAATGCTGTCTAACATACTCCTTGCCAATAATGTCTGAAAAATCTCGATTGATCATGGCAATAGCTCGTTTTTTTAAAGACTCCATTTTATCGTAACCATATAAGGTTTTGCTGAAGAAATTGAATAGAGCTTTATAAAATTTATCATGACAGAATCCAGCATATTGTAGACCTAAATTTAAGCTCAAATAATCTATGAGTTGCTGATCAGACAAATTGACGAGCAGTTCAATGATTGATTTTAAATAATCTGTATCTGAGACCAAGATTTCTTTGGGTAACTTCAAGTTTAAAGCTTTGAAATAATTAACCCAATCAAAAGGGAATTGATCTTGAAAATCTGACCAAGCAAATAAATTATAGGTTTTATCAAGTCTCCGAGCTTCGCCAAGGGGTAACCTCTTAGTAGCTAGAAGGATTTCTAAATTCAGGAACTCCTCAGTTGAAGCTTTGGTTTGAAAATTAGCCTGTTGAAGCTCTTTTTGATATTTTTTCAAAAAATCAACATAGGTTTGTCGAATTTGCTTCAACTGAGGATCATCGCTTAGATAATAATCACGACCGTCCAAATGAAGATGACCGGGTTCAATGAGAAGACAATAACGACGATTATTTTTGCTATCTAATTCAACATTTAGATTAAAGAGAAAATTAATCTGCCATTGACTGGCTTTAGCTAATAGATTGGCTTGGGAATTTGGTAAAGCTTGGAGTTTAAGCAAATCAGCTTTTAAATTATTTAAGATTTTAAAGCTTTGCTCTATCTGGTCATTTTTATTTAAAAATGCTTGATAGGCCTTGATTACTTTGGCTTGATCCTGATTCAAATCGGCTGAGTTTTTCAACCACTGCTTAATGATTTGTTCAACTTGCTTTTTAACATCCTGATGGAGCTTATGAAATAAACTCCAGCGTGGTTCAGTGGCTGGTAGAGGATTATCTAAAGCCCAGTGATGGCAGACATAGGCATAAAAGTTATCCTGAGGTCTAATCTGATGATTGAGTTTGATGTAACTTGGTAAGTCTTTGTTTGTATTTACAAGCATTTATGCTAGTATACAGTATACGTTTTGAGGATACTGATTTTAGTCAGTTTTTCAGTCTCTCTTTTTCAAAAAGTTATTAAGTTTTCAAGGCGGTCTAGGTAAACTGGCTGTTTTCGTTTATATAACGATAATCATTTTAAAGAGAAAAGCAATCATGGAATTTGATATTAAAGAGCTGTTAATTATTTTAAAATCTCTAGCTGAAGAAAAGAATCTTGAAGAAGAAGTTCTGCATGATATTGTTGAGCAAGCTGTAGCTACAGCTTGGAAGCGAGATCATGGTGACCGAGATCAAAATGTCAGAGCTGATTTAGATTTCAATCAGGGCATTATTAATATCTATGTTATTTATGAAGTTGTTGACAAAGTTGAAGATGATCAACTTCAAATCAGCCTAAAAGATGCCCAAGCTATTAAATCTAGTATAACTGTTGGTCAGACTATCGAAAAGAAACATCAACTGACAAGCCTAGGTCGAATCGCCGCCCAAACTGCCAAGCAAGTTATTTTGCAAAAGTTAAGAGAAACTGAAAGGGAAGTCCTATTGGCTGAATATGAAAATAAAATCGGCAGTCTAATGATAGCCAATGTGACTAAAGTTGATTCCCGGATGATTAGATGTGAAATTGGCAGAATTCAAGGTATTATGCCTAAAAATGAACAAATTCCTCATGAAGATTATCGAGTTGGTCAACGAATCAAAGTTTTACTCAAGGAAATTGATAGAACTGGACGAGAACCTCAACTTATTTTAAGTCGAGCCAGTTCAACATTTTTAAGATTGTTATTTGAAAAAGAAGTCCCAGAGATGCTCAATGGAGCAGTTGAAATCAAGGCAATCGCCCGAGAAGCGGGAGCTAGAAGTAAAATTGCCGTCTTTAGCAATGTGCCCAATGTTGATCCAGTTGGTACATTGATTGGTGGTCGAGGTATCAGGGTTCAAACTGTTAATAATGAGATTGGACATCAAGAAAAAATAGATATCGTGGTTTGGGATAAAGATCCTCAGCAGAATGTCATGAATGCCTTGAGTACAGAAAATGTTATTAGTGTGACAATAGTTGATTTACCGGATAAGCAAAAACTTGGACGAGCTAAAGTTATAGTCACCAAAGATCAACTCAGCGTGGTTATTGGTAAGTCCGGCAACAATGTTAGATTGGCTGGTAAGTTGACCGGTTTTGATATAGATATTGTTGATGAAGGGGAAATTAAGCCTAAAGTTAGTCAACATAAATTGCAAAGAAAAGAACAATTAGAAGAAAGTTTACTTCAAGCTGTCGAAGAAACTAACACAGATGGCACAACTCCAATCACGAATTTAAAAAAATAAAGCTAGAATCTGTCATTATCTCTCTTGATAATTTATTAAAAAACAAATAAGGAGTTAAAAATGAAACAAATTCCATCTTGTAGAGATGTTAACCAATCGATCATTGTTTAGCATAGTTTAGCCGGTAATCTTAAGCTTGGCGAAACTCATTTAGTCAAGAGACTTGCAATGTTTTATCTATAGTGATGGAGTTCAAGCCAATAAGAGTTAATGAATTGATTATTAAGAGGCTTATATATTAAATAACTGCATTCATTGATGTGAATTTGGATTTGATATAAAAACTAGACCGATATTTATAGCACTGAACATTGTCTTATAAAATTAGAGCTTTTTGGCACTCATTGACTTAGAGTGCTAGTTTGATATACTTTGTAATATATTATTTACTTTGGTATAGAATAATTGAAGAATCATGAACAAAGAAGATTACTTTGAATTTCCAGAGAAATTTACCAAGAATGCTTATTCCAGTTTTGCTAATGCTGCTAAACTAGCTCAAGATATGGGAGCTCAATATTTGGGTACAGAGCATTTGCTTTTAGGTATTTTGCAACAAACTGATTCCATGGCTACCAAATTACTCCAAGATGTCAAAGTAACTTTTGATCGAGCTAAATTAGCCTTGAATTTAACCCCTAAACCCCGCTTGGTAAATCAGCTGGAAGATAATCGTAAACCTTTTAGCACTTCAGCAAGTTATGTAGTCCACAATAGTTTAAAGTGTGCTCAAAAATATAATCAAGATATTTGTGGGACTGAGCATTTGCTGTTAAGTATCTTATCCCAAACACAATCTCGAGCGACTAATTTATTGGTAGATATGAATATTGATATTGAAACTTTAATTGGTGAAGTTGAATCAGTCTTAAATGAACAAAGCGTTTTAGCAGAAAGGCAATTTAATCATCAAAGAGATTGGTCAAGATCTTATAAGCGGTCAGGTTCAATTTTAGATCTTTTCAGCACTGATTTTACTAGTTTAGCTCAGAAGCACAAACTAGATCCTCTGATTGGTCGCAATGTTCAAATTCAGCGGATGGTTACTATTTTAAATCGTCGATCAAAAAATAATCCAGTTTTGATTGGTGAGCCGGGAGTCGGTAAAACAGCCATTGTTGAAGGTCTGGCTCAGAAAATTATTGATGAAGATGTTCCTGTTTCCCTGCTTGATAAACGAATTGTCAGTCTTGATTTGGCGGGCATGATTGCTGGGACTAAATATCGAGGGGAATTTGAAGATCGACTCAAGAGAATGGTTGGTGAGTTAAATCGATCTAAAAATATTATTCTCTTCATTGATGAGATGCACCTTCTAGTCGGAGCTGGAGCCGCTGAAGGAGCTATTGATGCTGGCAATATTTTAAAACCAATTTTAGCGAGAGGTAAAATTCAAGTTATCGGAGCAACTACTACAGCTGAATACACTAAATATGTTGAGAAAGATGCTGCTTTAGAACGACGTTTTCAACCAATCATTGTTCCCGAAACTACCGTGGCTGAAACTAAAGTTATTTTAAGGGGGCTGGCTCAACGTTATGGAGATTATCATCAAGTTAATATTTCGGAAGCCATCATCGACAAAACAGTCAGTTTAGCCAATCGTTATATTAATGATCGTTTTTTACCTGATAAAGCGATTGACTTATTAGATGAGGCAGCTGCTCATCTTAGAGTAACAGAAATGAAAAGTAATCCGGCTGAAAGATTAAAAGAAAAAAGGATTCAGCATTTACGATTAAAAATGAAAGTAGCTGGAGAATCAGAGGATTACGAATCAGCTAATCGGCTTAAGCAACAATTAAACGATCTTTTGACTGATAAACAGTCAAGTAAAACTCAAACAACTACTGCCGAAGCTCCTAGACTAGATTTAAAAATTGATCATTTGGCTCACGTGGTTTCTGTCTGGACAGGTATTCCAATTAAGCAAGTCATGAAGATAGAAGCCAAGTTTTTGTTAAATTTGGAGCAGAGGTTATCTCGTAGAATTATTGGTCAAAAAGAAGCTGTTGAAACTGTTGCTAGAGCTGTTCGTCGCAGTCGAACGGGCATCAGTAGTCCCAAAAGACCGATCGGCAGTTTCTTATTTTTGGGTCCAACTGGAGTAGGCAAAACTGAACTAGCTCGAGTTTTAGCCGAAGAATTTTATGGTCGTTCAGACAGTTTGGTTAAAATTGATATGAGCGAATTTTCAGAGCGTCATACTGTGGCTCGCTTAATAGGAGCTCCACCAGGGTATGTTGGTTACGACCAGCCCGGTCAATTAACTGAAAAAATCCGTCGCCAACCCTATAGTTTAATCTTATTTGATGAGATTGAAAAAGCTCATCGTGATGTTTTTAATTTACTGCTTCAAATTCTCGAAGATGGGAGTTTAACTGATTCCAAGGGTCGTAAGATAGATTTTTCTAATAGCATTGTTATTCTAACTAGTAATTTAGGTTCAGAAGCTTTGCAGAGGGATGTTAATTTAGGCTTTGAACTCCAAGATAATAATCAGGAGCAAATTGACCGCCTTCAAGCCGATCATAGTAAAAAAATCCACAAAGCCTTAAAAGATTTCATGAGACCAGAATTAATTAATAGATTGGATAAATTAATCGTCTTTAAGACTTTATCTACTAAAAATATGGTCAAAATTGTCAATGTTCAGCTGGAAGATCTAAGAAATCGTTTAACAGAGCAGGCTTTAGGCTTGGAAGTTAAACCTAAATTAAAGAAATGGCTAGCGGAGAAGGGCTATGATAAACAAAACGGAGCCAGACCACTGAGAAGATTGATTCAAACTAAACTAGAAGATTTGATTGCTGAAGAATTATTGAAGGGTAAATTGAAAACTGGCGACATTATTGTTTGCAATCTTGATAGCAATCAAAAGATTCAGACTGAAATTTTAGTTGAATAATCTTTGAAATATACACATTTGTCAGATATTTTCTTTACAAATGCGTACGTTTTCTTAGATATATGAAAGTGCTAGTTAATTAGTTAGTGGTAATACCTAGTATCTATCAACTTGCCACCAGCATCATAGCGTTCTGACTTCATCAGATAACTATCAGCATCATATTCATACTTCTCATACCATTCTAACTTGCCACCAGTATCATAGATTTCTTTTTTAATCAAATTACCATCTCCGTCATAGTGTTCTCTTTTAATCTCATTATCATCTCCGTCATAGCGTTCGTCTTTAATCAGATTACCAGCGGTATCATATTCATACTTGCTATATCCCTTTAACTCATCATCAGCATCATGGTATTCTTCTTTAATCACATTACCATCAGTATCATATTCAAACTGCCAATACCCCTCTAACTTACCATCAACATCATAGCGTTTTCTTTCAACCTCATTACCATCAGCATCATAGTGTTCTGTCTTAATCAAATTACCATCACTATTGCACCAGTATCTTATTGTATCTGTATCTTTAGGGCATTCAGCTTCATCATCACTAGTTAAAGCATAGATGATTATGCCAACTCCAACCAGTAAGACAATGATGCTGGTAAGAATAATGATTAGCTTTTTATTCATTGAATATAAGTATATCTCATAATTAATTACCAAAAAACAAAACCCCCTAATTAAAGGGGGTTAATTAATTTAGAGGACTTAAAGTCAGACAAATATAAGATGTTATATTATGTTAGGCCGACTCGAGCTAGATCTTATTGATGGTAGCCATTAATCGCAACCAAAAATCAGTTTACGATCAACTTGAAGCTTAGAGCAGGAGGCAAGAGGCTAGGTTTCATAGGCGTTGTGACTATGATAATTGTTATCAGAAATGTAATGTATAACGCGAATCTCGAAACTAAAACAAGGAGTGTGCTAGTCTATTCTTTAAATATTTA
>JAPOWB010000009.1 GCA_026707815.1 Candidatus Saccharimonadota bacterium
AGTTACCAGCTAAGTCAATTATTTAAACTAGCTAGTTAGTTTCGAGATTCGCGTTGTATAATTAAATACAGATATGCTGAAACATACACTAGAGGAAATAGAATTGAGTAGTGGATCTTCAGGTTTGCTCATTGATATTCCTAGTACCAGTGTGTTTAGATTTGAGATTGGTTTTGTCGGAGGAACACTGCATTGTCCTGAGGATAAAAGGGAAATATCTCATAGTCTTGAACATATGATTTTAAAAGCTAATAAAACTTATGCTACAAAAACTGAGTTATCAGCTGATGTTTCAAAATATGGAGCTCGATCTAATGCTTTCACCGGTAGTAATACTTTGTCATTTGTCTATCGTTGTCCTGAATTTGATTGGGAAAGAATTTTTACAATAGCCATAAAGACAATTACAACTCCTTTGCTTTTAGAGAAGCATCTTAAGAATGAATTAAAAGTTATAGAAGAAGAACTCACGAGTAACTTGACTAAATATTCTCAGGTTTTAAGATTCGCAACATGCAAATCAGTTTTTGGTTATGATTTAAGTGATAAAACTCGCCTCAAACTTCTTAAGAATTTAACAATTGAAGATCTCCGAGATTTCTATAGTCAGATTTTTAATTCATCCAATATGTATTTCATTGTTATGGGTAATCTAAAAGGCAAAAGAGGTCTTATTGAAAAGATGTTAAATCAGATTCAATTTCAAACGTTTACATCTCACCCAAGTCGTCAACTAGAGCTTATTTTACCTAAACCTCAACGAGTAAAACAGGCAGTTGTAGTATCTTGTCCCGAAGTTGAGAAAATGAGGTTTGGCTTACATTTTTTAAAGCCCGAAATTATGTCTTATACTCAATGCATGCCAGCATATGTTCTTAAAGAGATACTAACAGGGGTTGTTAGTATTTTCACTTCTAGAATCAATAAGCAAGCTAGAGATCGAGGTTTAAGTTATGGTATTATGTCGCAATTCCAACATATATATGATAATGCTTCTGGTTTTCTAATTACTGGTACAGTTACTGATAATAACGCCGATTCTTTATTTGACTTAATTGTTGATGAACTCAAAAAAATACAGCAGGGTCAATTAACGGATAAAGAAATAACTGAAGCTAAGCAGAAATTATTTGGATATGAAGATTTACAAGAAGTTACTACTGGCATTTTAATGAATTGGTATAGTGATTACATTTTCTATAAGAGATTGGGCATAGATGTAGATAAATATGATCAATGGCGAAGTTTATTAGAATTAGTGACTGTTCAAGATGTTTTGGAATATTTTGCTTCCATGCTCCAAAATCAAATCTGGGTTTTGGGCTTGCTAGGTAATAATGTTGATAAACACAAGGACAATCTTTATGCTAAGGCTGAAACCCTATTTCAATAAGGTCAACTATTCAATACCACATCATGTGTCTGTGTAGTATTAGGAACTAGGACATATAAGCTATGTGCTCATTATTGTAATGAATTTGAGAGAAAACGCATTGAATTGAAAATTCGAAATGCTTTTTCACCTGTCTGCAATCGAGTCTAATTGCAATTATGTGAAACAGATTTCAAGCTACGATTCACATCTGTTAGCTGTTTTGGATTGTCTGAGAGATTGATTTGGCTACGCAAACTAGTCAAAATCTTACCCAAACTGCTATATAATGGACTTATGAGCAATAAGTTTGCTAAGGGAAGCTTAATAAGCAGTCTGGTCTGTCTATTGTTTTATATGGTAGCTTATTTTCTGACAGTTATTTTGGTTTCATATAATACTGTAAATAATATTGACCCAGGCGAGGGGATTTTTTGGACTATGCACTTGATAATTAGTGTAGGCGGCGTTATAGGCGTGGTTTCGAGCATGGTGACTGCTATTGTGCTGGCAATTATGGGATTAAAGAAGTCCAAACAACTAAATGGTCGGGGTAAGACCATGTCCATAGTGGCATTGTCTTTGATATCAATTCCTATGTTTCTTCTTTTTTATAGTTTAATTAATGCTAATTATTAATGCCTTTATTTGATGTAATCTGTTAAAGCTTTTTCTATTTTCTGGTGAGATTTTTCGCTTTCAATGACATGGAAATATGCTGCGAGCGATTGAATAGATCAATGCTTAGAGAAGTACTTTAAATCGTCCAAAGTTGTCCCCTTGGTTTTAGCTAATTCCATGATAGCTGAATAGTGGAAGATATGGGCGGATTTACCTAAGATACCTAAATCCTCAAGGAATTTATTAATCAGTATTTGTAGTGTTCTTTTTGAGATTGGCTTATCTCTTAGTGGTAAAGGGGGAAATCCTAGGTTTATATGCTTTGGAATATTCTTTTAAATACCTGATTAGTTTTAAGCGTAATAAGTTAAATATCAATATATTTCAACTTTGTAATTTTAGTCTGTCTCATTGACAGAATGCCTCGGTATTTGGTAATATTTCAACATAATTATAAAAACAAAAATAAAAAATAAAATTTATGAACATCTTAACTACAAAGCATCAAACTCATCAAGTTGATCAGATGACCAAAGGTCAGACTTTGGGTAAAGTTGGAGTCATTATGATTTTCAGCTTTGTTGGGCTAATTTTTGCTACTACACTAGTCGCTGTTCGGGCGGCTATCAATAATGAAATAGTCCATATTACTCAAACCAATAATCAATTGATTGCCGAAGCTAACTATGAAGATCTTGGCAATTCCAGTCTGCGCTGGCAATGGTTTAGTATCCCCACTGGAACTGGTAGCAATTTCAATAATAGTGATTACTTCTCTCAAAGATGTCGCCAGGTTGATAGTGAAGATTTGGAAGTCCTTGATGAGGGTACTGGTTCTCGAGTTGCCATTGAAGATGATGACTTAAATAATCTTTATTGTTTCTCAGTCAGTGTTATTGATGGTGATGCCCTTAATATCCAAGCCGTAGATTATGGCGGTTATATCCCAGAATAAGCCTGCTTTTAAGAATCTTTATAGAGAATTCTTTTTAATCTATCTGGATGATTAAACTGTTAGATACTTGTTGTCCATTAGATAGATAAATCTGACATTGACCAGATGGGTATTGACTAATGTCAATCACTAGTTGGGTGGTTCTATGAATAATCTGTCTTGGTTCAATATTCTGACAATTTCCTTCAAAATACAGATTTAAATTATCTACAAGCCGATTCCAAGCTAAAATTAGACTTCGACCATCAGCACTAATTTCAGCTCGTCTTAAATATAAGCTTTGATCATCTTCGGGAGAAGTTGCTGGGAAGTTTGCAATATTGAGATTAACATCTAAAGTTTGATGATAGTAAGCTTTGTCTATAACTTCTAATTCTAATAATCCCCTTGAAACGGGATTAATTTGATTTTGAAATGGGTTATATTCAAAACTGACAATTTGTTGATCTTCATCACTTAAGGTGATTTCTCCATTTTCTATAATTTGATGACCACTGCGAACAGTTAATTTATCTAAAGCAAATTTACCAGCCATTAATCTGACTTCGATTAAACAAATATTAGAGCACGAAGAATTTAACAAAGTGATTTGAGGTTTGGGATCATTGCATTGATGTAAATCATCATAAACTGCACTGTAGCCTATAATATTCTTTTGCTGCAATAAGCCTTCTAGGATTGGCTTCTGCCAAGATTCATAAAAAGGATCATCGAAACTAATTTCATTGAGAATATTAACTGCCAAGCCTTGTCGCAAAGCTAAAGGTGGAGTGCAAGCAGTGGCTATTTTTCCAGTTACAATATCGACAGTTAATTGTTGTTGATTTTCTTGGAGCGAAACTTTTGGCACATACCAGGAAGGGAAAATATCTGTCTTCACTGGTCGAGGATGTTGCCCTTCAGAGATTAAATAGCGAATATTGCTAGAATTTAAGTTCAGATTTTCAGAACCACCAACTTGGTAACCAGTAATTAAGTCAATCTTAATTGATTTAATGCCTTGAGGCTGTAACCAATGATCTCGTTTAGCTGCAGGAAACTGACGATGATAATTTTCCATAAAAGTTTTAATCATTAGAGCTTTAGGCTGGACAGTATGGCGTTCAGTTTCAAATAATACAGCTTCATCATGATGACCAATCCAACCTCCAAAAGCCACTGCTTGCGAATAGCCAACAATATGATTATTGACAAAATGGTCGTCAGTTCCAGTTTTCATAGCCATGACAGTATTGACACTGGAATCAAGATTAAAAGCTTGAGTGTAGCGAGCTGATGAATCAGCTAACATGTGGTTTAAAAGATAAGCTGTTTGATGCTTAATAACTCGTTGAGGACGTTGTCGCCATTGTTTAATTAATCGCCCATCGGCATCTTCGACTCGGTCAATATAAGTTAAGGGCAGGTAATTGCCATTTCTGGAAAATGTAGCATAAGCATTGGTTAGTTCATCTAATCTAACTTCGGCACCACCCCCGAAAGCTGTCGCTAAACCGCAATAGGTCTCGCTGCAGGGTAATTTAGTTCTAATGCCAGCTTGATAAGCCAAATCATGGACAGTATCAATACCAGCAATGTACATTGCTTTAACCGCTGGGATATTGAGGGATTGACCTAGGGCTTGCCGCATGGTAATTGGTCCAGCATGTTTATTATTGTAATTGGCTGGTGTCCAACCTTGATCATTAAAGGTGGTTTTATAATCATAAAAGATACTACCTGGTCCCCAACTATCAGTATTTTCTATGAGAGCTGCATAATCAAAAAGCTTAAAAGTTGAGCCTGGATCGCGTTGCTGAGTGACTGTATTGACTTGGCCGAAACCTTCATAGTTGAAATCTCGACTACCAACCTGACCAATGACTTTACCAGTTTGGACATCAACAGCTACTCCAGCAGCATTATCAAAACCTCGATCAATAATAGTGGGTACAACTGCCTCAATAGTATCTTCAATGATTTTCTGAGTTTCCATATTTAAAGTAGTAATAACTTTATAGCCTTTAAGACGAATATTGTCGCAAGGTAAATCTTGATCTCCTGTTTCCTGTCTTTGTTCTTGACAAAGCTCTTCAGTTAGGCGTTTTTCAGCCTCTAAGACAAAATGTGGGGCAATAATATTTTCATATTGTTTGTGAGATCGAGTAACATTGGCTAGACTATCAATATTTTTAGCTCGATCATGCTGGGCTTGGCTAATAACTCCAGCTTGGAGCATTTCAGACAGAATTAAAAGCTGTCTTTGGCGATGAAGCTGGGGATTATTCCAATAAGTTGTCGGAGCTGGTAAAGCAGCCACCAAAAGAGTTGCTTCATCTAGACTTAAATTCTTGGCTGGTTTTTGAAAATATCCTTGGGCAGCTGCTTCGACACCGCTATAGATAGAGCCAAAGGAAATGGTATTGAGGTAGGCAGTTAGAATTTCATCTTTTTCAAAAGTTCTTTCCAATTCTAGAGCAATAATGACTTCCTTGATTTTTCTATCTAAATTACGACGACTATCTTTCAAAATGGCATTTTTAATATATTGCTGAGTAATAGTTGAACCTCCCTGCACACCTTGATTGTCATTGAAGACATTATTGAGGACTGCCCTAATAATAGCTGTAGCTTGAAAACCTCGATGTTCATAAAAGTTGCGATCTTCAATAATAATCAAAGCATCAATTAAATGGGGGCTGACTTGACTGATCTCTATTGGTTGGCAATCAACATCGCTTTTAGAAGACCACAGTAAAGTTTGACCAGTTTGATCGTAATATTTAGTTGTTTGACCATCAATGCAAGAATTAAGGTTAGCTATGCTGACGGGGACATCTTGGCGATAATGTAAATAGAGACCAATAAAACTGGCAGAAATAAGGATTAATCCCAAAAAACCAAGTTTCACAAACAGAAACAAACCTTTGAGGCTAAAGATATATTTAATAACTCTCTTAGGATGAAATCTATTTAGAGGCTGATTAGATTTCACTTTATTTTTTTTAGGTGAATCTAGATTCTTTTTTTCAATCTTGGGCTTTTGTTCATTATTCTGATTATTCCATATACGCTTTAAGAATCGGACAATTATGAGAATCCAAACCTTGATTTTATTTAAAAATGAGGCGATTTTACTTAATTCAGAAGATTGAGATTTCGGTTTTTTAGGATCTTTTCTCAAGGATTTTGAGCTTGGTTTTCTTTTGGACATAACTTGATTAATTTGATATCAAACAAATAGTAGATTGTCTTAACAAAGGATTTTGTTCAAAACCATCTATGTTACTTATTATAATATCTTTAAGCCTTTTAAGTTTCATATATAATTTTCAAAAAGGATAATAAGCCTTGAATTCTAGTTCAACTTCTTCAGATTTAGATTTACAAACTCCCATCCAATACGTTAAAGGTATTGGTCAGAAGAGGGCAGAATTATTCAAAAAACTCAATATTGAAACAGTCCAAGATTTAATTTTCCACCAGCCTAGACGTTGGGAAGATTTTTCAAAGTTAACTCAGATCTATGATTTGAAACCCGGTTTAGTCACTGTCAAAGTGCAAATTTTAGAGGCTTCAGGTCGGTTTTTGGGTTATCGTGGTTTACATATTACAGAGGCTTTAGCCAAAGATGAAACGGGGCATCTTAGGATTATTTGGTTTAATCAACCCTATAGAGTCAAGAATTTAAAGATTAACAGTTGGTATTATTTTTCTGGTAAATATGATTTACAGTACAAACATCTTCAATTGATTAATCCTAGCTCTGAATTAATTAATCTTGATTCGTCATCAAGCATTCAACCTAATCTTATTAAGCCTATTTATCCAACTACGGAAGGATTGAAAAGTTTCCAGATTCAAAATGCTCTGAAGGAAGTCAAGCTATTGTTAAGCCAAATTGAGGATTATTTTCCCAAGTGGTTGATTAAGCAGGCTTCTTTACCGAGTTTAAGTCAGAGCTTATCTCAGCTACATTTTCCAAACAGCTTGATAGAAACTGAAAAAGCTAAACAGGCTTTGGATTTTCGAGATTTAATAGCCATGAGTTTGGGTTCGCAATTATTGTCTAAGCAATATCAATATCAGAATGCCCGAAAAATTGATATCAATCACGATTTAATTAATCAAGTCATATCTAATTTGTCTTTTCAATTAACACAAAGCCAAAATCAGATTGTTGACAATATTTTAATGGAGATGAATCAAGCCGATAAACCCCTGAATCGCCTGATTCAAGGTGATGTGGGTTCTGGTAAAACTATTCTAGCTTTGTTGATTGCCATTAATTTAATCGATCAAGGCTATCAAGTAGCTCTGATGGCTCCAACCCAAATCTTAGCTTTTCAACATCTTCAAACTATTCAAACTCATTTGCCAAAATTTTTACCAAGTAGTCAAGTGGCAGTTTTGACTTCAGGTTTGAAAAAATCTGACCAACAGACACTGCTGGCTAATTTAAAGTCGGGTAATATTAAATTAATTATTGGCACTCACAGTCTTTTGTCCGAGAATGTTAGCTTCAAAAATCTCGGCTTAGTTATTGTTGATGAGCAACATCGTTTTGGAGTCGAACAACGACTAAAACTCTTAAAAAAGACAGATCCCAGCTTGAGCAATATATTAACTCTAAGTGCAACACCTATACCTCGCTCACTCGCTTTGGTGCTATATGCTGATTTGGATATCAGCTTCTTAACTGAAAAACCTCCCGATAGATTGCCAATTATTACTCATGTCATTAATTTAAGTGATAGAGCTTCCAAATTTAAACAATTAATTAATCAGGCTTCAAATCAAGAACCAATTTATGTTGTCTGTCCAGCCATCAGTCAATCTTCGGAGGAGGATGCTTTAGAAAAAGTTATCAATTATTTTTTAAAATTAGAATCCAATTTAAATTACATCACACTCCATGGACAGATGAAGGTAGAGGCTAAAGAACAGATTATTAATCAGTTTCAAAATCAAAAATATTCAATTTTATTTAGCACTTCTATTATTGAAGCTGGTCTAGATATTGGTCATGTTAATAAGATTATTATTATGTCGCCTGAAAGATTTGGTTTAGCTCAGCTTCATCAGTTGCGTGGTCGAGTCGGACGATTAAATCAGCAAGGCTATTGTTACTTATGCCCCTTAAGCAATCAAGCTCCCTCAGAGCGACTGCAAGCTATTATGCAACATCAAGATGGATTAAAACTGAGTGAATTAGATTTACAATTCAGGGGTCCGGGAACTTTGTATGGCATTAAGCAAAGTGGAATTTGTCAGATTTCTCAATCTAGTTTAAGTGATTTACAAATAGTCAACAAAGCTAGTAGATTAGCTAGTCTCTTTTTGGAGAAGAAAGAAGATATTGATCAATATCAAATGCTCAAAGATAAGATTAGCGATTATCAGCAAATTACTCATTTAAATTAAGAATTCATCAGAATGATTTGACAAAAATAAATTTTCAGATTAGCATAAACTCTGCTATGGGGCAGGGTATTTGTCGCTTGGTCTTTGATTTCTTTTGAGATCTTGAAAATTCCAAAACGACGGTGGAGTCCTCAGTCAAAAACAAAACTATTCGCAGTGGTGCGAGGAAAGAAATTTTATGAATTAGTAGTCTAAATTTCAAAGACTGCCGAGGCTGGTTAGGTTGTTTTAACACCTTATTTGCTAGTCCAATTATTATTTTATATAAAGATTAAAGTAATTTAAGTATGCCCTCCCAAACTCTTGATGCTCTTAAACAAGTATCCAAGATTGTCAATATTGATAACAATAGAGTTAGTTTCGTTGATTCCAGAGACGAGGCTCTGATTGGTCACTTAACCGATCATCAGAATCAATCTTGGCAAGAATTTGCTACAGAAGGTTTATCCAATTTATTCAGCAACTTCAATCCCTTAAAAGTTGAGATTAAAAAGCATGATCAAAATTATGATTTGGAGCTAAATTTTAAAAGTCATCGCTTTGAAACTCCGACTATAACTGATAAAGAAGCTTTAATGAATAATGCGACATATGAATCAACTTTGAAGGTCAATATTGAATTAATTAATAAGACTTTGGGCACTAAAAAAGTCCAAGAAATTTATTTTGGGGAATACCCTTGGATGACTGATAGGGGAACTTTCATCATTAATGGCAAGGAAAGAGTTATTATTACTCAGATTATTAGAAGTTCGGGAGTCTTTTTTGAAGAGGTCGGAGTTAGCTTTGATCAACAAGCCGAAGAAATTACCCAACAAGTAGTCTTTGCTGCCAAGATCATTCCAGCCCCTGATCGAGGAACATGGCTTCGAATTGAAACTTCACCCAAAGACAATGTTATCTACATTGTCATCAATCACAAATTTAAAACTCCAGTCACTAATTTTCTTCAAGCCATTGGCATGACTATTGATGAGATATATCGAGCTTTTGCCAATGTTGATACTGGTTCTGTTAAGTATATTTCTGAAACTTTCAAGCACAAGAATAGCATGCATGATTACAATAATGCTTTGATTGAAATTTACCGTTACATCAGACCTGGGGATATTGCCAATTTAGAAAATGCCAAAGAAGCTTTGGAGAATAAGTTTTTTAATCAGCGTTATTATGATTTATCTAAAGTTGGGCGCTACAAAATAAATCAACGTCTCGGATTAAAAACCCCCAATACCCCGACTAATCACGTTTTAAAGAAATCAGATTTCATCGCCATTATTTCAGAAGTTATTCGCATGAATAACACGCCCGGATCCATTAATGATGATATTGATAATTTGGGTAATCGACGTCTAAGATTGGTCGGAGAATTAATCCAAAAACCTTTTCGGACTGGATTGGTCAGGCTGGAAAAAAATATCCGAGAACGAATGCTCAGACTAGATATTGACAGCATGACTCCTCAGCAATTAATTAATTCTCGACCAGTGGTAGCTGTCGTTAAAACATTTTTTGCCACTAATCAATTATCCCAATATATGGATCAAGCCAATCCTTTGTCAGAATTAGCAACTAAAAGACGGTTAAGTGCCATGGGTCAAGGAGGCTTGACTCGTGATTATGCCAAGTTTACTGTTCGAGATGCTCATCCGACTCATTATGGTCGAATTTGTCCAGTCGAAACTCCGGAGGGAGCCAATATAGGTCTAGTCATGTATATGGCACTTTATAGCCGAATCAATGAATATGGTTTTTTGGAAACTCCTTATTATCAAGTTTTAAATAAAGCTTTAGCTCAAGATATGACTGGTCAAATTGCTGGGGCTGATTTAACTGATTTATCGGGCAAAGTTATTGTTGCTTCAGGTAACGTTGTAAGCCAAGCCCAGGCCCAAGCTTTGGCCAAGGTTGATCCTGATAAATATTGGCCAGTTAAACCTCGAGTTTTAAAAGATAAGATTGTTTATCTTGATGCCAATCAAGAAAATGCAGTTCTTTTACTTAATGCTTCAGCTCAAACTGATGAGGATGGCTATTTCATTAACCCAGTCGAAGCAGGTAGATTAAACAATGTTGCCAATTATTACAATACTTCTGATGCTGAATACATGGACTTGTCAGCTCGGCAAATTTTAGGTTCTTCAGCTGGTTTAATTCCTTTTGTTGAAAAAGATAATTTAGTTCGCTCCCTAACCGGAGCTAATCAGACCCGTCAAGCTGTGCCTCTGATTCAGCCGAAACCTCCAGTAGTTGGCACGGGTTTAGAGAAAATTGTCACCAAGTACACCAATCAATTGGTGAGTGCTGAAGCTCCTGGCGAAGTTATTAAAGCTACTGCCGATGAAGTTGTGGTCAAATATGACAAAGTTAAGAAAACTTATCCAGTGACTCATTTTGAAAGAAGTAACAATGATACAGCCATCAACCAACATGTGGTTGTTTGTCGAGGTCAGAAGGTTGAAAAAGGTCAAGCCTTAATTGAAGGTATGTCAGTAGCTGATGGAGAATTAGCCTTAGGTCGGGATGTTTTAGTAGCTTTAGCTTTTTGGGGTGGAGATAATTTTGAAGATGCTATTGTTATTTCTGAACGTTTAGTCCAAGAAGACGTTTTAACCAATATTAAGATTACTGAATACACAACTGAAGTCAGAGAAACTAAGCTTGGACCCGAAGTAACAACCCTAGATATACCCAATGTTTCTGAAGAGGCTCTGCGTAATTTAGATGAGACCGGCATCATTAGAGTTGGTGCTCGAGTCAAAGAAGGAGATATTTTAGTTGGTAAAATTACTCCCAAGGGAGAGCAAGAATTATCTTCGGAGGAAAGACTCCTAAGAGCTATTTTTGGCGAAAAAGCCAAAGATGTTAGAGATACTTCTCTTAAATTACCCAACGGTAAGACTGGCAAAATTGTTGGAGTTAATGTTTTTTCTAGAGATCAAGGTCATGACCTCAAAGCCGGCATCTTAATGCAAGTTCAGGTTTTCGTGGCTCAGACTCGCAAGATTCAAGTTGGTGACAAATTAGCTGGTCGTCATGGCAATAAAGGGGTGATTGCTAAGGTTTTACCTGCTGAAGATATGCCTTTTACTGAAGAGGGTCAGCCAGTTGATCTAATCCTCAATCCCTTAGGAGTACCCAAGAGATTAAATGTCGGTCAGTTATTTGAAGCTACTTTGGGTATTGCTGCTCACAGGCTAAATTTTAAGATTGCTAGTCCAACTCTGCAGAGCGTAACTCATACTCAAATTACAGATTTATTGAAGTTGGCTGATTTACCCCAAGATGGTAAACAACAACTTTATGATGGTCGAACTGGCAAGGCTTTTAAAGAGCGAACTATGATTGGCTATATGTACATTTATAAATTAACCCATATGGTTGAAGATAAAATCAATGCTAGAAGCACTGGACCTTACATGATGATTACTCAACAACCCTTAAGAGGTAAATCTCAAAATGGTGGTCAAAGATTGGGTGAAATGGAGGTTTGGGTCTTAGCTTCTTATGGAGCCACTCGAAGTCTCCAAGAAATGTTAACCTTGAAGTCTGATGATATGCATGGACGTTTGAAGGTTTATGAGTCAATTGTCAAACAGCTAGATATTGTCGATTCTCGAATTCCGGAAAGCTTCAATGTCTTAGTTAAAGAATTACAAGGTTTAGGCTTGAAGATTGACTTGATAGATAAACATAATAAATCAATCAATGCCGAAGAGGTTATTGCTAGCAATTTGCATGGCACAGAAGCTAATGCTTCATCTGTTACTTTAGCTGATTTAGATGCTTCAGAAGAATTGGAAGAAGACCTTGATGCTGAAAATGAAGAGATTATGAATGATGAAGAACTCCAAGCTTTATTACATAATAATCCTGTCGAAGTACCATCAACAGAGGAGGTAGAGACTGATGACTTATCCTAATTCATTGAGTAGCCTAGATTTTTCTGATTTCAACTCTTTGAGATTAAGTGTCGCCTCCAAAGATGATATGTTGGCTTGGTCTTATGGCGAGGTTATCAAGTCTGAAACTATTAATTACCGGACTCAGAAACCGGAAAAAGATGGTCTTTTTTGCGAGAGAATTTTTGGTCCAGTCAAAGATATAAATCCCCATGATACCCGCTACAAAGGGGCGAGAAGTCGTAATATGGCTGTTGATAAAAAAGGGGCAATTGTCACGAAAGCCATTGTTCGTCGAGAGAGAATGGGGCATATTAGCTTGGCAGCTCCCGTTGTTCATATTCTCTTTTTAAGAGTCGCTCCTAGTCCTCTCAGTGCTATTACTGGCATGACAGTTAAGGCTTTGGAGAAAGTTATTTATTTTGCTTCATATATTATCTTAGATGTCGATGATAAAACCAAATCCCAGCTGGGAACTTCCCTGACTGATACCTATAAAGATTGGCATAAATTATTCAAGGAGCAATCCCAAGCAATTTCAATTGACACAATTTTGGACTATTTTATGAAATTAAAATCAGATGAAGATTTTAAAAGCTATAAGTTTGATTTTTTCAAACTCCTGCCAGCCTTAAATACTTCATATGCCTCTCAACCTAAATTAATTGTTAATCTCGAAAAACACGAGTTAATAGATCATCAACGCCGAGAAATTATTAATCAAAAATTTGGTGAAGTTTGGAATTTCTTCCAAGTTAATTCTCATTTGAAAACCACTAAATCTTTGATTAAAATCTATCAAGATTTCTTAGCAAGCAAAGAAGATAAATCCAAGGCTTCAGAACTCGATTTGACAACTGAGCTTAAGGCTGATTTTCGAAAACTGACCCGATTACTAGATGGCTTATCAGAAAGCTTAGAATTTTCCGATGAGCAGATGAGTGATATTTATCAATTGCGATTAAAACAATTAAAAAATGATCTAGTGATCAATGAGTTAATTATTGAAACTGATTATCGTAATCTGCCTCTGGATTACCAAAAGATTGTCAGAGTAGCTATGGGTGGTGAAGCTCTCCAAGAAATTTTGAAAAGCACTAATCTAGATAAGCTGATTAAAGATCTAAATCGAGAAGTCGACCAAACAAAGGGGCAAAAACGCCAAATGCTTTTAAAGAGATTGAAAGTTTTAGAAGGCATGCAAAATGGCAAGATTAATGTTGAGGATTTTTGCTTAACAGTTGTGCCCGTCATTCCACCAAATTTGAGGCCAATTATTCAACTTTCAGGTGGTCGATTTGTTGTCAGCGATCTTAATGATTTATATCGCATTGTTATCAATCGCAATAATCGATTGAAAGATATGCAACAAAAAAAGGCTCCCGAGATTATTTGTCGCAATGAGAAAAGAATGCTTCAAGAAGCTGTTGATGCTCTGATAGATAATACTCAGCAACGAGGTTCTCGAATTGCCACGACTGGCTCCCAACAAAGAAAGCTTAAAAGTTTAGCTGATAATTTAAAGCGTAAACAAGGACGTTTAAGACAGAATTTGCTTGGTAAAACTGTTGATTATTCTGGGCGATCAGTGATTGTTTCTGGTCCTCAGCTTAATATTTTGGAATGTGGGTTACCTAAAGTTATGGCTTTAGAGCTTTTTAAGCCTTTTGTAATCGGTTATCTGATCAATAATGACTATGCCAATAATCCTCCTTCTGCCAAACGCTTAATTGAGCTAGGTGATGATGCTGTCTGGGACGCCTTGGATCAGGTCATTAAAGGCAAATATGTTTTATTGAATCGAGCTCCTAGTCTGCACAGATTAAGCATCCAAGCTTTTAAGCCGAAATTAATCGAAGGTAAAGCTATTCAACTCCATCCTTTAGTTTGCAAAGGTTTTAATGCTGATTTTGATGGAGATACCATGGCAGTTCACTTACCTTTATCCAGAGAAGCTCAAAAAGAAGCTGCCAGCTTAATGATTGCTCCCAATAATTTACTTCATCCGGCTAATGGGACTCCAATTTTATATCTTGACCAAGATATTATTATGGGGCTTTATTATTTAACTTACCTGCCAGCAGATGCCTCAGATCAAGTTAAATTTAGATTCAATTCAGTTGATGAAGCTGTTATGGCTTATGAGCAGGATTTGATCAAGCTTCAAACTTGGGTCGAAATTAAATTCAGAAACCAGCGTCATCAGACAACTCTTGGTCGAGTCTTATTTAATGAGATTTTGCCAGAAGATTTTCAATTTCAAAATCTAACTTTAGGTAAAAAACCAATTAAAGAAGTCATGTCAAAAATCTATGATGCTTATGACAATAAATTGGTGGCTCAAATTGCCAATGAGATGAAGAACCTAGCTTTTGAGTATGCTACTCAGAGTGGCTACAGTGTCGGCATGGGGGATTTTACGCCGATCACTGATTATAAGCATTTGCAACAACAAGGTATTGCTAAAGTTATGCAAATTAACCAGCAACATCAATTAGGTTATATTACTGATTCGGAAAAATATCGTTTGATTACTCAAAATTGGTTTGACATTGATCAAGAAATCGAACAAATTGCTCGTAAACAATTTATTAGTCACAAGGACAGCGCTTTGATGATGATTGTTGATTCAGAGGCTCGTGGGGGTGTTAATATTCGTCAAATTAAACAGTTAATGGTCTCTGTTGGGGTTACCAATGATGCCAGTGGTCAACCTCTAGAATTATCAATTAATAGCAATTATTTTGATGGTCTGCCGACTTTGGAATATTTCATTTCAACTCGTGGTTCTCGTAAATCCTTAATTGATGTCGCTTTGTCGACAGCTGATTCTGGCTATTTGTCTCGTCGATTAGTTTATGTGGCTCAAGACGTGATTACTGTTGATGATGATCCTCAATTAGTCGATCCGGGTTTTGAAATTTTTAGATCCGATTGTCAAGAAATTGATGCCAGCTTCGGACAGCGTCTAGTTCATCGTTATTCAGCCGAAGATTTGCAGATTAATGATGATTTACAAATAAAAATTGGTCAATTAATCACTAAGCAGATTGCCCAAACTATCGAGGATAGTGATATCAGTAGCTTCAAAATAATGAGTTCTCTATCATGTCCCCAGGTTAAGAATGTACCCATTAAAAGCTATGGCATTGACTTAGCTAACGGTTTGCCAGTTAAAACTAATCAAGCTATCGGCATTGTAGCCGCTCAAAGCATCGGTGAGCCTTCGACACAGCTGAAATTAGATTCCAAACATGGTGGGGGCATAGCTACCACCCATAAACGCCTAGTCCATATTGGTTTGAATCGGATTGATGAATTGTTTGAAGCTCGACCACCTAAGGGGGAGGCTTTCTTAGCCCCCTTTAAAGGGCAAATCAGTATTACTAAATTAAATTATGATTATGATGTTCAATTAAAAGCCGATACCAGTCAAGCCTTAGACATTAAACTCGACCAAGCTAAACCACTCGTTAAAGCTGATCAAGTGGTCAAACAGGGAGATATCTTAGCTCTTAAATCCAGCTATGAAGTTATTTTGTCACCTTGTGACGGCATGATTGAAAGCCTAGATTCTCAAGCTATCAAGATTAAATTATTTAAGCCTCTCAGTGTTAAATTTAGTATTCCTATTAGTCAATATTTGTTTGTTAAGGATCAAGAAGTTATCGAAGCTGGAACTCAAATCAATGAAGGTTCAGTCAGATTGCAAGAAATTTTAGATCATCGAAGCATTATTGATGCTCAGCGCTATTTAATCATTGAAATCTTAAAGGTCTTTGCCGAAGAAGGACAAAATATTGCTGAAAAACATCTAGAAGTGATTATTCGTCAGATGTTTAGGCTTGTTCAAGTCATTGATCCAGGTAATAGTCAATTTAGAGAAGGGGATGTCATTTCAGTTATGTCTTTGGCTGAAGAAAACAATAGATTGATTAAAGCTTCTAAAAATCCGATTCTTTGGAAACAATTAGTAGCTGGGGTAACTAAAGTTATTTCTTCAGCTGATGGTTTTTTGGTCTCAGCCGGTCATCAAGATACAATCAGAACTTTAATTAATGCAGCCGTTCAATCTCAGGTAGATACCATCGATGGTGTTATAGAGAATATTATTCTCGGTCGGAGAATTCCAGTCAGTAGTGATGGTCGAGTAATTGACTAAATTTTTAAATGTTTTTAGAATAGAAGAGTTCTCATGCCAACTATTAATCAATTAATTAGAAAAGGAAGACGAAAAAAGACTAAAAAAAGTAAGTCTCCCGCTTTGGGTTTGATGGCTAATAACCTCAAAGGTAAAAACTATTCTCAAGCTGCTCCGTTTAAGAGGGGAGTTTGTATTCGTGTCACTACTAAGACTCCCAAAAAACCCAATTCAGCTTTGCGCAAAGTCGCCCGTGTTCGATTGACTAATGGTCAAGAAGTCTGGGCATATATTCCAGGTATTGGCCACAATCTTCAAGAACATGCTGTAGTTTTAGTTCGAGGCGGACGAGTACCTGATGTTCCAGGAGTTCGCTACCATATTGTTCGAGGGCATTTAGATCTCCAAGGTGTCGAAGGCAAAAAACAGAGTCGCTCTAAATATGGAGCTAAAAAAGATTAAGGATTATGCCTCGTAAAATTACCAAAGATTTAAGTCGGCAGATTCCCCCTGATCGAATCTATGATTCAGTCTTAGTTCAAAGACTGATCAATAAAGTTATGAGAAACGGTAAAAAACAGCAAGCTGAACGGCTAGTTTATAAGGCTATGGAGATGGCTGCTAAACGTTTAAAGGAAAAAGACCCTCTGGAAGTTTTGCTAACAGCCTTAGATAATATTAAGCCTGAGATGGAAACTCGTTCAAAGCGAGTCGGTGGAGCTAATTACCAAGTTCCTTTAGAAGTTAAACCTCAGCGCCAAGCTCATCTAACTTTAATGTGGTTTATACAGGCTGTTCGTCAGCGCAAAGGTATGGCAAGTGATGAAAAAATATGTTTAGAAATCATTGATGCTTTCAATCAAACGGGCGTGGCTTTCAAGCACAAAGAAGATGTCCAAAAAATGGCCGAAGCTAATCGAGCTTGGGCTCATTTGAATCGATAGTTTTTAAAAGAAAAAAATAAAATGTCTCAAGAATCTCATCTAGATCAAGTTAACAAGTTGCGTAATGTTGGTATTATTGCCCATATTGACGCTGGTAAAACAACGACCACAGAAGGAATTTTGTATCGTACTGGTAAAAAACATAAAATCGGAGCTGTCCATGAAGGTCAAGCTGAAATGGATTGGATGCAACAAGAAAAAGAGAGAGGTATTACTATTACTTCAGCGGCGACTACTTGTTTTTGGCGAGATCATCACATCAATATCATTGATACTCCCGGACATATTGATTTCACAGCCGAAGTCGAAAGGTCTTTGCGAGTTCTAGATGGAGCAGTGGTAGTTTTCGACGGCAAGATGGGAGTTGAAGCCCAGACAGAAACTGTCTGGCGACAGGCTAATAAATATAAAGTACCTCGAATTTGCTTTATTAATAAAATTAATCAAACTGGGGGAGATTTCCAAAGGAGTCTCAAAAGCATTCACGCTCAATTAAGTAAAAAAGCTTACCCGATTCATTTGCCAATTGGCTTTGAACAGTCTGTAAAGGGTGTTATCGACTTGGTCGATTGGAAAGCCTATGTCTACGATAATTATGATGATAAGGAATTAAAAGAAGTCGAAGTCCCAGCTGATTTAGTTGATCAAGCTCAAGAACTCAGACACCAGCTGATTGAACATGCTGTGGCTGAAGATGATGAAATTTTAACCAAATATCTTGAAGAGGGATTAGACAAGCTAACCTCAACAGATATTAAACAAGCCATCAGAACGGCAACTCTGAGTGGTGAATTTTATCCTGTTTCTGGAGGTGATGGTCGAGGGGTGATTGTCGAGAAATTACTTGATTTGGTCGTTGATTTTTTACCAGCCCCGACAGACACAGTTAATATTATTGGTCGACATCCCAAAACGGCTAAAGAAGTTATTCGACCGACATCAATTGATCAACCTCTAACGGCTTTAGCTTTTAAAATTGCCACTGATCCCTTTGTTGGTAAACTCTGCTTTATTCGAGTTTACGCTGGAGTTTTGAAGGCTGGCTCATATGTCTTAAATGCCACGACGGGTGATAAGCAAAGAGTCGGGCGATTAGTAAGAATGTTTGCTGATAAAAGAGAAGATATTGACATGATTGAATCTGGAGACATCGGAGCAATTGTTGGTTTGAAAGATTCTTTTACTGGTCATACTCTGAGTGATCTTAATCAACCAATCATCTTAGAATCAATTGATTTTGCTGAACCACCAGTTAGCATTGCTATTGAACCAGCTACTAAAGCGGATCAAGAGAAAATGAGTTTAGCTTTACAAAGATTAGCTGAGGAAGATCCAACTTTCAGAATTTCAGTCGATGATGAAACTAACCAAACAATTATCAGTGGTATGGGTGAGCTTCATTTGGAAATTATTGTTGACAGAATGAAGCGAGAATTTAAAGTCGTGGCCAACATTGGCGAACCTCAAGTTGCTTATCGAGAAACAATTAAAAAAGCAGAAGTCACTGCTCAAGGCAAATATATTCGGCAATCAGGTGGTCGAGGTCAATATGGTGATGTCTGGCTAAAACTAGAAGCTCAATCACTTGGAGCTGGTTTTGAATTTGAAAATCGCATCAAAGGCGGAGCAATTCCTCAAGAATATATTCCAGCTGTTAAGAATGGTGTTTTAGAAGCCATGAATCGAGGGGTAGTAGCTGGTTATCCAATGGTTGATATTAAAGTCACTGTATATGATGGCAGTTATCACGATGTTGATTCCAGTGAACTAGCCTTTAAAATCGCTGCCTCAATTGCTTTTCAAGAAGCTGCTAAATTAGCTGAACCCATCTTATTAGAACCCATTATTAAATTAGAAGTTGTCACCCCAGAAGATTTTATGGGAGATGTCATTGGTGATATCAATGCCCGTCGAGGACGAATTGAGTCAATGGAAGATAAATTAGGCGTCAAGGTTATTATGGCTTTTGTGCCTTTAGCTTCAATGTTTGGTTATACTAACGATTTAAGGAGTTTGACTCAAGGTCGAGCTTCATCAACGATGGAAGTTCATAATTATCAGGAAGTTCCCAGCAGTATTGCTCTAGAAATTACCAGTAAAGCTCGATAGATTAGATTGTTTCAAATTCTGAAGCTATTAGCCAAACTGTGAAGACTGTATGTAAAACAAGCCCAATGATGCTGAAAATCAGCCCCAGTTTAGCCAATTTCTTATCTTTGACTTGATAATCTTGAGCATCTTTAAGGATAATAATAGATAAAGTAATGCCAATCACTGGGCTTATAATGCTGAAAATTAATGCTAAAACTGTCAAAATACTGGCTTTAGCTTGAATTGAATTTGCCGAAAGTGGAGACTGGGGAGATTCAATTTGCCTCTGATGTGAAACTGTTTGCTTATTCATATTTACAAGTATACTGCATAAAGATTGAAAATTGCCATTATCAGTCAGTTTCTGGAAAAATCTGCTTTAGTCTCTCAGCAAAAACTTCGACACTGAATTTATAGATATTATTTGCCCTTATTTCTTGATTTCTTAAATAAGAGCTGTCTATGGATTGCTTAGATAAATAGTATCTTAATTTCTGATTACCAAGACCATTTATTTTATCGTGTAAATTCTGGATTATCTCTTTTGGCAAGGGAAGTGTTGGGATTAGTTTTGAAGCTTCATAATCTGCCAAAATATCGAAGATCAGAATGGTGGCTGAATGAATACCCTCAGCTAAGTTTTTATCGGGTTGTTTAATGTCAGTTTCTAATTTTTGTCGCTGTTTACGACAAGGATAATAGAGTAAATCTTGAGCATGTAAATCCAGTAATGTTTGATGATAATTTCTTAAATCAGAAAACGATCGCCTATATATATTGGGGGCCATAAACTTAGACCAATTTCTAGATACAAGACCTAAGTTACCACTTCGATGACCAATAATCTCGGTCAGAATTAAAGCCATAGCCTCTCTCTTCTCTAAAGTTTTGGGATGATTCAAAAAATCTTCTAAGTCAAACTCTGGCTTGGGAGTTTCAAACTGAGGTTTTGGCGAAAATTCCATGATTAAAAATATTTGACATTTTATCTATATTATTATATCACTATTCTCTGATAATCTGTAGTAATTATGTAAGATTCGAAAAATTGAGTGCGATTAAATATTGTGAAATACCAATTAATATCATATACTTAAACAGGTACTTAATCTAAGGTGGTTTGGAAAGTCACACTGAAGTGACTTTTTCAGTCTTTGATTGAGAATTTTTTTAAAAATAATTTAAATATTACAAGGATTATATATGGCACAATTTGATAGGAATAAACCTCACATTAATGTCGGAACTATGGGACATGTTGACCATGGTAAGACGAGCTTAACAGCAGCAATTACTTTAACTTTGTCTAAAAAACTGCCAAGTAATATTAATCAGCCTGTTAGCTATGATCAAATAGATAATGCTCCTGAAGAAAAGAAAAGAGGGATTACTATCGCTACTTCTCATCAGGAATATGAATCTGAAACTCGCCATTATGCTCATGTTGATATGCCTGGGCATGCCGATTATATTAAAAATATGATTACTGGAGCTGCTCAAATTGATGGAGCTATTTTAGTCGTCTCAGCTGCTGATGGTCCAATGCCTCAAACAAGAGAACATGTTTTGTTGGCCAAACAAGTTGGTGTACCATCTATTATTGTCTTTTTGAATAAAATGGATTTGGCTGATCCTGAACTAGTGGAATTAGTTGAATCTGATATTCGTGATCTGTTGGCTAAATATGATTTTGACAAAGATTGTCCAATCATCAAAGGTTCTGCCACTAAGGCAATTGATGGTGATGAAGAGGCTATGCAAGCTATCATGGATTTAGTTAAATCTATGGATGAATATATTCCGGAGCCTGTTCGTGATCTGGATAAGCCATTTTTGATGCCTGTCGAAGATGTTTTTTCTATAAAAGGTCGAGGCACTGTAGCCACTGGTCGAATTGAACAGGGTCAAATTAATTTGAATGATGAAATTGAAATCGTTGGTATTAAAGCCACTAAAAAAACAGTTGTGACGGGTATTGAAATGTTTCAAAAGTCTTTAGATTCGGGTCAGGCTGGTGACAATGCTGGTATCTTATTAAGAGGTATTGAGCGAGATCAGATTGAACGAGGACAAGTTTTATGTAAGCCAAGCTCTATTAAAGCCCATACTCGCTTTGAAGCCGAAGTCTATGTTCTAACCGATAAAGAAGGTGGACGTCACACACCATTTTTCAAAGGTTATAAGCCTCAATTTTATTTCAGAACTACCGATGTAACAGGAACAGTTGAATTGCCAGCTGACAAAGAAATGGTTATGCCTGGAGATACAATTACTTTTAAGGTGACATTAGGACAACCAATTGCCATTGAAAAAGAAGTCCGCTTCGCTATTCGTGAAGGTGGTCGGACTGTTGGAGCTGGAGTCGTCACTCAAGTGATTGAGTAATCTTTTTGCTTGCAAAGATTCCAGAGATTCCGCTAAAATCATAGCTTTTCATCTATAAAATAATTTCTTTTTGAGGATGAATCTGATAATATAAGAGTACTTCTTTTATAACAAGAGTTATTTAGATTCTAAATTTAGAGTTTTGTTTTTAAATTTAGAGAAGCAAATTAACCTAAGATATTAGTTTTTCTGATATTGGCGGTTGATTTTTGTATGCTTTAACCTCATAGAGAGAGAAGCCATTGAAAATCCATTAATGTATATATGTTATGCTATTAACTTTTAAGCTTGGGATGATGTCTTTGATTAATGATCAAGGCTTGCTTTTACCAGTCACTTTGCTAAAGGTTGAAGATAATTTTATTAGTCAAATCAAGACTCTCGATAAAGATGGTTATCAGGCTATTCAAATTTCTACTCGTCAGAGCCAGAAAGTCAACAAACCTCAGAGACAACATTTCAAAAAAGCTAAACTGAAAACTGGCTTTAAATTTGTTCGAGAACAAAGATTAAAACAAGATGCTAATTCAGATTACCAATTGGGTCAGAAATTAGATTTAAGCATGTTTGAATTGAATGATAAGGTTCATGTAACCAGTTTCTCAAAAGGTAAAGGTTTTGCCGGAACCGTTAAGAGACATAATTTTGCTACCACAGGGCGAACTCATGGAGTTCGAGGGCGTCGAGAACCCGGTTCAATTGGCTCTGTTTGGCCTCAGAAAGTTACTAAAGGCAAGAAGATGGCTGGCAGAATGGGCAATAAACAGGTGACTGTTAAGAATCTGAGAGTTGCTCTCATTGATCAGAATCGTCAAATTATAGGGATTAAGGGAGCTATACCTGGACCTCGTAAACGACTAGTAATTTTAAAGAAGGGCTAAAAAAGATAAGACGATGACTTTACCTTATTACAGCTCAACCGGTCAAAAGCAAACCTCGACTTATAAAATTAAAGAACCCATTTTCAGCATAAAGAAGATTAATCATAACTTATTAAAACAAGTTTATGTAGCTCAATTAGCTAATCGACGGCTCAATCTAGCCAAAACGAAAACTCGCCGAGAAGTCAGAGGTGGAGGTCGCAAACCCCATCGACAAAAAGGTCTAGGTTTAGCTCGAGCGGGTTCGATTCGTTCTCCACTAATGCGAGGCGGAGGCATTACTTTTGGACCAACAGGTTCAGAAAATTATACTCATAAAATCAACAAAAAGGTTAAATATATAGCTTTACTTCACGCTCTGAGTTTAAAAAAATCAAAAATGATAGTTGTTAAATCTTTGCCTGATGATGGTAAAACTGCTAAGTTACATCAACTGCTATATCAAAAACTGAAGTTAGATCGCAAAATTCTAATCATTGCTGATGATTTGTCAATAAAACTCAAAAGAGCCAGTCGCAATTTACCTGAAGTCGAACTCATCAGATTTGATCAATTAAACTTAGGGCAAGTTTTAGATTTTGACCAATTAGTTTGGTTGGATCAAGCCCTAGATAATCTAGCTGATAAATTACGTAAACAGGGAGCTTTAAGGACTGATGCCTAGAAAAAATACCTTAATTCAACCACATCTGACTGAAAAAACTGCTAATTTAGCTCAAGCTCAGAATGTTTATGTTTTTAAATTAAGTCCTCAATTAAATTGTTCAGAGATTAAAAAGCTTTTGGAAGCTGAATATAAGGTCAATATTATTAAACTACGGACTATGATTATTAAAGGTAAATCAGCTGCCAGTATTCATCTAAAGGCTAGAAGTAGATCAGCTGGTGGCAAGAGATCAGACTTCAAGAAGGCTTATGCAACCTTAAAAGCCGGGCAGAGTATCCCAATTTTTGTTGATACTAAAAAGGACGATAAATAAAATTTGAACAAGGATAATATAGTTATGGCAATACGCAAAATGAAACCAACCACTCCTGGACAGCGAGGCATGACTTCACAAGATTTCAGTGAAATTACGACCAAGAAGCCCATCAAAAGTCTGCTCAAGCCCATGAAAAGGAGTTCTGGACGGAATCATCGAGGAGTGATTACTTCTCGTCGGCGGGGCGGGGGAGCTAAGCGTCATTATCGGCTGGTTAGTTTTAAGCTTCCTGAAAATTTTGAGGCTCAAGTCAAAGAAATTGAGTATGATCCTAATCGTTCAACTCGACTAGCTCGCCTAAAAACTTCTGAAGGATCTTATCATTATATTTTAGCTCCCAAAAATCTTCGTCAAGGTCAAACTGTCAAAGCTGGTTCATCAGCCGATATTGAAAATGGTCATCGTTTACCTTTGAGTAAAATCCCAATCGGCAGTTTAATCCATAATTTAGAACTCCGACCGGGCAGAGGTGGTCAAATTGTCAGATCAGCTGGACTCAGTGCTCAAATTACTGCTAAGGATGACAAGTATGCTCAAGTCAAATTACCCAGCGGAGAAATTAGGTTATTCAGGCTTGAAGCTCAAGCTTCTTTGGGAGTTTTAGGCAATGAACAGCATAAAAATATTAAACTGGGTAAAGCTGGTCGTAATCGTCATAAAGGTCGAAGACCAAAAGTCAGAGGGGTTGCCACCAATCCATCTGATCATCCTCACGGTGGGGGAGAAGGTAAGAGAAAAGGCTATAAAACTCCTGTTACTCCTTGGGGTCAACCGACTCTAGGTTATAAAACCCGCCCAAGACGCAAATCTAATCGCTTAATTGTTAGAAGCCGCCACCTTAATAAGAGGAAATAAATATAGATAGTTATGAGTCGTAGCAGTAAAAAAGGTCCATTTATTGATCCTAAATTAGCCTTGAAAATCTCTAAATTACCCAAAGGAGATAGAACAGTCATTAAAACGTGGGCAAGAGCTTGTACAATTACCCCTGATTTCGTTGATTATACTATTGGTGTTCATAATGGACGGATTCACGTTCCAGTTTTCATTACTGAAAACATGGTTGGTCATAAACTAGGTGAATTTGCTCCGACTCGCAAATTCAGACAACACGGAGGCAAGAAAGCTAAGAGGTAAGATGCAATTTAGTCTAAAATTAAAAAACGTTCGACACAGCCCCAGAAAGATGGCTGAAGTCACGAGGTTGATTAAATCACGGCAACTTGAGGATGCTCTGATTATTTTAGAACATACTCCTAAAAGAGCGGCTATAACTTTGAGAAAACTGCTAGTCAATGCTCAAAATACTGCCAAAACAGTTCATAAATTAAAACCCGATAGTTTAGTTGTCCAAGAAATTTTTGCCAATAAAGGTCTAACTTTAAAACGCCGAAAATTAAGTCAAACTACTCTTAGAAATGGTCGGGGCGGACGGCGATATCCTCTGCCATTCAATCATCAATTCAGTCATGTTTTTTTAATCGTCAGCGGTCAAATTAAACCAGCTTCTAAACCAGCTAAGCCTAAGTCTGAAGTTAAGAGCAAAACTCAAAAGAAGGTCAAGGAATAATTATGGGACAGAAAGTTAATCCTATTAGTCTCAGATTGCAGATTCACAAGAATTGGCATAGCCAATGGTTTGCCAATAAAACAGCTTTTGCTGGTTTTTTGCAAAAAGATTTACAAGCTCGACAATATATTGAGCAAAAGCTTGGTATGAGGGGGGCAGTTAATAAAATAATTATTGAACGTCATTCTGGCAATACAATTAATATCACTATCTATACTGCTAGAGTGGGAGTTGTCATTGGTCGGAGTGGTTCCAATGTTCAAGAAATGAGTCTTCAGTTGTATAAACTTTATAAAATTCCTATTAAGATTGGTGTTGAGGAAATTAAGCGTTTTGAATTGCACGCCAAATTGGTCGCCGAAAATATTGCTCAGCAGCTTGAAAGACGATTATCTTACAGGCGAACTATCAAGAATGCCGCTAATGCTACTATGAGAGCTGGAGCCTCTGGAATTCGCATTGAAGTTGCTGGTCGAATTGCCGGCCAGAGAATGTCTCGTCGAGATAGGGAAATTCAAGGCTCAGTACCCTTGCATAAATTAAGAGCAGATATTGATTATGGTGTCGCCCGAGCAAGATTTCCCAATGCCGGTATCATTGGTATCAAAGTCTGGATTAATAAGGGGGAGAAATTCTGATGTTGATTCCCAAAAAAATGAAATTCCGCAAAGCTTTTAAGGGTCGAATTCATGGTCAAGCTCACAAAGGCAATAAGATTGCTTATGGTGCTTACGGTTTGCAAAGTCTATCTGCTAATAGAGTAACCTCAAGACAAATTGAAGCTGCTCGACAAGCTATGACCCGTAAGATTAAAAGGCATGGTCGGGTTTGGATTCGGATTTTCCCGCATCTACCAGTCACTCGTAAACCACATGATGTTAGAATGGGTCGGGGAAAGGGCAATCCCGAATTTTATGTTGCTCGAGTCAGACCTGGAACAGTGATGTTTGAAATGGCTGGAGTTGACCAAGATCTAGCTCAAGAAGCTATGCGTTTGGCGGCTCACAAACTCCCAGTTAAAACTAAGTTTATTATTAAGCAAGAAATTTAAGGAATATGGCACAAACTAAATTAAAAAAATCAGCTTCTAAATCTAAAATTGATTCAAATCTTCAGGTTGATGATTTGAAACGGCAACTAGTTCAGAGTTATCAGCAATTAAGACAGGGAACTCATCAAAATATTCGTCTACCAAAAATTCTGAGAAAGAAGATTGCCCGGACTTTGACTCAAATGAATCAGACTAAACATCAAAAGCAAGATAAGACTGAAAAAGGAGTAAAAAATGTCTAATTTTAAAACTGGTAAAGTTATTCAAACTGTCAATCAGAAAACAATTACTGTTTTGGTTATAAATTATAAAAATCATCCCCTTTATCGAAAACGTTATATCGCTAGCAAGAAATACTTAGTGCATGATCCTGATAATAAGGCTAAATTGGAGGATATGGTTAGCATTAAGCAATCTCGTCCAATTAGTAAACGCAAAACTTGGGTGTTAGATAAAATTATCAATCAATCAGATTCAAAGATTAATCCTCAATCCAAGGCTAACACTGATAAAGTGACGAAGGCTTCCGAAAAGTCTGAATTAAAATCCACTAAACCCAAAACCCAAATATCCAAACCGAAAACAACTCCCAAAAAAGAGGCAGCAAAATGATTCAACAAGAAAGTCGTCTGAAAATCTGTGATAATTCGGGAGCTAAAGAAATTCTCTGTATTCGAGTTTTGGGTGGCAGTCGACGACGCTATGCTAGAGTTGGTGATGTGATTGTCGGAAGTGTCAAACAGGCATCTCCAACAGGTCAAGTTCCCAAAAAACAAGTTGTCCGAGCTGTCGTCGTTCGAACTAAAACCAAAATCAAGAGATCTGATGGTAGTACTTTAGCTTTCAGCGATAATGCAGCTGTTATTATTAATGAGAAAAAAGAAATGCGAGGAACGAGAATTTTTGGACCAATTCCTCATGAACTCAGAACATTAGGGTATAATAAAATAGTTAGTTTAGCTTCCGAGGTATTATAGATGCAAGTTAAAGTTTTTAAAATTAAGCTCAAAAAAGGTGACTTAGTCCAAGTTATTAGGGGTAAATTGAAAGGTCAGACCGGTCGAGTTTTAAGTCTTCATCCTAAAACTAATCAAGTTACAGTCGATGGAGTCAATTTAGTGACTAAACACTTCAAGCCTAATAAACAATATCCTCAAGGAGCTATTGACACTATTTTGAAGCCCTTAAATATCAGTCAAGTGGCTATAGTTGAACCACAATCTCAAAAACCTTCACGAATTGGTTGGCAGATTAAAACTGATGGCTCCAAAGAGAGAATTTATCAAAAAACTAAAAAGAAAGTTGTTATTCAACAGGGTAAGAAATAATGAGAACTCAAACTTATCAACCAACTTTAAAGCAAGAATATTTTCAGAAGATTCGTTCTCAGTTAAAAAAAGATCTTCATCTAAAAAATATTCACCAAGCTCCTTATTTAGAAAAAATTATTCTCAACAGCGGGTTGGGGCGAGCTAAAACAGATAAACAACTGTTTGCTACGGCTGAAAATACTTTAACCAAAATAAGTGGGCAAAAACCTATTCTAACGATTGCTAGAATGTCGGTAGCCAGCTTCAAATTGCGAACCGGCAATCAAATTGGAGCCATGTTAACCCTCCGAGATATTCGCATGTATGAATTCTTGGAAAGATTAATCCATTTCACTATGCCAAGGTTCAGAGATTTTCGAGGAGCAAGTTTAAAATCTTTTGATCGAAGTGGTAATTATTCTTTGGGTTTTAGGGAACAATCAGTATTTCCAGAACTATCCTTTGAAGAAACTAACCCATCCCATGGGTTGCAAGCAACTTTAGTTTTTAGCACCAACAACACTGAACACAATAAAGCTCTTTTAGAAGCTTTTGGCTTTCAGTTTGAAAATAAAGTGTCATCAGCTAAAAATCAGGAGGAATCCCATGGCTAAAAAATCAATCATTGCTCGAGATCTAAAGAAGGCTAAGATGATTAATAAATATCAAAAAAGGCGACTCCAGCTTAAGGCAGATGGTCAATTTGATAAATTGCATTTACTACCGCGTAATTCCAGTCCTTGTCGACGCAAGAATCGGTGTGTCATCTCTGGTCGTCCACGTAGTTATATGCGTCAATTTGGAGTGAGTCGGATTGTCTTTCGAGAACAGGCTAGTTTAGGCAATATTCCAGGTATAGTAAAAGCAAGTTGGTAGAGGGGGAGTTTTAAAAATGTATTCAACTGATCCAATCGCCGATATGCTGACTAGAATTCGCAATGCTTTAATGAAAAACCAGCCGAGAGCGGTTATTCCTTATAGTCAAATCAAGGAAAAAATTGCTCAAATTTTAGTCAAACATCAATTCGTAGCTGGCTTAAAAATTAATGGTCAGCTCAAGGATAAAGTCATCACTATCACTTTAATAAATGACAAATTACCCATCAATCCGATTAATGAAATCAAGCGACTCAGTAAGCCTAGCCGACGATATTATGTTGATTGTCAGAATATTCCAACCATCAGAAATGGTCGAGGCATAGTTATAATTTCTACTGATAAAGGCTTGATGACTGGTCGACAGGCTAGGCGAAGTAAATTAGGTGGAGAAGTTATTTGTTCAATTTATTAATGTTAAAATTATGAGTCGCATAGGTCAACAACCAATCACTATTCCAGACAATGTTCAAATTAAACTAGCTGATCAGCAAGTTGTTGTCAGCGGACCAAAAGGTCAACTTAATCAGACTTGTTTAGATCAGATTGATTATGATATTAATCAAAGTCAATGCCTAGTGATTAGAAAAAATGACAGCTCAAAAGCCAAAGCTCAGCATGGTCTAATGAGATCTCTGATTGCCAATATGGTAGAAGGAGTTAGCCAAGGTTTTAATAAAGAATTGGAAATTATTGGTATCGGTTATAAAGCTCGGCTTGAAGGACAAACTTTAATTTTAAATATTGGCTTCAGTCATGAAGTCAAGTATCAAATCCCTGATAATGTTCAAATTACTATCGAAGGCAACAATATTAAGCTTCACAGCATAGATAAACAACTGATTGGACAGGTAGCTGCTACGATTCGCAACTTTAAAAAACCTGAACCTTACAAGGGTAAAGGTATTCGCTATCGAGGCGAAAAAATCAGACGTAAAGCTGGTAAGGGAGCTAAAGAAAATTAGAAAAAACCATGACCAGATTATTAAAAATTAAAGATAATAAACAGCAACGTCGCACTAGAACACGACGACAGATTAAAAATCATACTCTCAGACCAAGACTTTGCGTTCACATTAGTCTGCGACATATCTATGCCCAAGTTATTGATGATGTTGAGGGTAAAACTTTAGTAGCTAGCTCAACTTTGAAAAAGAATCTGAAACAATCTTTGAGCAAACAAGCTGAAATAATTGGTAAAGAAATTGCTGAAAAATGTTTGAAAGCTAAAATTAAGCAAGTTGTTTTAGATAGAGGTTGCAAGACTTATCATGGACGATTAAAGATTTTAGCTGAAGCTAGTCGACAAGGAGGATTAGAATTTTAAAAGGTTATGAGACCGAATATGCAACACATTAATCTACCAACTGATTTCGATCATGTTGTCTTAAATGTTAATCGAGTATCTAGAGTTGTTAAAGGTGGACGACGATTTAGAAATCGAGCTGTAGTGGTTATCGGTAATCGCAAGGGTCGAGTTGGAGTTGGAGTAGCCAAAGGCGCTGATCGAACAATTGCTATTCAGAAAGCTGTTAATGTCGCTCAGAGAAATTTAATTCAAGCCGTTATTGAAGAACCCACAACTATTCCCCATGAAGTTTTATCTAAAGTTGGCGGAGCTAAAATTCTCTTAAAACCAGCTAATGATGGCACAGGTATTATTGCTGGTGACACTGTTCAGAGAATCCTAGATTTAGCTGGTTATCATAATATTTATAGCAAGTCCTTAGGTCGAACTAATAAAATCAATGTAGCCTATGCCGTCATGGAAGCCTTAAAACAACTCCAACCCAAAGATAAGTGGCATATTAATTTAATAAAAGAAACTCAGCAAGCAGTTCAATCATGAAGTTTAATCAATTAAATTTAACCAGCTTTAAAAATCAACGAAGAAGAGGTCGAGGCATTGCCGCTGGATTGGGAAAAACCGCTGGTCGAGGGACAAAGGGGCAAAAATCTCGCAGCGGAGGACGAACTAGACCATATTTTGAAGGTGGACAAACTCCTTTAGTTCGTCGATTACCAAAATTAGCTGGCTTTCGAAGCCATAGACCAAAGGCACAAACCGTCTATACCGAACAACTGGATCAAATCAAAACTACTAGCAAAATTATCGACAATCATGTTTTATTCCAGCAAGGTTTAATTGATGATGAATATCGAACCGTTAAGATAATTTCTAAAGGTCAAGTCAGTCAAGCTCACCAAGTGCAGGTTCAAAGAATTTCTAAAACTGCTCTAAATAATATTCAGCAAGCTGGAGGTGATTTCAAAAAGATTAGCAGACCTCAAAGACCTAATTCGACTAAAAAGACTGAACGTCAGCAAGCTCGGCTGAAAAACCGACAAGCTACCAGAAAATCAAAAAACTCAAAATTAATGTAGGGGTTTATAAAAAGCATTATGAATTGGAAATTAATTTGGCGAGGCATAAAAACTCCCGCCATGCGCAATAAACTGCTTGCCATCTTGGGTATTTTGCTGGTTTATCGGATGCTATCTCATATTCCCATTCCTTTGGCTGAACCGACGGTTTTAAAACAGCTAATAGATAATCTATTCACTAATGAGGGTATTCCTGAATTACTTAGTATTTACAATTTATTATCAGGTGGAGCTTTAACAGGTTTATCAATTATGCTAGTCGGAGTAGCTCCTTATATTACCGCCTCAATTATCATGCAAGTTCTAACTCGAGCCATTCCTAAATTAGAAAAAATGCAAAAAGAAGGTGAATATGGTCGAAAAAAGATTAATCAATACACTCGGCTTTTAACTTTACCTTTAGCTATTTCACAATCAATTCTAATGCTCTTTTTTGTCAGACAAGCCACATCTCAAATCAGTGGTTTAGGCGATATTTTTGGGGAAGCTAGTTTAGGGACTTGGCTTTTAATGATTGCTTCTTTGACAACTGGAGCAATGATTTTAATGTGGTTGGGAGAATTAATTACTGAGAAAAATATTGGTAATGGAATTAGTTTATTAATTACAGTAGCCATTATTAGTCAATTGCCACTTCTAATTTCATCTCTATATAGAAGTGTAACAACCGATGATTCAACTGCCATATCTATCTTTAATTGGTTTGATGTTTCGCCAACTTTAATTTATGTTCTGGTTTTGCTTTTAATCACCTTCCTACTGACAGTCTTTATTGTCTATGTTAATGAAGCTTATAGAAAAATCAAATTAAGCTATGCCAAGCGCATTCAGGGTAACAGAGTCTATGGGGGAGTGAATACTTTTCTGCCCATTAAATTAATTTTAGCTGGAGTGATTCCAATTATCTTTGCCACTTCATTTCTATCTATCCCCCAACTAATGAGTAGTTGGTTAAGCAATGTCGATAGCCTCTTTTGGGCGGATTTAGGAACAAATTTAGGTACTTGGTTTGCTATTCCCAGCCAAGAAACTGATTTATCTAATTGGGTTAGTTATATTTATCCAGCTAGCTATTTCTTCTTGGTCGTAATCTTTACTTATTTCTATACCAATATTGTCTTTTCAGCTAAGGATATTTCTGAAAGATTACAAAGACAGGGCGGCTTTATAGAAGGTGTCAGACCAGGTTTATCAACCCAGAAATATTTAAGCAGTATTGTCAATCGGCTAAATCTTTTTGGAGCCGGCATTTTGGGAACAATTGCTCTCATCCCAATCATGGCTCAAATGTTTTTCCCCGGCAGTCAAATACTTTTGAGTGGTATTAGTATCCTGATTATTGTAGCCGTAGCTCTAGAAACATTGAGGCAAATAGAATCTCAAGCTTTAATGGTTACCTATGAAGATTATGATCGAAAATTTGAATCTCAGTAAATAATATTTGCAATATATATGGGGGGGGGGGTAATCTATAGTTTAGATTAATAGAGTGATATGGCAAAAGGAATAATTTACGTAATGCTAACTGCCGTTTCCGGCTTAGTAAAAATTGGGAAAACAAACACGGACAACTACAAAGAGCGTATGCGACATCTTGAAGCCAATGGTTATTATAATGTAGTTGGTCTCAAACGCTTTTTGGCAATTGAACTTGCAGATTATGATGATAAAGAAAGTTTATTGCACGAAATCTTTAGTAAATATCAAGTTGGTAACAGTGAGCTTTTTGCCCTTGATCAAGATTTAATAAGACAACTTTTACTTTCCTTTGATGGCAGAGTAATTTATCCCGAAAGAATTAAGAAAGAAAAAGAATTTAACAAAATTACTACAATTCGCAAGAAGGGAGCTTTATTCAATTTTTATGCAAAAGGTTTGAAAAAGGGGGATCAGATTAGCTTTATATCCGATAATGCAATCACAGCTAAGGTCGCAGACAAACGGACAGTTGAATATGCTGGTTCACTTTGGAAATTATCGCCACTCACATTTAAAATATACCAAACAAAGAATCAGCAGAATGAGAGTGGTGCATATCAAGGCGCTAATTATTGGCAATACAAGGGTAAAAAATTAAAAGATTTACCCGATATTGTACAACAATAAAATATCTGTATAAGATACAGGAATAATAATTTCTACCATTTAAATCACTGGTTTGTCAAAAAGTAAAAAACATTTTATAATTTTATATATGAGAACTGGTTTGAATTACGAAAACAATCTTGAATATCAAGATCTGGATATTGATGAACCTCAATATATTTTTTTAAATTTAAAACTTTATGAATACAATACCCAGATTATTAAAATTCTCAATCAGATCCAATCTAAGCCTCTTGATATTAAAAAATATTTAAATCAAGCCAATCTTGATATAGATAAAGTTTTATACAATATAGATATATTGACCAAGGAATTTCAAAATACCCTAGAATGTTTAAGCCTTTGGGAATTGCTCAAATATGACAAACAAGAGGATGCTCAGGTCGTACCTTTGGGTATTTTTTTTGCGAGTTGTTACCTACAAAAAACCTTTCACTCATTCAACCAAAGACGATTTTGGGGAGAAAGTTTTAATCGACAATTAATCAGAATGGATTGCAGTTATTATGATATAGCTCATTCTTTCAATATTGATGGCTGTATTGAAATGCAAAATAATTATCTCAGAAAAAAGATTCATTATACCAGTTTGATTGAGCATCAACTTGAAACTGCTCAGCCTGTTAGAATAACTCCAATGAGTGTGGCTCAATTTAATTTAGACATATTCAAAGATAGTGTTCTGCAGAGAAGAACTTTTTATCCCCAATGGTTTTAGAAAAATCCATTCTCCTATCCCTTAAAAAGAAAACATATGATAAAAGGAAGTTTGACAAGTTAACAGATTTAATCTAGAATTATCTGTTGGACAAAGAGTCTGAGGTTATTTTTTTATCTTTTGGTTTAAGTGCATGTCAAATCAAAAAACTGTTTTAAAACTTGATGGTCGGGTTGTCGAATGTTTACCTGGGGCTTGTTTTACTGTCGAGCTAGAAGATAACAAGCATCAGATTCGTTGTAGTGTCTCTGGTCGCATGAGAAAGAGTTATATTAAACTTATCAGAGGCGATGGTGTGGTGATAGAAATGACACCTTACGATCTCACTAAGGGTCGGATTATCTACCGCAAAAATAAGAATTCTTAAATTATTAAATTTAAAAAGTAGAAGTATATGAAAGTTAGGGCGAGCGTCAAAAAAATCTGTCGAAAATGTCAGATTGTCAGACGTAAGCGACGCCTAGTTATCATCTGTCAGAATGTTAAACATAAACAACGCCAAGGTTGAAAATGAATAGAATCGCTGAAGTTAGTCTACCCTATGATAAACGTATTGTCATTGGTCTGACCTATATTTATGGCATTGGACGAACCACTAGTCAGAAAATCCTTGATCAAGCTAAAATCTCTCCTGATATTAGAGTTAAAGACTTAACAGCTGATCAAATTCAATCTCTGGACGGCATTATTAGAGAACAGTATGTTGTTGAAGGTAAATTACAAAAAATAGTTTTCAACAATATTAAAAGACTGAAAGATATTCGAGCTTACCGAGGTCTAAGACATCAAGCTAAGCTACCTTCAAGAGGACAAAGGACTCAAACCAATGCTCGAACCCGAAGAGGTAAAAAAATTACTGTTGGTGGAACAGCTAAAAAGGCTCCTTCTAAGACTTAAAGATTTATTTAAAACATGGCAAAAGCTCAAGCATCTACTACTAGCAAAAAAACTAAATCAAATCGAACTAAACGAACTGTCAATCATGGTTGTATTCATATTTTAGCCTCTTTCAATAATACTTTGATTAGCATATCTGATTTACAAGGCAATGTTTTAGCCAGCACTAGTGCTGGAGCTTGTGGCTTTAGAGGAGCTAAAAAAGGTTCACCTCACGCCGCCCAAACTGCAGCTAATCAAGTTATCACTAAAGCCATGAAGAATTTTAATCTTAAAAAGCTGAACATTTATATTAAGGGGGTTGGTTCGGGTAGAGAAAGTACTATTCGCACCCTTTTGAGTAAGGATATTCAGATTGATTTAATTGCTGATAAAACTTCTATTCCTCACGGTGGAGTGCGACCTCGAAAGGCAAGGAGAGTTTAAAGTAATGGCAAGAGATCTAGCCCCAGTAGTCAAGCAGAGTCGGAGAGAAAACTTCGCTCTACACCCTAAAGCACATAAATATTTAATTAAAAAATCCGGCATTCCCGGACAGCATGGAGGTAGTGGACGGCGATTAGTTAATAGAAAACAATATGCTATTCAACTGAGAGAAAAACAAAAAGTTCGACGGTTGTATGGATTATTAGAGAAACAATTTGCCAATTTATTCAAAAAATCTTTAAAGCAAAAAGGTCAAGGTGGGAGTAATGCTCTGAGTCTATTAGAAAGAAGATTAGATAATGCTGTTTACCGAGCTGGTTTTGCTAGCAGTCGTCAAGCTGCTCGTCAATTGGTTAGCCATAAGCATTTAATTTTGAATTCTCGACGAGTGAATATTGCCTCTATTACTTTGAAAATCGGCGATAAAATTCAAGTTCGACCCCAAAGCCAAAAAAATGCCTATTTTAAATTCTTAAATGATTTAAGTCCAGCCCCCGCTCAATTACCAAATTGGTTAAAAATTAACCGAGACAAGCTAACTTTTGAAGTTGTTGCCTTACCAATTCGAGAAGATATACCCGAAGAAATTAATGAACAATTAGTAGTCGAATATTATTCACGTTAAATAATTAAATTTTAAAAATATAAGGAAGGATTAATGTTTCAAAAAATTTACACTCCCAGCATTTCTAATATTGATGAATATGAACCCAATAAGGCAACTCTGACTATCGAGCCTTTACTACCCAATTATGCTTTAACTTTAGGCAATAGTTTACGGCGGGTTTTACTATCATCTATTTCTGGATTAGCTGTAGTTTCCTTCAAGGCTGAAGGAGCTTCACATGAATTTACCACCCTGCCAGGCGTTAAAGAAGATTTGGTTGAGATTATGCTTAATTTAAAAGCTCTCAGATTTAAAGCTCCCGAGGATTTTAGAAATATAAATTCTGAATCAGAATCGGACACCCTTATTAGACTGTCCTTAAACAAGACGGGTTCAGGACCAGTTTTAGGCAAAGATATTAGCCCTCATCCCGATATCGAAGTAGTCAATCCTGATCACCTAATTGCTACTTTAGATGCTCCCTCAGATAAAATTGCCTTAGAATTAGTTATTGATTGGGGCTTGGGCTATTTATCCATCGAAGAAAGCGAAGCTCAATATGGTCAAAATGACTATATTTCTATTGATGCTGTTTTCTGTCCGGTTTCTCGAGTTCGTTACAAGGTGGAAAATACTCGAGTTGGTAAAATGACTAATTTAGATAGATTACTACTGACTATTGAGACAGATGGGAGCATGACTCCTAAAAATGCTTTTGAAGAGGCAGCAGCTATTTTGAAAGAGCACTATGCAATTTTATCAGGGGCAACTGAAGTGGATAGTCAATCTTTCCGTCAATCTTCTGAAGACAAAGCTCTTCAGGATGCTGTTAGAGCTGATGAGAGACTGGACTACTATATTGAAGATCTGCAATTAAGTGCTCGAACAACTAACGCTCTCATCAATAATGATTTACATACCGTTCAGGATATCTTGAATTTAAGCGATGCAGAACTCAGGGATCTCAGAGGTTTCGGAGCTATTGCTTTGCAGGAAATTAAAGATAAAATGAAGGAATTAGGCTTTTAAATATATTATATAGAAATGCATCGACATGGTTATAAAGGCAGGAAACTTGGGCGAACTCGAGATCCTCGACGTTTGTTAATTAAGAATTTAGCCACTGAATTATTTAATAACCAATCCGTAACAACGACTTTAGCTAAAGCTAAAGAGGTAATTTCCTACAGCGAAAGACTAATTACTAAGGCTAAAAAAGGTGATTTACATAATCGCCGTCAAATTATATCTAAACTAACTACCATTGATTCAGCACATAAATTGGTTGATCATATTTCCCCCCAACTTACTCAAAGACCGGGTGGATATTTGAAATTAATTACTTTGAGTCCACGCAAGGGCGACGGAGCTCAAATGGCTTATATCAGTTTTAATGATAATCTTGAAGCAGATTTTCAAAAATCTCAAGCAGTTGCTTCTAGTAAATCCTCCCCAGCAAAGGCTAATAAACAGAAATTAACTTCTCAAATTAAAGCTGAAATGACTAATACTTCAAAACCAACCCCTAAAACTAATTCTCAACCCCAGAAAAAATCCAGCCAGACTGCTTCTAGAAGAAATAATTCTCTACGAAAAACTGCTAAATAAATGTACAAATCTTTAGCTACCATGAGCACCAAGCATCAGAAATTTAAAACTAATCATTTAAAACCATCAGATATACAATCCGATTGGTATTTAGTCGATGCTAGTCAAATTGCTTTGGGTAGATTGGCTACAGAAGTAGCTAAGTTATTGATCGGCAAACATAAAATTGATTACAGTCCACATCTGAATCATGGAGATCATGTCATAGTCATTAATGCTCAACAATGCTTTTTAACCGGCAATAAAGAAACAACTAAAAAATATTATCGGCATAGTGGTTATTTAGGGAATCTATCTGAACGAACAGTCGCTCAACAAAGAGCATTGGATGCTCGTCAGATTGTTTATAAAGCCGTCAAAGGCATGTTGCCAAAAAATAAACTTCAAGCCGTTAGATTAGACAAATTGAGAATTTATTCGGATGACAATCACCAACAGCATGCTCAAAAACCAATGACATATAAATTACCTCAAAAGGAGAAAATCAATTAAATAAAAGAAGATTATGGCTGAATCAAAAACTAATTATTATTATGCTTTAGGACGACGAAAGACTTCAGTAGCTAAAGTCAGATTGATAAAAGGTAAAGGGCAAATTACAGTTAATAATCAATTAGCTAAAGAATATTTTTGCCAAGCTGAGCCTTTATTAGTTGAATTAAGCATCCCCTTAATGCTGGTTAATCAAGTCGATAATTTTGATTTAAGTATTCTGGTAAGAGGTGGAGGACATCATAGTCAGGTTGGAGCAATTAGATTGGGTATTGCTAAAGCTCTAATAATTTTCAATCCTGACTGGAAAGATACTCTCAAGAGAGCAGATCTACTGAGTCGAGACCCCCGAGCTAAAGAAAGAAAGAAATTCGGTCAAAAAGGGGCTCGGAAAAAACGGCAATTTACGAAGCGATAATTTCTTTAAAAATAAAAACTGATAGAAAAATAGTTTTAAAAAATTTTAAACTATTGTGATAATAAATGTAAAAGATGCCTAAAGAAGTCGTTTTAACTGGTCTGAGAACTAATGGAGCTTATCATTTAGGTAATTACATTGGTGGCATTTTGCCTATTTTAAAATTGATTCAAGACAACCAAGCTAGCTCTTATCAAATTAATCTATTTGCTCCAGATTTGCATAGTTTTACGACTCCCACTAATCTTGATAAATTGAATCAACAAACCTTGGAAAATTTAAAGCTTTTTGTCGCTTGTGGCGTACCTTTAGATGATAATAATGTTAATTTGTATCGTCAAAGCTACATTTCAGCTCATTCAGAGCTAACTTGGATTTTAAGTAATTTTACCAGTTGGGGAGAAATGAGTCGGATGACTGAATTCAAGGATAAAATAAACCAATTTAAATCTGGAAATCAGATTACAGTTGGCTTATTCAGTTATCCAATCCTCATGGCAGCTGATATTTTGCTTTATGATGCAACTTGGATACCAGTTGGAGAAGATCAAAGGCAACATTTAGAATTTTGTCGCAATCTAGCTCAAAGATTTAATCAACGGTTTAAGAAGGATATTTTCAAAATTCCTGCTGATTTTAATAAACAACAAGACTGGCTGAAAAGATTTGAAGCCCCTCGTATCAGAAGTCTTAAGCATCCAGATAAAAAAATGAGTAAAAGCATAGCAGATCCCAAGGGAACGATTATGCTTTCTGATACTTCTGAAGAAATAGCTCAAAAAATAACCTCAGCTCAAACGGATAATTTAGCTTCCATTGATTATGATTGGCAAAATCAACCTGGAATCACTAATTTGCTAAGTATTTTGGCTTATTTGAATTCGAAATCTTTGTCCGATATTAAACAAAACTGGCGAGGTCAGTCAGATTATAGCAATTTAAAGCAGGCAGTTATTCAAAGTGTGCAGGCGACTTTAAATGAGATTCAAAACAGTTTAAAATCAGTTAGTGATACTGTAGTTTTGAATCACTTAAAAAATAGGGAAGTGAAGCTGAATAAAATTGCTAATCAAAAATTGCAACAAATTCAAAAAATAATTGGACTGAGATAAAATGCTAATCTATGAGGTAAAAATAGAAAATTTATCTCAAAGAGCAGATATTTTCATTCATAAGCAAACTCCCCACATTAATCGCAGCTTAGTTAAGCAATTAGCTTATCAAGGCAAATTACATTTTAAAAAGAAACAGATTCAAGCTGGATATAGATTTAAAACGACTGGACAGTTGATTTTAGATTATGAATTAAAGGAAACTACTGCAATTCCATCCCTAAAATTAAATATTTTGTATGAAGACCCACATTTATTGGTAATAAATAAGCCGTCTGGCGTAATAGTCTATAGTCGAAATCGTTACTCGAATGAGCCTTCAATAGCTAGTTCTTTGAGAACTCATTGGCAATGGCCAGCCTTGACGATCGATAGTCTGCAGTCAGAGTATCGGGCTGGGATTGCTCATAGACTTGATAGAGCAACTAGTGGTCTTTTAATTTGTGGCAGAACAAAAGATATTGTTAATAGTTTACAACAACAATTTACTCAAAGACTAATAGAAAAAACCTACATATGTTTAGTTAAATCAAATACAAAATTGCCCAAGCAAGGATTGATAGATAAACCAATTGACAGACAAAAATCTAATAGAAATCGCTTCAAGGTCAGTCAGCAAGGCAAAGAAGCTCAGACAGTCTTTAAAATTAAAGAAAAATCCCCTCATTGTCTTCTGCTGGAGATTCAAACTAAAACTGGGCGAACTCATCAAATCAGAGTTCATTTAGCTTCCATAAATAGTCCAATTATTGGTGATCAATTATATGGCGGTCAAAAAGCTAAACGCTTGATGCTTCATGCTTCTAAAATTAGCTTCAAACATCCAATTACTGGTAAAATACTTTGTATCAAAGCTCAATGCCCTCAAGAATTTAAAGATTATCAAAATGCCCAATAACAGCAATAGTTATCCATTTCATCCTAGAACTTTAGAATTTTTAAAAGCCTACGCCTCTAATTTGAGGGGTTCTGTGTTTATTCAGGGATTTACGGATAGTAATTTAAGCTCTACTGTCGATTATTTAATTAATGAAATTTACCCGCTCGAAAAAGACCAACATCCCAATATCTATCATTTACCAGAGTCCAGTATTCAAGCCTTAAGAAATATGATGCAACACCTTATTAAAGCTGCATTTGTCTCTAGTCAGCCCCGATTGATTATTATTGATAACTGTCATCAATTAAATTTGGTCGCTCAAAATGCCTTGTTGAAAAATCTGGAAGAGCCTATTTCTGGGACTCACTTTATCTTAACTTCTGATCAACCTCATCAAGTTTTAGCAACTATTAAATCTCGTTGTCAGGTTATTACAATGCGCAAACCACTTAAACGAGATATTTGGTTAAATTGGTCTGATCAAGACAATCGAATTCTGAATCAAGCTTATTGGGCAACTGATGGTTGGCCGATATTATTAGAATCATATTTACAAGAGCCTAATAGTTTAATTCATCAAGAAATTGCTTTGGGTAAAAAATTTTTACAATTAAAACTGGCTGATAAACTGCATTATATTTTTGCATCAACAACAAAATCAGCTAAAGACGAAGATTTTGTAAAATTTCTCAAATCATTAATACAAGGTCTATATCGAATTTCAAGAGCCAGTCTATTGAGTATGATTCAACAACAAAATATGGAAAAAATCTTAATCTGGCAGAATAATTTTTTAATCGTAAATACTCTAAAAACTGATTTAGAAAATCAACTTAATCCTAAAATAATTGCCCTGAATTTAAGTTTAAAATTATCAACATGATAAAATGAATTGAGAAATGTCTGAATTAGTTTTGTTGGTCAGCTTGATAATTTTGGGTATTATTGCCATTATTTATAATCAAAATCCTGCCAAGAAACCAGTTCTTGCTCTGAGTACAGTTAATCGCATTAATAGATTATGGGAAATATCTCAAAAGAGCTTGCAACAGAATAATTTCATCCAAGCTGAAAAAAGTCTTTTAACTATCTTAATTTTTGATCCCCAAAATGTAGCCACTTATAATCGTTTGGGTATTTTATATGCCAAACAAAAAGCTTATAAAGATGCCATAGAATGCTTTTCAGCTGCTGTTAATATTGAGCAAAATGTCAGTTTAATGCATAACTTAGGTCTAGTCTATTTCAATTTAAAACAATACGAGCAAGCTCGCACAGCTTTAAAGCAAGCTTTGAAATTAGACGATCAATCAGCGGTTCGCTATGTTGATTATGCTAAAGTTTTGGATAAATTGGGTCGCAATAAAGAGATGTTTGCTATCTTGGAAAAAGCCACTCAATTAGAACCTAAACCTGAAATTTTAAAAATTCTGCTTAAGATTTATGAAGAAAAAGAAATGGATCAGAAGGCCGATGATATTAGATTGAGATTAAACAATCAAATTAAGCCTGAATATCAACAGGAAAATCTCCAAAGACCAGATAATGCAGTATTGTACTGAATATTTCAGTATGTATCTGCTATGATAAGCAGAAGGTATTTTTTTTAAGCAGAGATACTCAAGCGGTCAACGAGGGCAGACTGTAAATCTGCTGGCGCAAGCCTTCGGGGGTTCGAATCCCTCTCTCTGCACCAAACAGGACGAAGGAGTTCAAGGGTAGCTTGTTCACCTCTATTATTAGGTTGTTTTTCAGGAGTTCCGGAATGATTTTTAGAATTATTAGTTCCGGAACTTTTCTTTTTAGATACTCGGTTATTACTGGCAATTAGACTAGTAAGTTTAGTCCAATGTAGATAAATTTTCGGAATTAACCAGTAATTGACTTAATGCTTGACAATCAATTTGATAGCTGATAACTTCAAGCACCGTATTTAACTGATGCAGTCCAGTGTTTTGTGACTCCATTAATGAAGCTTTCGTAAATTAGAGGTTTCTTAAAAAGTAGCTCTCTAAAACCATATTTGTAATTTATCTCTTCAATATGATATAATGCTCTCACAAATAATAATTAATATTCCATGTGGGGTATTAAATGAAAAACAAACAATTAGATGATAATCGCAAGAAAAAAATAATCTTGTTGGTTGTACCTTTAATTATTCTAGTACTACTACTTGGAATAATTCTTATAGTTGTTAATAATTCTGATGATACGACAGATACAGTTGACTCCAGTGATAGCAATAATGAACAAACTGCAGATAACGAATCTGCTTCTGTTTCAGAAGATAGTAACGATCAAACACCAGTTGATGATACTGCTAATGCCTCTAATGAAAATACAGAGGTAAGCACTTCAGCTCCTTTTCAGCAACAATCCGCTCCGTCGACCAATAATGAGCCTAGTCAAAATTCTAACAACCAACAACCAGTTAGCAATGATCCTTCTAATGAAAATACAGAGGTAAGCACTTCAACTTCATCAACCAATAATAATGAGCCTAGTCAAAATTCCAACAATCAACAATCAACAACCAACACTAATACCTCACATAATTCCAATACTCGGAATGAAGATCCACCAGACGATTCATCTAATAATGATAATCCTAATCCTGCTCCCCCTACAACAAATATTAGTGTACGAATTAATCAAGTCAAACAAAATTTAAATCTAGTTATTACTGCTGTTGGTCAAGTTAACGGATCCAATGATTCAAGTCAATTCACTTGGAGGCGGACTGTCATAGACTCTGATGAATCTTGTGACATTCAAGCTTTTAGTGATACAACCAAAGTCTCCAATGGACGAACTAAGATAATTACTCAAGCTCAAAAAGATGATTATGTTAATAAGAAGATTTGTTTCCATGCTGTTTTAACCAGTAATTCTAATTTACAAGCTTATGCTGGTGCTAATATTATTCCTCTGCCAGAACCAGTAGTCGATGATAGCCCCGATCAAGAAGAACCTACCACCCCAGAACCAATTATCTTGCAACACTTTAATCAGCGACAAACTCTTTTTCAGCAACATCTACTAATTAGAGTAAATAAAGGTAATCTTAGAGATAAAAGAATTCTAACTTATTCATATGTTGTTCAACCTAGCACTGATAGTTGTGAGTCAACTTCCTTCAATGGCAGTAAACCAATTCAAAGTGGGGGCCAGCAAGCAATCTTTAAAAAACGAAGTCTACGGAATACGAAACCGAATAGTCAAGGTAACACAGTTGAAATAGTTGAACATTATAAGACTGAATATGGCAATAACGATAAAGAAGTTTGTTTCCGAGCTACGGATGGCATAACCACAGGTTATATAGCTGTAAATATAAATACAGACTTATTTAAACCAAGACTTGAAATATTTACTAAATTTAATGGTGAACAACAAACTATGACTATAAGAGCTAGACACTTTAATTTGGATAATTATCAAGCATCATTTAAGTATGCAAACGTTAGTATCGCAAACAAGAAGATAAAAGATAGATTTGGTAATGATACATATCATGATCATGCATTTACTGAAGTTCATGAACGTGGTACATATACTGAAACTCTAACTAATTGTCCAAGCAACAATTTAGATACAACCACTAATAATGGTATAGTCATCTTTAAGATAGCAGATTTAAAAAATCATCTCAATTGTTCAGTTCAATTTACTTTAACTGGAGTGGTAGGGCTTCATGATTTACCAACCTTTAATATTTCTGATATACCGGCTAATCTACGACCTGTTACTAAAACAATCAGTGGTTTGTGTACTGCCAATTATTGTAAGGCAAATATTGTTGCTCGATAATACATATTAACCAAAGAGTCAATCTGCTAATCACTATAAAAGATTTTTCATAAAATGCTAATATCACAATCCCGCTCAATCCTAGCTTATATTTTAATTAGCTATTGCCTTCTTAATTGTGATACACCCTGCTATATTGGTAAAGGCATTAGAGTTCATCTACACAGAAATAGAAGATTTTTAATTAACTTGAGTTTTGCAACAGGAATCTAGTCTGTCTATCATCTTTAATTAGCCCAATATTATTATTGCCAAATAAATCTTTTAAATTAAGGATGCTCTGTCACTATAAATTAGATCAGAATCAATCCATATGAAAACAACATTTGTCTTACAATATTTGGCAGAGTGCATAAATCATTAACATATTGACATGCATTAGAAATACTCTGATGCCCTTTGGGAAAGTCAGACAGATTAAGGAATAATATTAGCTCCAGCATAGACTTGTAAATTAGAATCATTGGTGACTACTGCATGGAAACAAATCTTCCTGTTAGTATAAACATCCTTTTGAGCTTGAGTAACTATCTTAGTTCGTCCATTGGAGACTTTGGTTGTATCACTAAAAGCTTGAATGTCACAAGATTCATTAGAGTCTATAAAGTATGACGCTAGGTGAATTGATATACTGCAAAAGAGGGCAGCAGTAAATCCGAATTTTAATGCTTACTCTCAGAGAATAGAGAGAGATTGTTTAGTCTAAGATTAGAGATTTTATTGAGTGACAGTCAGAGTTTTTGTTAGTTCGGGATAAGTGTAGGTCACACTATCACCCTGGTTCACCATATCCTCAATCATAAAAGTGAAAGTGATTCTGCAAACTTCATATAGCTCATTTTTAACGAATAAAACAGAATAATCATTTTGAGCATAGTCAGTTGGGCAATTATCAGTTAATTCTTTAGTAATACCGAAATGTTGACCCTTTTCATTGTAGGGAAAATCAATCTTTTGATCAGAAGAAGTGGTTGAACTGCCACGCACATAATGATGAGAAGCAACAACCCCTCTCATTAGGCGTGTGTTATTACCAATAAGGAGGGTAGAAGATTTAATTGGAGTTCGGATTTGAGCAGGAAAGACATTTGAAGGAATGCGAATATTTTTAAAAACAATAACAGCTTTATCACTATTTAGATCAGACTCAGTATTAAAGAGAGTCGCCTTAAAACAGACATAATAACCCCGATAATCAAAATCATTTCCAACAATGTCATCATATGTTAAAGTCAATTTACTTTTGGCACTCAAACTGCCCGAAGGTACTCTGACTCTATCAGGTACATAAGACGTCATTGAACTAAAGTACTGGGCATTACACTGACTGTTATTGGTAATGATATAACCCCAAGTACTATTTTTATAGACTTCATCACCTGTTGATGAAATGCTGGAATCAAAAAATAATTCATCAGAAGTTTGTCTCAATGAAACGGTTATACTATGTCGACTTCTAGGGGATTCAGGGGATTCATCTGCAGTAGTAGATGAATCTACCGATTCTTCAGCAGAATCATCATTGCTGGTCGTTAGTTGTTCTGAATCTCCTATTGAGGAAGAATCAGTCTGGTGGGCTAAAGATTGATCATTCTCTCTCTCTTGGGAAGAGGGATTAGTTGCATTGACAGCTTGAATCGGAGTTGAAGTAGTTGGAGAATTAGTGCTGCTACTAGTATTTACTGCTTCAGATTGGCTGTCAGTAGGTGTTTCTGAAGAACTATTGGAAGAATCATTTTGGGATTCAGTCTGACTAGCTTCAGAAGAAATCGCTGAATTATCTTGGGTAATTAAATTATTAGAATCATCCAAATCGCTACTGCCTGACGTAATAGCTACTGAAAATAGACCTATAGCTAAAATCAATAGACCGATTGTTAATAACAATATCCGTTTATCTTTAGTTATATTTTGTAAAAATTTATTTTCTGAAATCATAGTCTTAATTATACTATAAAAGAGAATAGATAGATAGATAGATAGATAGATAGATAGATATCTCTTTACTTCTTGATTGTTTTAAATTAAAAGATAATATAACTTAGAGTCATTAATTTTTCGGGAACGGAGAATTGGACGATTATATCAACCTAGAGATTCATTAAATAGTAGAATCTTTGGAATTTTATTCCTTATTCCTCTGTTTAACATTCTAGATTAGCCGGCATAGCTCAGTTGGTTAGAGCAACTGTTTTGTAAACAGTAGGTCGTGGGTTCGAATCCCTCTGCCGGCTCCAGTGGAATCTTAGACACAGATTTCGTAATTACCGACTGAATTTAAAGATTAAATTAGAATATTAAGATAAAAATATGGAGCCGACGACGAGAATTGAACTCGTGACCCCATCCTTACCATGGATGTGCTCTACCTCTGAGCTACGTCGGCAAAAAATATTATGTGTCAATTATAATATTGATACTTAAGGATTTAAAACAATAATTTGCTTTTATTAGCAATAAATTATATAAGTAGATTTAGTTTTTAAAATTCAAATTAACTATATCAGCTCTATGACAAGTTTTGAATCCCGAATCAATTTTTATTCAGAAATTTCACACCCCTATTCTGTTTCTAGAGAATATCATACTAAAATCAACGCCTTGCAAGACAAGCAAAGACGTAACTGGCTTAAGTCAAAACAATCTAAAAGAATTAGAAAATAACTTTAATAAAATCCTTTTAAATAGGGTAGAGGAGTAACAATTTGTATATATCAAAAATTATTATATAATAATAAAGTTATTGATTTTAAATTTATATTAAATACTCATGCCTTTAAAGGAACATTTAACTAAAGAAAGCCCTGAGAAAAATCCAGACATCCCTCAGCCTTATCCCAATCTAGAAACTCTAACAAAAGATTTCAATATTGTTGCTAAACCAGCAGTATTTGCCTTTCATCATAATCTTTACACTTTGAGGGGATTGGAGGATGGCACACAAATTGGTTTAATTTCTAGAATGAGTGGAGATATGTCCATTAAAACCCAGCATATCATCAACCCAGATACAAGTTTGCAAATTAATAAAACATGGAAAGACGTTAGACATAGCAGACTAGTTCACCCCAATAATACTTTGCTTTTTTCAGAGGGGAGTTTGCATCATAAATTTCTCAAGGAAATGACTATAGGTTCCAATGGAGAATTTTGTCGGCTTTCCTATGGTGCTAATCACAATTTATTAAATGAAATTACTAAAAATTCAGATGGTCAATTGGAACATAAAGATTATCGTAAGGATGGTAGTATAGTCAAAGATTTTACCATCAATCAAGGACAATATTCTTTGCAACGTCATGGTAGTAGTCGCCACAATAATCGCCTCCAAGAAAAGATCATAATGAATAAAGACGGTTTATTCATTTTTGAAGATTATAATCCTTATAACAATAGTTTGCGATTTAATATTAAAATAGGTCAGGGCAAGTGGGTTTTTACAGATTTTTATAAATCTCGCAAACGCCGAGAGCAGATTGTTTGTTATCTCGATAAAGATCTTATAGTTTGGCGAGAATATTCAGCTTCTGAACAGTTGATTCGTCGAGTTCAAAGAGATAATCTGAATAAACTTATGAATTTACGGATGTGGGATCATAATAATAAATGCATTATTGACTGGAACTGGCAAATTTAAGTTTATTAATATATAAGATAAGTTGTTTATAGTGGTATAGTGACAAGGTTTAAAAAAAATGAAATCTAAGGAACATCAATCAGCTAAATCAGAAAAAGAGGAAGAGATAATTCCGTCTAATTCTAGAGAAGAAGAAAATCGCCGTCAACTTTTACGACGTTGGCAAACTAAAGCTAATAGAATCAGTGATAATAGATATCGCAATCAATTACTTGATCGCTATAGCTGGGAAGATTTTGATGGAGCATAAAAAGATAAATAAAGTTCAAATTTATTTAAATTTTATGCTACTCTATAAAGTGACTCTCTAAATATTGGGTATGGCAAAAAAAACTAAAAAGAAGGCTAAAAATCGACGTTCATTAGTTGCTTTAATCAGTGAGGCGACTGGTCATCGTTATATTATTCGCAAAAATAACCTGAATACGCCTGATAAATTAAAGAGACGAAAGTATGATCCCTTGATTCGCAAAACTGTCATGTATACTGAAGTTAATAAGAATCTTGGTCGCAACGAAGTTAAACCACGTAAAAAATAAATCTCTCCATGAATACTATTGCCAATACTCAAAAAATTAGAATAAGGCTTAAGGCTTACGATTATAAAATTATTGATCAATCAGCCAAAAAGATTATTGATACAGCCTTAAGAGCTGGAGCTAAGGTAAATGGTCCAATTCCACTGCCAACCAAACGAACAACTTATACGGTGGTTAAGAGTCCTCATGTCTTTAAAAAGGGGCGGGAACAATTTGAAATGAGAATTCATAAGCGTTTAATTGATATTTCCTCAATTACTTCTAAAACTATCGACAATCTGACTCATCTATCTTTACCAGCCGGTTGTGACATTGAGATAAAAATGTTTTGATAAATATTTTCACAATTCAGAACATTCTCTTATAAAGTATATAATTAGACAAAAAGGGGAGTAGCTCAGATGGCAGAGCATTGGTCTCCAAAACCAAAGGTCGCAGGTTCGATCCCTGTCTCCCCTGCCAGATCAAATGTTTCCTCGAATTTCGGCAAAAAGATTAGGTTTACATCTGTAAAAATTGACGCGCCAGGGGTTGCACCGACCAGCTGGAGTAAGTCGGCAACTTATCGAAAATGGTTTGCAAGACTGAGCCTTTGAATGCTACCCGTTAGATTTTAGCAGACTCTGTTACTATTATCCATGACGCAACTACCTCGAATTGCGACATTAAGTGCTACAATCTATTTATAATTGCGACATTAAGTGCTACACTTGTGATATTATGGACAATCCCCAGATAAATATACTCATCAAATATTTGCTCCAATCAGATCAGGCTGTAAAAGATCTAGCTGTTTATACCGATTACAAGCGGCGTATTTGGGATTCTGTCAATCAATATGTACAACGTTTTTTGTCACATCGAACTAACCAATGGATTATCATTCCAGGCCTACGGGGGGTAGGTAAAACCACATTGTTAGCCCAGCTCTATAATCACCTATCCTTGGTGGGAAATAAAACTAGCAGATTTTATTTCTCTTTGGAGCAATTATCCTTAATAGGCGCGTCTATCAATGATCTCGTGGAAGCTTTTAAGTTTTTGCGTCAGGAGCATCCCGAGCGGATGTTTTTTATCTTCCTAGATGAGGTGCACTCTGACCCCCAGTGGTCTTTGGGTTGCAAAATTATTTTTGATCAAATACCGAATTCTTTTCTTGTCTGCACGGGTTCCTCGGCTTTAAGTTTGCGTTTAAACCCGGACAGCGCCAGGAGGGCTCGTCTTATCAAAATGTATCCCCTGAGCCTTGCAGAATTCGTAGCCATCAGACAAAGTCAAGGGGATGTAAGTCAGGCGCATCTTCCAGCAAGCAACCTAAGTCACAAGTTGCGTACCGCTTTATTTGAATCACGCACAATTATAGAAGTCTACGAAGGATTACTAAGCTGTCGTAAATTCGTAGACCACTACTACAATAGCCTTGGTCAAACGGGGTTCTTGGGCAAAATGACTGCTGATGAATCAGCTTCTTCTCAGTTAATCGAAGAATATATCAACGGCTATGGAACTCTGCCGTTTTTCAGCCTTCCAAAGTATGTAAACCAACAAATAGGGCTGCTACCTACGGGAACAAGCGGTCGGACTGATGAACACGATAAAGGGGAGATTCGGGAAGTGATTTTGCAAACCGTGGAACAAACATTAACAGGGGATACCTTGAAACTGTTAGCTGGGCAAAGCAGTGACGCTAGGGTGAATTTCCAGCTTCAAGCTTCAACGATCAATCTCTTGCCTAAGTTAATTCGCATCTTGGCAAACAGTGAGCGCATTAGCTTAAGGACGATCGCCACAAAATTGGAGGACACCCACCAAAAAACTTTGGGTGTAATGCTCAAGGTTCTAATTATGAGCGACCTGATCTCGGAAGTATCGCCCCTCGGATCCCATCTAGGTCGGAGTACCAAAACTCCTAAATATCTCTTTGGCGCACCAGCGCTTAGGCAAGCATTAGTACCCCTTAATTCGTCAAAAGGAATTAGCGCAACCAATCATCAAAGCGGGCAATTGAGGGGTAGATTGTTAGAAGACACCGTCGTTATGTACTTGGAGCGTATTTTTGGCAAACTTTCCGAAAAAAGAATCATCGAGTACGATTCTCGGTCCGGCGGTGCAGATTTTGTTGTTACACCTCCGGCCACAAATCGGGATCAGATAGTGGTCGAAGTGGGTTATGGAAAGAAAACATCTGTCCAAGCCAAACAAACCCTGCAAAACGTTAATGGCTTATATGGCCTAGTAATCACATCATCGGTAACTAGGCCGGAAATTGATACGAATAATAACTCTGTATATGCACCTTTATCGTATTTCTTGCTTACTTGACACTCCGGTCATAAAATCTCCAGCCCTGACATTTGGGGCAATGCGCATATGTAAGAATTCCGGAATCGTCCCTTAACGCCTGCCAGAACGCTAAGAAGTCCGACTAGCCCAGTTTGTTCTTGATTTCCGCTAGGGTGAAACGTTGGTTCTGCAACTGGCGTATCCGCTTGGCGCGCTTGACTGCCGAGGGGGCGTAGAGGCGGTATTTGGACGGCAGCATATCGGCTGGCGGCAGTAAGCCTTGGTCGGTCCAATACCTCAGGGTTGAAACCGGCTCTTCACTGAGACGGGCTAGTTCGCCGATTTTCAAGAGCTTGGCTTCGGCCGGGGCAGGGGAGTCCGGTTGCAAATGCGAGTCCAGCGAGCGCTCAATAGCTCGCAGGATAAAGATATGGAAGGACTCCGTTGCACCTTTTGTCTGAATGTTTTCCAAAAGCCGCAAATAGGTCAGGCGATCTTCTTTGCGGATGACTGCCGGCGGCCAGCCGTCCTGCAAAAGCAACAAATTCATCAGCAGTCGGGCAGTCGGGCCGTTGCCGTCGACAAAAGGGTGGATACTGACGAGCTGCAGATGTGCTTGGGAAGCCTTGAGGCAAATATGTGCTTTGCTGCTTCCGATTTCTTCGACCATCTCGTCCAGCATGGACGAAACGCGACGCCAGTTCGGAAAGACGGTTGCCGATCCGGCCACTCTGACAGGCATGCGACGCAGGCGACCGGCGTTCGTGCTATCAATCTTGTCTAAAACTAGGTGGTGAATTGCCAGAATAAGCTTGGCATCCACGTCCTGGGTTGTGGTCTTATTGGCGAATTGCCAAATATAATCAACCGCTTGGGCATGATTAACGGCTTCTAGGTGTTCAGTCAGGCTTTTGCCGGCGACTGAGAGATTCTTGCCGACGATCAAGGCCGTCTGTCGGCGATCCAAAGTATTGCCCTCTAGGGCATTGCTAGTATAGGTAAGCTCAACCTTGTACCATTCTTGCAAATTGACCAGCTGCTCCTTGGGTGCAGACAACTGCTGCAACCGCTTCTTCTTGCTGTCCAGCCTTTTCAGAATATCATCCATAACTATGGTACTCTCAAGTATCACTTTAGAGTTTACCAAATAGGCTCCAGTGTGTCAAGACCTATGCCAGAATGTATCTCGCAGGAAATTGCCCCTCTGTTTTGCAAGGGGGAAAGGATAATCTATTATAATCTAATATAATCTAATATATAATGAGTGATAGATTCTTAAATTTTAATTTTATCATGGATTATGACAAATTACTTGAATCCCTGCCAACCAGTTTAATAGGCGCAATCGCCCGGATTGACGAATTGAAGGGTAGGTGGATCGGTGGATGCGACTTAAGTCCGCGGACTGTCGAGAATCTGCGACGTTCAACTCTGATAACTTCCGCTGGAGCGTCGACGCGTATTGAAGGATCAAAAATGACCGATAAAGACATTGAGGATTACTTGTCGGGACTGAAGATTCAAAAGTTCGCCGAGCGAGACCGTCAAGAGGTGAGTGGCTATCATGAAACCTTGGAGCTAATCTTTAATCAATACCAAGAACTGGCTTGGACAGAAAACAATATCAAATACCTACACACCCGACTGCTACAGTACTCAGCTAAAAATGAAAATCATCGTGGCAATTATAAAACGATAGACAATCGCATCGAAGCAGTTGATGCGAACGGCAAATTGATTTCGGTCATTTTTGAAACTACTCCAGTTTATTTAGTTGGCAAGGAGATGTCGGAATTGATTGACTGGTCGCAATCGGCTGAGCGGCATCACCCTCTGCTAGTTTTATCCGTCTTTACCATCAGTTTTTTGAAAATTCATCCCTTTTTGGACGGAAACGGTCGGCTATCGCGACTTTTGACCAACCAGTGGCTGCTAAGACATGGCTACGACTACACTCCATTTGTTTCTCACGAGAAGCTGATTGAAGATTCCAAAGCTGACTATTACCGAACGCTCAGAGACAGTCAAATAACTTTCGGTCGAGCTGATGAATCAGTTGGCGCTTGGACTGAATATTTTCTCAGAATTTTGTTGTTCCAAGCTCAAAAAGCTGTTGATCTGCTTGATGTCACCAGAATTGAGGACGAGCTATCGCCTAAGCAATTGGCTATCTGGCAGTATTTGAGCCGAGTTGATCAAGCGACTCCTGGGCAAATCAGCAAGGAAATTCAGGTCGCTCGCATGACGGTCAGCCAAGCCTTGACCAAGTTGCTTGGCTTGGGTCTAATTGTCCGTCTCGGTCAAGGACGAACAACTTCTTACCGCCGAAGGGTTAGATAAAAGCAGAACTCTAGCCTAGGTGATAAATGAATTGTAAATAACTTTATGGTAAATTTGGCTTAGATCCTCATAAGAGAGAGTCCGCTCATTATATAGATCCAAGCACAACAAAGAGAGTCGGTGACGATTGCAATTCTGAATGATCTGCACATTGCCTTCGAACTAGAATATCATTGCTTGCAAGAATTATTATCGTGGGATAGATATTTTGTATCTAAATGCTATTGTAAGGTTTTTAGATTATATTAATTTTAAATTATAGACAACAGAGTTTTTTGATGGATATCTACTACTAATGAAAATCAGGGTGATTAACATTGCAAAAGGTACATTGATTCCAATTCAATTGAACTTTGACATATCAATATTTAATAGCCTTTTAGATATTAATAATCAATGATGCTAGTCTTTTCGAGTAAGGGTTATGATAAGCTATAGGTTAGTTAATCTTGATAATAAATAATATTAAAAGCCAGTTATGAAGCAACGGTCAACAATAATAATTATTTCGATAGTCGGAGGGTTAGCCCTTGTTAACTAACTGGCGATAAAGTCTACTCGCTTGTTTGTTTATGTCGCTACTAAAATGATGGTAATCAGCAGACTTAATCAACTCACCAGTTTTAAATCTATAGATAGATAGCAATCGGCTAAATGCTTCTCTAAATTCTTTGCCATGTTCGTCTTTAAGCTCAACAACACTCTGTGCTAATTTATGGATTATAATCTCTCTTTGTTTTTTAATATTTAATTTAGCTAATGTAGTGCTTAATTTTATATATACTTGGGGATATGCTGGGTTATACCCACCATCCTTCATGCCCTTATACCACTTAAAGCTACGCCCTAAAGCAGTAGCATCATAAGATACGCCCCAAGTTATAGGCATATCACCTAACTCGGCTTTTAAAAGAGCCTCTATTCTACTGGCTTCAGCTAGTAGCTTATCAATCTGTTTCTGTTTAACTCTTTTAGCCATTGTCTTTTTTAGCTTTGGATAATTTAATTAGCAAATCGCCCTTTAATTCTTTTAGATAATCAGCATAAAAAATCCTAATTAAAGGGGGTTATTAGGGTTATATACTTTTTATGGGGTAAAAATCAAATTACCATCTGCATCATAGCGTTCAGTAGCAGTCAAAATACCATCAGCACTATAGTATTCTGCTTTAATCAAATTACCATCAGCATTGTATTCATACTGAACATACCCCTGTGAATTACCATCTGCATAATATTCTTCGTATTTAATCACATTACCATCTGCATCATACCATTCAGCACCAATCAACCTATCATTAGCATTATAGCGTTCTCTTTTAATCCTATTACCATCAGCATTGTATTCAGACTTATTATATCCCCTTAAATTACCATCAGCACCATAGTCTTCCCTTTTAATCACATTACCATCAGCATCACAAATATATTTTCTAGTATCTGTATCTTTGGGACATTCTGTTTTATCTTTGGGGGCATCAACTGGAGCTTTATCAACTGGCTTTACTTCATCTTTTACTTCATCATCACCAATCTCATTACCATCTGCATCATAAAGTTCTGTCTTAATCTGATTACCATCAGCGTCATAGCGTTCTGTCTTAATCTGATTACCATCAGCATCATATTCATATTTGATATACCCCCCTAAATTACTATCGGCATCATAGTATTCTCTTTTAATTAAATTACCATCAGCACCATAGTATTCTCTTTTAATTAAATTACCATCAGCGTCATATTCATATAGGCGATAACTTGTTAAACTACCACCTGCATTATAGTCCTCTCTTTTAATCTCATTACCATCAGCGTCATATTTAAACTTGGTATATCCTTCTGAATTGCCATCAGCATCATGCCATTCAGCTTTAATCAAATTACCATCTGCATCACAAATATATTTGTTGGTATCTGTATCTTTAGGGCATTCAGCTACCTCTTTACTAGTCAAAGCATGGATGGTTATACCTATCCCAAGCAGTAAGACAATGATACTGGTAAGAATAATGATTAGCTTTTTATTCATTGATTATAAGTATATCTCACATCACTCATTTAAAGCCTCTAATACTTTGACTTTAGCCATATGTAAAAAATTAAGATAGCCGTCAAAGGATAAGTCTAAAAACTCTTGGCTACCCTCTATAACTTCAATCTCGGGCGGTAAGTTTTTAAGCATATCATCTAAAGCCTCTGCTTTTAAGGGCTTCATAACATCAGTCATAAAGGCATTATAATCAGCCTTGCCTAATTTTCTAATTAACTCAAAATAAAGATATCTCAAAAAGCAGAAAATATAAGCAATAAAATAAGTAGTGTAAATTGATAAAAAGCCTTCGTCTTTTTTGATCAAAGTAAGATATAATTGAATCAGTTATTAGCAGTATTAAATAAATGAATATGCTCTTAGATTCTTCCTTCAAGCTAGGTTACAATGATGTACTTCTAAGACCTAAAAGATCAGCTCTGGGTAGCCGCAAAGAAGTTAATATACATAGAGAATTAAAATTCAAACATTCTCAACACACCTTTGAAGGTTTACCAATTATAGCCTCAAATATGGATGGAGTAGGAACATTTAAAATGGCACAAACATTGTCAAAATATAAGATGCTAACTGCTCTAACAAAACATTTAGAAATTGATGATTTAATTAACCATTTTAAAAAAGATAATCAATATACAATTTACTCCTTAGGTATTAAGGATGAAGATTTCCAAAAATTTAAAGCAGTTAATCAAGCAGTTACAATTAAATGGGTGTGCATTGATGTTGCTAATGGTTACTCAGAGAGGTTTATTGACTTTGTAGCTAATTTTAGACAAGAATTTCCAGATAAAATTATTATTGCTGGTAATGTCGCCACATCAGATATTACCGAAGAATTAATTCTCAAAGGAGCTGACATTGTCAAGGTTGGCATCGGTCCAGGATCTGCCTGCACAACCCGTATAGTTACAGGAATAGGGGTTCCTCAACTATCAGCAGTTATCGAATGTGCTGACGCCGCTCATGGTTTGGGAGGTTTAATTATTGCAGATGGTGGTTGCAATACAACTGGCGATATTGTTAAAGCTTTTGCTGGAGGTGGAGACTTTGTCATGCTGGGTGGTTTTTTGGCTGGAACAGACCAAAGTCAAAAAGAAGTTATTGAAAAAAAGTTTATAACTTCTCAAGTTGATAATAATAATCAGATTATTTATGAAACTAAAAAGTTTATTCAATTTTATGGCATGTCATCAGAAACAGCTAATAAGAAATATAGTGATGGTATCAAAGATTATAAAACTTCTGAAGGCAGGGAAGTTCTAGTCGATTATAAAGGTTCTGTTGACAAAATAGTCCAACAAATCATTGGGGGATTGCGATCAGCCTGCACTTATGTAGGGGCTATTAATTTAAAAGTCTTGCCCAGATGTGCTACCTTTGTCCGTTGCAATAACACGCATAATAAAATATTGGAATAAAATTAATGATTATTTTAATTGGACTACAAAGAGAAAACAGCAGCCCCCAAAATGTATAAGGCGATTACTCTCACTATACTCATAGATAGTATTTGTACAACTAGACAATACCCTTCTGCAAAGAATCAAAACATTTGGAAGAGAATTAGACAAATGACCACTGTAATGAGAGTGAGGGAAGAGGTATATCAGTCAAATTGACTGTAATCACATTTCCTTTCTACAGTATTCAAGATAAGCATCAATTTATGGATATCAGCTTTGAAATGACAATTCAGCCAATCTCTTTCTTATCTATGAAAATACAATTTTAAATACATATTTTGCATCTTTAAACCTTAACGCTTAACTATTATAGTGAGCATCTGTCACGCCATCTTCTTACTTTCAGTAACCAAGATGACAGCGTGACAGATTGAATGGGATTTTGTTGTTGATATATTCTCTCTCTGTTCTCAACCCATTCTCTCACCTTGAATTAGTCCACTGGAGCAATCAATTATGGCATATCATTCCCGAAAAATTCGGATTCATAATCACCAAAGCCCTGTGGTGGACATATGCCGTCGCAATCATCCATGTCATAGTTTTCCATGGGAATATCCCAGATGTCATCCATATCACCCCAAGGGGTATCTATAATTGGATTCACTTCAGAGCTGAGCATCATGCCTAGAAAGAGCATTAGGCTAGCAAGGTCGTCAGAATTCGCATTCTGATTATCAAGTTGCGATGAATTTTCAAGTTGGTTGCGAATTTCTAAAATTTCATCCATCAACTCCGCCAATTGCTCAGCTGTTTGCTCTTGCATCACCGCTTGCTCAACCAGAGCTTCAGCGACATTGCTATTGCTATCCACTCTCTCTGCTCCAAGTATCAACCACAGAGCAGACTGAGCAATCAACCCTAGCGACAGTATGATTACCATTACGGACGGGATGACATCCACGGGGGAAGTCTTGTTGCTAGACTCCATTATTTTCTCCTTTATATGATGAGGGTAGGAAGAGATTTTGTGCAAAATCCCCAGTTCACCAGTCTAAACAGTGAACCGTTAAGATTTAAAATGTTAAGATACTCAAAGTTATTGAAACTCTCTTTTTATAAATTATATAATATTTATAACATTTATCAATGGAGCCAAGCAACTAAGCTAGTCCATTAAATTTTAACTTTTCACAATGCTAAGTGGTTGCAAATATTAAGATCAATCAGGAAATCAAGAAAGTCGCTTAAATATTAGCCAATGGTTTAGTCTTAACTCTCAGCAATCTTATCAATGCCCAATTAAAGCAATTGCTTGATCCGTCGCACTAGTCTTAGATACTCCTTTGCCTTAATCAGTCTATCAATCCCAAGCTGGAAGCGGAATTTAGATCAGGTTTACAAAGAGATTGAACAGAGAAACATCAGTCAGCTCTACACCAACATTATTGGAATATGAATGTAGTAAGTGACATCAGAGCGATTTTTGAATATCTAGATGGGTATACAAAATCTTATTCTTGGTAATTGGCTTACATGTTCATCTTTATTAAAACATTTCAATCAATACATCATCTCTGAGATTTATTAGAATTAATCGCAAAATAAGCAATAGAGCGATAGTTTTAAAAAATTTTAAAAAAATTCTTGACAATAAAAATATAGTTGCTAATATGACAATACATTCACCGATTAATCCTTTCCCAAGAATTAATTAGTAAATGTGGATTGCCACCAGTTTTCGGACTGGTGGCTTTGTTTTAAACATGTTCTTTTGGCTAAATTCTTCTCTGTTTTTAAAGATCTAATTACAAATCATTGAAAATTGATATCATAAATTTATGACTCAAAAACAAGCTCTAACTATTCTCCAGCAAGGTCATAATGTTTTCTTAACTGGAGCAGCTGGTTCAGGCAAAACTTTTTTACTGGATAAATTCATCAAATTAATTTCTGCTACCGAAAAACGTATAGCAGTTACTGCCACTACAGGCTTAGCTGCCACTCATCTTAGAGGGCGAACAATCCATTCTTGGGCAGGAATTGGCATTGCTGATAAATTGACTCGTAGTCAATTAAATAAAATCATAACATCGACTAAATTGCAGGAGAATATACGAACAACAAATATCTTAATTATAGATGAAATCTCCATGTTACATGATTTTAGATTAGATATGATTGACCAAGTTTGCCGAGAAGTTCGACGTAATCCGAAAGTTTTTGGAGGGCTACAAGTTGTTTTAAGTGGAGATTTTTTTCAACTGCCACCGATTACTAAAGACGCCAACTTAAAGTTAGAAAAAACTAGTTTTATCACTAATTCTGAAGCTTGGCAAGCAGCTGATTTTAAAATTTGTTATTTGAGGGAACAACATCGACAAACTGATGACAATCAATTAACTGATATTCTTAATGCTTTAAGGAATAATGTTCTGACAAATCAGCATGTTGATTTGCTAAGAAACCGCATTTTGCCCAACCCCGGCAATTTAACTGAATTACATTGTCATAATCTAGACATTGACCAAATTAACAAGAAAAGATTAGCTGAAATTCCGCATAAAGAATATCAATTTGCTGGAGAAAAATTAAATCCTCATAGAGATAAAAAATTACTAGATCAACTCTTAAGAAATTGCCTAGCCGAAGAATTGCTGAAGCTAAAACAAGATGCCCTAGTTATGTTTATTAAAAATGATACCCAGAATCAATATATAAATGGTAGTTTGGGTAAAATTAAGGGATTTCATTCTAGAGATGGTTATCCAATCATTGAACTTAATTCTGGTAAGACTATTTTTGTTGACTTGGCAACTTGGAGCATTACTCAAGATGAAGTTGAATTAGTCAGATTCAGACAACTCCCCTTAAAATTAGCTTGGGCTATGACTATCCACAAAAGTCAAGGTATGACTTTAGATGGGGCTTTTATAGATTTGTCAAAAGCTTTTGAGACTGGCATGGGTTATGTGGCTTTGTCTCGGCTTAAATCTTTAGAAGGTCTTTACTTAAAAGGTTTTAATGAAACTGCTCTGCAAATTAACCCAGAAGTCTTGCGAATTGATCAGTATTTTCAACAAGCTTCCAGACGGCTTGAGATGCAAGCATTTTAGCTGTGTAAAACAGAGGAAAATATTAAATGTCGATGAGTAATCTTTAGTTTAGAAATGGAATATTGACACGAACCTTATAAATATCAGTTATCATATAATGAATAGAAGATAGAGGTTGAATTATTTTTGGGACATGTCCAATCAACTGAAGTACCCCACCTTATTTATTATCATCGGCTGGCCAAGTAGTGGTAAAACTTATCTAAGTCGCCAACTTGCTAAAGATTTTCAAATCAATAAAGTCCATGCCGAACAAATCAGGGCAACTATTTTTCATAGTCGCTATTCAACTAATGCAGAAGAAAACTTAATGGCTCAGAAAATAGGTTTTCTATTGATAGAAGAATTGATGAGATTGAAGCTATCAGTAATTTGTGATATCGATGTTCAAGCCAGTAATCAAAGGTTCAAATTGCAGAAATTAGCTCAAGCATACGACTTTAAAACTGTGGTTATCTATCAGCAAGTCGATAAACAAACAGCTTGGCTGAGATGCCAAAATCGTAATATTCATCACCCGGATGATAGATATGCCCTCAAACTAAGTCAGAAAAGCTTCAATACCTTGTGTTCTCATTTTCAGCCCCCAAAACCTCAAGAATCAGTCATTGTAGTCTCGGGTAACCATGATTATAAAACTCAAAAACAAACCATTCTGCGACGATTAATTGAGCTACAGTATTTAGTTAATCCAAAAGAGATAATTAGAGATATTCCGAAGCCAGGATTGGTTAATTTAATTGTCCCCGTGGTTGATAAAAATAATCCTCAAAATAATCTCAATATTACTATTGAATAATATTGTGACTTATCAAAAAACTTACCCGAAAATTGGCACAGTCACTTATTGTGCCAGAAAGCAAAAGCGTATTAGATTATCTTTTCAAGATTCTAGTATTAGAGTTAGTTATCCTTCTCGACTTGGTTTCAAAAGAGCTGAAGTATTTGTCCAGTCTAAAATAGATTGGATTCTTGAACATAAGCCGAACAATAATTTGATCAGAGATCAAATTAAAATTGGGCAATATCATAAGTTGTATCTACAAGATTCTTGCTTAAATGTCGGGATTTTTAAACGACAAATTTGTGCTCCCAAGCAAAATATAGAATTGATTGAAAAACTCATTAAGCAAGCTTTGAAAATAGAAGCTGAAATATTACTCAAACCCTTATTTAACAACTTGAGTCAAAAATTGCAGCTACCAGCCACAAGATTGCGGATTAAATACATGAAATCTCAATGGGGAAGTTGTAATCATCGAGGCGTTATTAGTCTCAATAGTGCTTTAGTTTACTTACCAAAAAGAATTATTGAAGCAGTTATTATTCATGAGCTGTGTCATCTAAAATTTTTAAATCATAGTTCTGATTTTTGGCAATTAGTCATCAAACATCAACCCAATCATCTTGCCCTCAGACAAGAATTAAAGACTTATCCTATTCATCTGGTTATTACAAAAAAATCTTCCAAAAACAAAAATTGACTGATGCCTTAAAGTGCTTTATACTAAAAGAACATAAGTTTGATGCTTGACTTTCGGTCTCTAGAGCATCTTTTTTTTATGATTTATTTATAACTTGTACTTGATTAGATAGATAAGAGAATTTCATGCCCCAAACTAAAGGACGTCGACGGAATTTAAAGACCGTCCGAGAAGTCGCCGAAAATAAACGTCAATCCAGCCAAAAACCAGCTTGGTTTAAAAGATTGTTGAAAGGATTTTTTAGCCCCTTGCTTAAATTATTGACTTGGTTAAATCAGCCTTTAGCTACCCATCAACAAGTTGCAAGCAGCAACTGGACTACAGCTTGGACTAAACAAAGATCAATGATGCCTAAATATTTCAGACAATCATTTGCTGAAATTAAATTAGTCACTTGGCCGACATTTCCAGTTGCTATGAGATTAACTTTTGCAGTCGTCATTTTCACTTGTATCTTTGCCGGACTGATAGCTGGACTAGATTGGGTCTTGTCTAAAATTTTTGAAGAAATTATTATTAATGAAGGTCAAAATCTAAAGAATTTATTTTAAGTTATGGATGATAAAATTGATACTAAACAGCGCTGGTATGCCATACACACTTACAGTGCTTATGAAGAACGAGTTGCTCAAGAAATTCGGCAAAGAATTGCTAATTTAGGGATTGCAGATAAAATCACTGATATTCTAGTTCCTAAAGAAAATCAGATTGAATTGAAAAACGGCAAACGACGGATTGTAGCTAAAAGAATTTTTCAGGGCTATGTTTTGATTCGTATGCAGTTAGACAAAGAAACTTGGCATACAGTTAGAAGTACTCCCAATGTCACAGGCTTTGTCGGTGATGGCAGTAATCCAGTCCCAATTGAAGAAGAAGAAATTAGAAAAATAGTTAAGCGAATGGAGATTGAAGAGCCAAAACATAAGATTAATTATCAGGTTGGAGAAGCAGTGAAAATCACTGATGGACCTTTCCGAGATCAAGAAGGTTTGGTCTCCGAGATAGATGCTCAAAAAGGAACCTTAACTGTTTTAATCAGTGCTTTTGGTCGAGAAACGCCCATGAAATTGGATGCTTTACAAGTAAGTAGTTTAAAAAATGAATAGTTCGAATCAACCTAAAACCAAAGTTACTGCCCGTCTAAAAATGCGCCTCAAAGGCGGTCAAGCTAGTGCAGCCCCACCAGTTGGTAGTACCTTAGGTCAATATAAAGTTAATATGATGGATTTTATTAATCCTTTTAATGAAGCTACTAAAGATCGTCAAGGACAAGATTTAACAGTCCATATTTTCATTCATGAAGATAATGCTCTAAGTTGGCGAATCGTCAGTCAACCAACTGATGAATTGATTCGCCAAGCTCTTAAAGTCGACAAGGGGAGTGGTAAGCCTCATTTAGAGAAATTAGAGCAGAAACTTAGCCAGAACCAATTAACAGAAATTGCTCAAGCTAAACTCAATGACAGTAATACAGATAACCTTGAATCTGTTAAAAAGATGGTAGCTGGCACAGCTAGAAGTATGGGAGTAGAAATAGAGGGCTAGAGAATATGACTAAAAAAACTGAACTTATTGAAAAAGCTCAAAAACTGGATATTAAGACTGATGGCTTAACCATTGCTAAACTTGAAGAAGCTATAGCAAAAAAGCAAGAAACAGACCAGAAAGACTTCAATAAAAAAACTACTAGCCCCTTAAGGGAAAAACCAATTAAAAATCTCAAAGAGTTATCTGAGAAAATCTTGGGTAAAAAAGCTACCCCAAAGCCCTCCAGTAAACCCAAAAAACTTCTTAAGAAAAAACCTAACACAACAGATAAAAAGCTAGATCAGAGTTTTGCTAAAGCTGGTAAAAGAAGTCAGAAAAATGTTGAAGCCAACAAGGCTGAACAGGAGAGACAGGCTCGCAAATTAAGTTCTCAATCCAAAACTAGCTCTATTCAACCGACTCAACAAAAGCTGATTAAATCGACCAGATCTCGTCTGCAAAGGCGGTCAAAAAAATACCGTCAAGTTTTTCCAAAGGTTGATAAAAAGAAAAACTATGAAACAAAAGAAGCTTTAGAATTAATTATTCAAACTTCGACGACTAAATTTGATAGTAGTGTTGATATCTCTGTAGGTTTGGGAGTCGACGTCAAACAAGCCGATCATAATATTCGAGACTACGTAGTCTTACCAGCTGGGACTGGTAAAAATTTACGAATTGCCGTTTTCGCAGAGGACAAGGAAACTCAACAAGCTCTTCAATCAGGGGCTGACATTGCCGGCAGGGACGTATTTTTACAACAATTAGATAAGGGTATTCTTAATTTTGACGTTTTAATCACCATGCCTAATTTAATGGTTGAATTGAGTAAATATGCTAAGATGCTTGGACCAAAAGGTTTAATGCCTAACCTCAAATCAGGTACTATCACTAAAGATATTCCAGCCACCATCGAAGAGACTAGGGCAGGGCGAACTGAATACCGAGTTAATGAGAATGGTATTATCAGTCTTTCTATTGGTAAAGTCAGTTTCGGTACGGTTAAGCTTTTAGATAATTTCCAAGCTGTTTTAAGTAGTATCAAAGACAATAAGCCAACTAGTTTGAAGGGCTCATATATTAAAACTATCTCCGTTAGCACAACTATGGGACCAAGTCTTAAGATTGCTACTTCAACTCATTAATTTTTTTGTCAATCAAAGAATCCATCTTTAATATATTATTTAAGAAAAAATTGTTTTATTATAGCTATTTGAATAGTTTGAAAGCTGGTATAAACATTGAAATTATGAAATTTTATTGTGTTATGATAGAGCTGTAATTTACTGATCGAATTAAAAAAATACTTTTGTGAAAATTACTATCAATAAGAAAGAGTCAGGCATCTATCTCCTAGCAATCCTTATCTGGTTTGGGGCAATAGTTCTTTTTAATCTAATTAACCAAGATACCGAGCAATTAGATAAGCAAACACAAATTAGCGTCAAGGCTGAAGAACAACTAATTAGATATTATGATCAAGCTGTTCTTGATATTGACGATTATCCCCATATCAAAGATTTGATGCCTCTAGGTTTTATTGATGTCTTGAAAAAAACTTCTCAATTAGATCCTAGTTTTTATAATCAAAAACAGCAAATATGTGGTATCGCTGGTTGGTCATGCCAAGATTCCGATTGGCAAAGACTGAAGACTTTAGCTTCAAGATATGATTTAAATTATATTTCTTTGGAAGCTCAATTTTTGTATATGAATCATCAACTGGAAAATATTGAATTCAATATTAATCTGAAATTAGATAACTTACCCTCGGCTTATAGAAATTTCTATTATCATTTGATTGAGACTCATATCATTATTCGACCAGTACCAAAACCTGCTGTTGCGACAATTGCTCCAATATCAACAAATAACAGCTCCAGTCACATTAATCGTCAGCCTCAGATTCTACCGACTAAACAACAGGGCTGTTGGAGACAATCCAATCAATATATTAAGACAGTCAAGCAGACAGATAGTCAGGGATATTTATTAAAACCAGTAGAAGTTCTATCTAGAAGTGAGGCGGGGGAAATGACTACAACCTATGTTCATCGCTGTATCCATGCTTTGGCTTTAAAACTTTTAAAAGATTACAATTCATCTCAAACTAATCCCCAATATAAACTTGGATTTAGTGGTTGGCGAAGCCATTATCATCAAGTCCAAGCTCGATTGCGACCAGTTAATGGATGCATAACTGTTGATGCTGAGCATCCACTTTATACTTATCAAGTTTACGAAGCTGGATCAACGGAGATTTGCACTACACCAGTTGCTAAACCCGGTCATTCTAATCACCAAGATGGTTTAGCCTTGGATTTTTATTGTCTTGAAGGGGGATCTCTAACTCGAACTAATTGTAATAAAGCTTATGAATGGCTGAGATGTCATGGAGCTAAATATGGGTTAGTGGAATTCATTAAAGAGCCTTGGCATTGGGATTATTTTACTCAAGTTAATAACGGTCAAAAACGATTAGTGCGTAATTGTTAAAGACAGATCTTTAATTACTTGTGCAACCAAGACCATCTTTATTAGCATCTAACTTGTAGGGATCAATATTGATTTGTTTGACAATAACTGAAGTTTCAATGTCTTTGCAGTTGAGATCCCCAACAATAGGTAAGCATGGCTCATAGGCTGGATGACAATCACCTAAGTAGGGGATTGAACTAAATTCCGGATTGTCTGGGGTTGAAATTTGATTATCTTGACAAGATTGGGGATGCCATAAGCCCAGTTGCGACAATTGAGCTTGCCGTTGAGCATCCTTAAATTGCGTTTGATACTTGTAAGGAATTTTATAAGTGTATTCATGAGCATATCCTTGTTTAATCATTTCCAAATTATAATGAAAACCACTTTTTAAAAAGACATATCTGAGTAGTCGACCATATCTATCTCTTTGACCTTGACTAGGATCAGATTCTAAATAAACAAATTTATTTAATAATAATTGCTTAGCTTTGGTTGAGGCTTCTAAGCCAAAACACTCAACTGGTTTGCGAGGATCAACTGTCTCTGGAGTATCGAGTCCGATTAATCGCAATCTTTCAATCTGATCATCTATTAAAACATCAATGGTATCGCCATCGACAACTTTCATCACTTGATAATATTGATTATTGTCTACCGAACGAGATGACAATGAGGATGCAGTCAAAGACATATCTGAATCTATTAAGTTTTCAGAATCTGTTGAATTAGTTTGATTATCTAAGTCTATTGAGGGCGGGGAGCTTGGATTGAATGAGATATTATCTAGATTATTAGATTCTGAAATCGGAACAATTGCCGGAATATTCCTTCCTTCATCTGAATTACCTTTATTCGATGATTGCTTAAAATTAAAACCCAGCAGAAAAATAGTGATAAGCAGAATTATTAAGCTAATAGCAATTAATTTGAATTGCTCTGAGATAATTTGATTAAACCAATTTTTTATTCGTTGCAACATTCTTGACTAATGTTTTTTTTGGAATTATTCTCTTAATTTCATTCTATAGATTTAAAAATTGTATAGTAAAAATTATATGATACAAACATCTCACAATTGACTTCAAATTCAATGGAGACATAATCACCTTGCAATTTAAGATGTAATCAGATAGACTTTGAAATTAGTGCAAGGAGCTAGAGACAGTGTCTAGGTTTTTCTTATATAAGAGAAGGACTTTTAAATATGGCATCGAAGCTTGATTATCTCCTTAATTAATATTTATTTAAAAAAACTAGTTTAAAGTATTTGCCACAATGGCTATCAGTCGTTCTCAAAAAGAAACCATCATTGAGGAAGTTAAAAACTTATTCCGAACTTCTAAGCTAACTGTTCTGGTTTATTATGAAGGTTTGACTGTTTCTGAATTTCAAAATTTAAGAAGTCAGGCTCGAAAGTCTGAGGTTACTTTGAAAGTAATTAAAAACAGGTTAGTCAAACAAGCTTTAAAACAATCAGCTAAAACTGACTCTGTCGTTGCTGACCAATTAAAGGGAATGTTGCTTTATGTTTTTAGTTCGTCTGATGAAATTATTGGAGCTCAAATCATTAAAAATTTTGCTAAAACCTCAAAAGCTAATTTAGATTTTGTGGGAGCAATTTCTGAAGCTGGTAATTTTCTAGCTAAAGAGCAGGTTGCTCAATTAGCTAATTTAGCTCCCAAACCTCAATTGATAGCTCAGACAGGTGCATATTTATTGAGTCCTTTGACTCAATTGCAAAATATATTAGCTGGGAGATTACCCCAGTTATTGAATAATCTTAAGTTAAATAAAATTTAAAATAATAGATTTCAGGAGGTCTAAATTTTATGAATAAAACTACAAAAACTGATTTAAAAAAATTAGCTGAACAACTAATTAATTTAAGCGTCATTGAGGTCAATGATTTAAATCAAATCTTAAAGGATGATTATGGTATTGAGGCTATGGCAGCTCCAGTAGCTACTGCTCCTAGTTCGTCTTCGGATTCTGAATCAGCAACTGGAGGAGAAGAAAAACAGCAATTCAGTGTTCTATTGAAAGATGCTGGTGAACAGAAAATAGCTATCATCAAAGCTGTCAAAGAATTATTGGAAATGCCTTTGGGTGAAGCAAAAACTTTAGTCGAAGGTACGCCAGCCACTATTAAAGAAGCTGTAGCTAAAGCAGAGGCTGAAGAAATTAAATCTGAATTAGAAAAGAAAGGAGCGGTGGTTGATCTAGTCTAAAGATCAATCAGACCTCGGTTTGTATTTTAAGATATAAATGCTAGAATGTAATCTAGTCTTTAAGAAACATATGCGAGAAAAATAAAAAGATGGCTGAGATACCAGATAAACAGCTAGAGAGATTTAGAAATTTAGTTGGCAAAGCTAATACGGCTTTACAGGCAGCTGAAGAATTATTGACCAGCATCATTGGTGATGATTTTCAGGGCATGGATACTCAGAGACTTGAAGAAGCGGGCAAGGTTATTGAGGGAGTCTTCAATGGTCAAAACATGGTTGCCGATGATGGCAAAATTTTTCCAATTCAGGCTAATTATGCCAGTAAGTCTCGTTTAGTTCAGGGTGACCGTATGAAACTAACGATTAGTGATAATGGTTCATTTACATATAAGCAAATCGGACCGATTGAGAGAACTCAGGTCATTGGATTATTATCCTTACAGGATGGTCGCTATTATGTTCAAGTTGGCAGTAAACGTTATCAAGTTCTCATTGCCAGTGTGACACACCATAAAGTTAAACAAGGTGATCAGATTAGCATCACCATTCCTCAAGACAATCCAGATGCTGAATGGGCAGCTATTGAATCTCCTTTATAGATTCAAATGTTTTTAGGCAAGTAGGTATTTTTTTGCAAGAGATAGCAAGGGGTAATTTTCAGTCCCTCGCCTGCATGTGTAATACTTGTTAAGAAACCAGTGTAAAAGTTTTGTAAAACTGTTCTTTAGCAACCTTGCTGACATATTCAACTAATATAATAGATATACTAATCACTGAATATTATGAGTTTAGTCCTATATCGTAAATATCGCCCCAAAAATTTAGATGAAATTGTCGCCCAAAAAGGTATCGTAACCGTCTTAAAAGCTGCTCTAAAACGCCAAAGTTTAGGGCATGCTATTTTATTGACTGGTCCTAGAGGTATTGGCAAGACTAGTTTAGCTCGTATCTTGGCTCATAAATTGAATCAGATTGATTATTCTTTAGATCAAACACCTATAGATATTATCGAAATTGACGCTGCTAGTAATGGGCGGATTGATGAGGTCAGAGATTTAAGAGAGAAAATCAAATTAATGCCTTTGGAACTAAAATATAAGATTTACATTATTGATGAAGTTCACATGCTTACTAAAGAGGCTTTCAATGGTCTACTGAAAACCTTGGAAGAACCACCTCAACATGTCATCTTTATCTTGGCCACTACGGAAATGCATAAAGTTCCAGCAACCATCATTAGTCGCTGTCAACATTTCAACTTACGTCTAATTTCTGATCAAGAAATCTCTGAACACTTAAGCCAAATTGCTAAGAAAGAAAAAATAGATATTACTGATTCGGCTGTGGCTAGCTTGGCCCAAGTTGCTCGGGGTAGTCTAAGAGATGCTTTGAGTCTTTTAGATCAATTAGCTACCTTAAACAAAACAATCGACCAAGATCTTATAGAACATATTTTAGGTTTACCACCACAGGATTTAACCCTAGAATTACTAAAAACTATTAAAAATGATGATTTTCAAAAGGTTATGGAATGCTATCAGAAATTAATGGCTCAAGGAGTAGATGCGGTATTATTGGCTCACCAACTGGCTTATCACCTCAGATTAGAATTGCAAAAACTTGATAATAAACAAGCCATTGGGCGAATTCTTCTTTTATTGGAAGACCTACTATTAATCTTTCAAGCTCATCAACCTCAGACCAGTCTAGAAATTATTTTACTCAAGCATACTCAATCAGGAATAAAAATGAAGTCATGAATCAAAAAACTACTCCCAAGCAACCTCAAGATATCCAAGCCGAAGCCGCCTTGCTGGGTTCAATTTTATTAAATCCTCTAGCTATTGTTGAAATAGATGATTTAGTCCAATCAATAGATTTCTTCGATAAAAAACATGAATATATTTATCAGGCAGCTTTGTCTGTTTATCAGGAGGGTAAAGAGGTAGATATTTTAACAGTCGGCAGTCAATTAAAAAATAGCAAGAAATTTAGTTCAATCGGAGGCAATGATTATCTCAATCAATTGATCAATATTGTACCAACAGCAGCCCATATTAAAAGTTATGCCCAGATCATCATCAGTAAAGCCCGACGAAGGGGCTTAATTAAAGCTTCTCAATCCTTAAATGAATTAGCCTTTGATGAAAATAAAAATCTCGATCAAATTATAGAAGAGGCTGAATTAAGCTTATTTAATATTTCTCGGCAGCATGTTGAACAAAATGTTCTCCGTCTCCAAGAGATCATGGCTGAGAGTTTTGAACAACTCAAACAAGCTCGAGAGAATAAGACAGCTCTTAGAGGTTTGTCGTCTGGTTTCTCTAATTTAGACAACTTCTTGGCTGGTTTTCAAAAAAGCGATTTGATTATTATTGCTGCTCGACCAGGAATGGGTAAAACTGGTTTCGCCTTGAATCTAGCCTATAATATTGCTTTTAATATTGAATCTAAACAACAAAACACTGTTCTTTATTTCTCATTAGAAATGAGCAACGATCAACTCTTGGATAGACTATTATCAATGCATACTGGCATTGACAACTGGCAATTAAGAACTCGCCATCTCAGAGATAGTGATTTTCATAAAATTGAACAAGCTCAATCTGAATTAGCTAAGGCAGATCTTTATATTGATGACACACCGGGTTTAAATATTAGTGAGATACGCACCAAAACTCGGAGGTTGAACTATAAACAGCCAGTCGACTTAGTAGTCGTTGACTATTTGCAATTAATGAGAGGATTAAATCCTGGCCCGACCGAAAATCGAGTAGCAGAAATTACTGAAATCAGTCGAAGTCTCAAACTCCTAGCCAAAGAATTGAACATCCCTGTTATTGCTCTTTCTCAATTAAGTAGACAAACAGAAACTCGTGAAAGTAAACAACCAGCTTTAGCTGATTTGAGAGATAGTGGAGCAATTGAACAGGATGCCGATATTGTGGCCTTCCTCTACAGAGAAGAATACTATAATCCTGATTTAGAAGATAAGAAAGGATTATTGGAATTTCAAGTCAAAAAACACCGTAATGGTCCTGTTGGAAAAATCACCTTTTACTTCAATAAAGAAATTCAACGTTATTTGGTGCTAGATAAAGAATCCATGCAACCAGCTGACATTAAAAAATAAAATTAAAGAGAAAACAATTGATGTATAAAAAATTTATTCTTTATCAACAAAGAATAAAAATTCTGTGGCAGACAACTTATTTCCCGCCTTATAATTTTGGACTTGGTCTAAGCCTGATGTTAGCAGGTTGGTTTATCATACTGTCAGTTTTATTGTTTTGGGGACTTGATTATGGTGGCTTATTAGCAGGTCATAGCCCCGAAGAGCAGACAGTATTAGACATTACAGCCAATTTTCCAAATATTTTAGAGAATTTCATTTACTGGCCATATTACTTACTGGTTTATCTCTTGAGATTCCTCGCAGATGACGGCATCCTAGTTATCCGAATGCTTAATGGAATATTCATGTTGATAGCTTCAGGAAGCTTATTATTCTTACTGAGAAAACTAAACCTCAGTCTAAGGCTGAGTCTACTAGTTGCCAGTTTATTTGTCTGTAATTCTTGGATTTTACAATTAGCTAGATTAGGCACTCCGCACATTCAAATATTGACTAGCATCTTATTGTTTTTAGTTTTAATGAGTTTATTTAGATCAGGAATAAGAAATAGATGGATAAAAATAGGTCTGTTATCTGTAGCTTTTTGGAATTGGTTTAACCCTTTGATGGTTTGGGGCTTAGGATTCATTGCCGCCAAACTTTATTGCAATCGAAAATCTTTGAAGAGATATTTTGGTATTAAATTTATTGCCTCCTTGATAATCCTATCGGCAATTTTATTTATATTGTTAATTGCTAGTTGGAATGCTAATTTAGATAATCTATTTTTAAGCTTGGGTTTGCCTGATCAATTGCCTGATATTAATAATGTCCTGAATAATTTCTGGCAAAGTCTGAAAGCCATAGTTTGGCAAGCTCCTCATTATCCACAATGGTGGTTAGCTCAATTGCCAGTTTTGGGAGTTTTTACAGCTTCAATGTTGCCATTTGGCGCCTACGCCTTACTAACTAAGAAAATTCTTCTGCCCTACAAAGCTTTAATGCTTTGTTTCGGTATTTTGCTAATCTTTTTAAGCTTAAATCAAGGTATTCAAACTCAAGGTTCGGTTTTATTCTTATTATTTATTATTCTACTGGCTGCACTTGGTATTAATCAATTTAATAATCATTGGAGACAATACTTTCCCTTTAATCCTCTAGCTAGATATATTGGAATAACAATTTTAAGCGCATTGATTTGCTTAAGTTTGTTTTATCAACTGCAACGCTATTATATTGCTTGGAGCCACAATCCTCAGACTCGAGAAATTTATCATTTAAAACCTACAGCAGATTAAAATCTGTTAGAATTAATTCTATGAGTAAATTAGATCAAGCTAAATTATTATTACAAGTTCGTAAGATACAAAAACAACTTAAAAATGAAGTTTTAGAAATTGTCGGAGGCGATGGCATGATTGTCATTGAAATCACTGGCGAGCAAAAAATTAAAGCTGTTCATCTTGATCCAGATCGCATCGATTTAGAAGATATTGAAGCTTTAGAAGATGCTGTAGCCGAAACTATTCGTCAAGCTATTGCCCAAAGCCAAAAACTAGCGGCTAAAAAAATGAAGCCATTCATGGGGCAACTTGGTAATTTGGGCTTGTAAAAAGAGTTTTGCTTCGAGAGGAATAAAATATCCAAAAATAGACTTGGAATACTGAATGTAATTTAGTCTTTAAAACTTGCTCAATTATAATGTTGAAAGAGAAAAACTTCATACAATTATGTTTTCAAAATTAAATCAACTGGTTGAATCAGCTTCTAAAATCAATTTAATTATTGCCAATAACCCTGATGCAGATAGTGTAGGTTCAGCTCTGGCTTTAAGAGAGATTTTTGAAACATTAAATAAAACTGTTTATCTTTATTGTCATGTTGATATTCCAGTTTATCTGCATTTTTTAAAAAATTGGCATGACATTCAAAAAAGCTTTATCTCCGACTATGATTTAGCAATTATGGTGGATAACAGCACTCAGACCCTGCTACAAAATCCTCAAAGACCTGATTTAATACATTCTCTCAAGGTTAAACCTTTTGTCATATTAGATCACCACACTAGCCAAACAGATATTGATTTCGCAGATGAAATCATTAATCAACCTCAAATGGTGGCCACAGGTCAATTGATTTATAAAATTGCCCAAGTTTTAAATTGGCCAATCAATCAGCTAATCGCTAATTACTTATCTTCCAGCATCTTAAGTGATAGTTTAGGATTCACCAGTCAGGTCATGGTCAATAATCCTGAACCTTTACGGGTCGTAGGTGACTTGGTGGAATTGGGGGCTGATTTACATCAATTAGCTCAAGATCGGCTGAAATACCAACAAATACCAGCTAATCTAGTCTCTTATAAAGCTGAACTTTTAAAGAGGATTGAATTTTACCATGAGAATCAGCTAGCCCTTATAACTATTCCGCATTCCGAAATTAAAGAATATAGCTCATTTTTCAATCCGACCATCATTTTAGATGACATGAAAATAATTGAAAAAGTTAAATTAACTGTTGGCTTTAAGCAATACTATGATCAATCCAATAATTTAATCCGAATTACCAGCCGAATTCGTTGTCTGAAGGATTGCCAAATAGCTCAAGAATTAGCTGAAGCCTTCGGGGGTGGAGGACATCCTTATGCTTCTGGAGTTAAATTTGAGAATTCTAATTTGGATTTTATCGAGATCAAAAAAGCTTTGATTGAAACAGCCGGTCAATTATTAGATAAAGAAAGTATGGACGGTGCATAATGAAGCTAAAAGATACCTTAAGTCAAACTTTCAAATATATTGATTCCAAACAGCCAGTTATTCAAATTTATTCCTGTGGTCCAACTGTTTATGATTATCCCCACTTAGGTAATTGGTATGCTTTTTTACGATGGGATTTACTGATCAGAGCCTTAAAATTACAAGATTATACTGTCAATTGGGTAATGAATATCACTGACGTTGGACATCTAGCTAGTGATGCTGACGAAGGCGAAGATAAGTTGGTTCAAAAAGCTCGGCAAGAACGTAAAACTGCTCAAGAAATTGCTCAGTATTACACTGAATATTTTTTACACTCTTTGCAAAAACTCAATTTTATCATGCCTAATCATTTGCCTAAAGCAACTGAATATATTGATCAACAGATAGATTTAATTAAAAAATTAGAAACTCAAGGTGTGACCTACATGATCAATGATGGTCTTTATTATGATACTTCAAAATTGCCAGACTATGGCAAGTTAGCTCAATTAAACAGACAGGGCTTCGAGCCAACAGATAGAATTGATTTTAATGAGCAAAAAAGACATTTAACTGATTTTGCTTTATGGAAACTCAGTCCCAAAAAACAGAAGCGAGATATGGAATGGGATTCACCTTGGGGGCGTGGTTTCCCCGGTTGGCATGCTGAATGTTCAGCAATGTCGGAAGCACATTTCAATCTCCCTATTGACATTCACACCGGGGGAATTGACCATATACCAATCCATCATACCAATGAGTTAGCTCAATCTGAAGTAGCCTACCAAAAACCCTTGGCTAAGATTTGGCTTCATTCCAATTTTATTACTGTTGAAGGGCAAAAAATGGCTAAGAGTAAGGCTAATTTTTACACCTTAGAAGATCTTCTAAAGGCAAATTATGATTTGGAAAGCTTTCGGCTAGCAGTCTTTAGTAGTCGATACTCTAAAGCTGTTGACTTTAATTGGCAATTACTTGATCAAGCTCAGAAAAGATTTCAGCGTTGGCAAAACATGATTGTTTTGCGTTTTCAAACGACATTGCAAGCAGAGGAAAAAATTCATTTAGAAGATTTCAAACAGCTCAAAGAGATTTGCTTAGAAAATATTAATGATAATCTAAATAGCCCAGTTATTTTAGAGGTTATTGATAAATTCTCTCATCAATTAACCATTCCTTTGTCAGAAAATTTGAAACCAGCTTTGGAGGATTTAGGTTATTTTATGGACAATCTCTTGGGATTATCTCTGATGCAGATCCCCGATATTTCAATAGGGCAAAAAGAAAAATTAGACCAAAGACATAAAGCTCGGCAAGATAATGATTTCGAAAATAGCGATAGATTACGCCGAGAATTGTTAGAACAGGGAATTTCTATTTTAGATACTGAATTTGGACAAATTTGGCAATTAAATTAAAGATTAAACTAAGATAAAAAATCCTTTTATTTAGATTTTTTAGCTAATCTCTTTTGATCATATCTTTTATAACTCTCAGTCAAATCAGCTCGATTTCTATCAAAATAATCTACTGACCAGACTTTAATGCAAGCAGCAATTGGGACTGATAATAAAACTCCAGGAATACCAGCAATTGAAGCTCCTATTAAGGTAGCTAGTAAAACTTGTAAAGCGCTTAAATTGCTTTGATGTCCTTGAATCAAGGGTTGAATAGTCAAGTTCTCAATTTGCTGATAAACGACAAAATAAATCAACAGGATGATACCACTTTTAACATCGACTAACAGAGTTAGTAAAACTACTATACCAGCACCAATGATAATTCCAATTAAAGGCACTAAACTAAAGACTGTAATAATAGCTGCCATAGCAATTTCAGAATATTCAGCCGGTAAAGGCAACAACAGTAAAATAACTAGAGACATTAAACCACCCAATAAAGCAATAATAAATTGACCGCTGATATAACCACTGACTACTTCAGACATTTGAACATAAAGTTCATGCCAACGCTGAAACTTGTTGCTAGGAATAAAAGTCTTAATGCTGCGAAAAACCTTGGGGCTTTCTGTCAAAATCATGAAAGCCATAACAAAGACCAAAAATAAACTACCAAAGAAAGAAAAGATATCTTGCAAGATGCCTAAAACACCTCTAATATTATTAGTCAAAAAATCGCTAATATTGGTAGCATAGGTGTTAATAACATCATCAATACCAGTGCTAACCAATAAATTAGACAGCCAGTCATCCTGTTGATGCAGTCTTTCGACGATAGTCACTAAATTCCCAGCAAAATCATTGATTTGCTCTAAAATTGTCGGGATAATAATCGCCCCAAATCCGATTAAAATAATTAAAACAAAACCAAAAGTAATACAAGTAGCAACAGTTTTGCTTTTAATATTAAACCAATGTCTTACTCGAGCAACCACAGGATTTAAAGCTATGGCAAACAATAAGGCCAAAAGTAATAACAAGATAATAGGCATGACTTCTTTGAGAAATTCGATGCCTAAAATAAGAAGCAAAACAATAGCCGTAACTTTAACGACCGTTAAAAACTTAATATCCAAATTTAGTTTATCTTTATCGGATGATGGAGTGAGTCGAAACATGAATTCTGATATTCTTTCTAAAGCTTTATTCTACAAGAAAATGTCTTAAAAGATAAAACTTATTTTTTTGATACAACCTTCTTAAAACAAGCTTCATATTGATCAGTAATGATTGGATAATCATAATTACCAATTTCAGATCTCGCCCAAGTTTGCCAAGCTAATCTTAAGGTTTCATTATTGCAAAATTGCTCTAATGCCGAAGCGAATTTGGGAATATCATGAGGATCTACCAAAGAAGCCCGACCTTGATTTTTTAAAACACTTCTATAGCCTTCATTGTCTCCAGCTACAACTGGCAAATCAGCAACCATTGACTCTAATAAAACAATCCCAAAACTCTCGCCAAAAGGGGCTGGACTAACATATAATCGAGCATTGGCAAATAATTCATATTTACGATCCTCAGAAACATAGCCTTCAAATGTTACAAAATCCTTTAAACCATAGCGTTCAACATCTGCTTTTAAAACTTCAGCCATTGGACCAGTTCCCGCTATAATCAAGGGAACTGGATCGCTAATAGTTTGGCTGAGATATTGGTGATAAGCCTGAATTAGAAGTCTCGGACCTTTACGCTTTTCCAATCGATTTAAGTATAAAATATAAGGCTTGGGATCAAGTCTTTTGTGGGTTTCTATCTGAGCTTGGTGATGAGCTATATCTATGGCATTAGGAATGATAACTGGCTTGTGTTTACTGTCATTGATAAAAGTTACATTATAACCAGCTACAGGTGAAACAGCCGTAACAATATCTAATTTATCTAGTACTGATCTGAAATAAGGAGTTCGAATTTTCTCTAAAGATTTGTTGAACCAAGATCGAGGCCAGCGAGCATGAGTTGTACCGACAATCGGGCAACTAGCTTCTTGGAGAATTTGATAGGGAAGCATAGGCATCCACGGTTCATGAATATTTAAAACATCAAATTGTTGGCTATTGAGAAAATCAGCAATCATTAATCGATTAGCCGTGGCAATTGGGAAAGATGTATGAAAAGGGTTTTTGAAATTAATTTGAACGCTGACACCCAGCAAAGTAACATTGTCGGGGGTTTTTTCAATATCTGCCTTCAATCTTGGTCTGGGGGCGACGATTAAAACTTCATGACCTCGATTCAAAAGATGGAGTTGGAGATACTTTATCAATGTTTGGACTCCACCGTAACTAGTCATGTAATAAGGAGAAACTATACCTATCTTCATCTTTAATAAATCCTAGTCCCTAAAATTCTTGAAATGTAAAATTAAACTAGCTGGCATCAACAAGCTGGCTTCTTTTTCAGTGGCAATCACTGTCGGGGCATGACTGGGTAGATTAACAGACGCATAATCAACTTTTTTATAGACCTTCTTCAAATCCACCAAATTAGCTTGGTTATCTAAGAATTGATCGCCTTGAGTAGCTATATGGTATAAATGTCCATTAATCTGATAATCCAACAAATTAGCTGTTAACATGAATTTAGCAGTATAAGCCCAAGTTCTAACATCATTGCAATGCCAGAGATGAGTTTCCATGACCAATAACTGACGCTTTTGGGCTTTGGTGAGATTTTTAAACTTAGATTTAGCTAATTTAGTTGTAGCATAAAAATATCGCAAAACAAATCTATTCAAAATCACATATCTAAAACCCCCAGCAATAAATCTTTGAGATATGAGAGTTGCCCCTAAAAGATAGAGTTTTCGACGAATTGGGCTGAAAATAAGTCTTTGACCCGACAGAAAGCCAACTAGAGAGATTAATAAATTTACTCTTGGGCTTTGTTGGGGATATTTTTTCAAAAATTGACTAGCAATGAGAAAGCCTAAACTAAAACCCATTAGGGTAAAGTTTTTATCTGGAGTTAATTGTTTCTTTAAAACATCATTCAGATAAATCGCATAATTATCCAATGTTGGCTTTTTATTGATTTTATAAAAAGAATCCATGCCACCTAATCCGGGCAAATCAAGGGCTAAAACCTCTCCAAAATGCCTTAAATATTGTAAAAGACCTTGATTACGCTCTAAAGAAGCATGGTGTCCATAAATAATAACAATCAAATGATTCCCATGCTTTTTATTCAAGGCATTAGCTCTCCATAGGCGACCCCTCAAGCCATCAATGACTAAAGGTTTAAGGTGTTGACCAAAATCAGTCTGATTAGATCTGCTTTCAACAGATGAAATATTCATAAATATTGATGTAACTAACTTTCTATCTTAAAAAAGACCGAATAATTTTATAAATTCTTATCTATCTAGAATATCATTGCTTGCAAGAATGATTATCGTGGATAGACATTTCGCATAGAAATACTGTCTAAATTATAACAAAAACCTCAAAATCCATTAAATTAGCTTTTGAAAATATGGATTATATATTTAATCTAGACATGTTGGAAAAAATATTTTAGATTAAATATTTTGAGAAAAATAAAAGAAAGATGATTTTTAAGGTATCATATTTAGAATATGAGAACTCATTCAATTCCGATTTTATTACTGAGCGGCTTTTTAGGCTCCGGTAAAACAACTTTACTCAACAACTTGTTGCAGAACAATCAGAATCTAAAAATAGGGGTGATTATCAATGATTTTGGAGATATAAATATTGATTCACTTTTAGTCTCATCGCAAACTGATACATCTTTAGAATTAAGTAATGGCTGTATCTGCTGCAGTTTAGAAGAGGACAGCTTAGATAACGCCCTAAATCAAATGGCTCATAGAGGTAGCCGACTAGATTATATTGTCATTGAAGCTTCAGGCTTAGCGGAAATCAGGGAATTAGCCACTATGCTTAAAATGATGAAAAATAATTACTGTCATTTTGATACTTTGGTAACAATTGTTGATGGTTTAAATTTTGAGAAAAATAATAAGACTTCAGATAATGTTTTAAATGATTTAGTCATAGCAGACTTGATTATTATCAATAAGATTGATCTTATCTCAAGAAAAAAATTAGAAGATATTAAAAAGGGAATTAGATTGATTAGTTCGACTGTCCGTATTTTGGAATCTGACCACGGGCAAGTTGACTTCTCCTTATTATTAGATATGCCCGATAAATCATCTCATCAATTGGCTTTAAATAATGATGAACAAAATCATCATAATCATAAACACCTTCATGATAAATTCCAGTCAATAAGTTTTCAAGCTGATGCTCCGATAGACCCCCAAAAATTTGAGGTTTGGGCGGAAAAATTGGATGTTAATATTTTCAGAAGTAAAGGTATCTTGAATTTTGGCATCAAGGGCGTTAACCATAAATTCATATTTCAAGCTGTTGGTCAACGCTATAGTTTAAAATTAGATGAATGGGGATTTGATGAAAATCCCAAGACTAATTTAGTGGTAATTGGCGTTGATTTGGATCAAAATCAAATTAAGAAAGAATTGAATAAGTTAATTGATCAGGAACCTGAAAATCTATCAGCCGAAACTTTGATGGATATTTTTAAGTACAAGTAAAAAGATTGATTGAATCTGAAATTTATCCCAAATTTTAATGTTATAATTTTTTATTATTAATTATATAAAGATTAATTAATGAATTAATCGGAGATCGTCTAATGGTAGGACGCTGGGTTTTGGTCCCAGTAATCTAGGTTCGAATCCTAGTCTCCGAGCCAAGTGAGAAGTTGTTGAAATTTATAGGTAAAAAGAGTGGATTTACATCTGTGAAAATTAAATTCTTTGTGATTCCACTAGCTAATTTGTCATAAGTTGGTAATTTATTGTTCCAAATTATTAATCTCTTCTTCCATAATAGTGGTAGGACTATCTAAAACTTTGATTTTATCTAGATTAAACTTAATTTGATTATTCAAAGTCAAAAGTTGTCATAATTGTATTTCTTAGATACACTTTAAGAAGTTTATGAAGCTAAAATAAAGAGATGGAAATAGATACTAAAAAAGAGCAAGAGAGACAACAGCTTCATTCAACTATTTGGAAAATAGCTAATAATTTAAGAGGCTCGGTGGATGGTTGGGATTTTAAACAGTATGTTTTAGGCATGTTGTTTTATCGTTTTATTTCTGAAAATATTACCAATTATATTAACCGGGGTGAACATAAAACTGGTCAAAAAGATTTTGATTATGCAAAGCTTGATGATCAAACAGCGGAAGCTGGAAGATTTCAAACAATTAAAGAAAAAGGTTTTTACATTTTACCTAGCGAGTTGTTTGAAAATATTTGTAGATGGTCAGAAGAAGAAAACAATTTAGAAAACTTAAATGAAAGATTGTTTACAGTCTTTCATAATATTGAAGCTTCAGCTAAAGGAGCAGTCAGTGAAGATGATATTAAGGGACTCTTTGATGACTTAGATGTTAATAGTAATAGATTGGGGGGGGGATTCTTGAACGTAATCAAAAATTACGCAAACTCCTTCAAGCTATTAGCTTACTTAACCTAGGTAAATACGAAGACAATACTATTGATGCTTTTGGTGATGCATATGAGTATTTGATGACCATGTATGCCAGTGCAGCTGGCAAGTCAGGTGGTGAATTCTTTACCCCTCAAGAAGTAAGCGAGCTTTTGGCAAAAATTGTTTTAGTTGACAAGACTTCGATTAATAAAGTTTATGATCCTGCCTGCGGATCAGGATCATTGCTTTTAAAATTTGCCAAAATACTTGGTAAAGATAATATTAAACAGGGCTTTTATGGTCAGGAAATTAATTTAACTATTTATAATCTAGCTCGGATTAATATGTTCTTACATGACATTAATTACGAGAAATTTGATATAGCTCATGGTGATACCTTAATGAGTCCTAAGCATGAGAACGATGAGCCATTTGATGCCATTGTCTCTAATCCGCCTTATTCGACTAACTGGGAGGGTAAAAATAATCCTTTACTGATTAATGATGATAGATTTTCCCCAGCTGGCATATTGGCACCTCCAAGCAAAGCAGATTTAGCTTTTACAATGCATATTTTAAGTTGGTTATCTACTAGTGGTACAGCAGCCATTGTTGAATTTCCGGGAGTGCTTTACAGAGGTGGAGCAGAACAAAAAATACGAAAGTATTTAGTAGACAATAATTTTATAGATACTGTTATTCAGCTACCATCAGATTTATTTTTTGGCACCAGCATTGCTACTTGCATAGTCGTTTTGAAAAAGAGCAAAAAAGATAACTCCATTCTTTTTATAGATGCTTCTAAGGAATTTGTTAGAAATAGTACTAAAAACAAGTTTTCTCAACAGAATATAAGCAAGATTATTAAGACTTATAAAGAAAGAGTAAATATTGACTATTTTGCACAGCTAATTCCCAATAATCAAATTGCAGAAAATGACTATAATATTGCTATTGGTAACTATATTGAACAACCAGATTTGACAGAGAAGATAGATATTAAAACTCTAAACACTGAAATTGAAGAAATTGTTGTCAAACAAGAAAAATTAAGGCAACAAATTAATGCAATTGTAAAAGAAATTAAAGGATAGTATGCAAGAATTTACCAAGATTAAAAATCAAACCAAATTAAAATTACCCAAGGATAGTGCTTATTTATTTCGTTTAGGGGTAGCACTGTATGGATTTAATTGTATTAATAGTTTCATAATTGAGATTGTTTGCCATCTAGATAAAAAACAAAACAAGATTCAGCTAAATGATAAATCATCAGGAGATGTATTAGATATTTTACGTCAAACTCTAAAATCAATTAAATCTCAAAAAGTATTTCCGTCTATTTATAAAACAATGCAAAAAATGACCGATTTATTTGAAAAATTGAACACAGAACGTACTGATTTTATACACTCATACCCCATCACTAGTCCGAAGGGGAATCAAATTTTACATCGTCGCAAAGATAGCAAGAACAAACATTTTGAGATTACTAATGAATTTCTGGATAGCTTTATAAGTCGCTTGCATAAAGTTAGCAATGGCTTATATGAAATAAGGGAGGTGGTGAAATCTGATTTGCAATGAATATTGAGAAACTAATTAAACAATTAGATCTTGATGGGATTAAATATCAAAAACTTGAAGATATTTGCGATTTAAAACAAGGAGATGGGCTTGTTAAAGCTGATATGTCAGACAATGATTCTTTTCCAGTAATAGGTGGTGGCAATAAACCTATGGGAAAATATAAATCTAGCAATTTCCCGAGCAAAACTGTCACCGTAGCGAGAGTTGGTTCAGCAGGTGCAGTGAATTGGAATGATAATCCCTTTTGGGGAACAGATTCATGTTTTGGATTAAATTCTAAACTACAACACGTAAGTACGAAGTATGTCTACTACTATCTTAAGGATAAGCAAGAAGATTTAGCAAAAAACATCAGACAAGGTCCCATACAAAGGATTAATAAATCATCATTAGCGCAATACAAAATCCCAATTCCGCCTCTTGAAATTCAACAGGAAATAGTCAATATGCTAGATAAATTTACTAAACTAGAAGCTGAACTAGAAGCTGAACTAGAAGCTAGGAAGAAGCAATATGAATATTATCGTAATCAGCTCCTAACATTTGGTGAGAATGCCGAGGGGGGGGGTAAATGGTTCACCATAGGAGAGATTGGTAGAGTTGCCATGTGTAAACGGATTTTCAAAAAGGAAACGTCAGCCATTGGTGGTATTCCTTTTTATAAAATTGGTACATTTGGCAAAGAGCCGGATGCATTCATTGACCGTAATTTATACGAGGAGTATAGGCGAAAATTCTCTTTCCCTAAAAAGGGCGATGTTCTTTTGTCGGCTTCTGGCACGATTGGCCGTACTGTTATTTACGATGGGAACCCAGCATACTTTCAAGATTCCAATATAATTTGGATCGATAACGACGAACAGCTAGTTTCAAACAAATACCTATTTTATTACTACCAAATTGTCGAGTGGCGCACGGAAGGTGGTACAATTGACCGACTCTATGGAAGTCATTTGAAGAGAGTTAAAATCTTTGTTCCATCACAGATCATACAGAAACAAATTGTAAGTACACTTGATAGATTCGACAGACTCATAAACGACATCTTTGAAGGTTTACCCGCTGAACTTGATGCTCGTCGCAAGCAGTATGAATATTATCGAGATAAATTATTAACATTTGAGAAAGCGAAAGTTTAATGGAATACAATCTTATTTTAGAAAACAAGAAAAGCACAATTGTTGCTGAGTATACTCCTTCTAAGGTTAGAGCTAGTAGTTATCAGAGTGAAGCAGATTTAGAACAAGCTTTTATTAATTTGTTAAAAGATCAAGCTTATGAATATTTAAATATTAAGACTGAAGCAGATTTAATTCATAATCTAAGAAAACAGTTAGAAAAACTAAATGATTATACTTTTACTGATAGCGAATGGCAGAAATTTTTTGCAAATGATATAGCTAATAAGATTGAAAGAGTTTTAGATAAAACCAGAAAAATCCAAGAAGATAGTATTAGGCTATTGAAACGAGATAATGGTCATGCCAAAAATATTTCTCTGATAGATAAGCAAAATATTCACAATAATACTCTACAAGTTATTAATCAGTATGAAGCTGAAGGAATAAGAGCTAATCGCTATGATGTTACTGTTTTAGTTAATGGATTACCAATGGTTCACATAGAGCTTAAGCGAAGAGGAATTGCAATTAAGGAGGCTTTTAATCAGATTAAACGTTATCAAAGAGAGAGCTTTTGGGCAAATAATGGCTTATTTGAGTATGTTCAATTATTTGTTATTTCTAATGGAACTCATACCAAATATTACAGCAACACTACTCGGGAACAACATATTAAGGGTATATATCAAGCTAAAAAGAATATCAAAAGAACTAGTAATAGCTTTGAATTTACTAACTGGTGGGCAGATGGTAAAAATAAGGGTATTTTTGATTTAGTAGATTTTACAAAAACCTTTTTTTCTAAACATTCACTTTTAAATGTTTTAACTAAATATTGTGTTTTTACAAGTAATCAGCTTTTATTGGTTATGAGACCCTATCAGATAGTAGCAACTGAAAGGATTTTAAATAAAATAGAGATCTCAACTAACTATAAAAATCTAAGTAGCATAGAAGCTGGAGGCTATATTTGGCATACAACTGGTAGCGGCAAAACACTGACTAGTTTTAAAACAGCCCAACTTGCCTCTAAAATACCCAAGATAGATAAAGTTTTATTTGTGGTTGATCGTAAAGATTTGGATTACCAAACAATGAAAGAGTACGATAAATTTCAAAAAGGGGCAGCCAACAGTAATACTTCCACAGCTAAATTGAAGAGGCAATTAGAAAATCTAAGTTCTGATAGAAAAATTATTATTACAACTATTCAAAAATTAGATAGATTTATTAAACAAAATCAAAATCATGAAGTTTTTAGTCGACATTTGATTTTAATTTTTGACGAATGTCATCGCTCTCAATTTGGAGATATGCATAAAGCTATTGTTAAAAATTTTAAGAATTATCATTTATTTGGTTTTACTGGAACTCCTATTTTTGCCAAGAATGCTTCTTCTTCAGGTAAAGCGAATTTAAAAACAACGGAGCAGGTTTTCGGTAAGCAACTTCACTCTTACACAATTGTTGATGCTATTAATGATGAAAATGTGCTTCCTTTTAGAGTTGATTATATTAGAACTATCAAAGAAGCTGATTCAATTAATGACTTACAAGTCAGAGACATTGATAGAGAAAGAGCCTTGTCTTCGCCCGAGAGAGTTAGCCAAGTAGTTCAATATATTATTAATCATTTTGACCAAAAAACTCAAAGAAAAGACATTTATTCTTTTGATAAAACCACTAATATTAGTCAGATTACAAAGAGTAAAGCTAAACTAGATGAGGTTAAAAATAGAGCAAAGTTATCTGGTTTTAATTCAATCTTTGCGGTTAGCTCAATTGAAGTTGCTAAGAAGTACTATCAGGAATTTAAACATCAACAAGATAGTTCAGTAAATCTAATTAAAATAGCTACTATTTTTAGTTATGATGCCAATGAATCAGAAGATGATTTGGAATTTTTGAAAGATGAAAATCCTGAAAGCATTGATCGACTGGATGTTAGCTCAAGAGATTTCTTGGAAAATGCAATTTCTGATTATAATGCTATGTTTGGAACAAGTTTTGATACTTCTTCAGATAAATTTCAAAACTATTATAAAGATGTCTCTTTAAGAATGAAAAATAGAGATATAGATTTATTAATCGTAGTTAATATGTTTCTAACTGGTTTTGATGCGACAACTCTTAATACTTTATGGGTAGATAAAAATTTACGTATGCATGGATTGCTTCAAGCATATTCAAGAACTAATCGTATCCTAAATTCAATTAAAAAATTTGGGAATATTGTTAATTTTCGCAATTTAGAAAAAGCAACTAATGAGGCTTTATCTTTATTTGGAGATAAAAATGCTAGTGGGATTGTCTTACTAAAATCTTTTGAAGATTATTATAACGGTTATCAGGCAGATAAAAAAAGAGTTAAGGGTTATTCTGAATTAATAACCGAATTAGTTAATCAATTCCCAGTTGGTGAATCAATTGCTAGTGAATCAGAACAAAAAGACTTTGTAAGACTTTATGGATTCATTTTAAGATTGACAAATATCTTAGCTACTTTTGATGATTTTAAAGGCAAAGAAATATTAACTGACAGACAAATACAAGACTATAGGAGTTTGTATTTAGATTTACATGATAAATTTAGAAAAATAGATAAAGTTGATAAAGAAAATATTAATGATGATCTTGTTTTTGAGATTGAACTTATAAAACAAGTCGAAATCAATATCGACTATATTTTACAACTTATTAAAATACATCATAGGCTTAATAGGGAAGATAAAGAATTGCCAACTGAAATAGCGAAAATTATTGATTCTAGCCTTAATCTTAGAAACAAAAAAGTTTTAATTAAGCAATTTATTGCTAAACTTACTCCCACATCGAATGTTGAAGATGATTGGAGCAATTTTATTAATGATAGCCAGATTAAAGAACTTGAAACAATTATTAATGAAGAAGATCTTAATCGTCAAAAAACTTACGATTTTATCCAGAATTCTTTCAAAAATGGTGAGATTCAAGAAACTGGGGCGGCAATTGCTGAAATCTTGCCTCCAATGTCTCGATTTGAGCAGATGAGAGAAGAAGCTAAACAGAGAGTTTTGGATAAATTATTATCATTTTTTGATAAGTTTTTCAATATCTCCAAGATATAGTAATTCTTAAAGGAATAACAAGACAATTGATACAATATCTATAACTGATTTATGTCAAGAAGGTAAGCGACTATCTATAATCTCCTTCCGCCAATTACTCGCTTGGGAATTAAAGTCTTTTGTACACCAAAATAATAATTGCAATTATTGGGTATTGGAGTCAATACGTGTCAAGGATATTTAATTAGCATCTTGACATTAAAGCCATAATTTATGAGAATGCAAGATGTAATGTTTCACCTCCTCTTTTAGGGGAGGCTCTTTTTTTTATTTCTATCTCTATTTTTAAGATTTTAAGGAGTAAAATTGCTAGTGTTGTTACCGTCAGTGTCGTAGTGTTCTATTCTAGTTTTTTACCATCGTCATTGTATTCATATAAGACAATCTTTATGGTGGCAGTGGTAATTTATATAGGCGAGATATTTACACCAGTTTGATGGCAATAAGGTTAAGCAAGAAAACTATGATGCTGATGGTAAGTTAGAAAATTATATTGCATTATGGTGCTTGTTTTAAATGCCCACGATTAATAGTAAACTGAGGTGAATCTGCATAGAGAATAATTAATTCAACTAGTGCATCATAAGTTAAAACAATCTCTTCTTTTTCGTCATCGACTTGACCATTACAAATCGTTCTAAACATTTTGATATTTTCTTCTTGATCAGCTCTATGATGTTTACCAACATATTCAGCTATCCAATGTCGTTGACCATCAGCCTCAAGGTAGTACCAACTACATATATTGTTCTCTGGATTGTCTAAATCAGTCTTAGATGAGATTTCGTCTATAATCTGGCGAATTTCATCATACATATTGATTTACTTGTATCATGTAAGGTGAGTTTTGTCTAGGATTCTTTTCCCAAAATAATAGACAGATTAACTACAGCTTCTTCATTTGCTCTAAAACATGACTGTAATCTTTCATATTGGTTTTACCGAATTGACCACTGCTTGATTCCTCGCCATGCATCAAATTGTAAGTTTTTTAAAAAGACGATTTATCTTTGAAATCCAAGCTCTTTCTGAGTCCATTTAATACCCTGTACAGTTCAATTTCAGATTTAATTAAGTCAACATCAAGTCTCCGCACTGGCAACATCATTTTTAATGTATTTACGAGCTGTATTTTTCGCTATACAGACCAGTTCTGCTACCAAATCTTTTTTACCGAAGATCTTATACAGCATATTCATCGTTAAAATGGTTTCTTGGTCAATGGTTGGGTGACCTTTGGATTGACTGGTATTCATGCTTTAATTATATCATTTTTGACAGATATATAACAGATGTAAAAATGAAGCTTTTAGATTGACCTGGCAAGCTAAATCGAGTAAATGCTTACATCTGAAATCTCGTTTTTTATTAGCCATCAACAAAATTAGCATGATTATCTATTAAAATGAAACAATGATTGAAGAGAATATTCATCAAAGCAGAAACCTAAGTGCTTCAATAAAGTGCAATTAATGATGAAAATTTCTTTTCCATAATCTCTAGAATGTATAATGATAGGCAAATATGACATTAATCTTTATGAGGCATGGTCAGGCTGATCATAATATTAATTTCAGACTTAATGAATCAGATCACATAGCCTCTAATCTCACCGATAATGGCAAGGGAGAAGTTCTAAAAAACGCTAAAGCTCTTAAGGAAACAATCAAAGCAATAGATGTCATTTATTGCTCATCTATTCTACGTTGTCGACAAACTGCCAAAATAGTTGAAAAATATTTTGACGCCAAAATTCCTATCAAAACCGACAAACGACTCAATGAATTAAGAACTGGCTTTGATAATAGGATGCCTCTAGTTTGGTTAATCCGTTTATTCTTTAGCAGAAATCGTTTGAATAAAAAATTTAAAGCTGGTCAAAGCATTACTGAAGTTTCTAATGGAATTGGAGAATTCTATAAAGAAATAATTAAAAAACACCCCAACGGCAACATTCTGGTCATCTCTCATTTATATATTTTCCAGATATTTTGTCATCACCTTTACCATAAGAAACTTCTATTGCCTTGGCGTCCAAATACTATGCGTTTAAAAACTGCTCAGTGGCATTTATTCAGAACTTAAAAATTATCTCTTTCAGACTGAGGTGGTAAATAGCGAGTATTTTCTTTATTGGGAGCAAAAAGATTGACCGGCTGATAATAGTAATCGACAATGATTGATTCTTCAGTCTGATCACTGATATTTAGAGTGACAATATGATCAATTTTTCGAGTTCGTTGATTGACATAAATAACCACTCTTTGAGCATTGTTAAAATTCTCAGCTTCCCAGACAGCACATATTGCTGATTTATCTCTCTGGCATTTCTCTGATTGATCCTGTTTAGCTTTATTTCTGAAATGTATCAATTGTTGATCAGTTAACAGAACGGTTTCAATATTAGTCAGACTCCTTAATTCTTCGGAGAGAATTTCTGGCTCAACTTCATCCCATAGACTAAGTTGATCATTGTAATAAAAAAACTGATTGGTTTTATCAATATATTTCAATTGATGAAGTCTAATTTGATCTTCATCAATAATTTCAATTTGCCAGTTTTTATTATCATAATCATAGCCTAAAACATATTCGGACTCAGCTAGATATTTTTGTTTGACAATAACATCTTCATCAGCTGGGGCAGGAAAATAAGAGCCGCTGGAAGTTGACAGAGCATTGGGATTAATTTGATTATTGGAGACAGATTTTGGTAAGAAAGATTCTTCAAAAAGTTGGCGATAAAGAAAGATAGTCAACATCGTTATGATAACGATAATTGCTAAAGTCCAAACTCCTAATTCCCAGCGTTTCACTAGTTATTGCGATAATTTGTTAGAAAATCCTCAATAGCTGTCAAACCTTTGTGAGCTTGGTGAGATTGATACCAAGACATATCAATATCATTGGGCAGGGGTTTATAAATAAAGGGGAAGTTATTATCCAACAAATAGTTTTGCATTTTAGGAGGCAGGGGAGCGATTAAAGTTTGTTGGCGGGCATGATCCTCAATCTGAATGTGATTGAATTCAGAATTGTCGAAAAAATTCATCAATGTATTGTCGTAAGTCAGTAAAATCTCTGACTCCTGATTCAATTTCATGATTAAACTATCATACAGGAAATGGCAATCGAGTTGATCAGATTTTACTTCAGCTACAGCTGGAGAAACTGAAATTTTATCTTCAGAAACTAAAACTTTAATCTCTGATTGTGGGAGTTGATTGTGATTTCTCATTGGAGGTCGTTATTTTAACACCTTATTTCATTTATTAAAAGCCCAAAGCCTGCCAAAGGCGATGCCAAATTGATTGATTCTGACTACCTTCACCGCTACAATTAGCTGGGTCTTGCGTCTGATTAGCCTGAGAGGCACCTCGGGGTAAATCTTGATAGCGTTGCTGTAAAACAGATTGATCATCATTGCTGAAATCAACTAATAAGACATCTTCACTGTCAATAACTCTATTAGTAATATGAGTAACTAGTTGACCATTGAGGATAAATCTTAGTTGACCTTGTTGATTATCTTGATAAATATCAGATTCAGTCTGCAAAATTCTATTACTTAGATACCAGCCTAAATTGGTGAAAAAATGACCATAAGTTACTGCTTGATCATGGACGTGAATGATATGATTGTTGGGCTGATGCAAGTGAACTCGTGAACTAGGCTGGTTGAAATGCGCCTTATTACAAGCTGAGAGTTCTTCATAATAAGAAAAATGATCAAAAGCTTGGGCTTGACCATTTATATAAACTCCAAAATCAGCATGATAATGAACAGCCTGATCAACTTTGATAATCATAAAACGAAAGCTGACGAAATAGATGAAAATTAATATAACAATCAAGCTAATCCAACTAGCTTGGGCTTGATAGAATTTAGTAAACTTAACAACTAAAGAGTTCATTCGAATCATACTTAATCATACCATGATTAGATGCTAATTATGTTATATTAACTCTTAATCATGTCTTATTTAGCTCATGTCAGTAATGACCATAATACTCACCAAGCTTGGTTAGAATTTTCTAATTTAGAAGTTACTTTATTAACTTTAGCTATCCTGTTGATAATTTCAATGATTATGATTTTCTGGAGAAATAATTCTCGTCCCAACTCAATAAAAACCCCAGCAACCGCCATCAGTGTAATCCTCATTGGCTTATCGTGGGTTATTTTTGCTTTTGACTATCTTTTGGTCAGCCTAATTTATTTAACTGTAGGCTTTTTCAGCTTAATAGTCTTAATTATTAATTGTAAAATATGTAATAAATCTTAAATATATTTCCAGCAATGAATCAGCCATCAAATATTCAAATTTTCACCACTCCTAACTGTAGTTTCTGCCGAGTCGTTAAAAATTATTTCCAAAGTTTAAATATTGATTTTGAAGAGGTTGATCTTAGTCAAAATCAGCAAGGTTTTGAATGGTTGATTGAAAAGACTGGGCAAGCTGGTGTACCCGTAACAGTCTTTAATAATTCTCAGTTTGTTATCGGTTGGCAAAAACAACTACTTGATGATCAACTACGGCAATTAGCTTTAATTAAATAATCCAATGTCTTTGCTAAGATGGTTTGGTCGAATTTTTAGTTTGCTGACTTTTTTACTCAGTTTAAGCATTATTTTAATTATCGGTCTAGCTATTACTTGGGGAATATCTAGTTGGTATCGTTATAGTCACAATAACCAGCCTCAACAGTGGGGTTTAGTTTGGTCAAGTAAAGAAGCTAAAAATAATAATCTAACAACTAAAGATTTAGACAATCTTTTAAGCCAAATTCCTTTCAAAAAACTTCAATTAATGACTTATTGGGACATTTATGAGATTGAAAATGATGAATATCAATTTGAGAATTTAAAAGATATCTTTGAATTAGCTAGAGGACGTCATGTAAAAATTGATTTGCAACTAGGGTTGCATCAAAGTTTTACTCCCTCATGCCACCAGCCTGACTGGGCAAAATCGCTGAATAAAATTAAATTTCAAGATGAATTGAAAAGCTATATAGAAAAAATAATTTTGGAGTTTGATGCAGTTATTAATTTAGAGCAATATCTTCTAGAACCTGAAATTTTCCAAGCTAATGATAATCAGTGCTTGCATCAGTTAACTGAAAATGATTTAGAGGAATTTTATAATTTCACAAAATCTCTAACTGACAAGCCAATAATTATCAGTCGCAATAATAATAGCCCTCTATGGAGAAAAGAAAGGATTTCAGCTGATGGTTATGGCATTAGCTTGATCCCTCAGCAACATCTCAATCAAGGCAATTTCTTCGCCAAAAATATTCCATCTAGTTGGTATACCTTTACAGCGGGTAATTTAAAGCTCTTTCATGCTGAATCTGAAATTTTAATCAGAAAGATTAATTTAACAACCCCGGCTGAACAAGATGATTTAGAGCAAATTTTTGACTACTTAAGAAGAATTGGCATCAAAAAGATTTATCTTGATGGGGCAAGTACTTGGTTGAACAATCCAGCCATGCTTGAAGTAATCAAAAAGCAAATTGAAGCTGATTTTTAAAAAGCTTCTGTGTCATATAAAATAAAAGTTATGGAACAATCATCTCAGATTGTTAATCGTCGAGTCAACTACGATTACCAGCTTGGATCCAAGGTTATCGCTGGCATAGCCTTAACAGGAGTTGAAGTTGGCAACATTAGACATAATCGTATTAGCCTAAAACAAGCTTTTGTCAGCTTGGAAAATGATCAGGTTTGGTTAAAAAATTTAATGACCTTTACTAGTCTTAAGGAATCAACTGCGGGAATGAATAAACACAGATTATTATTGACTAAACCTCAAATTAAGAGCCTCCAAAAGGCTCTCAGTGGTCAATATAACACCATTATCATCACTCGATTATTGTTAGGGCGATACATTAAGATTGAAATTGCTCCAGCTAAGGGGCGGAAAAAATATGATAAACGAGAAGCCCTGAAAAAGAGAGATAATCTCCAAAAGGACAGACGTCGCTTAAAGGGGGAGATGGTCGATTGATATGCTTAAATTTGTTTCATGGAATATTAATGGGTTGAGAGCTTGCCTAGAAAAGCGGGGGCTACAAAATTTAATCCAAAGTCACCAACCAGATGTTTTATGCTTGCAGGAAATTAAAGCTACTCCCAATCAAGTCGCTACTGATATTTTTTCCGATTATCAAGCTATCTGGAATCCAGCTCAACGCAAGGGTTATAGTGGAACCCTGATTCTATCTAAGCTAAAAATTCTAAGTCAAAGCCTGAATTTCAGCGCCACTTTAAGTAGTAAATATAAATTAGCTGATCAATATGGTGATACGAATGACGAAGGGCGAGTCACGACAGTAGAATTTGAGCATTTCTATATCATCACTGTTTACACTCCAAATAGTAAGGGTGATCTCAGTCGACTATCACTTCGACAGCAGGCTTGGGATCCTGCTTTTAGAGAGCATTGCCAAATTCTGAGTCAAAGTAAACCTGTTTTAGTTTGCGGAGATTTAAATGTCGCTCATCAAGAAATAGATTTAGCTAGACCAAAAGAAAATATTGGTTGCCATGGCTTCACTGATGAAGAAAGACTGGGCTTCGATAAATTGCTGGAGAGTGGCTTTCTTGATAGTTATCGCCAACTATACCCCCAGCAAAAAGAATCTTATAGCTGGTGGACTTATTGGCATAATGCCAGAGCTAAGAATATTGGTTGGCGGATTGACTATTGGTTGATCAGCCAAAAGCTTAAAAGTAATTTACAGCAAGCGACTATCCACGCTGATATTTTTGGCTCAGATCACTGTCCAGTCAGCATAGAAATGACAATCTGATGACTTACCTCAAACAAATTGATCAAGCCTTATTCCCAGATTTAATCTGGGCAGAACCTCAAATCCAGCTAGATAAACCCAAAGTTTTAATTATGGGTGGATATGCTAATGGCTTGAAAATGCCTTTGCAAGCCTTCCAGATATTAAAGACGGGCAATTTTAATATTAAAATTGCTCTACCAAGCTCTCTAAAATCTCTGCTAAAAATCAAGGTTAACAAGAATGAATCAGATGTATTATTTTTTCCCAGTACTGAAGTTGGTAGTTTTAGCTTGAAAGCCCAAGACGATTTATTAAATCTAATCAATACTCAAGATGCTTTATGGATTGCTGGAGACACTAGCCACAATCAACAAACGCAACAGTTAATTCAAAATTTAATGACCCAATCAAAAATTCATAAATTCCTCAATAGCTCAGTGCTGCCATTAATCTTAGATAGAAATCTTAATCAAGTCAGCAATCTTAATTTAATGCTTTTGCCAAATGATTTAATCCATCTTAATAAAATCTTTAAAACTGCTAATAGCTATAATCAGAAATGGAACTTAGATCAATTTGGTCAATTTCTATCCGAACTGCCAATTAATTTTCATATAATATCCCTTTGGAATCGCCATCTGTGGGTTAAAAAAGAACAAAAAGTTTGTGCAACCACTATAAATCCCAAAATCTTGGTTAAAGATTCGGAAAATGACCTGTTAAAAATCACTAAATTTTTTATAGCAGAAACCTTTATTAAATCTCAGACTCCTTGGCAAAATTTAGTCAACGCCAGTTGGAAGTCTTTAAATAGTCAATAGACTTCAACTAAAATAGGGAAGTGATCAGATAATTTTTGCTCCTTTAAAATTTTTGCTTTGACAACTTGACTCATGTCAGAACTGCTAAAAATATGATCTAATTGCAATTTGAAAGGGATTCGTTTCCAAGTATTTTTCAAATGCCAGCACCAAGTTTTGCCTTTAACCTTGCTATGATAACCAAGATTCTTCAAATCCCATTTAGCAAAAGGAATAACAACTGTATTTAAATCTCCGCCAAAAATAACTTGATTTCTAGGCAAAAAGCGAGTTAATTGTTTGCGTTCAGCTTTTCGGCGACTAATTTCTTTTAATCTTAAATAGGTTAGATGAGTGGTTGCAATGGTAAAAGTTTTGTTACCTCGGCGAGTTTCAATCATTAGGAGGTGATTTTGATTCACCTTGCCTTTTCTCATGACTGAAGATAAAAGATAACTTCGAGCTTGTTTAAGGGGTGATTTTGAAACAATTAAAACTCCTCTCGAATCAGTATTAGCTTTATAAAAGGTATGCCAATGAGCTTGATGAAAAAGCTCTTTTAAATTATTAGTAGCTTCATTGATGCAAAAATAATCAATACCCTTATGAATTTGATGAAGCCACATTAAATTCTCAAACAAATCTTGACTGTTAGTAGTAAGACAAGTATTCCAATAAATGATTTTCATTATGCTATATATTTTGAACTATTCATTAATCAAAAACAATATCCAGCAAGCCTCTAGAATTACCAGGCAGGGTAATATTATCTTCCTGAGTTAATGCTTCCACTTCCACATTATCAGAAGGTATAGGGCTAATCTGCTGAGCAACAACAATTAATCTCTTGGCTGCAGAACCAGGTGGATCACAGGTAATTAAAGTTAAAGAGTTATTGTGGGCAACTTTTTCTAAAACTTCGGTACGCCCAGGTTTAACAACTTTGGTTTCGTAAATTTTATAAACATATTGTTTACGCTGATAGTTAACTAAAATTAAATCTCCTAACTCCAAATCTCTGAGATGAGAAAAAATATCTTTGAATTCACCGGGAACATAAAAACTGCCACTAGAATGACCAATGATCACAACATTGCTATTATTCTTAGAGCCTCTCTGACCAGGAAATTCGGTCGAAGGATAATGGACAACACCCAATTCTAAAGCATCTTGCATCCTTTCTTCGAAGCTATCCGGGGATTCAGTGGGATTTTGGCTTTTATAAGATTCAACTTGGCTGACAACTGGGGGAGAAATGCCCAAACGAGGAATAATAACTTTCCAAGTTGGATCATCTATAAAGCGCTCCTGAGGCAAAACTATAACTGGGGTTGATTGATTAATGCTGGAAGGCTTAATGAAAGGCTGAATTAGTCGATCATTGAAAAAGTTAAATTGATAAACCACCAAGACAATCAGACCAACTGTTAAACCAAAAGCAATTGATTTTAAAATTTGCTGAAAAAAATCTCCATTATCTTTATAAGTTGGATAATCCTCAGTCTTTGGCGGTTGAAAACCCAGACTAAATCGCTTAGGTCGACTAGCTACAACTCGACCATCAGTCAAGGTTGTTGATAGTATTGGAGTTTTAATTTGTGATCGGCTAGCTTGATTACCGCCTAGTCGATGGAAAACATTTTGGAGTTTTTGCTTATATTTTTTAAGAATTTTAACTGTTCCCAAAGCTATATACTTTAGAACAGGCATTTGACTATAATCAATTTGTTCGGAAGTGGTATGAATATTCGTACTATTGGGTATCACTCCAAGATTATTGATATAGTGATCAGTTTGAATAATTTTCCAAATTCTTTGTTTTTGGGATTCAGTTAAAGAATCGTAGTAAACTTGCCATTGTCTTTGAATATCTTCTCCGCTGTAGCCAGCTTTTAAAAGATTGTGAAATCTAGTGATTAAACCTTTGTAACTAGCGTAAAAATTAGCTTCAAGATGAGCATTGAGTTGACGGGACTTATAATTGCTCGATTGATGGTCTAAGTGATATTGAGAGTCACGACTATGTATATAATCGCTTGATGAGTAATCTCTATTATTCATATCAGTAAGTGTGCTTGTAATTTTCTTAAATTATATCATAATATTAGTCTGAAAGACAGTGTACAAGCTTAATCTCTTTAGATTAAATAAGATTTAAGCATCCTCTTTTAAGTATAGCAATATTAAGAAAAAAATTAACTTTAGACGAATAGATTGAAAATTAGATTTCAATCCAAAAAACTCATTACAATTTGAAGTATTTATTAACGAGAAGTTGCATGATATCGAATTAATTCAGCTTCCATTTTCTTGATTTCAGTTAATTTAACTAATTTAGCATGTATTTCTAAGCGACCAGAACGATGAGCATTCAAGAGGCGTTTTTTAATGGCAGACTTGTAGCCAAGTAAGCCGTTGCTATGCATCTTGGTAAATCTTTTTATCAAGGAATTTTCTTTGGTATGACCAATATACTGCACTTTACCATCAACTAGATAGCAATATAATAAGCCATGTTTTGGTTTATTATGCATAGTTCCTTTAGTGAAAGTCTTTAAATTATTTTCATCGCCGAATACTCTAGACCAAAGACTATTGATGAATTTCTCATCATGCTGATCACCAATCTCGGGAAAATATTTATTGGCATATTGCCAGACAAACTGCTTTTGAGCCTCGTTAAGTTTAGAATAGTATTCTTGCCATTTAATCTGTAATATTTTAACTTCACTCTTAGCTTGATGAAGTAATTTTTTACAAAATTCTTGGCTGGATTTCAAATGTCCGACCTTAAGACTCTTTTGATCTCGATCATTCAAAGTAATATCAGCTAATTGCTGAGCTAATTGATTAGTTGGCAAAGAATTATTAACATTCAAAGTCTCGGAATCATTCATGATATTCCGAGTAGATTTAGGTCTTAGTAGATTGAATAGACTTGAAGGCATATAATGAAGATATTCTTTGTTATTTAAATTGATTTATTTTAGATTGATATTCAAATTGTAATACGCTTAACTGTTGAATAGAAGTTGTAATGTAGAAAAAACAAAATCATTTTTACCCCAGCTTATGAATCAAAAAATACGCACTAGATTTGCCCCAAGCCCAACAGGTGATTTACATATAGGCAGTTTAAGAACTGCTCTCTTTAATTGGTTATGGGCTAGAAGAAATCAAGGAGAATTTATTCTAAGATTAGAAGACACAGATCAAAATCGTTTAGTAATGGATGCTGATAAACGTTTGTTATCTGATTTGAAAGATTTAGGTTTGGACTGGGATTTTGGACCAAACAAGCCTAATTCTGAATTTGGAAGCTGTATCCAAAGTCAAAGATTGGATATTTATCAAACAGCAATAAAAAGACTACTTGATCAGGATATTGCTTATAAAGACTATACTTCTCCTGAAGACTTGCAAGAACTACGGCAACAAGCACAAAAAAATAAAGAGCCCTTTCTTTTTCGTCGCAATATGGCTCAGGAAGCTCCCGGCAAAAATAATCAGTCTTATGTTATTCGCATTGCTATACCCGATAACTTGGATCTAACTTGGCAAGATGTTGTTAAAGGTCAGCAAAGTTGGCAAGGAAAGAATATTGGCGACTTTATAGCTCTAAAGAGTGATGGCTGGCCAACATATCATTTTGCTAATGTCATTGATGATTATGAAATGCGAATTAGTCATGTTATTAGGGCTGATGAATGGCTTAGCAGTACTCCGAAGCATTTATATTTATTTGATTGTCTGAACTGGTCGCGGCCGCAATATGTCCACATTCCGCCAATTTTGAGTTCCAATAGTGGTCAAAAGCTCAGCAAGAGAGACCAAGATGCTAGAGCTAAAAATCTCATAGACAAAGGCTATTTGCCAGAGGCTATTTTAAATTATTTATCTCTCTTAGGCTGGAATCCAAAGATTGAGCAAGAAATTTATACAATAGATAATTTGATTAAGATTTTTGATATTAAACAAATTCAAGTTAGCCCATCTCGTTTCGACTCAATAAGACTCGATTGGTTTAATGGTCAACATTTACGATTGATGAGTTTCACTGATCTTTTAAATCAATCCCAAAAATGGTGGTCGGAGATAGGGCAAAAAGCAGATCGATCTTATAAAAAACAAGTCCTGGAATTGGTTTATCAAAGACTGAAAAAATGGTCTGAATTAGCAGAGCTGACGGATTTCTTCTTTCAAAGACCAAAATCGCCTAGCCAAGAAATTCTTTTAAAAAAAACAAAATTGGATAACCAACAGTTAGAGGATTTAACTAAAGCTAGTATGAAAGCTTTTAAGACTTCAGATTTTTCGGCTTCGGATTTGGAGTTAAAGCTTTATCAGTTAGCTCTAGATCAAAAAGTCAGCCCATCCAAATATTTTACTCTTTTAAGATTAAAGGTGACAGGGCGAACAATCGCCCCAGGTTTATTCGAAACTATGCATGTTCTCGGTAAAAATGAGAGCATTGCTAGGTTACAAGCATGAAAGAAGACACAGAGAGAACATGTACAATGGAAATTGATGGATATTAAATTAACAAAAACTGAGTTTCAAAACTATCGTAAATGTCCTTGTTTTGGTTGGCACGAAAAACATAAAAAGCTACCCCCCGAAGATCCTGACAGCCGGCTAAAACAAATCCGAATTCAAGGCTATCAAGTTGAGGCTTTAGCTACCAAATTATTCGCTGGGGGCTGGAAGATTGAGGGGAATCTCCAAGATTCAATCAAAGAGACTAAACGCCTTATCCATGATTCTGAAAATGAAATTTTATATCAAGCCACAGCTTGTACGCCAGATAAACTCTTGGCTAAAGCCGATATTGTTGCTCTTGACCGCCAAAATCAAGTCCTCGATATTTACGAAGTGAAGCAAGTTAATCATTTAGGCAATCAATCACCAAAGACTGATAAGCGTAAGTACAGGGATTATTTAGCAGATATTAGTTTTCAGAAATTTGTCTTTGAAGCTAGTGGCTACAAGATAAGGGATGTATATTTAATTCACCTTAATCCTGATTACCGATTAGATCAAGACGTTATTGAAGTTGATAAATTTTTTGAAATTTGTAAACAGACTAATCTGTGCAACTCAGAAGATTTCGAAGCAGAAATTCAGGAGGCTTTAGAATGTTATAAGCAACCCCAATCCCCAAAATGTGAATGCAGATTAAAGCCGAAGAAATATCGCTGTCCAACTTTTAAGTTTTTCAATCCAGATTTGCCGATTAAAAATTCTATTTTAGATATTGCTCGAATTACTCCAAGGAAAATTGAACAACTCCTAGATATGGAAGTCAAAAGCATTGAACAGATTGATCTAACCAGTAACTTGGAGTCAATGAGTAAGTGGTCAGAGCGTCAAAAAACTCAAATTAAAACTATTCAAACCCAAAAAACTATCATTATTAAAGAAGAAATAGATCTTTTTCTTAAACGCCATGTTCCACCTTTATATTTTCTAGATTATGAAGCAATCGGCTATCCAATCCCGACTTTTGAAGGGTCTAAACCCCATCAAGCCATTCCATTTCAATTTTCTCTTCATTTGCTTGATCAGAATGAGCGATTAACACATTATGAATATTTAATGGCACATAATAACTTGAATGCCTTGAAAAAATTAGTAGCTAATCTTCAACAATCTATAAAAAATAATAACTGCCCAATTGTTGTTTGGCATAAGGGAGCTGAGAAGAGTTTTCAAAAAAACATTACCCAGCTTTTACCAGAAACTAGCAGTTTTTTCAAACTGCTAACCAAACGATTTTGTGATTTGGAAGAAATTTTTACCAAGCAATACTATGTTGACCCAGGCTTTGCCGGTCGAACTTCCTTAAAAGATATTGTTCCTGTTTTAGTTCCTCATTTAGATTACGGACAGTTAGCGATTCATGATGGACAAATGGCTAGTGTTAGTTGGGATGAAGCTTTAATTTCATCATCAGAACAAAGAGAAGAGGATTTTCAAAATCTGAAAAAATATTGCCATTATGATACTTTGACGATGGTTGAAATTTATCAATTTTTACGTAAATTAATCAACAATAAAAAGGATGACTCAAAAACCACATAATTCCTTGAACCAGCAAATTACTGATCTAATTTTAGATAATATTGAAGACGGTATTTTTGTTATTGATCATAACCAGCAATTAGTTTTTATTAATCAAGGTGGCTTGAATATTATTGAAGCTTCGACTAATGAACTCAAATTGAACAGACCGTGGACTGAAACCTTAAAATTTGTTAACCAACACAACTTAGCTGTTCAAGATTTAGATAATCCCTTAAAACAAATTTGGATTCATCAGCAGTCTATTAGGCAAGATGCTTATCTTTTAACATTCAAAGATCACAATACACCAATACACTTAATTATTTCGCCAATATTCGACAATCAGCAACAACTAATAGCTGTAGTGGGGGTCATTAGAGAAATGAGTTTGGAAAAGCAACAAGAACAAGCCAAAACTGATTTTGTCAGTACTGCCAGTCATGAGATGAGGACACCCTTGGCAACCCTAGAAGGTTATTTATCTCTACTCAGTAAACAAGATTTGAATAATCAAGCTAAAATTTATGTTAGCAAAGCTCATCAAACAGTTTTACATTTGGGTAAATTATTCAAAGATCTTTTAACAACCAGCCAATCAGAAGACGGGCAATTAAGTCATAAACCACAGATCATTGATTTGTTGGATTTGATGACAACTAGTTTTAATAATCACCAAGCCTCAGCCAATGAAAAATCTATTACGCTGAGATTTGAAAAACCGTCAGCATTCAAGCAGGGCTGGTTTATCTATGCCGATCCCAAAAGAATCGCTGAAGTTGTTGATAATTTACTAGAAAATGCTTTGAAATATACTTCAGCGGACGGTTTCATTACTTTGAATTTGGAAGAAGTTGATGATTTTTTTCAGCTCCAAATTAAAGATACTGGTTTAGGTATCAGTCAAAAAGATTTACCGCATATTTTCCAGAAATTTTATCGGATTGATGATAGCCAACCTGGGACTGGATTGGGTTTATTCATTTGTAAAAAGATTGTTGAACTTTATAAGGGAGCAATTTGGCTGGAAAGCAATCTCGATCAAGGTACAACTTTTTATGTTAATTTACCCAAGCATGAATCTGGATGAGACTAATAAAAAGGGGAGAGTATGGTAAAATTTGAAAAACAATAATCATGAAAAAACGCCTCTTAGTTGTTGAAGATAATCAGGATTTGGCTGATATTTATCAGCTCAGCTTTCAACAGGCTGGTTTTGAAGTTTTAAGTGTTCATGATGGGGAGGAAGCTTTGAAGAAATTTGTTGATTTTCAACCTCATTTAGTCTTGTGCGATATTAAGCTACCAAGTTTATCTGGCTTTGATACCATAGAAATGATGCAAGGCTTTCCTGAATTAATGAAAAATACGGTTATTATCATTATTTCTGCCTATAGTGATAGAAAATTGATTAAACGAGCTCAACAATTAGGTATTCCGACTGAGCGTTATCTGGTTAAGTCTCAGATTAGCATTAATCAGGTTGCTCAAGTTTTGCAAGGATATATTCCAGTCAATGAAGCTTCTACTAGCTAATCGCATAGAGAAAAATTTAAGTTTTTTAAAAAATGTCCGCTAAATCTCTGCCTACTATTGCCTTGGTTGGCTTGACTAATGTCGGTAAAAGCTCGGTTTTTAATCTACTGCTTAAAACAAGGCGGAATATTGTTGCTAGAGAAGCTGGAACCACTAGAGATTCCATTAGGGAACTTGTCGAAATTGCTCCTGATAAATATGCCTGGTTGATTGATACAGCTGGACTTAAAGATCCTGAAGATAATTTTGAAGCCACTATTCAAGCTCAAATCAATCTAGCTATTCAAACTGCTGATGTCATCTGTCTATTAGTTGAAGCCAACAGGATACTCAATCAACAAGATCGCTGGTTAGCTAAAGTTGCCTTAAAGAGTAAAAAAACTACCATTTTGATTATCAACAAATGGGATTTAAATTGGCAAGCCCGGGCTGATCAATTCTCTAAGCTAGGCATTAAAGATATTTTTTTTCTCAGCACGACTACAAAACAGGGTACAGATAAATTGCTGACATTTTTTGACCAGTTGTTAGACAAAATAAAGCCTAAAATAGCTCCCCAACCTATTAGACTGGCATTACTGGGAAGACCTAATGTCGGCAAGAGTGCCTTATTTAACTGTTTAGCTAAAAAACAGCAGGCTCTGGTCTCTGAAAGAGCTGGAACAACTCGTGATTTGAATCGTCAACAAGTCCGATTTAATCAGCAAACTCTAGAGCTTTTAGATACAGCTGGAATTAGAAGAGCGGGTAAAATTCAAGTTGGGGTGGAAAAATTTTCAGTTGGACGAACATTAATGGCTATCACCGAAAGTGATATATGTCTATTACTGGTTGATGTTAATGATTTAGCAGTGGCTACTGATCAGAAAATTGCTGGCATGGTCAAGGAAACTGGCAAGGGTCTAATTATTGTAATCAGTAAATGGGATACTTTAGATAAAAACCGGACTGACACAGAATCAATTAAAAATAAAGTTCGTCAAGAATTTGATTTTGTTCCATGGGCGAGCTTAATTTTCACCAGTGCAATTACTGGGCAAAATGTAACTAAGATCTTTGAGCTAAGCTTAAATATTTATGAGCGTCGCCAACAAAATATTCCGACCCCTCAGCTAAATCGCTGTTTACAAAAAGCAATCAATTCACATCCCCCAGCTGGACTTAAAAGCACTCAACCTAAATTAAATTACGCCGTTCAAATTGACAACAATCCACCGACCTTTCAATTTTTTGGCAGTTCGACCAAATATATTCATTGGAGTTATAAGAGATTCTTGGAAAGAAAAATTCGAGAAGAATTTGATTATCAGGGTAGTGGACTAATATTGGCTTTCAAGGAGAAGCACTAAAATGGCTATTATTCGCAAACAAACCATCGCTATTCCAGAAATCGTTCCTTTCTATAGTAGTGGCTTAGAAAAAACTCGACTTTTCGTTGGTTTGGGTAATCCCGGACAACAATATCAGAACAATCGCCATAATATAGGCTTCATGTGCTTGAATAAATTTTGTGATCTCCACGAATTGACTTGGATTACAAAAAAGGATTTCCAAGTTGATTTAGCTCAAACCAATATTGCTGGCAGTCGAATTATTCTCATCAAACCCCAAACGTATATGAATTTATCAGGACAAGCCGTCAGTAAAGTCTTGCAATTTTATAAGCTAAGCTTGGAGGAAACTTATATTATTTATGATGAAATTAGGCTGAAATTAGGCTTAATCGAAATTTTAAAAACTAATAAAGATTATGGTCACAATGGTCTAAAGTCTCTTGGTCAATATTTAAGCAATGATCTGCATTTAATACGGACTGGCATTGGTCCAAAGCAACCCAGTAATATAGATTTAACTCAATTTGTCTTAAGTGATTTCACTAAATCTCAGATACCGATAGTCAATAAAATAGCTCAAGAAATCAGCAGTCTGATTGGTGAAACAAGTTATATGGATTTAGTAGATGAAAGAATAACTGTGTTCTGATTAATCTATATAGTCTGATCCATCGGCGGGTTTGATTTTTTTAAGAATAATTAAGACCGCATCAACTATCGCCCAAATACCTAAGCCTCCAAGAGTGAAGAGTTTTAAAATCCCCAAACCAACATAGCCCAAATACATACGATCAACCCCTAGACCTCCAACGAAATAGGTCAAAAGAAGTGTTACTGTATAACTCTTGCCTGAATTTTGTTGAGGCAAATTCACGGGTTGCTGATTCATCGCATTATTTTGATTAATATTCATAAACTAAGAAACTCCTTCTTCTAAAAATTTGATAATTATTTGTTAAGCATACTAAAATTAAATCTTATTGACAATAAATGACCTCATCGTCTAACGGTTAGGACGCCAGGTTCTCAGTCTGGAAATCGGGGTTCAATTCCCCGTGAGGTCACCAGAGGTGTCAATTTGAGATTTTGAAACGGCAGGCTGAGCTGTACGAAGATGCCAAGTGGCAAAGCCTCATTAGAATATTGGAGCCATCCAACCCAAACTCCCCCGATTAGCTTGGGTTGGATGACATCGGCGGCCGGCTTTAGCTCAAAGTGTCGATTGCTAGCCGGTATGACAGGGGTTGACGCAGTAATAGCAACCGTTTGCTTGGGAGAAGTATTTCTTAGCTTCTCTTACGGCAGCCCAACAATTAGAGAATGTTCCCAAATATATCCTATTTTCTGGATTCGGGCAGTGAGAACATGAAGGCACATGAACCTCATGATCACCATTGCTTTGAGCATTTCTATTGACGTAGTAAAGCAACATGTTTTTACCCTTCCTTCCTAACCCCCTTAAAGGGTTTCTTATCTGCTTTTACATCCATGAACTTCCCGGTCACACTATCCCTTTTAATCCACCGATTATTTTTTGGGTTTTTAGCCTGAGAACGACTACGCACCGCCCCTCTGCGTCCAGGTCCCTTGGGTGGATTCTTAGCCATCTATGCAGCCTCCCTGTCTGCTGTATAAAAATATTTCATTACGTACAATTCTATCGATCTTTGAAGCTCTGGTCAAGAAAAAATAAAATTCAATAAATTTTCTTTACAAAGCATATAGGCTTTGATATACTGCGCCTACTATGCATTATATTCAGGAGCTTATGCTTCAGATAAACCTTGAAAGAAACATCTCCGACATGAAGTTGAGTGAACTCAGGGATTTGACAGGAGTGAAACACTTGCAACAAGTTAAGCATCACCGTAACATGCTGATTACTAAAGGCCTGCTTTCCAAACAGGAACAAGCTAAACAGGCGTTTGGCCAAACCGATATCTTGGGAGGGAAGTCCCAGCTCATTAACATCCCTATTATGGGGGCTGTAAATGCTGGAGTTGCTTCTGTGTACGCAGAAGGCAAAGTGGAAGACTATCTCAGAATCTCTTCCGAAAAATTGCCTGTGAGGCATAAAAAAACATTGTATGCACTTAGGGTCGTGGGCAATTCAATGGATAAAGCCTGCATAGGGCCTAATAAGCTCAATATTGAAAACGGAGATTATGTTATAGCGGACGGCGATCAATACACTCCCCAATCCGGAGATTATGTCATTTCTCTGATTAACGGTCTGGCCAATGTTAAAAAACTTATTATTGACAGCAATGAGGGTCAAGTAGTTCTCGTTTCCGAATCGAGCGGTGATTATCCTCCCATCATTTTGGATATAGACGATCAAATGGACTATATGGCACAATCCAAGGTTCTACACGTAATCAAGGTGGGTGCTGTAGCTGGAGTGTAGAAATGGGAACACAGACACAAATACTGTTAGGAAATGAAGAGGATGCACAAGCGTCACAGTTGCCATCTTTTGACGCACAAAGAGATTTCTTCCTGAGCTCACTGAGAAGCAATGGATCAATGCGCTACAAACGTTATACAGCTTCTCCACTGCGTTATGCCGGTGGTAAAAGCTTGGCGGTGGGATTCGTTGCGGAATTATTGCCTGATCAGCTAAAACGAATAGTATGTCCTTTCATGGGTGGCGGTTCCGTTGAGGTTGCTTGCTCCAAGACACTGGGATTAGAGATAATTGCCTACGATATATTTGACATACTATGCACCTATTGGCAAATACAAATTGATGACCCCAAAGAACTAGCCCGTCGCCTGCGCCAACTGAAGCCTACGCGGGAAACTTTCAAGGAGATCAAGACTGTCCTGAAACAGCATTGGGATTCTGAGATTCGATTGGATAGATATGACTTGGCGACTCATTATTACTTCAATGCCAATACTTCTTACGGTCCGCACTTCCTGGGTTCTCCCAGCAGCGTTTATTTGCAAGAGGATCGCTATAAGAAGCTTGTGGATAAGGTAGAAAATTTCGATGCGGGTTCTTTGAGAGTGCAATGCTTGGGATTCGAACAGTCAATTCCCAGACATAAAAATGATTTCCTATATTGCGACCCTCCTTACTATCTGAACGATGGCAAGATGTTCGTTGGCATGTATCCACACAGGAATTTCCCAGTCCACCATAATAATTTCAACCACGAATTGCTCAGAGATTTGTTGTTGTCTCACAAGGGCGGTTTCATTTTGTCGTACAACGACTGCGAAACAATTCGCAAATGGTACGCGGGTTGTAATATGACTACCCCTAAATGGCAATATACTTTTGGTCAGGGCGATACTAGGATAGGTGAGAATAGGGTTAAGTCTAACGGCGGTTCCCATATAAAGAAATCCCATGAATTACTGATTTGGAGACATCCCAATGAATGCAGGTAGAAGGGATGGAACTTCAGATCAGGCCCGTCAGTACCGTCAACGAGGCCATGATGCCGCTTTAGAGTTTGCGAAGTGCCTAGACTTGGATGAAGACTATAAGAACGATAGAAAAGCCAAAAAAGATGTGGTCGACCCATCCGGGGATGCTCATTCGGTCAAGTCCGGCGAGAAGAAATGGCAAATTTTTCTCTATGGCAGAAATAGATTTGAGCGGGATGATGGTTTTCAAGCTCTAAACGGAGTAGGCTCTCTCCTGATTCACTGCATTGACGCGTTTCCTCCCAAGTATAAAGACTATGAAGACAACAAGGATGCGGCCAAGGAAAGGCTGCGCACTCCAATGCGCGAGCTCAAAGACAGATTCCAGAGGAAAGCCCTGCTGAGAGCCTTCCTGATGAAATCGATTTTCAACGGAGGCGAAGTGGACTATTTGACCATTAAGCGTGATGATGGCAATTTCCATGTATATAAAAATATCGATATAGTTGCCACGCTGGCAGATTCTTTCATCGTGGAGAATTCCGCATTAAAAGGTAAGGGAACCAAACCTGAACAGAAAGTCCTTTTTAAATATAAGGATCGCAATGTCGGGGAGCTAGAAATGCGCAACGACAGCGCACAACACTACGGCGAAGTCAGATTTAATATGTCGATCCAGCCTTTCGTGCAACTACTGGATGACGATCCATTACAAATCTTTTCGGACATAAAAAAGCACGTGCCCAAAGTAATAAGCCACGGTAAAGCAACCAAGACATTCTACAGATGGTAAATGGCTGGTCACGGGAGATATTTAGAAGCAGCAATACCGGGATCGACACTTTGAGCTAAAGCCGGCCGCTGATGTCATCTAACCCAAGCTCCCCCGATTAGCTTGGGTTGGATGGCTCCAATATTCTAATGAGGCTTTGCCACTTGGCATCTTCGTACAGCTCAGACGCCAAGGTTAGAAATCGCTCAGTATACTCCTCACCATAAGAGATTTGTTGGAACCGATTGCCTCAAAAACGGGATTTAACTGATGAGATTTTCCGTTTTGGGCGGTTCCGCTTAGCAAATCTTGGCAATCACAGAGAGTGCAACATATTGCATTTAACCTCGGTTAGGCAACCCTCATAGTTACACATTGTGTTTTGGCGGGTGAAATAATAGAATAATACCGATTACCGAGACAGATAAATAGGCAATGAGGATAAATAAGCTAAAGATAAAAAATTACAGGTTGCTGAGAGACTTCGAGCTGAATTTAGAAGATAATTTATCTCTTTTAGTCGGAAAAAATAATACAGGGAAAACATCCTTGCTTTCCCTGTTTGAGAAATTTCTGATTAACGCCCATTTTGAATTTGAGGACATCAATGTTGAACTTCAGAAAAGGATAAGCAAGGATTTTGAAAGAGAAGACATAGAAGAAGGTTATCTCGAAGGTATAGAATTAAAAATTTATATAGAGTACGACCGGGAAGATAATCTAGCAAATCTATCAAAATTTATGCTCAATTTAGATCCTGAGGAAAACCTTGTCGTATTGCAGTTCAATTACAAGATTAACTCACAAGATATATCAAACATAAAGCAAGAGATGGAAGTTACATCTAACAAAGATGTAATCAAGTATTTAAAGAAATACCATAGGGACCACTTTAAGCGTTATGTGCGAGCACTTGAAGCCAGTAACGAGGATAATTATGTGGCCGTAGAAGAGCGAGAGTGCGTGCGCAAACTACTTCGAATCCAAACCATTAGCGCAAATAGGGGTATTGCCAGTTCAGGCAGCAGCAGGATGGCAAAGAATCAAAGACTTTCTGGATTATCCTCCAATTACTACAAAAAAATAGAAGATATTTCTAAAAATCCCGACATTCAAGAATTGAGGAATTCTCTGTCTCAAGCAGATGAAAAATTCACCACAGCCTACAAGGGTATTTTTAGTGACCTTGTAGAGAAGATCCGGAAATTTGGCGGTATACAGGAAGGGGAGTCTGCGATACAGATAATATCCTCACTAAGTGGGGTAGATATATTGGAAAACAATACCTCTGTTATATATGATCACGATGGCTACAAGCTTCCAGAGAATTATAATGGGTTAGGTTATATGAATTTAATCGCTATGATATTTGAAATAGCTATTAAACTTAAAAATTTTGAAGAATCTCCTCCTTCCGATATATGCCTGCTTTTCATTGAGGAGCCTGAAGTGCATACACATCCCCAGATGCAGCGTGTATTTATCAAAAACATTAAGGAATTGTTGAATGTCGAGAATTTTTTCTTGCAAACAATAATGAGCACCCACTCTTCCCATATTGCGTCAGAGAGCAATTTTGATGATATCAAATATCTGCTGAGAGAGTCTAAATCTGTCGTGAGAGCAAAGGATCTCAAGCAATTGAAAGAAGCATACGAGAATGATCAATACGAGTTTTTGAAAAAATACCTCACATTAACTAGAGCTGAACTATTTTTCGCGGATAAAGTAATTCTCATAGAGGGTGATACCGAACGAATTATACTGCCAACAATGATAGAGAAGATAGATTTGGAATCTGGTGGTATTGATAAAGCACACCTGTCTTCACAAAATATATCAATCGTAGAGGTGGGAGCGCATGCACATGTGTTTGAAAAACTTGTAGCCTTTCTAAACATTAAAGGTCTAGTAATAACTGATTTGGACGCAGTTAACGCGGAGGGGGCATGTCCCGTGCGTGAAGGTGTGAGAACGTCTAACGCATCTTTAAAGCATTTTTTTAGCCAAGATAAATTAGAGTATTTCCTAGATCTCTCATTGGAAAAACGAATATGCAAACCGAAAATGAGCAGCAGTGAACCAGAAGACTCAAGTAGCAAACTTTTGATTGCTTATCAATCTAAAGAGAGTGGGGGTGATTACTGCCCGCGTAGCTTTGAAGATGCTTTCATTGATATTAATGTAGATTTTATAAAAGCCAACTTAAAAAGATTTAATAGTTTGAAGAATAAAGATTATTTTAATGAAGCAAATAGGGAAGCGCACGAATTGGCTGAGTGCATAAAAAAGAAGACCGATTTCGCAATAGATATAATTTATTGCAGCAATGCGGAATATGGCAACTGGAATATTCCCCACTATATAAGAGAAGGGCTCCTGTGGCTACGTGGCGCAGATGAATGAAATATCTCAAATCAAAGAACTTATAGCCCAGAACAAGAGTTTTGTATTAAGCGGCGGACCGGGGAGCGGCAAGACCCATACACTGATTGAGACATTAAAGCATATATACACAGTGAATCCTATCGCTTCGGTGGCATGTATTACTTTCACTAATGCTGCGGTAGATGAGATAAGAGGCAGATACAAGCCACCTTCTGGCAGCCTGCTTACTTTGACAATTCATGATTTCCTATGGTCTTCAATATCAAATTTCCAGACTGATCTCAAGAGAGCCTTAGTATCTCTTCTGGCTGAAAATAGTAGATATTTTCAATATGACGGCAGCATGGTTATAGATGAAGAGTATCTTAAAACTGAAAATATCACTTATAGAGAGCAACATAATTTTGAAAGAGGAGTGGTTTCACATGACCAAGTTATACCACTGGCTAGAAAAATGTTTGAGAATCACAGCCTGTTGGCAGATATAGTGAATGATAGATATAGATACATATTAGTGGACGAATATCAGGACACATTTGATGACGCATTGGTTATCCTGCTGCAATACCTAAAAACATCCAAGAAAAGAGGGGTTATTGGATTGTTCGGCGATGAAATGCAGGCAATATATGAGAATAGTGCAAGCGCCAATAGGGAGCAATTAATCAAGGAGTCATGTGAATTGATCTCTAAGGAGGATAATAGAAGGAATCCAGCACAAGTTATAGCATTAATCAATAAATTTCGGTCGGACGGGTTGGAGCAAATAGCATCAATTGAGGAATCTTCCCCGAATTACAGAAAAGAAGGTTCTATAAAGTTCATTTATTCAACGGTTAGCTACAGTATAAAGGATATTAAGAAGCTACAATTTTTCGATACTTGGGACTTTGGTAACTCTACTGCAACTAAGGAGCTTTATCTTACAAAGAAGCTCATAGCCGAGGAATCAGGCTTTGCGGGGCTAATGGACATATACACGAACGATCAAATAATAAAATATAAGTCACTGGTGTCGAAGAGAATTAAAGAAGATAATGTTGAAATCGATGAGAATGAAAGATTTGGTAAGATTATAGAGAGAATGGGGCTGCCCCAAGATAAAAAGACAAAAGATTTTATCTCAAAAAATGAAGATCTGTATGAGTTCGCGAAAAATCTGCCCTACAAATCTATCTCTGGAACATATTTAAAAGCGGATCAGCTTATAGGCCGTAAAAAGAAACAGCAGATACAATTGTCACAGACAGGAGATGACAGGGATGACCTAATAAATCATTTACTGGATATACAGGAGTGTATTTACTTATATTCAGGTAAGCAATACAACAAATTTATCCAGAAGACTGACTATAAGGTTGGATGCATTGCTGACAAGGAAACACTACGAGCATCCATAGAAAGCATGCGCCATATGGAAGAAGGGGTAATTAGCGCAGTCATCGAAGCCGCTAATCGTATGGGTATATGGCAAAAGGGTTCAGCAATCAAAAGCTTCCTGCAAACCAATCCTTATACCTATTACAGAGTGGGACCTGTTAAATACAAAGAGTTGATTGCACTATATAATTACATAGAAGATTACACACCCTACTCTACTCAACACAATATAAAGGGCACTGAGTACGACAATGTGTTTATTGTCCTAGATAACGGTAATTGGAATAAATATAATTTTCAATCTCTTTTTGAAAATTCTTCGAGTAATCAAGAAGCACTTCAACGTACGACTAGGCTATTTTATGTTTGTTGTAGCAGGGCTAAAAACGAACTGGTTGTTTATTTTAACAGGCCGACTCAAGGTGTTATAAATGGTGCAAAAGAATTATTTGGTGAAGAAAACATTTTATGTATAGACAGCTTTGTTGCTGCATCCTGAAACTATGCTAGTTGAAGTCCTAAACAAAGAGAGAGAAAGGGGGGATTGATCCAGTAGAAACTAAGGCTGATCCCTCTATCGCAGTACATTTACTTATCCAAGAGATTGACAAGCAATTTGTTAGGAGTGAAGATAACCGAAATAATTCTTCTGCTGAGAACAATCGCAACCCTTGGCAGGGAATTGATTGGTCCGACATAACGATACCCGCATGAAAAAGAATAAAAGACTTTTCTCACCTCTTGTCATTACGGGGGTTATTAGCGCCATTATTGTGATTTCTTCTATTTTCATGCTTGTTCATAGAGACGACAACCCCTCCGGGGTAGGCGACAGTCTCTACCCAGGCCTTGGCAACCCTGGTTACGATGTGCTTCATTATCAAATCGAACTCAACGTGACACCGTTAATTAATCACATTGTGGCAAAAACCCTGATTACAGCACAAGCTGAAAAAGACTTGAAGGTATTCAACCTCGATCTATTGGGGTTAGAATCTATCAATTGCGAATATTGGTATAATTATGGCAATGAATTCAAACCAACAATTGCGAAGCGGGGTTTTTATAGATGGGTCTAATGTGATGTGGGGTTCATTAACGATCTCAAAAGAAAAGAGGTGGCTGATTGATTTTGCAAAGCTAAAAACTTATCTCGAAAAAGAATACAAGCCACTTTTTGTTAAATATTATGGCATTGAAGACATTAAGCCTAGAGAGGCTAGATTTAAGGCTAGAGCAAAATTTATGGCTCATATTTATAGAAAATTAACCCAATTAGGCTACGAATTAATAACCAAACCCTTAAAATACATTAGGCTTCAAGATGGCAGGTTTACAACTAAGGGCGATATGGATGTTGAAATCACGATGGGGGATTATGGACAACATGGATACTTTAGACAGAATTATCTTAATCTCTGGAGATAGTGATTATTTGCCTTTGATTGAGCGTATGCACAATAAGAGCAAACAAATAATTATTATCGCCTTTGATAAATTGTTGGCTTGGGAGTTGCGTACTTTTACTCAGAATAATAAAAATTGTAAATATACGAAGATAGAATCAATTAGAGGTCAAATAGAGTTGAAATAACATTGATTTTTGAATAAAAATACCTTATAATACGAAATGTAAAGATTTTACCCCCTCTGTTTGGAGGGGGGTCTTTTTATTTAAAACATCTACTCTCAAAAGAAAAACTTACTCAATAATTGAGATATATGTAATTTACGGCAGATGTCAATCATAGCGTTTATTCAATTTGTAAGACAGACAATAAAATCCAAAAAGCATTTATATTTTGGAATATTACTTGTCTTGTTGGCGGGGATTCTTTTATATTATTCTTTGGGGCTACCATTCAGTTGGAAATGGCAAACATGGATACATTCACCAACTTGGGCTGATTATGGACTATTAAGTTTATTAGTTTTTATTGGACCAGGAGCTTTACTGTACAAATTGGGGTTTTATCGGGCACTGCATCAATTATTGGGTAGTTCCGGGCTATATGGATTATTCAAATTTGCAACCTGGCTGGCTATGGTAGTCATAGTACTAGTGCTTATATGGGCTATTGTTTGGTTCGCAAATTTAATGATTAATCTGTTTTATAACGGTTTAATTATTGTGATAATTGCAATTCCATCTATTCTAATAGCTTTTCTTTTGCTGGTGATAATAAATTATTCCAATCAAAAAATTAATAAATCACACTAGCATATTTATGCTTAATCGAGGCAAGATTTAAATAGAGATTGCTAAAACTCTTAAAATAAAAATCTGATTAAGTCTTTCTTTGTTTAAGTTAGATTTAATGATCCAATATAATATTCATCAGGTTTATTTTTGCACTGATTATTTTCCAGAAAGCCAACTTCATAATTCTGATTCCCCACAAACACATCCACAACTCTAGCACTAAAATAAAACACTATATCCCCAGCAGAATTCTGGGTAATTGTATTATAATCCGGATAATTATATAAATCCTCTGAAGATCCTTCTCCTATAACAATAATGTCAGGATCTAATTGATTTAGCCATTTTTTAGGTATTTTGCCAGACTTTCTGCCATGATGTGCAGCAAAAAGGACATTAACTTTTTGCAATTGAATTTCATCAATAATTGATTCCATAAATTCTGTTTCCAGATCACATCCATAATGCTGTTGCTCCATTTTTTCTGCTATAGCTTATTATTGGTGATATATTATTGGGGCTACCTCCATTTTTTGCAATTTCTAACGCATTCTTAAAATTTATATTTTTAGGGATTGGCCAAAGGATATTCAGTCCAGCACATCCTCGTTCACTATCACTTATATTCATCCATTTTCTCTCGCATCCCCTATAAAGGTAAAAGGCTTTATCTTTATTATCTCTCAGAACACAATAGTGTTTAAAATCTTCTGTTTCATCCTCTTTTGAAGCTTCATTTTTCACACAGTAAAAATTTAAGATAGTATTTTGTTTGTCAATTTCTTTTAAACCAGTAAAATGATCTTGGTCTGGGTGTGTTGATATAAATCGAGCAACACATTTTTTACTATAGTGATGCTTTATTTCGGCTAAAATTTTGTTACGCTTTTTAAAATCTTCGCTGGGAAGACAACAGTCTATCATCGTAAAATTGTCAGAAGAGATTTGATGAATACCTTGTAATCTCCTAAATCCCCTAATTGCGCTCTAGCCTTGCCGGAATGCGCCTGGGTCTGTTTACCATCCAATGAATAATCTTTGATATTAAAGTAGGGCGGCGATGTGATTACGAGATCTATAGATGCACTCGGTATCTCAGACATATCTGATGCATCTTTATAAAAAACTTTGTCTATATAATTCATGTAAGATCAAGCAGAGTCATTAAATAAGCGAACTCCTAGCATTCGTCACACCCAAGCAGAGATAGTTTTTTCTCTCCATTGCTCCAGATTAGATGCTAACTATATGTTAGCATCTTTCTTGTTATCAATCATAGCATAGCCCATCAGTTCCTGCTAACTATGTGTTAGTGGTGCTATGTCCCGCACTCCGCTATGTTTTAGAGTGATGAAGCGTAACGCTAAAGAATTACACCTCTTGCGCCTGAAGCTTGGGAAGCGCGTGCAGAACATACGCAAGCAAAGAGGCTATACACAAGAGGGTCTTGCTGCTATATCTGGACTTGATAGAGTATCAATCGGTTATATAGAACAAGGGCGGCGAACGGCACAACTTGGCACACTGTTGATACTTGCAAAGAGCTTACAAGTGAAATTGTCAGATTTTTTCAATGGTATCTAGTTTTGTAAAAGCTTCCATCGAACCCCATTGTTTAATTGCCTTCAGTGAAAACTGAACACCCCTTGCCTGATAGATTATCGTTCAGGCAGAGGTTTCATTCGGGGTGACTGTTACGGTCAGTGTCAGCACCTAAAACTTTCTGTATATACAACAAAAGCTTTACATTTAGCATCTGCTTTTCTATAATATGTGTAATACGTTATCGTAGGAGGATGCGTCGCTAATGACCGTCGTAAAGAAGCTAGCCGAAAGGTGGCTTTTTTATTTTCAGGCAATTAAGAAGCAACAAGGCTCTCTCCTGTCTTTAGCTTGTACTCTGAGATAGTACTTAGGTTGCAGCAGTGGAATAATCTGTTGCGTGAAGCGACTGTTCACTCCCTCTATTACATTGTTTTTGGTAAGTACATCTAGGTTGGAGGCCAAAACTAACAGGTCAGCCAATTCCAACCCGGTAATATCCGACGTTTTAGTTTTAATCTTCAGAGATTTGCTGGTTAACACCTTCCTGAAGGATACTCCATCTAGATGCGAACCTCCGGCTTTATAGGCGGTTAGGTATTCTTGGGAGAGCTGGATGTCTTCTTTTTTGCCCCTGCCTTCCACCATAACATCCCCTCTACCACTATGTGCGAGCAAATAATCTACGTAGCATTCTAGTAGGACAGAAAAGCAGTAGTGATAGGGGTGCATGGGGGTTTTGTACCGTTGCTGATGAGAGTGCTTATCTAAAACAACAGTGAATAGTACAAAATTCAAGTCCCTGATTATAGACAGAACTGTCTTGTTCCAGCGTGCCTCTGTTGGTTTGTCTAATAGGCGTGAAAAAACACCTTGGCGATTAGCAATTTCCTGTCGGTGTATGCCTACCCCCTCATCAGGATCTTGCGTAATAATCGATTTAAGATTTCTGAACCTGGGCTGTAAGTCGTTGCGATTGTGATCTTCGCGTATCGCTACGCCAATGAGCGCTAGATAACGTTTACCTACAGCTTCACTTGCCGAATAAGAATGCGTGCCAGACTCGTCTACATACATTCTATATTTAGTGTCAGATGGGGATTGATCCATGATTACGAGAGTATTTTCATCAGTTATTATCTTAACCACCTGCACTTTTCAACAATCTGACAAATTGTGAAATTAAATTATTACTAAAAACTTCTTAAAACATCATATATTCTAAGAGCTTTTAAATCTTCGCAATGGGTTTTCAAAAGCTTAAGACAAACCAATTGCACCCCTTTAACACAAGGCACATACTTTAAAAATACTTTTTAAAAAGTTTAACTTAGATTTTAAGATCTCAAAAGTAATCACAGTCTAAGATGGAAGGATCTATTGAGAGCTAGTTTTTGCCAAACTTCAAATAAATAATTAAACCAGCTCAAAAGCTTATGATTATTAATTTTTCTCAAACCAGCTTTCAGTTTGGTTTTATTAATAGAGGTAAATAGCAAGATCCAACCCAAAAAGACAAATAACAACATCAGTTTCATTGATTGAACCAGCTTTAGTCGAAGATCCTTGAGTCCCTGAGTCCATTTCAGATCTTTAAAAGTAGATTCTATCTGCCATCGCTTTCGATATTTATTAAGAATCCGCTGTCGAGAAAAAGACTGAGGTAGATTAGTCAACAGAAACCAAGCTTCACTGAAAGTCTCTTTAGAAGACATGATAAGTCTCTAAGTCTTAGCTCTTGGTATTCAATCTCTGTCTCATAATTAGCTAGCTCTTTGATAACATTCTTGCCCCAAGGAGTCTCTACATTTTTGTCAGTCTTTGTTCGTAAGATAAAGCCAATGTCAGCTTGGTTTAAAAACTTCATCAGTTTGAAATTTCCAAAGAATCGATCAGCGCTAATCAATTGGTTGTATTTGAGGGTAATCTGCGACAATTTTTCAATCAATCCCTTCAGTTCTTTAAGAAGAGGCTCAATAGCTGGATTACGACTACCTTGATTGATCTGACTCCAAATAGGCAGAGCTCTGCCAAACTGAGTCTGCAAACCAATGACAGCCACAGTAAAGCCCCCGATTTGAGTATGATCTAGATTAAAGTAAACCTCACCCCTAGTTTTACTTAAAACAGACCTCAGAAGTTGCTGAGCTACGAGCTCAGCCAGAAGCTCATCATTAATTAGTCTATAAATACGAGATAAGCCAGTTTTAGGCTTGACATTTAAAGTTCGACCGCTGGTATTTAAAGACTTAAACCTAACCAGTGATAGAGCTTCTACGCCTGTTTGGAATCTTCTTCGTTTATTTTGGGGTAAATTCTGTCCAATCTGATTGACTAAGCTTTTCAATTTCTGTACTTTAATCATTAAGTGACCTCTTTGTTTTATTTTTTATTAATTATTATTTATTAATAAAATAACTGGTCACTTTTGTTTTTGTCAAAAAAGTGCAGGTGGTTAAGAGTTATTATAGGTCAGATTACAGTAATGTTAAAATGCAATAGATTAATACGCATACAAAATGTTATGACATTCAATTTCGGGATAATAACCATTTTGATGGGAAATTAGCTGTCAGCAAATTGCTAGATGGACGATAATATTGTTTCGGTCGTTTGCCTAAAATTTCTTGATTTAAGGAAGGAGCAGCTAGTCGAGTATATTTATCAACTTCACAAAAAACATTCTGAATATCAATTAATTGCATTGGTCGACCTCTCAAATTTTGCCAAGGTAATTTTCTCTTTCTAAATTCTTCATCCTGATTTTTAGTCGCCCAGCTGATAAATTGACTGGCGTTAGCTTTAGTGACATTAGCAAAACATTTACGTAATCCCCTCAAGGATCCAGGACCAGCAACCACAAAATCATTTTCTGAAAATTGTAAATGGGGTGAATAATTAAGATCAATAATAAATTGATAGGCCAAAAAATCTCCAATAGAATGATATGAGCGCAAAATCAGAAAAGCTTCTTCCATGGTCTTAGCAGATTGGATTAATTGTGGAACTTGGTTTTTAATCATTAATCTCAATAAATCTAGGTGACCTATATATTTTAAGCCTCTGCCTCGATAATAGGGTGGCATAACATAAGCGGGATTATATAACGGTTGGATTTTCATCAATGCTTCTAAGGTTCTATCTATGCGTTTACTCAGTAGGTCATCTAATTTCAATTGACCAAGTTGTGAGACTAAATACTGCCAAGTATCAATTCTGTTGAATAATTTAAAGATCATGGTTCGAGCAAAAGTATTCAACCAATCCCAAGCCTGATTATATTGAACATGATTAATTAAATACTGACTAACTCTATCAGTTGCTCGATAAACATTAGTAAATCTATATGTATTGAGAATAGGATCATCACTAAAAGGTGGTTGTTTACCAGCTAATTGCAAATAATAAATTTGCTGGCGTTGAGAAGTATATTGCCAAAAATAATCAAATCCTTTAAGGGTTGTCGGTTGAAAATCAGGGCTTAATGGCATGATGCTTACTCCTTTCACGAGATGCAATATTGAAATTTGTCCTTAAAGTTAAAAAACATAATTGGAAATGTTGACGACTAAAGACAATAATCTGAGCCAATTTGCTAAATAATATTGCAGAGACTGCTTTAAAAATCCTCAGTGGTAGCCAAAAGATCATCTATCGTCTCATGTCGTCTAATCAAACGACAGGTATTATCAATTTGAACTATGACTTCACCGCATCGAAGTGAGCCATTATAATTCGTGGCATCAGCTCGACCATGAGCTCCAACATCATGAATAACCAGTAAATCTCCTTTCTTGGTATTTTTCGGCAATAACCGATTGCTGAATAATTTATCGGTATCAGTGCACATCGATCCGACTACAGTCATGGGAATAGTTTCAGATAATGTCTGTTCGCCGAGAATACTAAGTTCGTGATAAGCATCGTCAACCGTTGCTAAACGATTAAGATTATTAACTGAAGTATCAACTGGCAAAAAAGTCTGATGAGAAGTAATGGGGGAATGAGTTATTCGAGTTAAAAGATAGCCATTACTAGCAGTAATGTATCTACCAAATTCAGTATAAATTGGTATATCTAAATCACCAAGGATATTCTTAATAGCCTGACTGATGGCTTGGAGATTAACCGGTTGATCCTTGTGTTGATAATTCATGCCAAGACCACCCCCAAGATTAACAAAATTAATCTTTAATCCTAATTTATGACTAACTTCGAGAATTAAATTCTTTAGATACTGAGCAGTTTGCTCAAAACCAGAGACATGAACTTGATTACTGACTAGCATGCTATGTAAACCAATATTTGTCACTCCAGCTGACTGCATACGTTTTAAAGCAATTAAAACATTAGCTTTACTATCACCAAATTTAGAATATTTAGGATTACCTAGAATGCTATTGGAGCCAATGATTGATTGACCAGGATTATAGCGAATAGACATTGTTTGAGGAACATCTGGTAAAACTTTTAAAATGTTTTCCAAATCAGCTAACTTATCTAAATTGATAATCGCTCCTCGAGAATGAGCCTGATAATAGTCTTCATCTGAGACGTTATTAGCTGTAAAAAACAGTTTGGATTTCAGCAAGTCAGACTCTGTAATTAATTGTAATTCAGATAAGGAGCTGCAATCAAAACCTAGACCTTCATCAGCCATAATCCTTAAAATTGCAGGAGTAGGCGTAGCTTTAACAGCAAAATAATTGACATAAACCTTAGCCCAATTAAAAGCCTGGTTTAGATTCTTAATTCTAGATCGTATTCCATTCTCATCATAGACAAAGATGGGCGTTCCATAAGCTTGAGCTATGTGTCGGAATATATCATCTGAAATAGCTCTCTGAATCTGTGCCATATCATTCTACATAGTATAAAAAAGGTAGAAAAAATAACACATTATCAGTCATTGACCTCTGTAACTAATTGACTAATTCTGTCAATATTGATATAATGCCAATATATTTATAAAAACAAACAGAAGGTATATCAATTTATAACTATGAATAAGAAGGTTATAATCATACTTTTGATTGTTATTGCTGTAATTATCAGTCTAGTCTTGGCTTTTACTGGCGGAGATGATACTGAAACTACCGATAACACTACTCAGCCTGAGGTTACCCAACCTGCTGAGACTGATTCATAAAGTGTGATTAATAAAATATAAATTCCAAAAAACTAGATTGAGAATTATTTCTTAATCTAGTTTTTGTCTTTTAATAATGCATCGAATTAAAACAGAAAGCTCCTGATACTCAATTTGGCTTTGACTGGGATCTAATCAATCGACGATATTTACACTTATTAGAATTTTATATATTTAAAACAACTTAACGACCGCTGATAAGGGGGTGGGCACCGCTCAGCGGTCATTAAATTGCTTTAAAAATTCGTTTTGTATCAAAACTTATTGATTTTTTATAAAAATATAAATATGAAAAACTAGAAACCCCCTTAACCCACCTTTGAAGTCTGTTGGCAAATAATACATATATTGTGTTTTATAAAGAGAACAAAACAAACTTACGAAGGGTTTTCTGATACCACCATATATAACTCCAAACAACACGAGCGGGGTAAGGAGTTAAGAGGGTTAGCTTGAATTAGGATATTGAGAAATATTCTAATTCAAACTAAAAATAGAATTAAAGTACCTAAATTGTCCGTTGGCAAACAATTTATGTTTAAAATAATACCATAAGTTTTATGAAAAAGCAATCTTTATTACATCTTAAATATTTTTGTCAAATTTAAATCTTCTCATATTTTATTGATTTATTACAATTAAGTGAAACAGATTTCAAGCCATAATTCACATCTGTTAGCTGTTTTGGATTGTCCGAGAGGTCGATTTGGCTACGCAAACTAGCCAAAATCTTACCCAAACTGCTATATAATGGACTTATGAGTAATAAGTTTGCTGTGGGAAGCTTAATAAGCGTCGGGGTCAGTTCCGTTTTTTTTATGGCTTCTTTTGCGACAGGTATATTTGCTCTTGGCAGCATATTCGATACAGAGCAGGATGTCTGGGATAAGATTAATGCCTTGATTGGGTTTATAAGTGTTGTAGGCAGTGTTATAAGCGTGATTACTGCTTTTGTGCTGGCAATAATGGGATTAAAGAAATCCAAACAACTAAATGGGCAGGGGAAGACTCTATCTATAGTGGCATTGTCTTTGGTATCAATGTCTGTGTTTATCTTTTTTACGGTATTAATATTTATATTAATAAGTTGATTTGATGCAATCTGTTAAAGCTTTTTCTATTTTCTGATGCCGATTTTCTGACTCAACCTCGCCCATATATGACGCAAGTGACTGAATTGAGCGATGCCTAGAGAAGTATTTTAGATCATCTAGAGTCGATCCCTTAGTCTTAGCCAAGTCCATAATAGCAGAATGACGAAATATGTGTGCTGATTTGCCTAAGATACCTAGATTCTCGAGGAATTTATTAATCAGTATTTGTAGTGCTCTCTTAGAGGTTGGCTTATCTCTTAGTGGTAAAGGGGGAAATCCTAGGTTTATATGCTTTAGGATACTCTTTAAAGTATGTAGTGGATTAGAATGTATCTAGCAGTGTTATGTATAGTTAGTAAATTATAAGAAAGCAGAATATAGGGAAAGTACTAAAAAGCTGTTTGAACAAATTCATACTATGATAGAACTTCAAAGCTGACATCAACTTAATGAATTTACCGTAAAATTACACTGTTCAATTCTCAAAATTAAAAAAACTTTGACTTAATCAAAAATTTATATATCATATTGGTTAACATTATTCCTATTAATTCTTAATTGAATTGATTTAATAGTGTTAATAAGAGTCACCAGCCTCGCTGGTGATTTCTCTTTTTCACTGACTTTTTCAATCTCTGTAAAGTAATTCTAGAGCTGACTCTGATATTAAATGGATATGGTATGTGCTATATTAATGATTCAGTATGGGCTATAAATTAGTTATTGTAGAATCTCCAACTAAAATTACCTCTATTGGTAAATATCTAGATAGTGATCGTAGTTATAAGATTGCCAGCTCTATGGGTCATGTTCGAGATTTATCCAAAAAAGACATGGGGATTGATATTGAAAATAATTTTCAACCCAACTATCAAATTAGTCCTGATAAGCAGAAAATAGTTAAAGAATTAAAAAAACTAGTTAAAGAAGCCTCTGAAGTTATCATGGCTTCAGATGAAGATAGAGAAGGTGAAGCAATTGCTTGGCATCTCTGTCATATTCTCAATTTAGATCCAAAAACTACCAAACGCATTGTTTTTCATGAAATAACTAAAACTGCTCTAGAGCAAGCTATAGCGAATCCTCGTACTATTAATCAAAATTTAGTCAACGCTCAACAAGCTAGGCGTATTATGGATCGCATCATTGGTTTTAAGTTAAGTCCTCTGCTATGGCGAAAAATAGCCAGTGATTTAAGTGCTGGTCGAGTTCAATCAGTGGCTATGAGATTAATCTATGAACGTGAACTAGAAATTAAAAATTTTAAACCTCAAATTTCCTATCAAGCTAAGGCAACTTTTCGAATAAATCAGCAGGAAGCAATAGCTCAATTAAATAATAAAATTAATAGCTTTGAAGAAGGCAGACAATTTTTGGAAGCTTGTCGATTGGCTTATCCTCAAGAGGATGGATTCAAAATTATTGACAAAACGACTAAACCCAGTTTGCGCAATCCTAGTCCGCCATTCAAAACCAGCACTTTGCAACAGGAAGCTTCGCAGAAACTCGGTTTCAGCATTAAACAAACCATGCGTTTGGCTCAGAAATTATATGAAGCTGGTTTTATTACCTATATGAGAACTGATAGTTTAAATCTCAGTCAAGAAATTCTCCAATCAGCTAAAACTTATATTGTGAACAATTTTGGTGATCAATATCATCAATTAAAGATGTATCAAACAAAAAATCAAGATGCCCAGGAAGCTCATGAAGCTATTAGACCGACTGATATTAATCAATCAACAATCTCTGATACTGATGAACAAATTCGAAAACTCTACCAATTAATTCACCGCAGAACTCTAGCCAGTCAAATGACTCCAGCAAAATTTAATAAAACAACTATCGTAATTCAAGTCAAAACCAGTCCATATAAATTTTCTATTGATGGTCAAACTTTAGAATTTGACGGATTCTTAAAAATCAATCCAGAAAATTTGAAAGATGTGTTAATTCCTGATTGTCAGATTGGACAATTCGCCCGCCTCATTGAAGCAAATATTTTTGAAAAATTTTCCAATCATCCTGCCAGATTTACTGAAGCCAGCTTAGTGAGAAAATTGGAAGAATCAGGTATCGGACGACCTAGTACTTATGTGCCAACGATTAATACCTTGATTGAACGTAAATATGTCATTAAGGGCGAGATTGAATCACAATCTAGGATATATAAAGGGTTAATTTTACAAAATCAAGATATTAAAGATTATCAAGCTGAAGACAAGTATGGTGGAGGAGTTAATAAACTGATACCAACTAATTTAGCAGAATTAGTTACCCCATTTCTGAAAGAACACTTTGCGGAAATTATGGATTATGATTTCACCTCTAAAACTGAAGCTGATTTTGATTTAATAGCCCAAGGTCAACTAGATTGGGTTCAATTGTTGCAAAATTTTTATGATAAATTGCAACCATCTATTGAGAAAGCCGAAGAAATATCTAAACAGTCAATTATGAAAATGAGACAAATTGGTCAAGATCCTCAAGATAATCAAACAATTTATGCTCGCCAAGGACGTCATGGGACTTATTTACAAAAAGGTTTAGCTGAAGATTCAGATAAAAAACCTCCAACTGCTCCTTTACCAGCTGGAACAAACCTAGAAGATGTTACTCTTGAACAAGCCTTAAAGATGTTTAAACTTCCTAGACTAATCGGCTTGGCAGATGATCAATCAGAAATCTTAGCTAAAATTGGTCCATTTGGTCCTTATTTAGAAAATCAACAACTAAGAATTCCCTTAAAAGAATATGATCCCTTTAGCATTGATCTATCAACTGCCCTGAATTTAATCGCCGAAAAAAAAGAATCTGATAGACAAAAAGTGATTGCTGAGTTTGGAGATTTAAAAATTTTAAGAGGCCGATTTGGACCTTACATCACTGATGGTAAGAAAAATGCTCCAATTCCAAAAGAATATAGAGATAAACCGGAAACAATTAATCAACATCAGACCCAAACTTGGTTGGATGAAAAGGGTAAGCTCCCCGGTTCAAGATCGAGGAAGAAAATAAGTAAAACTCCCCCAAAGAGTTAGTAAGATTAAGTCTGATTTTTATTTTAAAGAAATCAAAATAGTTAAAGATTAAGGATTTCGAGATATCTATTAAGCAGCTTATCAACTTGCTACAAATCAGTATTATTGTAGAAATTATGACAGGGGAGAGGGGTATTGTTGAAAAATATGCATATCCTTAATTGTAGCGATGGATATTTCCAAAATGTAACCCTTAAGACAAGACTTATCAAAGAATAATTATTAGATAATTGTCAGAGAAATTTGTCAACATTTAGAATATATAAATGTAATTTATGCCGAAAATGTGTTAATATATAATCAACTGATACATCTATAAGAAGACTATTCACAACTATGCACTTAATTTATTATAAATATAATAATCCAAACAACATGAGGGGTATACTATGGAGAATCAAAAACCAACCATAGATTCAGATTTAAACATTCAAGTTGCTGTTAACGATATCCTAAATACTATTGAACGCATTCGAGAAAGGGAAATCATTGCCAAGAGATTCGGTCTTTTTGCTCGAAAAGAAACTCTGGAGCAAGTTGGGGAGTTACTCAATATCACTAGAGAAAGGGTTAGACAGTTGGAAAAATCTATCATCGCTAATCTAAAATACAATCCCCATAATCGATTACCTCACATCAAACTAATTGAAGAAAAATTCACTAAATATCTCAAAGAACTGGGTAATGTCGCCCGAGTTAAGGATTTAGGGGCTAAATTCAGTCATGTTAATGATCACATTCATCAAGCCCAGATTACTTTTCTGAGTCATCTTAGTCCCAAATTTGTCATTATCAAGAATGATAATCACCATCATCACAGCTTAGCTTTGGCTAATATCCATAAAGATAATCATGATGTTCGACATAATATTGATAGTATAGTTAAGCATATTGCAGAGGTTGGTGAGCCAATTTCATCTCAACAAATTCATCTCAATTTAAAGAAGTTCAATGTTAAGCATGTTCATGCCTTAGCTTTAATCTCGAAAAAATTAGCCCACCTCAACCAACATTGGGGACTTCATCATTGGTCAAGCGTTAATCCCAAAAATATTAGAGATAAAATTTTCATTGTCTTAAAGGAAACTAATAAACCTATGCATTTTTCCAAAATAGCTCAATCGATTCATGATAGCTCATTTAAGCGCAACAAAGTATCAGTTCAAGCTATTCACAATGAACTGATTAAAGACAGACGCTTTGTCTTGGTTGGACGGGGGATTTATGCTTTAAGGCAATGGGGCTATAAAAAGGGGACTGTTTCCGATGTCATTTATGAGATTTTGAAAAAATCTGGTAAACCCATGGATCGTTATGATATCGTCAAAGAAGTTTTGAAAAAAAGGCAAGTGAAACAAACAACCGTTTTATTGAATCTCCAATGTAAACCTATTTTTAAACGTTTGGAGAAAACTGGTCAATATATCTTGAATGAATAAGCTTCTTTTACAAGCTTTTAGTATAAAATAGCTTGTAATAAGCTTTTAAAAAACTAAATAAACAAAGAAATTCGAATAATTAGACAAAAAAGAGAGAATGTCCTCAGATAGAAATCAATCAATCAATCATCAGGAATCTGTTACCACACATACTTTATTAATGATTAAAGTTCCTCGAACTAATGATCAAAAAGAACTGTCAGCTGAACAAATGTTCGCAGCTTTGCATGGTATCTTGAAAGATAAACGAGGCTTATTCAATAAAATCGAGCAAGAACATATCAGCTTCGAAATTGCTTCGATTAAGAAAAATATCTATTTTTACATTTGGTTACCAGCTCATCTTAGACATTTTGTTGAAGGACAAGTCTATGCCCAATATCCAACTGCTCAAATCTTAGTCGCAGAGGAAGACTATGTTCATTATGAAGACAGTTTAAAACAACAGGTTTTGCATATGGTTGAACTCGGATTGACTAGCAATGAAAACATACCTATTAAGACTTTTCCAAATTTTGAAGTTGATCCCTTATCTGGCATTACAGCAGCTTTGGCAAGATTAGAAGATACCGAGGAAGAAATTTGGATTCAAATTATTGCCCGACCAATTGCCGATGATTGGCATAAGAAAGGTTATAAATATATTGAGAAGATTAAAAAAAATAATGCTTTGAATTTCTCAGAACTTTTAAAAGCTCCTTTTCAAACCCCTCAAGAGAATAATGGCATCAAAGATTTAACCGAAAGGGAACGAGCCCGCATCCAAGCAATTGAAGATAAAAATGCTAAGCTTGGCTATAAAGTTAAAATACGTCTAGCTTATTTGGGTAAAGATAAAATGATAGCTTCTTTGAGAATGCAAGCTGTAATTGGAGCTTTTAAGCAATTCAATACAACTGAACTCAATGGTTTTGTACAAAAATTTGCTACATTCGATCATAGATACTTAATTAAATATAAACATCGAGATTTTCCACAAAATGAAGGCTTTATTTTAAATATCGAAGAATTGGCTAGTGTTTTTCACTTACCTCATACTTCAGTGAGTACTCCTAATATTGTTTGGGCTTCAGCTAAGACCGCCGAACCGCCCTCTAATTTGCCGACTCTACATAATACTCCAGAAAATGAATTGAGCTGTTTTGGAGTTACGAATTTTAGAAATTCAAATACCGTCTTTGGATCCTTGAGATCTGATCGAGGTCGACATACTTATGTGCTTGGACAAACTGGAACAGGTAAGACAGGGCTTTTAGAACTCCTAGCTCTAGCAGATATCAATCATAATCAAGGTTATGCTATCGTTGATCCTCACGGTGATTTTGCTCTTAATAATCTCAATAATATTTCGAAATCACGAATTAAAGATGTAGTTTATTTTAATCCAGCTGATGCTGATTATCCGATTGGTTTCAACCCTCTAGAAATCTTGGATGAACGACTAAAAGTTAATATTGCCAGTGATCTAGTTGGAGTTATGAAGAAGATGTTCGATTCATGGGGTCCAAGGCTGGAATATATTTTAAGATATACCATCTTAGCTTTGCTGGATAACCCTGGAAGCACCATGTTAGATATTACCAGCATGTTAACTAATAAGAATTTCCGAAAAAAAATACTTGGCAATGTTCAAGATGTAGTTGTTTTAAATTTCTGGCGAAAAGAATTCGATACTTGGGATAATCGCTTTCAAGCGGAAGCTGTGGCTCCCGTTTTAAATAAGGTTGGAGCATTTACCGCAAACCCTATTATTCGGAATATTATTGGGCAACCTAAAGGTAGCTTTAATATTCGCCAAATCATGGATGAAGGTAAGATCTTAATTTTGAATCTTTCCAGAGGTTTAATAGGGGAAGATAATGCCAGTATTTTGGGGGCGATGATTATTACTAAAATTCAACTAGCAGCTATTAGTCGGGCTGATATCTCCATTGATGAACGCCGACCTTTTTATCTTTATGTTGATGAATTTCAGAATTTTGCGACAGACAGTTTTGCTGTCATTTTATCGGAAGCTAGAAAATATAAATTACATCTAACCTTAGCTAATCAATATATTTCACAGATGCCAGAAGAGGTGAGTAGTGCTGTCTTTGGTAATGTTGGCACAATTGTGTCTTTTAGGGTAAGTCCAGAAGATGCTCCATTTTTAGAAAAATATTTCACTCCTCAATTTGATTCTGGTGATATCATTCAGCTTGCCAATCGTGATTTTGTAACGACTATGACGGTGGCAGGGGAGAAAATTCCAGCTTTTTCTGGGCGTAGTTTAGAATTACCAGAAGAAAACCATAATAATTTAGATCAGATTATAGAAAATTCCAGAACAATGTATGGTATTGATAAAGCAATCGTAGAAAAGGAAATCAATAAATATCATCAAATATCTACAGATATTCCACTCAATGAAAACAGTCGGTCTTCCAATAAAAATAGAAATAATAAATCAAAAAAGCAGAAGAATAAAATATTAGAACAAAAAAAACAAGATTAAATTTTATTATTATCCGAAAAATCCAATATATTTAAGTGGCATATCGTAATAGATAACCTAATAATTTATACACCTATACGTATAGTTGAAAACTTTAATTATTCTAGAATAATTACATGCTCCCGAAATATTATTAACGATAATAATGAATATATTTTTTATTCATTTATATGATTTGTTAAATTTGATATAATACTATTATGGATAAGAAAAATAATAACCTTAAAATTATACTTCTAATCGTTGCATTTGTGATAATTACGATTTTGGGTATATTTATAATTACAAATAATTCCGATGACAATGGAGAAAATGCTGATGATAATAGTTCTGTGAATAATAGTCAACAGAATCTTCCAGCACAGGTAACTGAAAATGACGTACCAGAGGCTGAAACAGAAGATTCAACAGAGGAAATAGAAACAGAGACCAATACAGATCAAAATAATCAGGTAAATAATCTTTTATCTGAAGCTGAGAATATTCAAACATTGCACGATGAAATCCTAGTTGAACTGGACACACAACTAGAAAAAAGCTGTGAAGAACTACAGATATTAGGTAGCACTGCAGATAATACAGAACTTCAAGCTAAAATTGATGATTTAAGTGTACGCATAGAGCAATGGGGGTCAAATACAGAAGCTCTCATTAAATCTGGAGTACAATCTGATGCTTTGATTGAGAAATACGATAATAATCCTGTGAACTTCGAAGCTCTTGGTCCAAAACTATTGACCTTACTCGAAAAGTGTATAGAGTCTGAAATTCCAGCTTCTTAAATAAGAAACTTCCCATAGACATTCTGTCTTAGGGGATAGAAAGACAGAATGTCGCACAATGTATATTTTACGACATTACCTTTAGATATTAGAGATGGAATGGAATATGTCTCAAATTAGGCTTTAGCTAGTTATTTAGCTAAATTAATTACCGCCTTCATTTACTTCCGGATTTATAATTGGATTTAAATTCTGGCACTGACCATCTTCTAGATTAATTTTCTGTCTAGCTAAATCGCATTCCAGTGGATTCAATTCTATTTTGTCAGATTCACTTAAATCAACCCAATTTTCTGGCAAAACTGGCTTTTCCTCAACAACGAAAAAGAAAGTTAAAACAGCCAATAAAATTAGAAAAAAGCTTATTACAAGTAAAAGAGGTTTACCAAGTTCTTTGGGAGCATCTATGGAGGGCATATATTGAAAAATGTAATTTAAATTAGGGAAAAATTCTCAATTCCCCTATCACTATTTAGAATATCAAAATTTATAACTTTAAGCACTATTTATATATAACTCTATCTATTAAACGAATATCTAAATACTGGGTTGGAATTTCAAGAATTTGATCCTCCACCTCTGTGATCTCGGCTGTTTCTACTTCTGATTCTTCCAGTCTTTCTGATACTTTAATAGATTGATTAAAACGATCTAAAATAACACTTAAGGCAATACCCTGTTCAATTGGATCAGCAGTTGTCAGAGCTAAAATATCAAAATCCCAATCTTTCAATCTCAAAATAATCTCTCGAGGATTGGTCGAAATAGTCACCTGAGTCAATTTATATCCTTGACTAGCTAAATAAGCATTGATTTGTTTGAGAAAATCTAAATCTAGACTAGATAAAACCAGTTCTTGGTTAGTTTTAATGGTGTATGGACTAATAATTGTTAGATGCCTAGAAGAAGCTTGATTATACAAATTTTCATAGCCAGCAATTGAATAACCATCGTTAGTGATTATGGTCTCAGAATTGGGGGCGGAAAAATAACCTAAAATCTGTTTGGGCTGGAGAGTGATAAGCATCTCTGAAGAAACTAAATCTCGCCTGATTTGCAAAGATTTTAAATAAGGCTTATTAAGAAACTTGGTTTGAATTTGGGCAACATCAACAGTTAAATGACGCCCAAAGAAATTTTCTTCTGTTTGCAGATACTTATTAATATCTTTTTCGATAGCTTGAATTTCATCGACACTTACTAGGGGAGAATTTTCAGATAATTTTAATCTGATCTGACTAACATAGAAAATTTTAAATAAGAATCCCATAATTAGAAGAATGAGAATCCAATATTTAAAGACGTCCTTTAGAGCTTGATTGGAAACTTGATCAGAATATTTATAGCGCTGCTTCAGAATCTGTTGCAACTGATGCTTGCTGGCATTTGCCTGCTGAATATCCTCAGTTACTATCACTTCTTCAATGGCTTGGACTGTTTTCTCAACAGCTTGAGCATTAGCTAATTTCGCTATATTCTGACGATATAATTGTCGCTTTTGAGGATTATTGATTAAATCTTGTAAAGCTTCCTGTAAAGCTTTTTGATTGACTTTTTGTCCAGTGGCATCACTGACCAACCAAGCAGCTTTAGCTTGCTGGAAAATGCGAGCATTATGTAACTGATGACCTTGAGGCAAAATTGGATTTGGAACAATGATAGTTGGCTTTTTTGCTAAGCTGATTTCACTCAGAATAGTGGCCCCAGCTCGAGTGATAATCCCTAAGCTAGCTCTGACGACATCTGGCATATCAGTGATGAAATCTAAAACTCGTATCTGAGACTTAGATTTTAAGCCTTGAGCATAATCAACAGCTTCCTGATGATATTTACGACCACTAACAATAATGAAGTGAATGTGTTTGGGAATTTTGAATCGTTTTAAGAGCTCCAAAACCCCTAAATTTAAACTTCTCGCTCCCCCACCCCCTCCAGTAACTAAAATTATTTGAGCTTCGGAAGGTAAATTATATCGCTTTAAAATCTTCAGTTTTTGACCTGGAGGTAAAGTGTGACCAAAAACTGGATTAACCGGTACACCAACTAAACGATATTTATTAGATTGCTGGTCAGCCCCCTTAAAACCCCTCAAACACAATCGAGCATAGTCTTCAACAAAACTATGAGCAATACCGGTAACGGCATCTGAATCATGGATAATTAGAGGAATCTTTAAGAATTTAGCCAACCAACAAGGACTTACAGAAACATAACCGCCTTTACTGAAGATTAGTTGAGGTTTTAATCTCCTTAAATAGATAAAAGTCTGAATAAATCCAATAATGAATAGGCATAAATTATATAAATTCTGCCAAAATATCTTTTGCCAAAAATAAAATAGCTGTCTTTTTTTTACCGAACCAAAGCGATGCCATTTTCCAGCATGAATAAAATATCTGCCACTGAAGAGCTGGGTATCCCTAGTTAAAGATTGCCCTATTTTATCACCTCTAGCCCCTAAATAACTGATTCGCCAGTTGGGATGATTGGCTTTTAGTTGTTTAACTACGGCGATTAGGGGTGTGACGTGACCGCCGGTGCCACCACCGGTAATCATGATTCTGATAATTTTCCGTTTCATCTTTCTTTATAGTATATGCTGATATTTGCAAGAAAATACCCAAGATAAACAAAATTGCTATTAGACTACTGCCTCCAGCACTGATTAGTGGCAGAGTTATGCCCGTTAAGGGAATGGCTCCAATATTCCCACCTATATTAATAAAGGCTTGAAAACCCAGCCAAATCAATAAACCAGCCGCAATTAATTTAAATCTATCCTCTAATCTTAAACCAATGCGATAAATTAAAAACAATAAAAGAGATAAAAATCCAATTAAGACCATTGAACCAATGAAACCGAAAACTTCCGCCCAAGTCACAAAAATAGTATCATTCTTGGCTTCAGGTAACCAACCATAAATTAAAACACTATCATTAAAACCTCTACCAATTAAGCCACCCGAACCAACCCCCCTTTGAGCTTGGCAAACCTGATAACCTAGATCTTGACAATCACTGGCTCGATTCCAGAAAGTTGTCAAACGATCTCCACGATAAGAGGTCTGAACAATAGATAGAAAACCAAGCAGCAAACCAATAACGATTAAACTCCACCAAACCCTTTTAGGGATATTGGTAATAAATAGCATGCCTAAGAATATACAGCCTATAACTGCTAATGAACCTAGATCTTTCTGAAGAATGAGAACTATAATGCTGATTAAACTGATTAAAATGAAGCTCCAGCGATGATTGAGGAGAGTTTGATAGAAAAGCCTGTGAAATGGTAGTTGAGATTCTTTCTGTTTAACCTGAGATTGAGCTTGATAGATATAACCAGCCGTTAGCAAAATAAAACCAACCTTTAAAAATTCTACAGGCTGAACAGATAATAATCCCAAATTTAACCACCTCAAATCAGCCGAAGTGCCAATCACTACAGCTGCTAGACTAAGGATTAAAGCTATAATCACAGCTGCTAAGCTAAATTTCAGCAAAAGCTGAAGCTTAATCTTAAAACCTAACCAAAAAACTCCCAAGCCAACGATTACCCATAGAAGATGTCGCCAAAAGTATGCCTGATTACTGTCCAATAAAGAAGCTCCCTGCAAGGCTGGCTCTAGCCGAAACTGCATGAATACACCAAATCCGAGCAAGATGATAATTGGAAATAATAATCTGTATTTTGGCTTGCCGAGACCAAATTCTGGGGATTTAAAATTCTGCCAAGGATTGAATTTCGCTATTTTTGAAATCATTGCAAGAAACTATTAGGGTAACCAAGCAAATAAATCACTAAACCAGCCATCACAGCAATATGAGAGATTACCCAGTATCGCATAACTACATTCTGATCAGAATGACCTCGAGCTCTAAAATAATTATGCAATGGAGCAACTACAAAGAGCTTTCGTTTAAAATATTTTTTCCAAATGACCTGTAAAATAGCTGATAAAGAGGTTAATACTAAAGGTAGGGCTATAATCGGTAGTAATAAGACTGTATCTGTAAGAAAAGCCACTATGCTTAAAGTAATAGTTAAAGCCATGACTCCAATTTCTGACATATAGAATTTGGCTGGAGGAATGTTATGCCACAAAAAAGCGGCAATTGCTCCAACTAAAACTAAGCAAAAAGTTGCCAATTCTAAATTCCCCTGCAGAATAGAAATAATGGCATAAACCGTAAAAATGCTAGCAAAAACTCCACCTGATAAACCATCAACTCCATCAATGATGCCTCCAGAATAAGTGGCGATAACAACGAATATAATAATTGGAATAATCCAAATACCAACTTCCCAAGATGAACCAAATGGAATAAAGAGTGAGGTATTTTCTAATTTGAAATAAAACCACCAACCACAGACACAACCAATCAAAATAGCAATCAATAACCTAATCTTTAAAGAAAGTCCCCCGCCAATATAACGCTTTAATCGATTAGGCAAGAATTTTAAATTATCAGTAATAGCTAAATCATCAAGCATACCAATTAGACCGCCACTAACTAAGGAAAAAATTACTAACCAAGTCTGTTGACGACTGATGAAATTTAATTGCTGGACAAATTCATGATCACTCAGTAGACTCAAAAATCCAAAAAATAAAATTGCCAAACTGACAGCTATAACAATAACCAAGCCCCCCATACGAGGAACTGGACGCTTATCATCTTGATTTAATTTTTTGGTAATCGAGGCCTCTTGACCTCCCCAAGCTTTCAAAATTGTCTGCTTACGCCAAATCTGTTTTTTGGTTAAAAAATTGATAATGGTGGGAGCAATCAAAAGTCCCAACAAAAAAGCAAAAATAGTTGGTATTAATATACTAGCCAAATCGCTTCGTGTGACTTCAGTTAAATTGGTTATTTGCGTATTGGTGTCAGCTAATAAGTGAATCATCTAGATTAGATTTATGACATTTATGGTTCTCATCATATCACTTTCTATAATTTTAATTTAATGTGTTCTACCCAAAGAAACAAGTTGCTGAACAATATTTTCCCAAATTGGTTGAGCTCCCTGAGATCCGGCATAAACAACTTGAGGTTGATCAACAATAACCAAAATAATCAAAGTTTTGGTCGAACTTTTGACATAGCCCAGCATTAAACCCCGAGCAACATCATCTAGATATCCGCCATTTTCAAAATCAATTATTTGAGCAGTTCCCGTTTTGGCGCTAACCTCTAAGCCTTCATATTGAACTGTCGGTAAAAGCCGTTTACCCATAGTCTCCATTAAAAATCTTAAGTCAGCAATAGTTTGATCAGCTAAAATATTGGAAGCTAAGAGTTTAGGTTCTCTAATTTGATCACCAACCTGAGCTGCGATATAAGGCTGATAATAATTACCACCATTAAAAATAGCTCCGTAAACGGCAGCTAACTGAATCGGACTAACGGCCACGCTTTGACCAAAGGTCATAGTAGCATACAAGTGGTTGGGGAGATATGGAATATCTGGAGAATTAATTTGCCCAACTATCTCATTAGGTAAATCTATGCCAGTTTTTTTATCCAGTCTGAAAACTTTGGTGTAATAATCATATAAGACTTGTCTATCATCGACATCTATAGTGTCATTGGAACCATGTTTGTCTAATCTTTTCAACATTTCAATAGTCCCCGTATTTAAAGACTTGATTAAAATTTCGGTAACTGGTCTAACAGCTGCCCCTCGAGAAACAAAATTAGGAATCACTCGACCATCAATGACTTGGACATTAGGATCATAAAAACTTTCATCAATCTCAACTACTCCCTCATTTAAAGCAGAGGCCATGACTAAAACTTTCATAACCGAAGCCGGTTCTAAAATATTCTCGACAGCTGGGTTAACATAATCCCCTATTTGAGCTTGAGTAAAGTTAGCCGGCGAGAATTCCGGTTGGCTTGCCATCGCTAAAACTGCTCCATCATTAGCATCAAGAACAATTGCTGTGCCACCTAGAGCATCTGTTTCCTCTATACCAGCTAACAATTGAGTTTCTACAATCCGTTGCAGAGATACATCTAGGGTTAAAACTACATCCTGTCCATCTTGGGGCTGAACTTCGATATTATCGCTAGTGAATAATAGAGGAACATCATGAACATCAGTAGTCCTTCTATACCAACCAGGTTGACCGGTTAATTGCTTATCATAATATTGCTCAATACCATATTGACTATTTGAATCATAGTTTAAAAAACCCAAAACATGGCTAGCTAAATCACCTTCCAAATATTGTCGAATGTCATTTTCTTGCCAATGAATTCCTTCATAATGAAGTCGCCTGATAATTTCGTTTTTACGCCCATCTGTTACTCGTTTAGCTAAAACAATATAGCGTTTATCCCTAGAAGCTAAATCCAATTTTTGCTGAGCAGTTAGTGGAATTCCTAAATCCTCGAGAGCTTCAGCTAAAGCCACTGGATAATCAATAAATTTGCCATCGGCAAACATCGTCCAGCGACGTTCGTTAATAACTAAGGGAACTTTTTGACCATTATTGAAGGCATAAATCTTACCTCTTTCGGCTTCTATCTCTAGGGATTTAATTTGAGTGGCTCTAGCTTCAGCTAACCACTTCTCATGATCAACGATTTGGAGAAAAAATAAAAAAACAGCCAGTATTAAAAATCCCCCAGCTAGACCACCTATAATCCATGATAAACCTTTTTCTGAACAAATAATAACCTGTCTTGATCTAGTCATTTTTATTAATTAATACACCTTCCTTAGTGTATCTGAAATTTCGAGAAAAATATAATAAAAAAGCAGATTTAAAAATCTGAGGCAACTTACATTACATTGGATTTTAAGGATAAAGTATGACTAAAAAGAAAGAGCCTTTAAAACTAGTCAGCCAAGGTGATGGTAAGCCTTTTATAGATATTGAGATTGATTTAGAAAGCAATGTAGCTGTCTTAAAAGCCCCTCAAACTGACGATACTACTTTATATGGGGTTGAGAGGATTTAGAGCTTTTAATCAGCAAGTTGCCAAGTGAGTTAACTGCCATCAAAAAGATTTTAGATGTCTATAAAGCCGAATGGCTGAAAGCCTTATAAAAATTAAAGTATTTGTATATAAAAAGTTTAATTTAGTCTGCATTAATTCATCAACCTGCCATCAGTATTTGTAATATTCTTGCTTAATCACATTAGCATTAGCATCATATTCATATAAGACAATTTTGGATAAATTACCAAAAAACAAAACCCCCTAATTAAAGGGGGTTATATATTTTATAAGTTAAAAATCAATTAGTAGGATAGGTATAGGTATTTACTAACTCACCATCAGCATCATAGTGTTCTGTCTTAATCCCATTACCATCAGCATCATATTCAGACTTGAAATACCTCTCTAAATTACCATCAGCATTATATTCTTCGTATTTAATCACATTGCCATCAGCATCATATTCAGACCTGAAATACTCCCTTAAATTACCATCTGCATCATAGTGTTCTGTCTTAATCCCATTACCATCAGCATCATATTCATACTTGACATACCTCTCTAAAGGCGGGGATACCCTTAAAATAGACACATAGATAGTAAGTTTATTAAACATTCCAA
>JAPOWB010000001.1 GCA_026707815.1 Candidatus Saccharimonadota bacterium
TCTCTCAAACTAAATAATAGCTATTAATCTGTCTAATAAAAAGAAACTTGACAAAAAGAAGAATACTATGATGCTGATGGTAATTTAAGGGGATATAATAAGTCTGAATATGATGCTGATGGTAATCAGATTAAATACAAAGAATATGATGCTGATGGTAATAAGATTAAAGAAGCATTTTATGGTGCAGATGGTAATTTAAAGGGGTATGATAGGTTTGAATATGATGCTGATGGTAATAAGATTAAAGAAGAATACTATGATACTGATGGTAAGTTAGTAAAGACCCAGTCTTACTAATTGATTTTTAATCTATAAAAGTGTATAACTCCCTTTAATTAGGGGGTTTGTTTTTTGGTAAGTATTTAAGGAGATAATAACAGATTCTATCTTTAGTTTTTAATTCGTGATTGGCGTTTCACCAGAGCTCAAACGACGGTAATCAAGCAGAGATTGTCTCTAGAATATTGATCTGACTCATATCTGACTATCAAGAATATAGCAGGGATTGTATAGATTTTGTAGAAGATGCATCTACAATTATTTTACTAATTTGGGTTTAGGTAAATCAACTTCAACTTCATCTCTAATTACTCTTTCTAAAGCTGAATAAACTTCAGAATCTTTAAAGCTTAATCCCGTAGCTTTTCTTAGCTGAGATTTGATCATCTTAACAACTTTGTCTTGGTATAATATTTTGGCTAATTTTGTAGTGGATAATTCAGAATATCTTTGCCAAGCTACATCAAGATGGTCTTTTTCAATAGATTTTTTGGAGAGCAAATAAATTTGCTCTGAAGCTGATTTAATTTGAGCTAAATCACTTAAATCCCAACTAAAAAATTTCTTATTATCAACTGGCTTAGAAAAAATGATTTTATAGAGTTCAAAAACGCAACCGTTACTCAATAAAACCCAATCAATGCCTTCATTAGCCCCGTAATCACAAGCTTGACGAATATGTTGAGGAGCTAAATTCAGCCTTCTCGCCTTAACTTCAACAATGATCTTTTGCCGCTTATTTATTTCAATTACATAATCAGCATAAGCTCCTTTAATTCGATATTCTGTTTTGATATCTGTTAATTCTTGATAACCTAAAACATCTACTAAAAAGTGATTAATCATCATTCTAGTGCTGGCTTCATCTAAATCCTTGTGTTCGTCTCGTAAATATTTCTTACGATATTCTCGGATGCACTTTTCTGTATGTTTGATACTCTTATCCATGCCTCTTTTATTATGCTGGACGGGGGGGGGTAAAAATCAAGTTTTCAAAGGCCGGGTTTCGTTACTTTTAAGGCTAAAACTAAAGATCTAGTAAGTTTTGCATGATTTTTCAGACGCCTAATTAATCTTAATTATTTGTTATAATAGAGTTAATTTTAAAGTGCATGAACCAAAGGGAAGGACTGTATTATGAGAAAGTTTTGTAATTACCATATGATTTTAGTGGCTGGTTATTTCAGCTTTATAATAATCAGCTTTAGTCTGAAATTAAGCTTCATTAAAACGATTGATATTTCTTTTCTGAGTCAGAATTTTTTAACTCGGTCATGGCAGTCAGCAACTAGAAATCTCTATGATATTGAACTGATGTGGTTGGTTGTTGCCATTTTTGGTATTTTATCGATTTATCATCTGATTCAAGCTATTCGGTTAGGTCGACAATCTTCAAAATCAAATCATCATCCAGCTCGTTGGCTAATTAACGGATTAACTTTAGGATTAATGCTTATAATTACAGCTTCTTTGCTGGGAATTTCAGATGCAATTTATTTAGCTATATTAGCAGTTGCTATGCTTATTTTTGCTGGTTTAGGTATAGTCGGTGAATATTTGACTGCTCCAAGCAATGTTCCTGCATCTTCATCCGAGCAACAACCCAAAATTATGTTTCAAACCTTACCAAGCCTAGTTTTTAAATTGCATAAGATTATTGGCGTTTTACCATGGTTGGGTGTTGGTCTCAGTCTTTGGGCAAGTGCCTTATATAGTTTTGAACTTTTGAATTTCAGTCATTGGAGTCTTTATTTCAGTGGTTTATTATTAATGTTTACTTTCTTAATTGTCGGCTATTTTTTGATAGAGCGTCAAAGAAGAGGTTTAGCTAGTAATTATGTCAGAGTTGAGGCGATTTATCATATTAGCTTATTTGTTGGTTCAATAGGTTGGTTTTGGTCAATTGCTAATTTAATGAACTGAATATTTTATTTTTTATAGAATTAAACTAAGAATATGAGGCAAACTTGGACTTATAAACCTAAACAAAAAGAAACTTTAAAATTAAGCCGTTCAAGGATTGAGTTATTCTTGGAATGTCCTCGTTGTTTTTGGTTGCAAATTAGACATGACCTAAAACGACCCTTTGGCCCAAGTTTTTTACTCAATCAAGCAGTTGATGAATTATTTAAAAAAGAATTTGACATATATCGTCAAAAACAAGAGCCTCATCCACTTATGAAGAAAGCTAAACTTAAAGCTATTCCCTTCAAACATGAAAAATTAACAGATTGGCAAGATACTTTCAAGGGTATTCAATATCTAGTGGAAAAACATAATATTTTAATTTTTGGTGGTCTTGATGACGTTTGGATTAATGATGCAGAAGAATTGATGGTTGTTGATTATAAATCAACTGCCAAGAATGAAGCTGTGACTGAGTTATATGCTGAAGGTAGTTATCATGATGCTTATCGTCGACAGATTGAAATATATCAATGGTTACTTAAAAAGAATGATTTTAAAGTTAGCCCAATCGCATATTTTGTTTATGCTAATGGACAAAAGCAAAAACCTAAGTTCAATAATAGGCTAGAATTTGCTGTTGAAGTTATTGCTTATGAAGGTCAAACTGAATGGATTGATGGAGTGATTGATGATATTAAGGTTTGTCTAGATAGTGACATACCTTCCGTTATTACCAAATCTGACAATTCGGATCAATTGCAATGTTCGCATTGTCGTTATGTCCATGAACGTTTGATGTTGGGTCAGACCTTGAGAAAAAATCTTAATTCTCCAAATCCAAATTAAAATTATGTTAGATATTAAGTTTATCCGAGATAATCAAAAGGCTATCGCCCAAGCTATTCAAGATAAACAAATTGAGGCAGATCTAGATCATCTTTTAGATTTAGACATCAAAAGAAGAGATTTAATCCAAACCTTAGATGATGTGCGTCAAAAACGCAATCATCTGGCTCAACAGACTTTAACAGAAACAACTCGTCAGCAAGGTCAAAAAATTAAAGATCAGATTAATCGCCTAGAAGATAACTTGACTGAAGTTGAAACAAAATATCAGCAAGAATTATATAAGATTCCTAATCTACCAAGTGAAGACACTCCAATTGGCAGTAGTGAGGCAGATAATAAAGTAATTTATCAATTTGGGCAAAAGCCCCAGTTTGATTTTCAACCTAAACCTCACTGGGAGATGGAAGATTTAATTGATGAAAGACGAGCCGTTCGCATCTCTGGTTCGAGATTTGCCTTTTTAAAAGGGGGTTTTGTCAGATTACAATTAGCATTAATTCAATACGGTTTTGATGTTCTAACTAATCAGCAGATTCTCCGACAAATCATCCAGGATAAAAATCTCAATGTTTCTGATAAGCCCTTTTTACCCATTTTGCCACCAACTATGATGAGAACTCAAGCCTATCTAGCTACTAATAGACTACAAACCCAAGGTGATACCTTTAAACTGGCTGATGATGATTTGTGGCTAACTGGAAGTGCTGAGCATACTCTATGTGCATATTTCTTAGATGAAACTTTAGCGGAAGCCGATTTACCAGTTCGATTAGTCGGTTATAATACGGCTTACAGGCGAGAAGTCGGCAGTGCAGGTCAAGATACTCGAGGCATTATACGCCAACATCAATTCGATAAATTAGAAATGGAGTCTTTTAGTCATCCTCGGACTAGTCTAAGTGAACATCACTTTATGATCGCTATTCAAGAATACTTGATGGAGCAATTAGGAGTACCATTTCAAACCGTTCTGAAATGCACATACGATATGGGTGGACCCAATATCCGAGGGGTTGATATTGAAGCTTGGATGCCGGGTCAAGATGTTTATCGCGAAACTAATTCTGCTGATTATTTAGGAGATTTTCAAGCTAGAGGTTTGAATACTAAATTTATCAATCAAGCTGGACAGAAACAATTGGTACATACAAATGATGCTACGGTTTTCTGTCAAAGACATATTGTAGCTATTTTAGAGAATAATCAGACTAAAAATGGTAAAATTAGAATTCCCGAAGTATTGAGGATTTACCTCAAAGGGGAGGAAACCATATGATAGAGCGTTTAGAGATTACTGGAGTTCATCTGAAACTTTGGTCAAAATTAGAAAAATATGTATATAGAAAAATAGGTCGTCTTGATCGATTTATTCCTCGACATGCAAAAAAAAGTGTTCATGGGCGAGTTATTCTTTCAGAAAATCGTAAAACTAAATCGGCTACTTGTGAAGTTGTTTTAGAATTACCTCATGCCACTATCTCAGCCAGAGAAGAAACTATGAATATTTTTTCTTCTGTCGACATCGTTGAAGTTAAACTTGCTAATCAAATTAGAAAGTATAAAACAGCCCATACTCAACATAATGATCGCCGACTTCTACGTCGTCTATTAGGTCGTGCTAAAAGAAGTAAATAATGTTAAACTTTAATCTTGTATACTCGAAGTTATATAATTATCTAAAGATTAAAATCATCCTAAATTTGAAAAAAGAAACTATATGAAGACACTCTTAAAATCATTTCTTGGTGATCCAGAATTGAAGACCTTGAAGCGTTATCAGAGCATGATTGTTGAGATCAATGCTTTGGAGGCTGAATATAAAAAATTATCAGATTCAAAACTAAAAGCCAAAACAGAAGAATTCAAAACACGTCTTGAAGATGAAGATGTAGACAGTCTGCTTCCAGAAGCTTTCGCTGCTGTCCGAGAAGCTGCCAGTCGTAGTTTAGGTCAACGCCACTATGATGTCCAACTAATCGGTGGCATTTGTTTGCATGAAGGCAAAATCGCTGAAATGCGAACAGGGGAAGGCAAAACTTTGGTAGCTACTTTACCTCTTTATTTAAATGCTTTGACTGGGCGAGGTGTGCATTTAGTAACAGTTAATGATTATTTAGCCCAATTGGGGGCTGGTTGGATGGGACCGGTTTATGATTTTTTGAATATTTCAGTCGGTATCATTGTCCCCGAAGCTTCTTTTATCTATGATCCGAGTTATACGGATGATAGTAAAGATGATGAACGTTTGAGCCACCTCAGACCCTGCAGTCGCCAAGAAGCTTATCTAGCTGATGTAACTTATGGTACTAATAATGAATTCGGTTTTGACTATCTGCGAGACAATATGGTTCGTAGTCTAGACCAGGTGCGTCAAAGACAATTGCATTACGCCATTGTTGATGAAGTAGATTCTATTCTAATTGATGAGGCTCGTACACCTTTAATTATTTCTGCTCCATCAATTGCTAGCAATAGTGCTTATAATCAGTTTTCTAAAATTGCCAAGCAACTTAAACCCGAACATTATATCAAAGACGAAAAACTCAGAAGTGTCGTTTTAACTGATATAGGTATAGAAGTTGTTGAAAAAATTTTAGGGGTTGATGATTTATATGCTACTGATAATATTCGCAGTGTTTATCATTTAGAACAAGCCATGCGGGCTCAGGTTTTATTTCAAAGAGATAAAAATTATGTTGTCACCAAGGATGGAAAAATTGTTATCGTTGATGAATTTACAGGGCGATTATTACCAGGTCGTCGTTATAATGAGGGTCTTCATCAAGCTTTGGAAGCTAAAGAGAGCGTTGAAGTTCAGCAGGAATCTATGACTTTGGCTAAAATATCCTTCCAAAATTTATTCAGGCTCTACGACAAATTAGCAGGCATGACAGGAACAGCTGCTACTGAAAGGGAGGAATTTTATCAGATTTATAAATTGGATGTTGTTGTAATCCCGACCAATGAACCAATTATCAGAATTGATCACTCAGATGTGATTTATAGAACTCAGGAAGCTAAATTTAAAGCTATAGTCAAAAAGGTTAAAACTCTTCAAGATAAGGGTCAACCCGTCTTAATTGGAACAGCCAGCATTGAAAAAAATGAATATTTAAGTCAATTATTATCCAAAGCTAATATTCAGCATGAAATTTTAAATGCCAAAAATAATCTCAAAGAAGCCTTGATTGTAGCTAAAGCTGGTCAAGCCAAAGCTGTGACATTAGCGACCAATATTGCTGGTCGAGGTACGGATATTGTTTTGGGCGAGGGAATTGCTGATTTGGGAGGTCTATTTGTTTTAGGTAGTGAACGTCATGAATCCCGTCGGATTGATAATCAGCTAAGAGGTCGTTCTGGTCGCCAAGGCGACCCAGGAGAATCACAGTTTTTTGTCAGCACTGAAGATGATATTATGAGAATTTTTCAAGGTGATAGACTAGCTCTTTTAATGCAACGTTTTGGTATTCCAGATGATCAAGTGATTCAAAATCGTCTCATCAGTAAAGCTTTAGCCGAAGCCCAAAAGAAAGTCGAAGGACATCATTTTGATTCTCGAAAATATGTCGTTCAATATGATGATGTTATGAATAAGCATCGAGTTGTCACTTACAATATCCGTCGACAATTACTAGAAGATGTCAGCGTGAATACACAAATAGAAGAATTTTTAACAGAAGAAATTCGGCATTTAGCCTCTCTACCTGGGCAAGATGATGATTATGAGAAGTTAATTACTGATGTTTTTCCCTTTAATGATAAGGTTTTAGATAAATTGTTTGCTGTTTCCGCCGATCAGTTTGCCAAGACTTTCAAGGATCAAGCCGAGAAAATTTATAAACAGCAGAAAGAAGTCTTTGGTTCAGAAGCCTTTGAATTAATAGAAAGAGATATCTATTTTCAAACTTTAGATAATCTTTGGATGAATCATTTAGAACAAATGGATCATATGCAACAAAATGTTCAATGGATTAGCGTGGGACAAAAAGATCCTCTAGTTGAATATCGTCGCCAAGCCAAGATTTTATATGCCGAAATGCAGAGCAATTTAAGACGCAATATCTTAAAAACTTTACTTCATGCTCAACCGGTTAGTGCTGAAACTTTGCAAAGAGTGGATGTTGATACCGACTTGACTCGGGCAGCTAGACAGTCAGTTTCTGGGGCTAATGTAGTAGTTAAAAATGCTAAAAAGCTGAGTCAAGCTGATTTTGAAAATCAGGATGAAGGTTCAGCTGTATCAGGCGAAAAAGATATAGCTTTGTCTAAGATATCTGCTCAAAATAGAAAAAAGAAACGTAAACAAGAAAGACAAAATCGTAAGCAGGGGAGACGTTAAATATGACCCAGCTTGACGACTGTTTGTTTTGTCAGATTGCTATTGGTAAACTGCCTTGCTATAAGATTTTCGAAGATAATCAGCATCTAGGTTTTTTCAATATTTTTCCCAACACGGAAGGCTTCAGTGTAGTTATACCTAAAGAACATTATGTCAGCGATTTTGCCAAAGTTCCTTTGGAAGTGCATCTTAATTTAGTTAAGGTCAGTCGTTTAGCTTCTCAAAAGATTAGTGGGGCATATAAAGATGTGGATCGCTGTGCTTTAGTTTTTGAGGGTATGATGGTCGATCATCTGCATAGCAAGATTATTCCTCTGCATCAAACCGTTAATTACCAAGGTCAACACATGAATCAGCCTTATTCTGATGATTTTTTTGAAGCTTATGCAGGATATATTACAACCATGCAACCTAAAGATATGGCTCAGCCTGAAGATTTACAAAGAGTGGCTGATAAGATTAATGCATCCACTCCCTAAAGCGAAATGTGGATATTATTTTTTGAAGATTTAGTGAAAAGGTTAAATCAGTGCAATGTCTAATTCAGACTTTCAAACTATTTTTAATCAATTATCCAAAGAATGTGAGCAGCTAAGCACTAGATTAGATTTTAGTAATAAGCATCGACTTTTATCTGATTACCAAAATCAAATAGCTCAAGCTGGTTTTTGGCAAAAATCAGATGCCCAAGCTATTCAAAAAAAATACAAAGTTTTAAATGATTCATTAAAGCCTTATTTAGACTTAAATAAATGTTTGGATAATTATAAGCAAACTCTTGATTTAATAAATGATATTGAACACAAAGATTTAGTTATTGAATTTAAAAAACTTGAAAACCAAGCTCGAAAACAGCTTTCTCTTTTGAGAAAGCAACTTCAATTCAATTATCCTTATGCGGATCATCAATCTGTTCTTATGAGCTTTTTAGCGGGGGCAGGGGGAACAGATGCTCAAGACTGGACACAAATGTTATTCAGAATGTATAGTCGTTGGGCAGAGCATCAAAATTTAAAGCAAACAATCATTAGTCAATCTCCTGGAGATGAAGCGGGATTAAAAAGTTTAAGTCTGCAATTGGAGTCCAAGCCCTTTTTGTATGGCTTATTAAAGGGTGAACACGGTGTTCATCGTTTAGTGCGTTTAAGTCCCTTTAATAGCAAGAATTTACGTCAAACCAGTTTTGCGAAAATTGAAATTATACCAATTTTAGAAGCGTCTGAGGATCTAGATTTAAAGGATGGCGATTTAAAAGTTGATACTTATCGTAGCAGTGGTCCAGGTGGTCAAGGGGTTAATAAAACAGATTCAGCAGTCAGAATTACCCATTTACCGACAGGTTTAAGCGTCACCATTCAAAATACTCGCAGTCAGAATCAAAATAAGCAATTAGCCTTGAATATTTTGAAATCTAAATTATTAAAATTACAATCAGATCAAAAAGCCCGAGATATAGCTGATTTAAAGGGCGAAACATCAGCTAATGAATGGGGTAGTCAAATTCGTAATTATGTTCTCCATCCTTATAAACAAGTCAAAGATTTAAGAACTCAGCATGCGACTACAGATGTAGAAAAAGTTTTAAATGGTCAATTCGATGACTTTTTGCAAGCTTACTTAGATTATGCTTCAAAGATTTCATATAATGAATAAGATAGCTATGATTAAATTTGATGAAGTAACCAAGGTTTATCAGCCAAAAAAAGAAGATAGCAATTTGATCGTTGCTCTTGATAAGGTTAGTTTCCAAGTCCAGCCCCAAGAATTTGTTATTTTGGTTGGAGCTTCGGGAGCTGGCAAAAGCAGTTTGCTGAAACTTTTGACTTGTCAAGAATTGCCAACTGAAGGCAAAGTTGAAGTTGATAATATCAATATCAGAAAAATAAGCAGAAAGAATATTCCTAAACTTCGGCGGAAGATAGGGGTTATTTTCCAAGATTTCAAACTCTTACCCAAAAAGACTGTTGTTCAAAATATTGCTTTTGCTCTAGAGATTGATGGTACACCTTTGTCTAAAATTGAGAGAATTTTGCCGAAAATTATCAAGATGGTCAATTTAAAGGGCAAAGAATACAGTTTGCCATCTGAATTATCGGGGGGAGAAATGCAACGAGTGGCTATTGCTCGATCTTTGATATATCATCCTAAAATCTTATTAGCAGATGAGCCAACTGGTAATTTAGACGATAAAAATACCTGGACGGTTATTAATTTACTCTTGAAAATTAATAAATTAGGAACAACAGTTATTCTAGCTACTCATAATCAGGCAGTAGTTAAAAAATTGAAAAAGCGAACGATTGTCCTAGAAGATGGTCGAATCATTGAGGATAAAGCTCAAATTTCGAAATCCAGCAGAAAATCAAGCCCAACCAAACCGAAGTTAATTACTCGTAAAGATTAATTTGTATTGTTATGAATCAATATTTCTTCAATTCAGTTTATAGAATTGTTATTCTAGGTTTGCAAAATTTTTTCCGTAATCTCTGGCTAACGTTAGCTGCCTTGGTGGTTATGTTTGTGGCAATTTTAACTGTTTATGTGGGCATTATTTTAAATACAACTTCTAACAATATTTTATCTGATATATCTCAGAATTTAAAAGTTTCCATTTATCTTAATTCTGAGGCTTCCGAGTCAGAAATAGATGATTTGAGACAAGTTTTGACAGATCAACCGGAAGTTGTTGAAGTGACATATGTTGATCAAGCTCAAGCTCAAGCTCAATTTTTAATCCATTATCAAACTCAAACTGAAATCCGACAGGCTTTTGAGATTATTGATGATGAGAATATTCTACCAGCCTCCCTAGAGGTCAGCGTAGCTGATTTAAATCATCTGGAGTCAGTGGCTCAGTTAGCTCAGATGGATGATTATCAAGAAGTTGTGGATTCGACTTCTTTGGGTAAAACTGATGCTGAGAGAGTTATTAATCGAGCTGGTACTATCCAAGATATTATTATTAGAGTCAGTATAGTCTTAGTGATAGTTTTCGTAGTTGTAGCTGCTTTAATTATCTTTAATACCATTAGGATGGCTATTTTTTCTCGCCGAGAGGAAATTCAGATTATGAGATTAGTCGGAGCTCCCAATTATTTTGTTAGAGGACCATTTTTAATTGAAGCTGGACTCTATGGCAGTTTAGCTGCTGGCTTAGCCTTTGGCGTTGTTTATGGTGCCTTGGCTATTTTTGGGGATCAAATCAAAGATATCTCAGAATTAACAGAATCATATAATTATTTTTCATCTGCTCAAACCGTGATTTGGATGTTTGTTGGGGGGATTTTGGGAGGATTGGTTGTTGGTTGCTTATCTTGTTTGAGAGCCTTACAACAATATCTAAAACTTTAAAGCATGAGGCAAATTTTCAAATCTAAATCACGTAGATTTTATCTATTCTTGATTTTACTGATTATCTTAATCAGTCTGTTGGGGTATTCCTTATATCGAAGCATTAGTTACCTTCGATCAATTCCAGCTAATAATCCCCAGAACAGTCAGTTACCCCTTGATCTTGATTACAAAGCCGTCGAAGAAATTTATGATCATTTACGCAGTAGTTATGATGGCAAGCTAACAGAAGCTGAAATTTTAGACTATCTCAAGAAAGGTTTAGTCGAAGCTACGGGAGATGAACATTCCGAATATTTAACTTTTCACGAAGCTGATTTCTTCAACAAGCAACTTAAGGGGCAATTAATCGGAGTCGGTATTGTGATTCATGAAGTTAATCAACAAGTTGTTATCAAAAATCCGCTCAAAGATACGCCTGCTTGGCGGGGGGATTTGCGTTCGGGAGATATTATTATTAAGGTTGATGGGATTGAGATTGTAGATCAAAGTTTGCATCAGGTAACAGAATTAATCACGGGAGAGCTTGGAACGACAGTCGTTCTAACTATTAGTCGTCCTCAACCTAATGTTGAGGCTGAAATTTTAGAAATCTCATTAAAGCGAGAATTAATCACAGCTCCCAGTGTGGAGCATGAAATCAAAGATCAGATAGGTATTCTAACTATTTCTAGATTTACTTCAGCTGATGCCAATAGTTTAGCTACCGAACAATTAGCTTATCAAGCAGCTGAAATTTTTCAAAATGCCCAAGTAAGGGGGATCATCTTAGATTTGAGATATAACATAGGGGGCGAAGTTAATAGTGCTGTGGCGACAGCTGGTGCATGGCTTCAACCAAACACTCTAGTAACTCGCTTAGGTCATAACCAAACTTTTACAGATTTTCAAATTAGTCAACAAGCACCTCAACCACCCCTGAGCAATATTCCTTTAGTCATTTTAGTTAATCAAGCTACAGCTTCAGCAGCTGAGATTTTAGCTGGTAGTTTAGAACATTATGGCGTCGGTCAAGTTATTGGTCAGACAACTTTTGGTAAAACTTCAGCTCAATCTCTTATAGAATTAAATCAAGGAGAAGGCATTTTAAAACTGACGACAGATCATTGGTTTACTCCAGATACGATAAAGCTAACTGGCGGTCTGAAACCTTCGATTATTGTCAGTGATAATCCTCAAACTTCCAATACTGATGAAGCTCTGGACAAGGCTCTAGAGATTTTGAAAAATAATAATTAATTGTGTAATCTTAAATATAGTCAATGATTAAAAATCTAATGTGAAACGATCATCAAAAACTAAGCCATGTTACATCGTAATTACTGGGGGAGTCGTTTCTGGCAGCGGTAAAGGAATTACCGCTGCTTCTATTGGAGCTTGTTTAAAAGCTCGTCAATTTCAAGTTAATATTCAGAAATTTGATATGTATCTGAATGTTGATGCTGGCACTTTGAAGCCTGGTAAGCATGGCGAGGTTTTTGTGACTGTCGATGGGGCAGAAACAGACTTAGATTTAGGGCATTATGAACGTTTTTTGGATGTTGAATTTAATCAGTCTAACTCTGTGATGCAGGGGGCAGTTTTAAAAGAAATCATTGAAAAAGAAAGAGCCGGAGATTTTTTGGGGGATGATATCCAAGTTATTCCCCATGTGACTAGTTTTATCCAAGATAAAATTGTGTCTATTGCTAAAGGTTTTGATGTCCATATAGTTGAGCTGGGAGGCACAATTGGTGATTATGAGGGCTTAGCCTTTGTTGAGGCAACTCGCCAATTAGCCGATCGAGTTGGGCGGGATCGGATTTTATATGTTCATGTCGTTTATTTGCCCTACTTGCAAACTTCAGGTGAAGTTAAAACTAAGCCAGCTCAAAATTCAGTCAGAGATTTGAGAAGTATTGGCATCATTCCAGATATTCTGGTCGCCCGATGCGAGACAAAAGCCAATCATCAACAATTGCGCCAAAAATTGAATTTATTTACAGGAATCGAAAAAGAGAAGATTGGCATTTTAGAAAATGCTCAATCTGTTTATCAAGTACCTTTAATTTTAGAAAAACAAAATATTACACCATATATTGCATCTTGGTTAGGTAAATCTCCTAAAGCCAATCTATCTGTATGGAGAAATATTGTTCGTCGGGCGATTAAAACCTATCATCGCCCTGTCAAAATTGGCATGATTGCTAAATATTTAGACAATTTAGATACTTACCACTCTCTAATCGAAGCCATGAAAGCAGCCGCTTGGACAACTCAAGTAGATTTAGAATTAGTCTGGGTAGATGCCAAGCATTTAGAGAATTTAAGTTCATCAGAAACCGTTTTAGAATTAATGAAATTTGACGGGATTTTAATTCCTGGGGGCTTTGGCGAGAGAGGTATCAATGGCATGATTCAAGCTGCCACCTATGCCATTCATAACAATGTTCCCTATTTAGGCATTTGTCTAGGTATGCAGATTATGACAATTGCCTATGCTCGGTTACATGGATTATCTCAAGCTAATTCCAAAGAATTTAATCCCAAAGGTCAACAACTAGTTATTACTTATTTGGAAGGTCAAAAAGATTTATATATGACGGGAGGGACTATGAGGCTGGGTAGTTATGAATGTCACTTGAAAAAGGGCAGTCAAGCTCGGCAGATATATAATCAAAGTCTAATCAAGGAAAGACATCGTCATAGATTCGAATTTAATCCTGAATATACTCAACATTTAGAATCAGCAGGATTACAGATTAGCGGTATTTGTCCTGAAAATAAATTAGTAGAAATTGTTGAAATACCCCAGCAAAATTTCATGATAGGCTGTCAATTTCATCCCGAGTTCTCTTCTAGACCAATGAATCCCCACCCCCTCATCGTTGCTTTTTTAAGAGCAGTTAAGAAATCTGTTGCTATCTAATTTATTTTATTCGACATTGACAACTGTTCTAGGAGCAGTTCTTTTATTGAATCTCATAAATCTTTTTTTCTTGTAGCGAACAACCCCATCTTTAGCAGCATGAATAGTAAAGTTTCTGCTGACATAAGTGCCAACGCCAGCTCTTTTGGTTAGACCAACTTGTCGGATGATAATCTGTCCTTTGAAGATTTGTTGACCATCAGTCAATTTTACTCCCAGACGTTTACCAGCAGTTTTGTGGTTATTTTTAGAACTACCTTGTCCTTTAACTTTTGACATTTTTTAATCAGTGAATTAATTAACTTCTATTAGAATATCTAAAGTTAATAAATTAATCAATTAGCTTCATATATAATGTTAGTTGTTATTTTAAACAAAATCACATGTCGAAAATTAAGCTAATTGTCAATTTATTTATTTTTGGAGCTTTAATTTTACTGATTCTCCTAACTTGGTCTGATATTCTAGAAGCTTTCAATAAGGTAACAGAATTAATGTGGTGGATTCTCATTCTAGCTATTCCTCTACAATTTTTGGTCGTAGTTTCAGTTGCTCATCTTTATTTCTCCTACTTCAAAAGTCTAGCCATTTTAGGTCAATTGAAACTGTTAGAACTCTATAAAATAGCTACGGAGTTGCAATTTATAAATATTGCCTTGCCAAGTGGGGGAGTGGCTGGTTTTACTTATCTCAGTCTTCGTCTTCAACCAGCTGGTATTAATATCGCCGCCTCAACCTTAGCTCAAGTAGTTCGCTTTGCCACAACTTTTGTCAGTTTTTTAGTCTTTTTAGGTTTAGGTCTATTGCTTCTAGCTATTACCGGAAAAGCCGGCAGTTTAGTCATTCTAGTTGGTTCGTCCATCTTTTCTTTGACTTTATTCGGAGTTGCAATCTTTGTTTTTCTGGTTTCAGATCAGCAAAGAATTCAAGGTTTTATCTCTTGGCTGCCTAAGACTATCAATCATTTGAGCGCTTTGTTGCCTTATAAAACTCGAGGCAAGGAATTAATTAATATGACCAAAGTTGAGCGAGTTTTAAAGGAATTTCATCTAGGCTATAAGGAATTACATCGAAATTTTAAGGCTTTAAAAATGCCTTTTCTATGGGCTTTGGCAGTTAATCTGTTCGATTTGTTGACTTTGTATGTTATCTTTTTAGCTTTTGGGGTGGCTATTAATCCAGGGGCGATTATTTTAGCTTATGCAATTGCCAATTTTGCTGGTCTAGTCGTTATCTTACCTGGTGGAGCAGGAGTTTACGAAGCTTTAATGGTTAGTATTTTAGCCATCGCTGGGGTTGAGGACAGAGCTTTAACTTTATCAGCAACCTTAATATATAGAATTGGTAAATTAGTTCTTTTAGCTCCTTTTGGCTTGTGGTTCTATCATCAAGCTTTGCGCCATGGCATCAATAAGTCTGCTTTAAAACGGAAAGGAGGCTGGATTTTAGGTAATTCTCGACGAAATGGTAAGCCTGAAACTTAGTGCTATAATTTTAGTAGCTAAGAAATTTTAAAAATGCAAAAACAAACATTAGGCTCATCTAATATTTATAATGCTTTGACAGATATCAAAACACCTCTTTTGGAATTACAAAAACTCCTTCGGGAAGAAAATTTATCAGCCAGTCAAATGATAGCTGATCAGATTGTCACATTATTCGATGTTTTTCTGTATGCTCAAAAGCTAGAACAATCTTTATTAGCTCGAGATGATTTTTCCTATCATTCTCTATCAGCTTCTACTGAAGAAATTTTGCATAAAATCTCACCTTTGGCAAAGCTATACGATATTAAATTAACTTTTGAATGCAAGCATCCCAAAAAAATGTCCGTTAGTTTAATCAAACCCGCTTTTGATCATGCTACTTATAGTTTACTCTGCAGTTTATTAAATGATTTACATCGTCAAAAACAAAAATTTTTATATATTAAAGCTAGCTGTAACAGAATTCCTAATTTGAGATTTTTTAATCCCAACCAACGATTTTTAAACCAAACAGAGATGACTAGTCCGAATAAAGTTCAATCCAAAAATCTTTTTGGTTTAGGAGGTGGTTTAATTCTGGCTAATGCTATTTATCGGTTTATGGGATCTCATATTAATCTGTTTGTCAATCAAACTTACCGAGGTTTAGGAGTTGATTTTAAAGCTTCAAAACAAATGACTCTAGTCGAGTCGCTGTCTCGGATTTAAGTTTTATAGTTAATTCCCTAGCTTTATGCTATATTGATGATAAATAATAAGATAAAAATATGAATACAACATTTAAAACATCAGAAGAGCAAGCGGATTTTTTAAAAGAACTGCATGATACACGATTTAGAAATTCCGCAGAATTGGAAGTCGCAGGTGATATTTCATTAAAATCAGAAATGCCTCAATCCATTGAAACAGTCACTCCTTCCGAAAATCCTCCCTCGGAAAAGCCAACTTCTCATCAAAGCTTTGATACTCAATCAATGGGAGTTCCCACATCACTGCCTGATAGGGTCTCTGAATCTCCATTTGAAGCATCCCAAGAGCTTCCAGCTTCGAACCAGCCAAATCAAATTTCCCATTCTCTTAGATATCAGTCAAACGAAAATCAGGATGAGTTATCGGATACTCAGCAGAATACTCATAAGCAAGAGACCCAAGTGAGCCAATCTGAGTCTGTATTAGATAACAAATCTGAAATACTGGGAGTATTGGATGAAAACGATAAAGATTTTCCTGAATTTGTGGGTATAGAAAAGCAGCATCCTTATCATGGCGAGGCTAAGCTATCAGTTGATTATGAGAAAGATCAATTAACATTAATCAATACTGAAACTAATCAGGAAAAAGATGAAATTTGCACACAATATGAAGATCATGAGGGAACTACTATCGAAACTATTTCCTCTGTCAAACCTAGGGAGAGCAATCCCCATATTGCAGATCATCATTTTTGTGAAATATATAAAAGGCAAGATGGTATCAAAATCCAGAAAAATTTTATCAACAATTACTTATTATATAAACGAGTTGAATTGACCAATGGAGATCAAACTGAAAGATGGTATTCCTTTGGTGGTACACCCAGAGCTGATGTTTATACTTATGCTAACGGTGCTGTAGATACAAGAACATATCACAGACGTTTGATGACCTTAGATGAAATGGACGCACGTAGTGATGACAATCCCATTACAGGTGTTCGACTGAAAGGACAGGGGAGCCGGTTGTTTATTAATGATATCCACAGCCCTACGTCAAATCATCTTACTGCTGAGCAGATGACTAAGCAGGGTGGAAATTCATATATCTCTAACAGATACCTTGACCTTGTTGCAAAGGACGAAGAAATTCCCTATAAATTACCAGATTAAATCACTAATAAATGGCGTATCCCAGCCTCTTTCAGCGTTCCTAAGCTTTTATTAGAAGTATAGAAGAATAATTAAATATCTCAGAGAATATAAAATATGTTAGATATAAAACTTGAAGATATTGTTAGTCTATGTAAACGACGGGGGTTTCTTTATCAGGGCAGTGAAATTTATGGGGGCTTAAGCGGAACTTGGGATTTAGGACCACTTGGGGTTCAGCTCAAGCGTAATATTTTACAATCTTGGTGGCAAACCTTTGTCGAAAAAAGATCTGACATATATGGTTTGGACAGTGCAATTTTAATGAATCCTCAAGTTTGGCAAGCTAGCGGGCATTTAGAAGGTTTTGTTGATCCCATTGTTAAAGATCAGGTGACTAAGATTGATTATAGAGCTGATCATTTACTGGAAGATCAGGGCTTTGAAGTTGAAGGTTTGAATTTGAAAGAATTACAAAGTCTGATAGATGATAATCAAATTAAAAGCCCTGATAGCAATCCATTATCTAGATTGAATCAATTTAACCTCATGTTTCAGACTCGCATTGGGGCTCAAGATGAGCGGGCTCAAACTGTTTATTTGAGACCGGAGACTGCCCAAGGTATCTTCGTTAATTTCAAGAATTTAATCGATAGTTTCCAGCCTGATTTACCTTTCGGTATAGCTCAAATTGGCAAAGCTTTTAGGAATGAAATTAGTCCTCGGGATTTTGTTTTTAGATCTCGAGAATTTGAGATGCTGGAGATTGAATATTTTTGTCCTCCATCTCAATGGCAGACAATCTTTGATCAGATAAAGATTGATTTAAATGATTGGCTTGTTAGTTTAGGTATTTCTTTGGATTCATTGACTGAACTTGAAGTTCCAGAATCTGAACGAGCTCACTATAGCCAGAGAACAATTGATATGCAATTTGCTTTTCCATTTGGTGAAAAGGAACTCTATGGTCTAGCTTATAGAGGAGATTACGATTTAAGACAGCATCAAGATTTAAGTGGTAAAAGCTTAGAATATATCGATAAAAAAACCCAATCTAAATTCTTGCCTGTTTGCATTGAACCCTCTATCGGGGTAGAAAGACTGTTGCTGGCTGTTTTGCAATCTGCTTACAAGGTTGATGAAGAAAATAAGCGTGTTTACTTGGCCTTGCCAGCTGGTTTAGCTCCGATTAAATATGCTGTCAGTCCCTTGGTCAACAATAAAGCAGATCTAATTACCAAAGCTTTGACAGTTTTTAAGAATTTGCAAGCTAAATATGGTTGTGTAGTTTGGGATGATCATGGCAACATCGGTAAACGTTATCGTCGCCAAGACGAAGTTGGTACACCGGCTTGCATAGTTATTGATTTTCAAACTTTAGAAGATGATACTGTTACTGTTCGTAGTCGAGATGATTTACAGCAAAAACGTCTGAAAATCAGTGCTTTGTAGTGTATGATATTGAATAGATTTACTCATTATAATGTCAGATAGGGCTTACCGCATAATATTTAAATTACAGTTTGTTTTAGGCTTTTTAATCGCCTTGAGTTTGTCAATCTGGTTTGCTGCCTATCAATTTTGGATAGTTCAAGCTCAGTTGAATACTGAAACAGATATTCTTAAATTGGGGGTTATTCAGCATGAAGATCAGCAATTGTTTGAAGTTATTGATATTGTATTGTCTGAAGCAGATTCAATTTCAAAGACAGTCACTTTGAGATTTGCCAATCAGCAAGATTTTGACGATAGCAGTCCTCCCAAAATCAAGTTCGTCAATTTACGCAATGATAATCAGCTTTATCTAGCTTTTAATGATAGCCCTGAGACAGATATTAGCCAGTGGTTTTCAGGTCCCGAAGCTTTGATCAATTTAGCCAGTGAAGATGTCAATGAATTAGATATAATTATTACCGTCGATGAAAATCAGACTACTGGGAGCTACGTGAGTGGTATCATATTTGAATCTCAAGCATCTGAGGGCAATGATTCTGAAGTGCTGGGTAGCTATATTCTGATCCTAAACATTAAAACCGTATCAGAAACATCTAGTTTTGATGAAGAGACACTGGAGATTCTTGATCAAACGGTCATTAATCCCCAAGGAGATATTCAAATTCAACTTAAAAATACTCAGAAATGGTATGTAACTCCAAGTGTTAAATTGAATATAGATATCAATAACGTTTCCCATGAATACAATCTACAATCTACTAATAAATTAGGCTTATTAGCGGGAGCTAATAAAATATTCCAATTATCCAGTGAAGATAAAAAAACTTTGCAAGATCTTCTGCAAGATGATGCTAGATGGTCAAATTTGAGTGTTGAGGTGATTTGTAATCATGATAGTAATGCCATTTGTCTTAAGGCTGATGATTTTAGCGCTCACTATGTTGCGAGTCCTTCAGTCTCAGAAGAGGAAGCGGAAGATTCTGAAAATCCTGAGGATCAGGAAATAGCGGCTGAGACTTCAGAAGAAGTGTTAGATCAGCAACAACCACCGACTCCAGCCTCAGCATCTACCGAAGTAAATAATGTCAATCAATCACCAGTTCCAATAATTTTGATTATTGCCAGTGGATTGGTAGTTTTATTTGGTTTTTATTACTTTTTCAAACGCTATAGAAAGACTCAAGAATCAATTCCACCACTCTTTAACGACAACCAATCTCCACCAGTTCCAGAAGGTTTTTATGAGCAATCTGATGTTTTTGCTCATAATATTAAGGATATTTCGGAGATTTCTTCGACGGATTCGCAATCTCACACTGTGACAGAATCTATCGATCAATCCTTAGATTCGGATACTCAAATAATTGATTCTGCGTCACATCAATCAGATAATGTTTCTGAACTACAGATAGAAACGCCATCGGCTAATTTGGAAGAACCTCTACATGCCTTAGAAGAAATAGCCAAATCAGTCCAAGAAAAGGGTAATCTTCCTAATCAAGGATTGTCTGCGGAAGATTTCCAGCCAGAATCTTCAGAAGATGATTCGAGGAAGAATTCTTAACAAAAAGAGAGCGTTGAGAGACACATTTTTCATCTGAAAGTGATATAATGGCATTAACTTTATAAATTCTATTTCAATTGAAAAATTGGAAATTATTTATCAATTTATTATATTAATCGATTATGCAATCAGGCAGTTTAATCGATTCTTCTCATCTTCGTCGGATGAAGAATCGGTTGCGTAAGGTAGTTTTCAAAACCTCAAATCATCATGAGAGGGTTTTTGCTTTTATCGATGCCCAGAATATTGCCAAAGGCATTGAGAATGCTGGCTGGAAAATTGATTGGGGGGCTTTTCGAAAATGGTTGGCTCAGGAATACAATGTGTCTCAAGCTCATATGTATATTGGTTATATGTTCGCCAATCAAGATCTGTATGTTCAACTTAATAACAATGGTTTCAATATTAATCTAAAGCAAACTTTATCCAGCAACCATACCAATAAAGATAAGGAGGGTAATGGGGAAGTTAAAGGCAATGTGGATGTTGATTTAACTATTGGTGTTTGGCGAGAATATCATAATTATGATAAGGCTATCATTGTCTCAGGTGATGGAGATTTTACCAGCTTAATAAATTATCTATTTGAAAAAAATAAATTAAAAAAAATCATTGTACCTCAGTTTTATTCATCTCTCTTCAAATCTTTCGATACTTATATTATAGAACTCAATAAATATAAAGATTCGTTATCTTATACAAAAAAACGAAAGGTGAATACTGGCGAGGAAATTAAGGTCAAACCAGTTAGAAGGTCTAAGAGGGAAAGATTGAAGAAAGTCTTGCATCATGAAATTCATCTATTTCCTCAATCTGCTAAGAAAAAATAATTATTGTTGTAGTCTAAAGTCTCTCTTAATATTTTGTAAATTTTGTTGAGATTAATTTTGTGTTCATATATATCTGTGTAGCGTTGTAAAATCTGACCATTTACAGGCTTATATCAGTAATATCAGTCTTTTCGTCATTGAAAAAATAGCATAAAAATAGTATACTGTCAGCAAGTGGAAGGACGAAAGTTAAATCTCATCCTTGAAAACAAAAACCACTGATTTGAAAATCTCAACGTTAATTTTTAATCGGGTACCTTAACAATTTAACGGAATAATTTATAAAATAGTCAGATTTAAGTTCATTGTTTTGACAGTCAGTCGACGCTTGAAAAGTTTCGTCGTAAAAGTCAAACTTTGCACTTGTTATAACTCTAAAACAATTCTTAAAACTCCACATTTTCTCTTTTAGCTTTTATAGTCTCTTATTTTTCTAGATGTTTGTACATTAGGATGCTTTCTAACCGCTATTCAATGTCTTTTATGTTAACATGATGGCAACTGCATTAAATGTCATTATCTTCATTTAGAATTTCTCTTACAAAAACAAAAATTTCGTAAAAACAAAATATTGACTGTCAAAGTAATGAACTTAAACTCTAAGCTGAAACACAAACCAGTCCTCTTACAGGAAGTTTTGGCTGGTCTGAATCCTCAAACTGGCGAAACTTATCTGGATGCTACCGCTGGTGGGGGAGGTCATGCCCGAGCCATTGCTCAATTTATTACTGATCAAAACCTAACCCTAATTGATATTGATCCTCAAACCATTGATTCTTTGAGGCTTGAATTTAAACAAGCTCAAATTTATAACTCCAACTTCGCTCGGCAGAGTGAAGTTTTTCTTAGACAGAATCTTACTTTCGATATGATTCTTGCTGATTTAGGATTATCTTCAATGCAGTTAGATCAATCGGATAGGGGCTTCAGCTTTCGACATAATGCTCCTTTAGATATGCGTTTTAATAATCAGCAAGGTTTAAGTTTAAGGCAAAAGCTGAAAGACGTCGATGAAACGACTTTAAGTCGTATTCTCAAAGAATACGCTCAGGAAAAACATGCCTCAGCCATTGCCAGAAAAATTATAATAGAACAACCCCAAACCACCTTCGATTTAGCACAATTAGTCAAAAATGTTAAAATTCGACAACGACATTTATCAAAAACTCGGTTTCGGATTCATCCAGCCACTCAAATCTTTATGGCTTTGAGAATCTGGCTCAACGATGAATTGTCAAACCTAGAAAATTTCTTAACTATTGCTCCAAAATTATTAAAGCCAAGTGGAAGACTGGCGATTATCAGTTTTCATAGCCTTGAAGATCGGCTCGTAAAATTAGCTTTCAGAGATTTAGCTGATGGGCTATATGATACTTCTTTTCTTTTAAAGGATAAAAAACCAATTATTCCCAATTCAAAAACTATTGCTTTAAATCCTCGTTGCCGAAGTGCTAAACTACGCTTCCTGCATCACATCTAAGTAGTAGTTATTACAAACAAAAGGAGGCACAATTGATATGCTGATTCCCGTATCAATTATCAGACATGACCCACGACTTGTACCAGTTCGTCAACGTCATTCAGCTTTGGTGATTCTATCTGCTTATCACTAAGGCGTTTACAAGTTTCAAAAACTAACAATCTTTCAATTAGTTTTATTGATAATTTCCAAAGATTCGATTGTTAATCAGTTGTTATCAGTCGGATTTTCTCTAGATTTTTGATCTTTTTTATCTATACTGATTGCTATTAAGAAAAATAAAAAGATTATTCAAATTTTTTCTTCTCAAAATAACAAAATACAACATAAAAAACTATACATAAAACCAATCAATGACATACGCTCATCTTACCAATTTAGGACGCAGTCGCAATATATATGTGACCAATAAAAATTCGTACGCTATTCAGTCTCCATCCACCAAAGGAGGAGTTTCTTGGTTTACGAAGCGAAGAGCAACAATTATCCCAGTCATTGGTATTTTGATTTTATTGATAGTTTTTTATGCAGTCCAAGTCAATAATGTGAGTTATGATAATTATGAAATTAATACTCTCAACAATCAAAAAGCTCAGCTGGAATACGAAAACCAAGCTTTACACATAGAGTCAATGAAGCTTGAGTCTAATTTGCGAGTGACTGATATAGCACAATCTCCAACGTACCAACTTCCCAATCAAGTCTATTTTGACTAATAAAGCGCAATTCAGAGCAATGCTAGGGAACTAGATCAGAATCCTAGCATTTTTTATTAATTAATGTATCTAGATTGTAACTAGTTTTAACAACGCCATCATACAATGATTATGGTATAATGTGCTTCATTATGATAAAAACAAGAAACTCAATATATATATATATATATATATAACCTTACCCATTTTATTACTAGCAACTCTCATACTGGGAGCAATAGTTTTAAGTGGTAATAATACTGCAAACGCTCAAACTAAAACAGGCGTACAAGAAGTAGATAGATATTGGGTATATAGAAATAGAATACGACCTCGCATAATTCGTCAAAGTGATAAAATAACATTTCAGGTACAAATGACAGGCGATGCCCGTGACATAATCAAAGTTAAAAACTATTCTAAAACTGGTGGTAATTGTCATACTAAATATAAGATACTTAGTGCTTCCTCTCCAACTCCACCTGTGGTGCTTGTATATGACCCTAATTCTTTACCTGCTGATAATAAACATAGTAATACCAATATTAAAAGAAAATCTGCAGGAGATGATTATGACGGACATTACTTTAAAGCTGAATTCCGAGACTATAATAGTGGTGGGATAAATACTGCTAGAGATAGACTTATATGTATCCCTTTTGGCAAAACAAGAAGAATTGCCGATAAATACACTTTCTCTAGTGGTAATAGGAATGGCTGGCAAATACACAGGAATCTCAATGGTATGAACTGGGATGTGGTTGCTCATTATTATTTGCCTGATGCTAATGGAGAATATGTGGAAGTGATACATCAGCATTACGGCAAATTCACAAATAAAGATGGCACTCTTATTACTAATAAAATTCAGTTTGAGAGAAATGGCATGTATAAAGTATGTGCTTTAAAATTCCCCACAATCCATGACCCTATGAAAGATGTACCTCAAAGAATTTGTTTAGATATAGATGTAGCCTATCCCTCTAATCCTGCTGTTTACCATTGTTATGTTGGTATGACACAAGGCGATGTAAGTAGTGTTGCCCCACACAGCTCAAATATCACTATTAAAGCTGGCTCAATTAAACATGAACATTCTGATAAGTACAAATATGGCCATGCTAGGAAGCAAACTGCAGAAATAGCCATAGACAATGGAGGTTGCAATACTTATGCTGATGGTACTAGTGATTATCCAGCCTATGCTTCGGGTATTTGGAAGATTTATAGCTACGAATATACAAATAACTAGGATTTAGCTCTAGGCATCAATTAAGCTCCTTTCATAGGGGGCTTTTTGATTGGCTACTGAATTATCTTAAAATTATGTTAACTGGGGTTTTGTTTTTGGTAATTGATTATGAGATATATGAGATATACTTATATTAAATGAATAAAAAGCTAATCATTATTCTTACCAGCATCATTGTCTTACTGGTTGGGATAGGTATAACCATCTATGCTTTAACTAGTGGTGATGAAGTAAAGCCAGCTGATGCCCCCAAAGATAAAATAGAATGTCCTAAAGATACAGATACCAGAAAACATACTTGTGATGCTGATGGTAATGTGATTAAAAGAGAATACTATGATGATAGTGGTAATTTAGAGTGGTATTACATAAATAAATATGATGATGGTAATTTGATTAAAGCTGAATGGCATGATGCTGATGGTAATTTTGTCAAGTTTCTTTTTATTAGACAGATTAATAGCTATTATTTAGTTTGAGAGA